>CAVALA010000001.1:0-171092 GCA_963589615.1 Prevotellamassilia timonensis
CTCTCAATCTTAATTTCTTTTTGATTCCACTGTGAATCTTTCGTGATTCCGCAGGGGTTCGAACCCTGGACCCACGCCTTAGAAGGGCGTTGCTCTAATCCAACTGAGCTACGGAACCAAAAGCGAGTGCAAAGTTAATGAATTTATCCGTACTGGCAATACGCAGCAACCTATATTTATGGCTTTATAGCTTGATATGTACTGAAAGGCTGTGCATTGTTCGTAAGATGTGCGCAAAACTTTTTAATTTTGAAGGCGGGTAAGCAATATTAGAACTTTTGATGCCTGCATTTTCAATCCGCTACATTCAACCATGAAACATTTACGCTTTTCCATAAACTACCATACTCAATGGGGCGAACAACTTGTTGTGCGATATGCACTCGATGAAGAAGCCTCCCAAACAGCCGTGCTAACGACGCACGATGGCTCACTTTGGGAAACAGAAATTGTCATCAACGATGATGTTCGCACCGTTCGCCATCGTTATGCCGTGACAAACGAGAACGGAGAGTCGCTGAGAGAAGAGAGAAACTCTTGGCGCCTTTTCTATGTCACAAACCTTGCGTCCCGTCACTTTTTGGACGTTTGGACTGAGGATGAAGTGCCCGAAGTGTTCCATCGTGTACCGTTCTCCCCTACCCTTTTGTTTCCTTCCTCTAGCAACGAGTCTGCTCATCCAATACTCGCGTCCCGGCACTTGCTTATTCTGAACGTTCCGCCCACAGAGAACGGAAAGAGATGGTATGTGACAGGAAACACCAATTTTCTTGGTAATTGGGACGAACGGAAAGCTGTTGCGTTACACCATGTCAGCGCTACGGAATGGACTGCGGAAATAAATGATGAAGATGTTCGTCACGGATTTGAGTATAAATACCTTCTCTACGATACTAGAAATGATACGTACGTATGGGAAAGCGGTGAGAATCGCCTATTCCCAGCACAACATTCCCCAAATAACGACAGCAATACTGTGCGTATGGAATGCATGGCGCGTCAACATCAGGCTGCATGGCGAAGTGCCGGTGTGGTGGTTCCCGTCTTCTCATTGCGCAGCCGTAGCAGTTTTGGCTCTGGCGATTTCCACGACCTTCAGACCTTTGTGCGTTGGGCAGCAGAAGCTGGCATGAAAGCTGTGCAGTTGCTTCCCATCAACGACACTACTACTAACGGCTCGTGGCGCGACTCTTATCCTTACAATTGTGTGTCCGTTTTTGCACTCCATCCCATTTACCTTGCTCCCGAGGAGTGGGCAGACACAAAGGCTTACATGCACTGCAAGGAAGAAGGCATGGCGCTCAACAATCTCCCAGCGCTCGATTACGAACAAACTTATGCGCTCAAGCAACGTTTTCTCCACGAGTTGTTCAAAGAGAAAGGAGAAGAGATTATCCGTTCTTCCGAATACAGCGCATTCGTAAAGAGCGAAGCCTATTGGTTGGACGCATATGCCGCATTCTGCACGTTGCGCACCTTCCACCATACGGCAAACTTCCGCTCTTGGCCCGATGACAGAACCGACGCCTATGGAATGGAAGAGGACATGACGTTCCACAAGTTCACGCAGTTTTTGCTTCACCGCCAAATGCTTGCTGTACACGAAACGGCACGCTCGCTCGGTGTGATGCTCAAGGGCGACATCCCCATTGGCATATCGCCCGATAGTGTTCCGGCTTGGAAAGATGGGCGCTTGTTCCACTTCGATGGTACGGCAGGCGCTCCGCCCGACGATTTCGCCGTGAACGGACAGAACTGGGGATTTCCTACCTACGACTGGGAAGAAATGAGCCGCGACAACTATGCATGGTGGCGCAAACGTCTTTCGCACATGGCCGCTTATTTTGACGCCTATCGCATAGACCATGTGTTGGGATTTTTCCGAATATGGGAAGTGCCCCGTTCGCAGATTTACGGCACATTAGGGCATTTCCGTCCGTCACTACCCTTTTCCGCTGAAGAAATAGTAAACTATGGATTTGATCTTTCGGCAGAACAATATACGATTCCTTGCATTCGTCGCAATGCTAATGGGGAACTGTGTCCGCACATTGACGACGAAATGCAGCACAAGTATTTTGACGCTACAGACTTTGGCTTTGTACTCAAGGAAGACTATCGCAGTCAACGGGTGATAGCCTCGCTGGCTCTTCCCGATGAGACGAAGAAGTCGTTACTTGATGTAGTGGCCGATGTACTCTTCGTTCGTGATCCCGACGCTCCAACGCTTCTTCATCCTCGTGTATGCGCCCAGCACACTCACGCCTATGCACTGCTGCCGCAAGACCAAAAGGAGGCTTTCGACCGTTTGCACAACGATTACTTCTACTTCCGTCACAATGAATTTTGGGAAAAGGAAGCTATGAAGAAATTGCCGGCCGTAATAGACTATCTAACTTATGGAGCACAAAGCGATGGACTTTTCCCGCTCAAGAGTACCGGAATGCTTCCTTGCGCGGAAGACTTGGGCATGGTGCCGGCTTGTGTGAAAGGCGTGTTGGAGGCGTTGGAAGTCCTGTCGCTCGAAATTCAGCGGATGCCGAAAACATGGGGACACCGCTTTGCCCCGCTCGAAGAGAATCCTTACATGTCTGTATCGACCATCGCCACACACGATATGCCGCCTCTGCGCCTTTGGTGGAAAGAGAACCGAGAACAGACCCAGGCGTTTTGGCACGAAGCCCTTCATCATGAAGGCGATGCACCTGAAGAAGCCACACCTGAAGTGTGCTATGAAGTAGTGAGGGCACATTTGACCTCACCTTCTATGCTATGTCTCCTCTCTTTGCAGGATTGGCTTGCACTCTCCTCTAAACTACGTTCGCCGCATCCAGAAACCGAACAAATCAACGTGCCTGCCAATCCTGACCAATACTGGAGCTATCGTATGCACAATACGCTTGAAGAACTCATTCACGCATCGGATTTCAACGAGAAAGTCCGTGCGCTTCTACAGCAAACGGGAAGAGCTTAGCACTATAGTCACCATAATAAAAAAACGAGCTGCACTTACTTTAAAGCGCAGCTCGTTTGCTATATTGATAAGCAGTCCTGAGCTTTCATCAGTACTTCACGTCAATTGCAGCGGGGAAGATGCGTTCGGGGTCGTAAAAGGCAGCAACGCTTCGCAGCATGCTTCGTACATCACATCGGGGCGTTCCGTAAAAGGCGTTGCGCCCGTTGATGCGAACCGTGACAGGGATACGAAGGTTCAACATATCTTCTGAAAGGAAGACTGTGAGTTTCCCGCCATAGGAAGGTTCGTAGGTGCGCGAGAACTTCATTTCTATGCCGAATATGGAGTCGCGTTGCGTAGTGGTGTAATGAACGTTCTCTATGAAAAGTTCAACGATGTTGGAGTCCTTGTTTACGCGAAAATCGTAGCGTGTACGCAAGAGCGAATCGGGACGTTGCGTGACAAGCAAGTTGTAGAAGCCTTTACGATGCACGCCATCCATTTCGTAGTCTTCCCACATGAAATCAAGGGGCCGTGGTTTACGTACGAAATGCGACATCCAGGGCGTGGTTTTCGTGTAGTCGATGTGGTGGCCCTGTCCGGGAATGAGCTGTACGGAATGGCGGAACTGTTGTGGGTAAAGGCTCTCAAGGCTGTCGAGTTCGTCTGCCACGTAACGCGAAAGGATGTTGCGATAAAAGCCTTTATCTTCAGCGCCAGTGCGAAGTGAGAAAGCAACGTTAGAGAGATTCTCGGCTGGTGCATTCTTCAAGGGTTCTCCACCCGCCATGGGACCGGCAGCAGCCCAATAGTCGGCATAGAACGAAGCCAAACGTTGGCTTCCATATCCACCTTCGCTGATGCCGAACACGTAGAGTCTGTTGGCATTGAACTTGCCGCTCGCCAATGTAAGACGCAGGAGTTTTTCCCATGCGTATTGTTTGCCCTTTTGCCACCATCGGTACCATTCGCCCTCATTGGGGATTTGCGGCACGAAATAGACTGAAGGTGCATCAGCGAAGTTCTGGCCAAAGTAGAGACCATTGGCCCACTCGTTGCTCTTCGGTCCGGAGCCGTGAAGGTAAAGAAAAAGGGGGTAGCCTTCGCTTGGACGTTTTCCCTTGGAGCCGTAATAGTAAGGCATGGCTGCGTTTGGCTCCAGGGTTGCGGGAATGTGCCAAAGACCATTCTGCGTTTGCGTAAGCGAGTCGAGTGCAATGAGTTTTTCTTCGTTGAATTCCTCGTTAGCTTTCTGCCAAGCGTGCCACACTTCGCGACGCATCGCATCGATATTGCGTACGCTGATTTTCTTTTTGGGTGCTTCTACCTCTTTTCCTTGGAGCGTTTCAAGGAAGAACTGTTTTATATCTTGCGCGTCTTGTGCTTGCACCGAAACGGAGCATAGAGCGAGCGATAGGAGGATGTGTCGTAACTTCATGGTGTTGTATATGATACTATAGAGTGAACAAATGGAAGAGAACACTTTCAAACAACATGACGTCAGTTGTCGGTTAGGAGTTTTTTGGCCGCTACAGCGTCGAGCATCATGTGTAGATCTGCTTGTGTCTTCCCAGCCTTGAGTAGCAGAGTTTTGTCTGTTTTGAAGAGTTCGTATGGATTGTCGTTTTCTTTGAGCGAACGACAATAGGCATTAACTGCTTGCTCGGCGTGGCCCATAAGCCAGTCGGTGTGGCCGATGTTCAGCCAGTCGGAAGACGAGAGACCATCGGGGCATTCAGCAAGTTGTGTGTAGTATTTCGCCGCCTGATCATATTTACCGGTCACCAAAGAACACCATGCAATAGCTCTCTTGGCACGATAGTTCTTGGGCTTGAGATAATCTGCCTTGAAGAGGCGTTCGAAGGCTTGGTCGTAAAGTTCCTCTTCGATGAAACATTCTGCCAAGAGTAAGGCAATGCGGACGTCGTCGGGAGTGCTTTGTTCCAAATCGAGCAGATGAAGTTCGGCTTCGGCCGTACGCCCGTCTCTTTTCAAACATTCTGCAAGTCGTCGCTTGGTCCACGCTTCGGAAGGTTCTTTGTCGAGCGCTTCGTTATACCATTCGGCAGCTTGGTCGAAGTCTTTATTCTTTTCGCAGCAGAAACCCATCTTTTGGAGTACGAGCGCACTTCGTTGGGCTTTTGGGATGTAAAAATAGAGATGAAGGGCCAAGTTGTAAGATTCGTCTTTGAAAACGAAGTCCGCCAAACGCGTTACGATGGATGAACTCATGAACACATAGTCGAAGGGTTCAGCTTCGCCGAGGAATAGATTTTCCGTGAACGGATTGGGATAGTCCTTACGGAAAGTGAATAGGTTGCAAAAGCGGTAGAAACCTTGCACATAGGATCGAAGAGCCTGTTTGAAATCGGCTGTTCGGCTAGGAATATCAGGACCGTTGAACATGGAATTGAACTCCTCTTTCATCTCTTCCGGAATTTTGTCCTTCAAGGCTGAAATGTCGGGCTGAGAAGTCAGCTGCGACATCAGACAAAGGGAATAGAGGTCGGAGTCGCAGAGCGAACCGGCTTTCATTGAAAGCATTAGGAAGGGATTTGAACGGCTGTCGGCAGGAATATCGGGGTGTTTGAAAGAGAACGGATAGAACCAGTTTGCGGCATAGTTGAAGAACGGGAAACGCTGTTTCAGATTTTTGAAGGATCCCATGTAAAGGTCGGCGCCTTTTTGTTGCAGTTCGTTGAACTCTTTGAACATCTTGGAGAGTTCCTCCCCACCACGTTTATTCCATTCGGGGTTCAACTCGGGGTCGAGCATGCCGTCTTCAAGTTCCTGTAGGTTTTCGGGAAGTTCTTTGCGAACGTCCTTTATCTTCTGCATGATTTTGGGCATCAGCTCTTCGTTGAGCTTACGGTCTAGATTTTTCGTATCGAGCGTAAGGAAAAGCTGTGTTTGTAGGTCCTCAAGTTCTGAAGCTACCCCTTTTTCGTCCATCCAGAGCGTAAGACGCGCATCGACCTCTGGATAGATGTCGAGACAGTCCTGATGGGTGTATACGATGAACACTAATCCCGTCAGGGCACGCACACGCAAAAGGCATTCTTCTTGGTGTGCGGCATTGTAGAGCAATCGGAATTTTGCAATATCGAAGAAGAGCAAAGCCGAAAGGGTGAGGGCACTCAAAGCCAAACATTGGAGTTCCAGTGCATTTTCCTTGTTGCTCAGAAACTCCGAGAACCATGCTTCCTCGTGCTGCGAGAGCTGAGGCGAGGTTAGAGTCCAATCAAAGAGCGAACGATAGTCCAATTTCTTCGTTGCTGCCAGGTCTGCGAGCGAAGGTTCATGTCCGTAGAGTCGCTGCAAAGTGGCGTAGGTCGAAGCGTAGTGAGAATGGTTTGCCGCAATTGTGCCTTTTCTGCGTATGGCATTGCGAAGTTCGTAAGCGCGACGCATGAGCCCGTCGTAGATTTTCAGCCTTGAAGGGTCGTCGGCACCTTTGAGATAATAGGAAAGCATCATTTCGTAGGTGTCGGTCATCTGTTGCAGTTCTTCGGTTTCGGAGTTCAACTGTAAACAGGTTGCCGCACCTTTCAGCGAACTTAACACGGAAAGGAGATTCCGATTGTGCAACGCATTCGAAGCGTCTTCAAGTAAGTATTTGTAGGTATCGTCCATGGGTGATAAACGGGGTGGAATCAGATGTTTTGAGTCTAAGGGTTGGTGTTCTTTACTCTTTTGTGAAGAATCGGCCTTCACGAAGTTTTATGGTGTCGGCCACTGAAGCATCGAGGCCGTAAATCTTTTGGAGCACAGCGGCCACTTTGTCAGTTTGCGATTGTCGCGTGTTGCCGTTGGCTACCTTATGATAAATACGCATGGAATCCATAGCCATGGCATATCCTTTTTTTAGCAATGAGAGCGAAGTTTCGTTGAGATGGACGCGTTTGCACGAACTGCTCTTCACCAATGCACTGTTGCGCGCAGTGGAAGGTTGAGAAGCCAACATTTTGTTGCCGGAAGCAAGGGCCAACGAAGTGAAAGGCCAGCGGAGCATAGCAGCGTCTATTTGGCGGTTTGTCATCATATGGGCGCGGAGCTTCACGTCGTTAATTTGGGTGAGGTAAACGGCATCGGGTTTGAGTTTAGCGTTGGCAATAAGCTTTTCGCAAAAAGTCTTCTCTGTACTTTCTCGCGAAATGGCTACAATACGTCCTGAGAGTTTCGACACGTCGCGCACGCGCAGAGTTCCTCCAACAAAGAGCGTCCATGCATCAGTGCCTTCCGTAAGAGGTGTAAGGTGTTTTTTCTGCCCGCGACCTTCTTCGAGTCGCTGCAAGTCGGCATACCCTCCGTCCATATATCCGCCGAGCAACGCCGTGTCACAGTCAAGTTGTGAAGTGTAAGTGTGAAGTTGGAGGCGAAGACCTAGTTGGCGATAGATGCCTGTTTCCTGTGCATAGAAGAAGGGAAGGCAGTCTGCTGTAGGCATTAGGGCCAGGTGGACGGCAGCCGTGTCGTAGGCCGAATACTTTTTCGCTGCAGGTTCCATTGGCTCCTTGGTGTTTCCGCATGCTACTAAAAGAAGGGAAACAAGAAGGATGGAGAATGAACCAAGTGGCAGAAAGTAACGTTGCATGTTCAAAAAAGAAGTTTCTTGGGAGGAGAATGTATGGGCACGTGAGGCTCAGCGCCCAATGAATGAAAAAAGTCTAAAAGCATTGTACTTGTACAGACGACGCACGGGGCACCGGGAGGCGAAGAACAATACTTTTAGACTTCTATTAGGAACTTATATCAGTTGCTATAATGACCGCGCAAATAGCGGTTCAATGTTAGCCCTTGATAGCAGCAATACCGGGAAGTACCTTGCCTTCGATAGCCTCGAGGAGGGCACCGCCACCGGTGGAGATGTAGGAAACCTTGTCGGCCATACCAAACTTGTTGATGCAAGCTACGGAATCGCCACCACCGATGAGGGAGAAAGCGCCGTTTTCGGTAGCCTTGGCAATGGCTTCGGCAATGGCCTTGGAACCACCTGCAAAGTTGTCGAATTCAAATACGCCGGCAGGACCGTTCCAAAGGATGGTCTTTGCGCTTTCTATTACGCTTGCAAAAGCTTTGCGCGTTTCGGGACCTGCGTCGAGGCCTTCCCAACCTTCGGGGATGGCGTTGGCGGGGCATACCTGCGTGTTGCAGTCGTTCTTGAAGTCGTCACCTGCAACGCAGTCGGTACCAAGAACGAGGTTCACACCGTTTTCCTTGGCCTTCTTGATCACGTCGAGAGCTACGTCGAGCTTGTCGTCCTCGCAGATAGACTTGCCGATGTGGCCGCCCTGTGCCTTTGCGAAGGTGTAGGTCATACCACCGCAGAGGATGAGGTTGTCAACCTTTGAGAGGAGGTTTTCAATGATGCCAATCTTCGTAGAAACCTTTGAGCCACCCATGATGGCGGTGAAGGGGTGCTTGATGTTGCTCAGCACGTTGTCAACGGCGTTAACTTCCTTCTCCATGAGGTAACCGAGCATTTTGTGGTCAGCATCGAAGCTATCGGCGATGACGGCGGTAGAAGCGTGCTTGCGGTGAGCAGTACCGAAAGCGTCGTTCACGTAGATGTCTGCATAAGAAGCGAGTGTGGCTGCGAATTCCTTCTGACGGGCCTTCATTTCCTTCTTTGCTTCGTCGTAAGCGGGGTCTTCCTTGTCGATGCCTACGGGCTTGCCTTCTTCTTCGGGATAGAAGCGGAGGTTTTCAAGGAGAAGCACTTCGCCGGGCTGGAGAGCGTCGGCAGCTTCCTTAGCCTTAGCGCAGTCGGGAGCGAACTGAACCTTCACACCGAGCTTTTCGCTTACAGCGTCAACAATCTGGCTGAGGGAGAACTTGGCGTTTACCTTACCTTTGGGTTTGCCCATGTGGCTCATGATGATGAGAGAGCCGCCGTCGGCGAGCACTTTCTTCAATGTGGGAAGAGCACCGCGGATACGTGTGTCGTCAGTAATCTTTCCATTCTCGTCAAGAGGCACGTTGAAGTCCACGCGGACAATCACTTTCTTGCCCTTGAAGTCGCAAGTTTCAATAGTCATAGCTTTTACCAATTATATTTATTGTGGTTATTCAATGCCAAACGCACAACACCTAAACTTTCGCTCATTGCTGCGCTATGGTGCAGCAAAATTACAAAAAGCGCCCAAGTATCGCAATTTTTCCCCGTGAATTTCTGTTGTCCTGTTCCATTTGGCTTCTATGCGCTAAATACACCTCTGATTTTCTTCGTACATTTGCAACAATTTCAAAGGTTTTTTGAGAATTAAGGGTGGTTCTACAACTTGCCACCGCAAATGTACGCACACATAGCCTATTACTATGCAATTCAAATATACTCCCCACCAGTTCGGGGCTGAAACGCTCACCCCCATGCAGGAACACATGCGCAGCGAGGCCCTCAAAGCTTCGCACATCGTGCTGCTTTCGCCCACCGGCACAGGTAAAACGCTGGCCTATCTTCTGCCGCTGGCCGAACTGGTCAATAATGACGACAACCGTCTTCAGGCCGTGGTGATTGTGCCCACGCGCGAACTGGCCTTACAAAGCGACGACGTGTTGCGAAGAGCAGGCACAGGCATCCGCTCCATGTGTCTCTACGGAGGACGACCCGCCATGGAAGAACACCGCACCATGCGTGAGTTGAAACCCCAAGTGGTGTTTGCCACACCGGGCCGCATGAACGACCATCTCAACAAGAACAACCTTTCGGCCAATGCCGTCACCACACTTGTCGTTGACGAATTCGACAAATGCGTGGAACTGGGCTTCCAGGACGAGATGGAGCGTGTGTTGAGCCACTTCCCTCTCCTACCCCACCTCTGGCTCACCTCTGCCACCGATGCCGAAGCCATTCCACAATTCATGAACCGCGTAGGCAGAAAGTTTTCAAAAGATTGGAAACGAATAGACTACCTTTCCGAAAGAGAAAGCGTAGAAAAACGCATAGAACGCTTTGCCGTCCACTCGCCCATTAAGGACAAACTCCAAACCTTGGGACGGCTGCTCACCCATCTTCAAGGGAAACCAACCATTGTGTTCGTCGCCTACCGCGAAAGCGTGGAACGAGTGGGCAAATATCTACGTTCGCAAGGCTTCTTCGCTGAAATGTACCATGGAGGCATGGAACAAGAATGGCGCGAACGTGCACTCTACAAATTCCGCAGCGGTTCGGCCAATGTGCTTGTCAGTACAGACCTTGCAGCCCGCGGTCTTGACATCCCCGAAGTGGAAGCCGTCGTTCACTACCATCTGCCCCTCAAAGAAGAAGACTTCACCCACCGCAGCGGTCGAACAGCACGATGGGAAGCCGATGGTGCAGTCTACCTTATAATAGGTCCCGAAGAACATCTCCCCGACTTTGTCAAAACGGCCAAGAACTATGAACTTCTCGTAACGACAGTCACACCATTCAAACCAAAATACGTGACGCTCTACATAGGGCGCGGCAAGAAGGACAAACTCAGCAAGTCCGACGTACTCGGCTTTCTCTGCAAGAAAGGCAATGCACGCTCATCGGACATCGGACGCATCGACGTGGGGCCACACCATGCCTATGCAGCCATACTGCGTTCGCGAAGCAAAGAAATACTCCAACGCGTGGCGAGAGAAAAGATAAAAGGCATGAAGACTCTAATTGAAGAAATGCGTCATTGACAAATCGTAAACCCCACATCAAAGCAACAAAAGAAATCATGACAGCAACCCTACACGAAGAAGCCGTCCGCCAAGCAGCCGAAAAAGGCATGGACGCATTCGTAGAAACCATATTAAATGCCATAAAAGCCGCTTCAGGCGAGGAACTCAACGCCGAAACCATGCAGAAGCTCAACGCCGAGCAAATCACGCTATGGGGCTATGCCATCCTCCACGAAGAGCTGATGGACGGAGGCTTCGTACAACTCATCCACAACGGCTACGGCCCCTTCTTCTTCGACAACCCCTTTGCAAAAGCCATGAGACTCTGGGGACTACACGACTTCTCCAAAGTGCTCTACAAAGCAAAGAAACTCTACGACGAACGCAAAGAGGTGCTCACAAAAGCATGCTCCGACGACGAATTTATGGCACTCTTTGAGCAAAACCCAGAGTTTGACGACCTCGACGACTACTTCGTAGAGAACGAGGAAGAACTCACCGCCGCCGTGGCCTACTACGTGGATGAACACATCGACCAATTCGTAACCATTCAGAAAGACCTATGAACAAAAACAAAACGCTGCCCGCCGCCCGCATCAACATCAAGAACAAGCGCGCAGAGCACGAGTTTCTAATTATAGACAAATACACCGCCGGCATTGTGCTCACCGGAACCGAAATTAAAAGCATACGTTCGGGAAAAGCAAGTCTCGTCGACACGTTCTGCTACATCCACAACGGCGAAATGTGGATGAAAAACGGCTACATTGCCGAGTACGACTTCGGTTCGTACAACAACCACAGCACACGCCGCGACCGCAAACTCCTTCTGAACCGAAAAGAAATCCATTCCCTTCAGGACGACACACGTTCGCCGGGCTTCACCATTGTGCCTCTCCGCATGTACATCAACGAAAAAGGACTGGCAAAAGTGGTCATCGGCCTTTGTCGCGGTAAAAAGGAATACGACAAGCGCGCCTCGCTGAAAGAGAAGCAGGACCGCCGCGAAATGGACCGTGCCATGAAGAAAAATTACTAATTTTCCAAAAAGACCAAGAACCATGAAGCCAATCATCAAAATTCTCTCCATCGCCCTCTCCCTCACCCTATGTGCAGGCCATGCTCAAGCCAAAGGCAAAGACGAAGGATTCGTCCGAACCAGCGGCATCCATTTCTATAAAGGCAACTCCACAAAGCCCTACTACTTTATGGGCACAAACATGTGGTATGCCCCCATTCTCGGAAGCAAAGGCGAAGGAGGCAACCGCAAGCGCCTCTGCGCCGAACTCGACTCGCTCAAGCACATCGGAGTGAACAACCTTCGCATATTAGTCGGAGCCGATGCAGGCAGCAAGAATGCCAACACGGTAAAGCCCTACCTACAGGAAGCCCCTGGAAAACTCAACGAAAATCTGCTTGAAGGACTTGACTACACACTGCAACAGATGCACAAGCGCGGCATGGTGGCCGTTCTCTATCTCACCAACTCATGGGACTGGAGTGGCGGATTCGGTTTCTATCTGAAAAACGCAGGACTCCCCGACTCGCCCGACTCTCACGGCGAGGGCTACAACGCCTATGTAGACTATGCCAAGGCTTTCTACACCAATGAGAAGGCAAAAGAAATGTACTACGACTTCGTCAAGCAGATAGTCACCCGCAAGAACGCCATCACCGGCAAACCCTATGCGCAGGACCCCACCATCATGTCGTGGCAACTCTGCAACGAGCCGCGCCCCTTCGGTGGACGCGAAGGACAGGAAGCTTTTGTGGACTGGATACGCCACACGTCAGACCTCATCAAAGCGCTCGACCCTAACCACCTCATCTCCACCGGAAGCGAGGGCGTCATAGGTTGCCACGTAGGAAAGAGCATTTGCTGCGAAGAAGACCAACAACTCTGCACCCTCGTCCACGGACTTGACAACATAGACTACATGACCGTACACATTTGGCCCGCCAACTGGGGATGGGCCACAAAAGACCGCCTTTTCGACGCTCTACAGAATGTCTATCTCAAAACGGAAGACTACCTTGCACAGCACAACCGCATAGCACGCACCATCAACAAACCCTACGTAGTGGAAGAGTTCGGTTACCCCCGCGACCACAACTTCTATGCACCAGACATCCCCACCCAAGCCCGCGACGGTTTCTACCAGTTTATCTTCAACACTTTGCTCGACAGCAAAAACAACAGCGGACCAATGGCAGGCTGCAACTTCTGGGGATGGAGCGGCCGAGGCCGTGCCGCTGCCGACCAATGGCAAAGCGGCGCAGACTACCTCAACGACCCACCCCACGAACCCCAAGGCTGGTATTCCGTCTACAACACCGACTCCACCACCATCAATATCATCAGCCGAACAGCGGCCGAGGTCAATAAATGATTCGTTGAAAAAAACAAGTTAGCTTAAGGGCGAGGTTAAAGCAACCTCGCCCTTTATCGTAACCAATCCCCTCGCCAACACACGCGGTTCAAAACACGAGGGGGGTAACGCATGGAGGTGCAACCGAGTAAAAATTCCGGTTTTCCGGTTTTCCGATTCCGATTGTCCGTTATTTTCCAGAAATCGAGATATAAATATCCTCTCGTAACTACTCAGGCAGTTACCTCCCACAGATCTCACAGATTTACACAGATATGCGTCGTTCATCATTTCATTACATGTGTTCAACAAGAAATAAATCTGTGTAAATCTGTGAGATCTGTGGGAGACTTTCTGCGCCATTTAGGCGTAGATTCGTGTTCGTCTTAAATATCTGTGTCATCTGTGCCCCCCTACCTGAGTAGTTACATCTTCTCAATACGAAGTATAATTGAGCATATAACGTTAAACACCAAGGCACGGAGCGAAAACACCAAGGCATGGAGTAAAAACTCAAAGGCACGGAGCGAAAACACCAAGGCATGGTGTGCGAGCAAAATGCAGAAAACACGAAAAAAAGAGCTGTAAACTGACAGCATATATATATGTGTGTAGTGCAAACCTGTTTTGGCATGGTCTTTGCTAGCGTAGAGTACGCTTGAAAGATAGAAAATGGATTACTTTCCTTATAAGAGTCAGCAGAAAACCGGTTTTTCTCCCGTCTAGAACGTAAAGGTTTAATAAATTACTTATAGAGGTATAAGAAAAATCGTTAAGCCCTTGCATAATTCATATAAAAAGCAGTATCTTTGCACTGCAAATGTGAAACAAACCACTTTAGACGTCTTCAAACATCTCTTGTATGTATTGAAATCTCTATAGAAGCTGCTTCTACATTACAGACCTTTGACACTCCTTACCTATGGAGAATACCTTTGAAAAGGGAAAGTAACAATTTTAAAACCAAACAACCTTAATTAATAGCCCGAAAGTCCAAAAAATGTGAGCAATCGGACATCGGAAAACCGGAAAACCGGAATATATAGACTTTATGAGTATAATATTAATTGTTTTAAAATATGAAACACTTTACAGAAACTTATTCGAAGACACCATTGCCAAGCGTGTCTTCCCATTTTCAACTTGAGAAAATGGTCTTTAGCTACTTCAAGGAAAGTAGCAACAAAGAAAGCTACAAGCAAACAGTTCCCACCAAGACCATGTCGGTCTCTGAACTAATTTTGTATCTCGCACAAGACGAGCGTCTGAAGAAACGTACAGAACAATTGCGCGAACTTAGGCGCACAGGAAACGAGGCAGAGTTCAAGGAAATGAAGAACAAATCGCCTTTCATTACCGCATCGGCCGTGATGAACGGTACGGACAAGACGAAGAAGAGCATCGCATCGCTCTCAGGTTTTGTCATGATCGACGTAGACAGCCACAGCGCGACGGCTGCCGCCGAATTTAAGGATAACATCCAGACCTGCGAGGATTTGCCGTGGGCCCTTGAATTCAGCAGCATAAGCGACGGCTCCAAGTTGCTCGTGGCTTACGACAAAGAACGCTATACCACCGAACAAGCTTACCTCGCCGCTGCGGCCTACTTAGTGGAGAAACTCCATGTTAACCCTGAACACATTGACAAAGGTTGTGCCAACGCCAATCGTCTGACCTATCTCTACCACGACCCCGAGGTCCTTTCAAATCCTCATTTCATAGACATGCCCAAAGATGCCTTCCTCATAGACGAGTGGGTTGAAAAAGGCGAAAAGCTCTTCGGCAGGGCTAAGATGGCGGACAAGAAATCAGCCGACGAACACGCAGAAGATGTCGAGAAAGACAATGTAGAAGTAGACGAGAATAAGCTTAGTTTCCTTAAATCTATGAAAGACAGCCTCCTTGTGATTGCAAAATATATAGAGCTGGGCAACATCCACGTCTGCGATTCGTATGACGATTATTTTCAGTTCGTTACAGGCCTTGCCCACGACTTTCCCCACGACGACGATGTGAAGGAAGCCTGTCGCACCGTGTGCATGCATTCCGACAAGTTCGACAACGACGACTTTGAGAAACTCTACGGCGAGCAGAGCGCCGACACGCGCAGCGAGGACCAAAAATCTTTCACTTCGCGCACTTCGCTAAAGATGTGTATGGAAGCATTGGGCAAGTCACAACCGTGGCCAAAAGGCCCGTTCTCTTCTAATCTCAACTATGAGAAGCTCCCCGAGGTAATGCGCCGTCTAAAGGAACTCGACACCGACCCCATATTCCGTGATTTCTACATGCTCGGAGCGCTCTCCGTGCTTGGTGTGGTCAACAAAATGCACTACATAAAAGCCAACGGACAAAAAGGTTCAACCAATATGTATGTGCTTTTTATCGGTTCGCCGGCCCACAACAAGAGCAAACTCAACGTCATCTTCAATATGCCTTCGCTTATCGACGAAGAGCTCAAGCAGAAGACCGACGCTGAGGTAGCCGAATGGGAAGCCAAAGAAGACACAAAGACCCCGAAACCCCATCAGCGCAAATTCATCTTCTCGCCCGACACCACCACACGCGGACTCATCAACAGTCTGGCGGCAAACAACGGTCGTGGTTGCATCACGACCACCGAGGCGAAACACCTCCTCGTGGCGAAAAACCAAAAGAATGGTTACGGCGACATCAACACGGCACTCTGCCAAGCCTATGAGCAAGAGCCGATAAACATTGACCGTGCGGACGACACAGTGAGAATCTCCAATCCTACACTCTCCCTGGTGGCTACGGCAACGCCCGACGTGCTTAACTACATGATGGACGCCTGTTCTTTCGATTCGGGCTTTGCATCGCGCTGTGCCATTTATGAACTCCCCGACATTGTGGATTTCATTGATTTCGCGGATCGCTATGCGCGCTTTGAACAAATAAAGGAAAAAGGCACGGAGACTTATTTGAAGAACTATTTCAGCGACTTCTACCACATGTGTCAAACGCTCAGCAAAGATATCATTGTGAGGACCACGCCTGAGCAAGACATACTACTTCAGATGTTTACCTGCGGCGCTTACTACCGCTACCACGACACCATCTTTGTGAGCGATGGTTATACGAAAGCAGACAGCTATGCCATGCCTGTGGCACGTCGTGCCTTCGACCGTGTGCTCCGCATAGCAACGATCATGGCAGTACTTGACCGCTTTGAAAAACGTCGCGCTGAAGGTAAAACAACCTTCTTTGACGACGGTGAAGTGCCCGACAGCATCTTCATGACCGACGACATTATGAGTAACGCAATCATCATGAGCAAAACGCTCTTTGCAAAAACATTCCAGGCCTTGGAACCGCAGATTGAAGCCATAAAAGAGCAGGCATCCCTCGAAGCCTACAAACGGAAGGAAAAGAGAGAACCCCTCATGGTACGTAAATTCAAAAAACTTCCCAATAGCTTTGGTCGTGAAAAAGCAATGGAGATTCTAAAACTCGGTAAGTCGCAAATCTATGACAACCTGAGAACCTTCGGTGCGAGAAAATGGCTCGAGGAAAAGAACGGGATCTACACAAAGTTGCCAGGGTCTCCTGGTTACGACGCAGCTTGCGCCACTGCTCCCGCAGTAGTGTGCGGAGTGTAGCCCATAGGAGTGCAAACGCATGGAGAAACACCTCCATGCGTTGCATCCTTCCTTATATAAATATACTTATAGTATTACTATAACAAAATTACTTATACGCTTGCTTATTTGAAAAACTATTCGTATCTTTGTATAGTAAAAAGATGAGAGATATGCGCGCATCTCGAATCGGAAATGAACACATTTTATTAACACTTAAAACAAAAAAATTATGATTACTTACGTAGTAAAACCCAAGAAAAATCCGCTCGACAAAACTGTCAAGTATTACATCCAAGCAGCCCCCGCAGTACCCGTCGGTTTTCAGACCATTGCCAAGAACATTTCCGACCGCTGCACCCTGACCGAAGCCGACGTACTCGCCGTGCTCAACGCACTGCAGACCGAAGTCATCAAAGCCGTGCAGAACGGACAAAGCGTACGCCTCGGACAGCTCGGCTCGTTCCGTCTCACCATGACCTCGAAAGGCGTGAGCGACAAGAACAGTGTTTCTACAGCCCTCGTGAGAGGTTTGAGAACTCGCTTTACCCCCGGAAGCCAGCTCCGCTCGGCACTCAGCCTCGACAACTCCGACATAAAGTTCATCAAGTACGGCGACGCGTAATCATCGCTTAACCTAAACCAGAAGCCACGGCCCATTTTGTTTGGTCGTGGCTTTTTTAATGTGCTGGCGGCCTCACAGAGGCTTTTGTGTGCTTCGCTTTATTTCTTCGCGCTCTCCTGTCACATCAGAGACGTGCCCCCATGCGTTGCACACCCCCCCCATGTGCTGAAGCTTCAATATAGCCACAAAAAAATCAGCGGTCCAACACATAATGTGCTGAGCCGCTGATGTGGGCAAAGATGGATTCGAACCACCGAAGGCGTAAGCCAGCAGATTTACAGTCTGCCCCATTTGGCCACTCTGGTATTTGCCCCTGCTATGTATCGCCTTTGTTCCCAAAAGCGATGCAAAGATAGGCATTACTTTTGGAACTTCCAAGCGTAATCTACCATTTTTATTGCAGTAAGGGCAAATTCGTCGCCTTTGTTCCCCAGTTTGCCTCCGCAGCGTTCATAGGCCTGCTCTTCAGTGTTGACCGTGAGGAGTCCGAACACTACGGGAATGTCGCCCGTGGCATTGAGGTGAGTAATACCTTGCGTAACGCCCTCGCAAATGTAATCGAAGTGAGGTGTGTCGCCACGAATTACGCAGCCTAGAATGATGACGCCGTTCACGTGTGCAAACTTAGCCATTTGTTGTGCAGCATAGACCAGTTCAAAACTGCCGGGCACACGGGCCACACTGATATTGTTTTCTGCCACGCCATTTGCCTTAAGCGTTGTTACGGCACCTTCAAGGAGTTTGTCGGTGATGTAGTTGTTCCACTCCGTGACAACTATGCCGAAGCGCATTTCGCTAGCATCGGGCAAAGGGATGGTTTGGTCTTTCGTATAGGAGAATGTATTGGATGACATGTGTTGGGGTGTTTTGTTGGAAAAGGCAAAGACATAATTTATGGCCTTTGCTGTGAGGTGTTGAAACAAAAAGAGCATGAGAACTGACGCTCTATAGGCTTGTGCCTCTTGCTTTCGGCATCAATTCTCATGCTCTTGGGAAAAAGTTTGTAGTGTGGATGCGAACTATTTATTTAGATACGCGCTCGATGTACTTGTCGATGATGGCATCGAGTACTACGCCGTTCTGCTGCTGACGCATGCAGAGGGGAGCAGCAGGATAGTCGGCCTTGATGTCCTGATAAATCTTGAGGGCATCGTCGGTCTTCTTCTGCGATTCAAGAATGAGACCGGCCTGAAGGAGATACTCTGCAGAGAGGGCAGGAATCTCGGTTGCCTTTGCAGCCTTCTTGAAGGTCTCAACGGCCTTGTCGAGCTGCTTTGCATTGGCGTAGCAGTTGGCGAGAGCAAAGAGAGCCTGTGCAGAGATCGTATTGTCGCTCTTGGGCGAGAACTTCTCAAGATATTTGATGGCTTCTTTTGTCTTGCCGAGCTGGTAGTAGCAGAGACCAGCTTCGTAGCATGCCACATTACCGGCATTGGTAGAACCGTAAGTGTCGGCAATCTTGGTAAGACCCACGGTCTTTCCTTCTCCCTTAAGTGCCGTTTCGAAGTTTTGCTGCAGCACGTACTTCTGCATGACGACGCCGAGGAGTTCCTGTGCCTTGCTTTCGCGAGGCTTCTGGTAGCCCCAAATGTAGGCGCAAATGCCACCGGCAACTACCACAATGGCCACGATGGCCGTGATGATTTGTTTCTTGAACTTGATGGCAAAGGCTTCGCTCTGCGCCAAGGCGTCATTGACGTCAAGGGCTTGTTTGCTCTTCTGAGTGCTCATGATATAGTTTGTTCTTTTTGTTTG
This sequence comes from Prevotellamassilia timonensis, assembly GCA_963589615.1. GTDB lineage: Bacteria > Bacteroidota > Bacteroidia > Bacteroidales > Bacteroidaceae > Alloprevotella > Alloprevotella timonensis_A. The sequence continues at coordinate 18,940 of CAVALA010000001.1, forward strand.
TTCTTAAAAAATGCAAGCGCAAAAATACTCTTTTTCTGCCGTTTGGCGAAATGCTTGCGGCATTTTTTCGCAACAAGTCCTTTTTATGCCGCACTCAGCCTTGTTTCACGCATGTCTTTGCGTAACTTTGCGTATCCAGTGTGCTTCCATTTATTCCTCAGATAACAACAAGGAATTTGCTTCAATATTTTCCGAATAATGATTCTCAACCACCTTTCCATACTCAACTATCGCAACCTTACCGCCACGGATCTCGACTTCTCGCCCAGCGTGAACTGCCTTGTTGGGGCAAACGGCATGGGCAAGAGCAATGTGCTCGATGCCATCTATTTCCTTTCGTTCTGTCGCGGCTTCACTTCTGCACAGGACGGAATGAACCTTCGTCACGGAGCCGACTTCTTCATGATAGAAGGCGAATATGAGTTGGAAGAAGGGACGGAGCGCCGTGTGGTCATCAGTTCCAAGCCCGGAAGCCGCAAGCGCGTGAAAGTTGACGACCGCGACCTTAAGCGCATATCAGAGCATGTGGGACGCATCCCCTTGGTGATGATTGCGCCTGCCGACTCAGCCCTTGTTACGGGTGGAAGCGAAGAACGTCGTAAATTTCTCGACATGGCCATCATGCAGTACGACGCCCCCTACCTTGAAGCGCTCATACGCTACGAGAAAAGTCTCAAACAGCGCAATGCACTTCTGCGTCAGGAAAGCGAACCCGACTGGGGACTGATGGACGTCATAGAAGACATGATGGACGTCGACGCACACATTATATATAAGGCAAGACGGGAATTTGCCGAAACGTTCCTTCCCATCTTCCGCAAACTCTACGCCCAACTCTCTGGGGCCGACAACGAGGAAGTGGGCATTGACTACGAGAGCCACATTGCCCGCGGTCCGCTGCACGAACAGTTGAGGGAATGCAGAGCAAAAGAACGCATTGTGGGATATACACTTCACGGCGTGCACAAAGACGACCTTTCGCTCACCCTGTGCGGTTTCCCCGTAAAGAAGGAAGCCTCGCAAGGCCAGCAGAAGACGTTCTTCATCTCCATGAAACTGGCACAATATCTCTACCTTCGCGAAAAGGGCGAGAAACGTGTGCCCCTGCTCTTGCTTGATGACATCTTTGACAAACTTGACTCTTCGCGCGTGTCGCGCATTATAGACTATGTGGGAGCGGCCGATTTTGGCCAGACCTTCATCACCGACACCCGGCGCGAACACCTCGACCGCATACTTTCGGCCACCAACCGATCCTACAAACTCTTCGAAGTAAAGGATGGCGACGTGACGCCTTTGCAATTGTAAAATCAACCAATCCATGAGACGACGCAATTCTGAAAACATAGGCGAAGTGGTATTGCGCTTTCTACGGGCAAACTCCCTGGAAGCACCGCTCAACGAATTTCGGCTCATCAATGCATGGGCCAAAGTGGCAGGACCTGCAGCCGAACGCTTCACGGAACGTGTGGAAATCAAGAACCAAACGCTCTACGTCCATCTGCGCTCCGCCACGCTCCGTGCCGAACTTACCATGCAGAGAACCGACTTGGTAAGACGGCTCAACAATGCCGTGCAGGCCCAAGTCATCACCGACATCCATTTCACTTGACGTTATAGAACATAGCGCAACACCGTCAAGGCAACAACTTGCACACTCAAAGCACAATTGAGCCGACGCTTTGTTAAATAATTCGGCTTTTTTCTTCAAAAACGTCAAGCGGAAACATTTTTCTCCCAAAAAGTTTTCTTCATAAATTGGCTTTGCAGATATTTGTTGCACGAAACGTTCACCTACGTAGACTAAGACCTCGCAAAAGGTGGACACAGACAATCCTCATTACCCACAACAAAAAGACACACATTATGAAACGGACAATCTTCACCCTGCTATTCTCGCTGATAGCCATACTTCCCGCATTCTCATTCAGTTACGAAGAAGCCCGACAGCAGGCATGGTATCTCACAGACAAGATGGCCTACGAACTCAACCTGTCGCCCGAACAGTACGATCGTGCCTATCAGACCAACTTGGACTACTTCATGAGTCTCCGCACGTCAGCCGACTGCTATGGTTATGCATGGAGCTATAGAGAAGCCGACCTGCGATGCATCCTCTTCGACTGGCAATTTTCTCTCTACGAAGCCGCCGACTACTTCGTGCGCCCTGTGCGCTGGCTGAGAGCTGCATGGTACTGGCCTATCTTTGAGCGTTATGCCGTCGATTATTACTACTACAACCGTCCGTCCGTCTATCTCACCTACAGAGGTGGAATGTGGGACAGACGCGTGGCAGGAGGTCCTAGTCCCTACGCCTCTTTCCGTCCGCGTTACGGCGAAGGCATGCGCAACCACTACTCTGCATGGCGCCCCGACTTTGGTGGACGCGACGTACGTCCGGCGCAACCTGGCCCTGGCACTTGGCGACCCGACTTTGGCAGACGCGACAACAGACCCTCTACGGGCCATAACAATACGCCGCGCCCCAACAACGGCAACGGACATTCCCAAGGAACATTCGGCGGAAGTCGCCCAGGATATAACAACAGCTACAGCGGTCGTCCCACTACGGGTACGCGTCCTTCAACAGGTTATGGTCAAGGCAATACGTCCACCACGCGTCCTTCCACTGGCCAAGGCGGACAGACTACGTCGCCCACGGCACCCACCGCACGCCCCGTGTTCAACCGCAGCGACCGTGGCAACCAGGCTGGCGGCTTCAACCGCACTTCGGGAACAACCTCAACCCAGCAGACGCAAACACCTTCCGCACCTTCGCGTGGCAACGGCAATTCAGGCACAGTGAATCGCGGACACGGCACATTCATCCCGAGTCAGAATCGCGGTTCGTCAACAGGTACCACCACTCCTTCACGTTCTACGCGTAGCACTTCCGCTCCTGCAAGAACAACAAATGGCGGACGTACCTTCGGTCGATAAAAAGCACATACATTTCTTACTACACAAGGCAGAGAACCGCACAAAGGTTCCCTGCCTTTTTTATTCCCTGACGATAAGGAAAACATTCCATCTGTTCCGCATTTGAAAAATTGTGACTACAAATAGAAAGGCGCTTTACCTCGGCAACCCCATAACTTTGCAGTCGAAATGAAAAAGTGAATCTATTTTATGACAACAATGAAAAGAACCATCTCGTATGCAGGGATAGCCTTGTGTTTCTCCCTTTTGACGAGCTCTTGCCAGGAAAAGAAGCAAGAGCAGACAGAAACCACCTCTTTCAAAACGATGAAAGTGGCAAAGAGCGACCTCTCGCTCCAAACCTCCTACTCCGCGTCCATCAAAGGTCGGCAGGACATCGACATCTACCCCCAGGTTTCGGGAAAAATCGTACGGCTCTGCGTGACCGAAGGTCAGAAGGTAAGTCGAGGCCAACTGCTTTTCGTCATTGACCAGGTGCCCTACCGTGCCGCCCTCGCCACGGCTTTGGCCAATGAGAAGCAAGCCAAGGCGGCGCTCGCCAATGCCGAACTGACCTACGTCAACAACAAGGAGCTTCTTGCAGAGAAGGTCATTTCGTCCTATACGTTCAAGACCTCCGAAAACGCTTACCACACGGCACAAGCCCAAGTGGCGCAGGCCGAAGCACAAGTTGTTGACGCACGCAACAACCTCTCCTACACCGAAGTGCGTAGCCCGGCCGATGGCGTTGTAGGCGTTTTGCCCTACCGTGTGGGTACACTCGTAGGCCCTAGCATGCCGAAGGCGCTCACTTCCGTTTCGGACAACTCGCAGATGTACGTCTACTTTTCCATGACAGAGAAGCAGCTCCTCTCCTTCGTGCGCCAATACGGTTCAAAAGACGCTGCTTTGAAGAACATGCCCGAAATCAGTCTGCAACTGGGCGACATGAGTCTCTATGAGCACAAAGGCAAGATTGAAAGCATCAGCGGCGTTATCGACTCCCAGACTGGTGCAGTAAGTCTGCGTGCCGTCTTCCCCAACCCCGAACGCATTTTGAACAGTGGTGGCTCGGGCAACGTGCTCATCCCCGTGTCGCGCAAAGACTGCATTGTCATTCCGCAGGCAGCCACCGTTCAGCAGCAGGACAAGCGCATTGTCTATAAGGTCGAGAAAGGCAAAGCCGTTTCGCAACTAGTGACGGTCGAAAACATCGACGACGGCAATCGCTTCGTAGTGACCGACGGCTTGAAAGTCGGCGACGAAATCGTTAGCGAAGGCGCTGGCATGGTACAGGAAGGAGCACAAGTAACAAAGTAACCAAGAGACTATCGTTATGAAAGGCAACATATTCATAAAGAGGCCCGTGATGGCCATCTGCGTAGCCATTCTCATTGTGATGGTCGGCTCCATATCCCTATTCAATCTGCCTATTGAGCAGTATCCCGACATTGCTCCGCCAACGGTGCGTGTGGAAGCTACCTACACGGGTGCCGATGCCGATGCGGTGATGAAGAGTGTCATCATGCCGTTGGAAGAAAGCATCAACGGTGTGGAGAACATGCTCTACATCACGTCCACCGCCACCAACTCCGGTACGGCACAAATCAACGTATACTTCAAGCAAGGCACCGACCCCGACATGGCCACGGTGAACGTACAGAACCGCGTGTCTAAGGCGCAAGGTCTATTGCCGTCGGAAGTAACAAAAATCGGTGTGACCACGCAGAAGCAGCAAAACAGCTTCCTCCAGATTGGTGCATTGGTCAGCAAGGACGGAAAGTACGACGAGACGTTCCTTGCCAACTACCTCGACATCAGCGTAGTGCCCGAAATTAAGCGTATCAACGGTGTGGGCGAAGTGCTCGAGTTGGGCGATACTTACAGTATGCGCATTTGGCTCAAGCCCGACATCATGGCGCAGTACCATCTGCAGCCTTCCGACGTGACGCAGGTGCTTGGCGAGCAGAACATCGAAGCTCCGACCGGTTCGCTCGGTGAGAATTCGCCCAACACGTTCCAGTACACGCTCAAGTACCACGGCCGCTTGAAGAGCGTAGAAGAGTTCAAAAACATGGCCATCCGCAGCAACGACGACGGCACCGTGTTGCGCCTGAAGGACATTGCCGACGTGGAACTTGGCCGTTTGTCCTACAGCTTCCACGGCGAAGTGGACAAACACCCCGGCGTTACGTTCATGACCTTCCAGGTGGCTGGTGCGAATGCCACCGAGGTGAACCAAAACATTTCTGCCAAACTTGCCGAAATGTCGAAGGCACTGCCGAAGGGCTGCGAATTTGTGGAAATGCACAGTTCGAACAACTTCCTTTTCGCCTCCATCCACGAAGTGGTCGAAACGCTGCTCATTGCCGTGTTGCTCGTGATCCTTGTGGTATACTTCTTCCTTCAGGACTTCAAGAGTACACTCATCCCCTCCATCTCCATCATCGTGTCGCTCATCGGCACCTTTGCCTGCTTGATGGTGGCAGGGTTCAGTATTAACATCCTTACGCTCTTTGCCCTTGTGCTTGCCATCGGTACGGTGGTCGACGATGCCATTGTGGTGGTCGAAGCCGTCCAGGCTAAGTTCGATGCCGGTTACAAGTCGTCCTACCTCGCCACACGCGATGCACTCCACGACGTGAGTATGGCGGTCGTTTCGTGTACGTTGGTCTTCATGGCGGTGTTCATCCCCGTATCGTTCATGGGTGGTACATCCGGTATCTTCTACACGCAGTTTGGTATCACCATGGCCACCTCTGTGGGTCTGTCCATGATTTCGGCCTTGACCCTCTGCCCTGCCCTCTGCGCAGTGATGATGAAGCCTACAACGGGAGCCACCGACGCACAGGGAAACATTCTGACCGACTCGCACGGCAATCCGCTCGACGGACGTAAGAAGGGCTTCAATGCACGCATCCGTGCGGCCTACAACGCTTCGTTCAACGCGTTGATGGGTAAATACAAGCGCGGTTTGATGTTCTTCTTCAACCACCGTTGGCTCGCTTGGATTGGCCTCGTAGCTGCCATTGCTGTGCTTGTATTCCTCATGTCGACTACGAAGACTGGTTTCGTTCCTCAGGAAGACCAGGGCGTGATGATGATCAACGTCAGCACATCGCCCGGTAACACGTTGAAGGAAACGAACAAGACCATCGACAAGATTGCCGACGTGCTGGGCAAACAAGAAGAAGTGGCCCACTTCAGTACCGTTGCAGGTTACGGTTTGCTTTCCGGACAAGGCACGTCGTACGGAACCATCATCGTGAAACTCAAGACCTGGGAAGAGCGAAAGGGCAAGGAACACTCCATCGACAACGTGATGGCACGCCTCAATGCGGAGTTCAGCAAGCTGAAAGAAGCGCAGGTCTTCTGTTTCCAGCCGGCCATGATTCCGGGCTACGGTATGGGTAACTCCATCGAGCTCAACATGCAGGACAAGACGGGCGGCGACAAGAAGGTGTTCTACCAACACGTAATGAAGTTCATCGGCGCACTCAACCAGCGTCCCGAGATTGCTGTGGCCTACACTTCTTACGGCATGAACTTCCCGCAAGTGTCGGTCGATGTGGACGCTGCCAAGTGTAAGCGCGCCGGCATTTCGCCTTCCACCATTCTCGATGCACTCGGCAGCTACTGCGGTGGTTCGTATGTGAGCAACTACAACGAGTTTGGTAAGGTCTACCGCGTAATGATCCAGTCGTCACCGCAGTTCCGTCTTGACAAACACTCGCTCGACAACATGTTCGTACGCAACGGCGACGAAATGGCACCGCTCAGCGAATTCGTCACACTCAAGGACGGCGTGGGCGCTCAGGTGTCCAACCGCTTCAACCTCTACAGCTCCATCCAGGTGAACGTCAACACGGCCGAAGGCTATTCCTCAGGTGAAGCGCAGAAGGCCATTGCTGAAGTCTCCGCACAGACTTTGCCCAAGGGCTACGGCTACGAGTTCGGTGGTATGGCGCGCGAGGAAGGCAACAGTAGCAGCGGCAAAACGCTCTTTATCTATGGCATCTGCGTAGTGCTTATCTACATCATCATGGCCTGCCTCTACGAGAGCTTCCTCATCCCCTTCGCCGTGATTCTCTCCGTGCCTTTCGGTTTGATGGGTAGTTTCCTCTTTGCCAAGTTCTACGGACTTGAGAACAACATCTATCTCCAAACGGGTATCATCATGCTCATCGGCCTCTTGGCAAAAACCGCCATCCTTATCACCGAATATGCCGTCGAACGTCGCCGTGCAGGAATGGGCATCGTAGCCTCGGCATTCTCTGCCGCCCAGTCACGTCTCCGTCCTATCTTGATGACCGTGCTCTGCATGGTGTTCGGTATGCTCCCGCTGATGTTCTCCACCGGAGCCGGTGCAAACGGTAACAGTTCGCTCGGAACGGGTGTCGTAGGCGGTTTGCTCGTCGGTTCGCTGGCACTGGTATTCGTAGTCCCCGTCTTCTATGTGTTCTTCGAATACATTCAGGAAAAGGTGCGCAAGCCCTACCACGAGGATCCCGACCAGCAACTCCAGATGCAGATGGTTGAGTCTGACGAAGAAAAGCGCGAAGCAGGTAAACTTGACAACTAAGCGAATCACACAATGAAACACCTCATAATAACTGCCGCCCTCGCCTCCACGTTGAGCAGTTGCGGCATATACAAAACATACGAGCCCATCACCACCGTGCCGGACAGCCTCTACGGCGAGACGAAAGGCGATTCTATGGTGAGCGTACAAGAAACAGACTCGGCAAACATTGCCCTTACGCATTGGCGGGACTTCTTTACCGATGCGCGTCTGCAAGAGCTCATCTCCCGAGCACTCTCGCAAAACACCGATCTGCTCTCTGCCAAGTTGCGTGTTGACGAAGCCGCTGCCACGCTCAAGGCTGCCAAACTGGCTTTTCTCCCTTCGTTTGCCATTGCACCGCAGGCAGGGGTGAGCAGTTTCAACAATGCCAAGGCCACGCAGACCTATTCCGTTCCACTCACAATGAGTTGGGAGATAGACGTCTTTGGCCGTATGCGCAACGCCAAGAAACAGTCCGAAGCGCTTTATGCCAAGAGTCAGGACTACCAACAGGCGGTTCAGACGCAAGTGGTGGCCTACGTGGCAAGCACCTACTACAGTCTCTCTACGCTTCGCGAACAACTTGCCATCTCGCAAGAGACGGAGCAGGCTTGGGACGAAACGCTCAAAACGGCACGGGCCCTTATGAACGTGGGCCGCTTTGACGAGTCGTCAGTCAATCAGATGGAAGCCTCGCTCCACCAGGTCCACACCTCCGTCCTCACCTTGCAGCAGCAGATCACCGAAACGGAAAACGCCATGGCCATATTGCTTGGCGAAACACCGCGCCACTACGAGACGGGCAACGTGGCCGACTTCTCCTTACCCAAGGAACTGTCGGTGGGCGTACCCCTTCAACTGCTGTCGATGCGCCCGGATGTACGCGTGGCACAACGTTCCGTAGAGTCAGCCTTCTATGGCGTGAACCAAGCCAAGTCGGCCTTCTACCCTTCGCTGGTTCTGAGCGGCAGTGTAGGCTGGACGAACAATGCGGGTGCACTCATCGTGAACCCCGGACGTCTTCTAGCCTCTGCACTGGCTTCGCTCACAGCACCGGTGTTCAACCGCGGACAGAACATGGCGCAGTTGAAAATTGCCCAGGCCCAGCAGGAAGAGGCGAAGCTCTCGTTCACACAAACGCTGCTTAACGCGGGCAAGGAAGTGAACGATGCGCTTAGCGGCTACCAGACGGCAAACGAAAAGAAGACGTCGTTGGCTGCCGAAGTGGAAGCCTTGCAGAAAGCACTGCGCCACACCACGCTTCTCATGGAACACGGCAACAACACGTATCTCGAAATTCTCACCGCCCGACAGTCGCTCCTGAGCGCGCAACTCTCCGAGTCGGCCAACAACCTTGCGCTCGTTCAGCAGTCTATCAATCTCTATCAAGCACTGGGAGGTGGCACAGAATGAATGCTATATCAATAATTCACCTTTTCATCCAGCGATTACATTAGTGTATTAATTTTGTTGTTTGTAATCGAAATGAACCGGGGCAGCCTATGAAGTGATTCATGGACTGCCTCACTTTTTTATAAATGGGAGTACTAACGCATGGGAGTGTTAACGCATGGGAGTGCAACGCATGGGGGTCACGTCTCCGACGTGACGCTCTACACGGCCTCGTAGAGGCATTTGCGTGCTTCGCTTTGATTCTTCGCGCTCTACTGTCACGTCGGAGACGTGCCTCCCATACGTTACACCCCATACGTTGCACATCCTCACAAAAAAACTCATCCCCCGCTGCTCCACATGCTGAAGCAACGGGGGATGATTCTTTGATGTAATGTTCAATCTTATGCCTTAGAACTCCTGCCAGCTCTTGATTTCGAGGTCGTCGAGCTTCACGGTGCAGAAGGCCTGAATGAAGGCCGAAGCAAGGCGTGCGTTCGTGATGAGGGGCACGTTGAGGTCGATGGCGGCACGGCGTATCTTGTAGCCGTTGGAGAGTTCGCCGGTGGAGAGGTTCTTCGTCACGTTCACCACCATGTCGATCTCCTTGTTGTGGAGCATCTCGAGAGCCTGGGGTTTGCCTTCTTCGCTGGGCCAATAGACGAGCGTGTTCTCAATGCCGTTGTCGGTGAGGTAGTGGCTCGTGCCGGGAGTGGCGAAGAGTTTGTAGCCGTGGTCGCGGAGCATGGCGCAGGCAGCGAGCATTTCGGCTTTCTGCTTGCCGTCGCCCGTGGAGAGGAGTATGTTCTTCTTCGGTATGCGGTGGCCAACGGAGAGCATAGCCTTGAGGAGTGCCGTACGTGAGTCTTCGCCCAAGCAACCCACTTCGCCGGTGGAAGCCATGTCCACACCGAGCACGGGGTCGGCCTTTTGGAGACGGTTGAAGGAGAACTGCGAGGCTTTGATGCCCACGTAGTCGAGGTCGAAGAGGCTCTTGGCAGGTTTCTCTACGGGGAGGCCGAGCATGATGCGCGTGGCGAGTTCAATGAGGTTTATCTTGAGCACCTTGCTCACGAAGGGGAACGAACGGGAAGCACGGAGGTTACACTCAATGACCTTGATGTCGTTCTCGCGGGCGAGGTACTGGATGTTGAACGGACCGGAGATGTGGAGTTCGCGGGCAATCTGCTTGGAGATTTTCTTGATGCGGCGAGCCGTTTCGACGTAGAGTTTCTGCGGCGGGAACTGAATGGTGGCATCGCCGGAGTGGACACCGGCAAACTCGATGTGCTCGGAGATGGCGTAGGCGATGATCTCGCCGTCTTTTGCCACGGCATCCATTTCCACTTCCTTGGCGTGCTGGAGGAAGCGGCTAACGACAACGGGGTGCTTCTTGCTGACGTTGGCGGCCAACTTGAGGAAGCGTTCGAGTTCCTCCTGGTTGGAACATACGTTCATGGCAGCACCTGAGAGCACGTAGCTGGGGCGTACGAGCACGGGGAAGCCTACGCGGCCGATGAACTCCTGAATGTCGTCCATTGAGGTGAGTGCGCTCCATTCGGGCTGGTCCACGCCGATGCGGTTGAGCATTTCGGAGAACTTCTCGCGGTCTTCGGCGTTGTCGATATATTTTGCCTGAGTGCCGAGAAGGTTGATGTGTTCGGCATCGAGGCGCATGGCCAAGTTGTTGGGAATCTGACCACCTGTGCTGACAATGACGCCGTAGGGGCACTCAAGGTCGAGGATGTCCATGACGCGCTCGAAGGTGAGTTCGTCGAAGTAGAGACGGTCGCACATGTCGTAGTCGGTCGACACGGTCTCGGGATTGTAGTTGATCATCACCGAGCGGTAGCCTTCCTTGCGGATGGTGTTGAGCGCCTGCACGCCGCACCAGTCGAACTCTACGGACGAACCAATGCGGTAGGCGCCTGAACCGAGTACCACCACGGAACGCTTGTCGTTCTCGAAGGGGATGTCGTGTGCCACACCGCTGTAGGTGAGGTAGAGGTAGTTGGTCTGTGCGGGATATTCGGCGGCGAGGGTGTCGATTTGCTTCACTACGGGCACGATGCCGGCCTGCTTACGGCGCAAGCGGATGGCCATGCTGGCTTTCTCGATGTCCATTTCGCTTTCCATGCCGAGGGCACGGGCTATCTGGAAGTCGGTGAAACCCTGAACCTTGGCGCGACGAAGGAGGTCGTTGCTGAGCACGTTGACGGAGGTGCAGGCGTGGAGTTCCTCGTCGGTCTGGTGAATCTTGTAGAGCTTTTGGAGGAACCAGCGGTCTATCTTGGTGAGGTCGTGAATTTGGTCGATGGTGTAGCCGGCGGCAAAGGCTTTTTCGATGACGAAGATGCGCTTGTCGGTGGGTTCGCTGAGGGCTTCCTCCACGTTGTCAATCTTGAGTTCCTTATTGTCTACGAAGCCGTGCATGCCCTGGCCAATCATGCGGAGACCTTTCTGGATGACTTCTTCGAAGGTGCGGCCAATGGCCATCACTTCGCCTACGGACTTCATTGACGAACCGAGTTCGCGGTCCACGCCGCGGAACTTGCCGAGGTCCCAACGGGGTATTTTGCAGACCACGTAGTCGAGGGCGGGTTCGAAGAAGGCGGAGGTGGTCTTCGTCACGGAGTTTTTGAGGTCGAAGAGTCCGTAGCCCAAGCCGAGTTTGGCGGCTACGAAAGCGAGGGGATAGCCCGTAGCTTTGGAGGCGAGCGCGGAGGAACGCGAGAGGCGTGCGTTGACTTCAATCACGCGGTAGTCCTCGCTCTGGGGATCGAAAGCGTACTGCACGTTACATTCGCCCACGATGCCCACGTGGCGGACGATGCGGATGGAGAGTTCGCGGAGTTTGTGATACTCAGAGTTGGTGAGCGTCTGCGAAGGAGCTATGACGATGCTCTCGCCGGTGTGGATGCCGAGGGGGTCGAAGTTCTCCATGTTGCAGACGGTGATGCAGTTGTCGAAGCGGTCGCGCACCACTTCGTACTCCACTTCCTTCCAGCCTTTGAGACTCTTCTCGACGAGCACCTGGGGTGAGAAGGAGAAGGCCTTTTCGGCGAGTTTGTTGAGTTCTTCCTCGTTGTCGCAGAAGCCGGAACCGAGTCCGCCGAGGGCGTAGGCGGCACGGAGGATGACGGGGTAGCCGAGGGTGGCGGCAGCCTTGCGGGCCTGTTCCACGTTTTCGCACGCTTCGCTCTTGATGGTCTTAACGTCTATTTCGTTGAGTTTCTCCACGAAGAGTTCGCGGTCCTCAGTGTCCATGATGGCTTGTACGGGTGTACCGAGCACCTGGAGGTTGTAGCGTTCGAGCACACCGCTTTCGTAGAGTGCCACGCCACAGTTGAGTGCCGTCTGTCCACCGAAGGCGAGCATGATGCCGTCGGGGCGTTCGCGCTGGATGACGCGTTCCACGAAGTAGGGGGTGACGGGGAGGAAGTAGATGCGGTCTGCCACGCCCTCAGAGGTTTGGACGGTGGCAATGTTGGGGTTGATGAGGATGGTTTCGATGCCTTCCTCTTTGAGTGCCTTGAGAGCTTGCGAACCGGAGTAGTCAAACTCGCCGGCTTCGCCTATTTTGAGGGCTCCTGAACCGAGCAGGAGTACTTTCTTTATAGCGGTCATAATGGGGATATGTCGAAGGTGGAATTTATTGTTAGAGCAGTTTCACGAAGTCGTCGAAGAGGAATTCGGTGTCGACGGGTCCTGAGCAGGCTTCGGGGTGGAACTGTGCGGAGAACCAGGGGTTGGTTTTGTGGCGCACACCCTCGTTGGAACCGTCGTTCATGTTGATGAAGTAGGGTTCCCAGTCGGCGGGGAGTGTGCGGTTGTCTACGGCATATCCGTGGTTCTGTGAGGTGACGAAGCAGCGGTCTGTGCCAACCATGCGCACGGGTTGGTTGTGGCTGCGGTGTCCGTATTTGAGTTTGTAGATGGTGGCGCCGGCTGCTTTGGAGAGGAGCTGGTTGCCCATGCAGATGCCCATGCAGGGACGCACGTTGGGGTTGGCGAGGAACTTGCGTATGTTGTCCACGGCTTCGGCACAGGTGTCGGGGTCGCCGGGTCCGTTGGCGAGGAAGAGACCGTCGAACTCGAGGGTGTTGAAGTCGTAGTTCCAGGGCACGCGGATTACTTCTACGCCACGGCGGAGGAGGCAGCGGATGATGTTGTGCTTCACGCCGCAGTCCACGAGGACCACTTTTTTGCGTCCTTCTCCTTCGTTGTAACGGACGATTTCCTTGCACGACACTTTTGCCACGTAGTTGACGCCGTTGTACTGTGCGGAGGGCACGTTGTCGGGTTCGTCGTCGAAGACGATGCGTCCCATCATGACGCCGTGTTCGCGGAGCACTTTGGTGAGTTCGCGCGTGTCGATGCCGGTGATTCCGGGCACGTGTTCGCGCTTGAGCCAGTCGCCGAGGCTTTCTTTGGCGTTCCAATGGCTGTAGTGCTCGCTGTAGTCGCTGACAATAATGGCTGAAGCGTAGATTTTGTCACTTTCCATGAACGTGGCGAGTCCGTTGTCCTCAAATGTGAAGGGGGGCACGCCGTAGTTGCCTACGAGGGGGTAAGTGAGCGTCATGAGCTGACCGGCATAGGAGGGGTCGGTGAGGCTTTCGGGGTAGCCCATCATGGCGGTGTTGAACACCACTTCGCCCGCTACGGGTTGTTCATAACCGAACGACTGGCCGTGGAACTTGGTGCCGTCGTCAAGAATTAGAGTTACGTTGCGCATTATGTGTATATGTAAGGTTTGTCGTTTGTCGTTTGGGGAGGGGTTACTTTGCGGCGTGGTTCTTCTCGTAGTAGTCGATGAAGGCTTCGTTCACGCGCTTGGTGCCGCCGGGTGTGGGGTAATGGCCAGAGAAGTACCAGTCGCCGGGGGTGTGGGGGCAGGCTTTGTGGAGGCCTTCGAGGCTTTGGTATACGATGTGTATTTCGGTCGTTACGCCGTCGGGGCGGAGCATCTCGGCCATCTTTTCGGATATCTCGTCGGGGGTGAAGGGGTCGTAGACTTCGTGAACGTAGTTCTTCACTTCTTCCTTGGGGAGGTTTTCCTGTGCTTTGCAGCGGCGGTAGATGTCGTCGAGGCGTGAGGTGATGTGGCGGTCGTGGTGGAGGGCTATGGCGGCGCGGAAGGCGATGAATTCGTCGAGGCGTGCCATGTCGATGCCGTAGTAGTCGGGGTAGCGCACCTGGGGTGAACTGCTGACCACGACGATGCGTTTGGGGTGGAGGCGGTCCATGATGCGTATGATGCTCTCGCGCAGTGTGGTGCCGCGCACAATGCTGTCGTCGATGACCACGAGGTTGTCCTCGCCGGGGGTGAGCGAACCGTAGGTGATGTCGTAGACGTGGGCGGCGAGGTCGTTGCGTGAGTTGCCTTCGGCTATGAAGGTGCGCATCTTGATGTCTTTCCATGCCACTTTCTCGGCGCGTATGCGACGGGAGAGTATGCGTTCCACGTCCTCGGGTGTGGCGTTGTTGCGGTCGAGGGCAAAGATTTGGTTGGTCTTCTCTTGGTTGAGGTGTTCGGTGAAACCTTGGAGCATGCCGTAGTAGGCGGCTTCGGCGGTGTTGGGTATGTAGGAGAAGACGGTGTGGTCCACTTCGCCGTTGATGGCTTTGAGGATGGGGCTGACGAGGGTGCGGCCGAGTTCTTTGCGTTCGCGGTAGATGTCGATGTCGCTACCTCGGCTGAAGTATACGCGTTCGAAGGAGCAGGCGGCATAGTTCTTGGGTTCAAGGATTTGCTCTATGCGCATTTCGCCGTCTTTGTCGACGAGGATGCCTTGTCCGGGGAGGAGTTCGTGAACGTCGTCGGCTTCGATGTCGAGTGTGGTCTGGATGACGGGGCGTTCGGAGGCGACTACCATTATTTCGTCGTCTTTGTACCAGAAGGCGGGACGTATGCCCCAGGGGTCGCGCATGGAGAAGACTTCGCCCGAACCTGTCACGCCGCAGAGCACGTAACCGCCGTCCCATACGGGCGACGACTGACGGAGCACGTTGACGAGGTTGATGTGGTCTTCAATGTAGTTGGTGATGTCGATGCCTTCGAGTCCTTCTTTCTTGGCTTCCACGAAGCAGCGCTCGCTCTCGCGGTCGAGCCGGTGACCGAGTTGCTCGAGGAGTATATAGGTGTCCGATACCATCCGGGGGTGCTGTCCTTGCACGGCGATGGTGTCGAAGATCTCGGGCACGTTGGTCATGTTGAAGTTGGCGCAGATGCAGAGGTTCTTTGCGCGCCAGTTGTTGCGGCGCATGAAGGGATGGACATACGAAAGGCCACTCTTGCCGGTTGTCGAATACCGGAGGTGGCCCATATAGATTTCACCGGCAAAGGGCACGCGGCGGGCAGCGAAGTCCGCATCGTGGAGTTGCTCGGATGAGTATGTAGAGAAGTTTTGTTGTACTTTGGCAAAGATTTCCTGAATGGCACCGCCTCCCAGTCCTCTTTCGCGGAACATGAATTCTTCGCCGGGGGCAGCTTCCATCTTGACGCAAGCCAAGCCCGCCCCTTCCTGACCGCGGTTGTGCTGCTTTTCCATGAGCAGGTAGAGCTTGTTCAAGCCATACATCCACGTGCCGTATTTCTGTTCGTAATAACTGAGCGGTTTGAGCAGTCGCACCATGGCGACGCCACATTCGTGTTTAAGTGGTTCCATAAACCTTCTTGTGCGTGTGTGTAGTTGTCCTTTACAGAAGGGCTGTTTGGCCGCGTTTTTCACGGCGGTGCCCATATTTTGTGCAAAGTTAGCGATTTCCTTTCTAACGGGGGGACTGTGGACGTGCTTTTCTTTTGCGCATGGTGGCTTACGAAAAAAGCCACGACCTTGTGTTCGGGCCGTGGCTTCCGCTTTTTTGGTAGTAGCGTCGCACTTTCAGAAACTCGCTTTACGATACAATGCGCAGCATTTGTGCGATAATGTTACGCAAGGTCGCCATACTTGATGAACTGCATGTCAGAGTTGGTGAGCTGGAGTGCAGAACGAAGTTGGCTCCCTGCGGTGAAGCGTGCTCTGACGCTTCTCACCTGGTTGACAGTGGCATCGTCCTTATTGGACACGCCTTTCGATGCGATGGTGGCGCGGAACGAGCCGAGCTGTCCGAGTCGTACGCTCTGTCCGTTCTGAATGGCTTTAATCACTTCGGTCTGCAGTGCATTGAGCACGGCGAGTACGTCGGCTTCGGTCAGTGTGCATCGGTCGGAGATGTTCTTTGCGATGGAATGAAAGCCAACGGGCACCATAGGAGCTGCCTGGATGTAATACTTGACAGTTTTGTCGAGCGGATTTTTCTTGGGTTTTACTACGTAAGTAATCATACAAAAAAATAAGTTTTAAAGGTTAATAGTAAGTGTTTCGAATCAGACTTGAGATGCGCGCTCTTCTCTCATCTTTTTACACTACAAAGTTACAAATTAGTTTTCAGATACACAAGAATGTAAATGCATTTTATTGGAGAAATATTTGAAATAAAAATCCTTAGAATTTTGAGGGTGTTGACGCCCTAAGACGCCAACATCCTCAAGGGTTTAATTCTGCGGAATTTCAGACTCTGAAGGTTCGGTTTGCTTCACGTACGATGTGCCGTGTTTGAGAATCCAACCTCGGGCTTCGTAGTACTGTCTGAACACGTTGGCTTGCGAAGGACCTAAGCCAGCTTGCTGCTCAATGTCGTGTGTCGTGAAATTCTTAGGAAGAAGTTTGAACACATCGTCCATCCGGTTGTGCTTCTTCTTGTTCTTCTTATAAGCCTCTATGCGCTCTTGTTCTTTGATGTTTTCAATCATTGGTTTGATGGCTTTGAATGTACTACTCATAAGCCATTTATCGATGATTATGGCTGCACGTACAATGTAGTCGCTGACATATATTTCGTCTGGCGCTTCGCCATCGAAGAACGTAAGCTTGCCTTCTGCGCGACGCTTTTGGAACAGGTCGTACGATGCGATATTAACCATAATGCGCCACACGCGGTCAATACCACGATTAAACACCGATTCGCCTATAGCGTCGCTTTGCGTATAACCTGCGCCACGAAAAACAATGTCGTGGAACTGGTGTTTCGCACTACAATAAAACGTCTGCAGAAGTAGGTCTTGGTCTTCCGTTGTCATTATCATCACATTCTTGCGCAAGGATTTACACATGTTGTAATAGTCATAGAACGACTCCTGCAAATGCTCAACCGTACCGTTTTTCTTGCGTTGTCTGAATATCGCCTGACGCGATTGAAGGTCAATGAATTCTGCGTATTGAGCCGGCAACTTGACTATTGCACAACGAGATGCAAGACCCGACTCGAATGCTTCGAAATCCATAAAACCATCGAGAGTCCTATCAGTAGCCGTACCCAGAAACGAAAGAGAGGGATCGTTTATTCTCAGCACCTCGTCGCCACGATCAAGATTGATAGCCTCACGCTCGTAACCTTGACACAATATAGAAGTAATGTCACCATAGACATTCTTCTTGTTCTTCGAAACGAGGAGCGTATGAGCTTCGGTGGAGATTAGACAGCCTTGTGCGCGGTTTGCCTGCAAGTTATTGAAGAGCGCACGTGCAGTGGTGTCGCACGAAAAGGTAAAGCTACGAGTGCGAGGTTTGGGAATGTTGGGATTCTCTGCAACCTTGGCTTGCCATTCAGCCGTTTCGTTGTCACTGATGCGCCTCAAGTCGTCGTCTACTTTGCGCGGCATAACGAACACGTCGTTTAGCTTACTCTTGTTGTTTGCCGGAGGAGCTATCGTAAGGAAATACATGTTCGCAGAACCCTTTTGCGCATTGGCCTTCACGTAACGGAAAGGTGTTGCTGCTCCAATTATAGTGAGCGCTGCCATGGTGAGCGCATCTTTAAACACAGGATTCTCGTCGAGCTCTGCAATGCGTGACAACAGTTCGGGAAGTTGGGAATAGTCGAGTTGGGAAGAGAAGCTACCTTCCGTCCACTTGTCCATCTTGGCAATAGCGTCTATACACAATTTGAACGACGTGCGGGAGGTAAGCAGTTCACGCTCTTCGCCGCCCTCAATGTCGCCCTGGGAGGCGTAGAGCTGTTCGAAGTTTTCCTCGTCGTAACCTTCAGAACACTTGCAGATGGCGCGGCACGCCTCTTTCACTTCCTCGTCGTGAGGAAAATCGTGAGCCATGCCAGAGACGAGTGTGAAGTAGTCGTCATATGTGTCGCAAGCGTGAGCTTTCATTTTTACGACATACTTCGCAGCCGTCAGAAGATTGCTTCGCATTGTTGAAAGGGGAGCTTTATCGTTCTCGCTCGGCGCGAATTCTGCATTGTCGGCTTTAGTGTTTTGAGGGTCGGAGGCAGCTGACTTGCGGGCTTTTTTTGCCTTGCGCTTCGTTTCGCCGAAGAGTTCTTTGGCGCGAGCCATCCACTCTTCCATCGGGAACCCATCTTTTTCAAGGGTTAAGAAATCGGGATTCACAATGAGGTTTGCGTCGTGGCAAATGTAGTTCAAGCGGTTAGGATTGTTGCACGTCATGTCAAACTTGCCAGGGTCCATCTGAAGCGCATCAGTCATAGCAGCTGCAAAGGCCGGATAAACATCTCGTGTGGTATAGCGTTCCTTGTCGTAGGCCATCAGCGTTTTTAAACCGCCGCTCGGACTGAGATAAGCAAGAATCCAAGGAAGATGAGTGTTCGACTTCAGACGTTCTTTCAACTCACACGTCTCGGCTTCATCACTGTTGTCGTAATCGGTGAACACAAGACCCGAATACTCCTTGATGTTCTCCTCGCACTTGTCAATGCCGTTCGTGATAGCCGAAGCAATGACAGCAGGCAACTTGCCCTTCAGTTCTGAGAATTCTTTCGACTTGCCATCGCGGCGATACACACTGCGCATTTCCTCGGTGCGAACCTTAAGTTCTTCATCATTGAGGATGTAATTGATTAAATCTGGAATGCTCCAGATAGCACTGGGGGCTTTGCACCGTTTACTCACAAAGAAGCTGAAGCGCTTGTCGTCAAGACTCCAAGTTTCCTTTTTTGGCAAAGGTGATTTTTCTGTGGAATGATTTTCCATTTTTTTGTTGTGATTAAATTTGTGGAAGTCCTTCTTCGTTGAAGGATTGTTCCATAGTGTTGTCTGAGTAAAGTATGTATTTGTTTTACCGAACAATCGAACAATACGCACAAAGGCGGTTATGTGCCGACCATTACGGGAGTTTGGGGCAATTCGAGAAGGCATCATAAGGCAAGTTTTTCAGAAAAACTGACTCACGACGCTGAGAACTTCTGACGTTTACGGAAAATCCGATTTTTACGATTTCCGATTCACACGGAAGTTCTATTTCACCGACGGTTTAAAAGATGAATAATGGGAAAGTCTGTTGACCAACACCATTGCTACCCTTTTAAAGGTAAGACTTCAAAACCCTCGAAAACCTAAGATTCTTCTTTATTAAACAGTCTTAGTTCTCAACAGTTCTTCTGTCTACATTTCGCCTGTCCCCTCAATTCACAACGCAAAGGTATAGCTTTTCATTTGAACTACAAAAGGATTCAACCAAATATTTTTTTCGGATGCAAAACCAAAAGAGTATTTAAATGGTTATTTATAACCCATACTTTTCTATATGCTCTCGCACGAAATGTGCACCCCACTTCTTGCACTACTGCATTACCAGTGCTTTCTAACCGAACATGACATAACAATACCGAACATGACATAACGATACAAAACGGGACAGTTGTTCTAAATGCCCGTATATATTTTTATCACTCACTCGGTGCTTTGGAATTTCAACTCGGTGCTTTGGAATTTTTACTCCATGCCTTGGAATTTTTATTCCTTGCGCATGTAGCAAAATTCCTAAAAAGTAAATAAACGCTCCAATTCGTAACAATCGTAAATCGTAAAAATCGGATTTTTCGGAAAGCCGGTAAAAATGACCAATCAAATTTGTCATCCTTTGCATCTCCTTATGCTTTCCCTTGCCATGGTCAGAAAAATAGGTGAATGAGGGCCTTTTTTTTCAAAATGAAAATTTGCGCTCCTCGCGCAAATTAATACCCCAACCGCTGCAACGTCGCCCTCGCGTCGGGCACGGCGGTGGGTGCTCCGGAATTGGTGCTACGGTAGCCGTGGTCAATGAAGTAGCGGAGCGTGAGGTCGGTGCGGTTGGTGAAGAGGCCGTCGAAGTAGAGCGGTGCAGAGGGCGCTTGGGCAATGGTGTCGGTGGTAGTGGCAACGCTGTCAGCGCCGCTGTAGCGGGCGAGTTGCGCGGTGGTGTCGAACGTATAGGGGTGGTTCAAGAGGCCCGCGCGGCGGATGAGCGCAGCTTGCCACGGCGCATTGAGCTCCTCGTAATTGTTCGGTTCGCCGGCAATGGAAGGACCTATGATGTGCGCTCCCCTGGCGATGGCGTCCTTGAGGTGCGACAGATAGCCCGAAGGCGTGTCGAACGACGTGTCCGTGCCGCCGGCCTTCTTCCACAGGAGGCAACACATGGGCACTTTGCCCTCAAACACGCGGTATACGCGACTCAGCGCATCGACCGAGAAGGTCTGCATCACCACCTTGCCGTTTGTGCGCCCCACGTTGACCTTCCCGTCCGCGTAGAAAAGCGTGTCGGTTGCGGCACGGGTAAGGATGTTCCACCCGTTTTCGGCAAGGAGGTTGTAAACGCGCACTTCCATGTCCTCGGGATTCACTTCGGGCTTCTTGAACTCTATGTAGATTCCGGGACGGTTGCCCGTGTCGGACGGGTCGGCAGTGTAGGCATGGGCGAAGTCGTAGTCCACAAAGTCCATGCATGCCGCATCGGAAGGGAACGACACGCTCTCGTCGTCACACTTCACGGTGCGCTTCGTGGCAGCGTAGATTTGTGCAAGGGTCATGGTGCGGTACTTTTCCTTGATGCTGTAAGGGAGTATGCGTTCGCCCGTCGCACTGTCGCGTGCAAGCATCTTCCCCTCGGCAAAAGCCATCTGGTCCTGAAGGGCAGAGACGTACTGGTGAATGCCACCTTGGGCCGAAAAGGCCGGTCGTGCCTGCTCGGGCGAAGCCGTGTTGAACCAACTTCCGGCATCGAGCTGGAGGAGTTCGTGGTAGTAGTACGAGATGGTGCGGTAGGGCACGAACGTTGCTTTGTCGCGCTCACACTGGGTTGCGATGTCGTCGTCAGAGAAGTGTTGCGAGCCGTCGGCGTTGCGAAAGCTGCGATAGAAGTCGGCCCGAGCCTCACCGAGAGAGTCGCCGAAGAGGGCGTCGATGTTTGTGGTGCGTTGGAGATTCTCGTCGTGGTTGGCGATGACCACTCCGTCTTTTGACGACTGTAGGTCCGACTCGAGGTAGTCTGCCCCCATCTCGCGGGCCCAGCGCCATGCTGCTTCCGTCTCTTCGGGTGTCCAGTAGGTGGAACCGCGATGTGCCACCACGGCATTGCGGGGCACGTAGTCGCGCACGGTGGCCATCGTTTCGGAGAGTTGCGGCACGCTGATGTTGTTGTCGTAGTCAAAGTCGTGCGATAAGTTCTCGCCCGTACAGGCAGCAAGGACGAGGGCGAAAAGGGGGTAGATAAAGGGTTTGAGGGCTATGTATTGCGACATGGGAATGGGTTTATGGGTTTGTTTACTTCAAAGGTACAAGGATTTGGGGGAATAGCGAAATGTATGGGGGTGCTAACGCATGGAGGCGCCAGCACACATAAGCCTCCGTGAGGCCAAAAATAGCCGCAAACACAGCGCGATGTGTGTTTGCGGCTTTATACCTTAAGGAATAGACAAGATTTACATAATGGATTACCCTCCGAAGTTGTCGTACATGATGCTTTCGGGTTCTACGCCGAGGCTGTCGAGCATGCCGACCACGGCCTTGGACATGGGGCCAGGACCACACATGTAGTACTCGATGTCCTCAGGAGCGTCGTGGTCCTTGAGGTAGGTCTCGAACATCACCTGGTGAACGAAGCCCGGGGTGTACTTCACTCCTGCAGCGTCGGCAGCGGGGTCGGGACGGTCGAGGGCAAGGTGGAAGTGGAAGTTGGGGAAGTCCTTCTCGAGCTGGTGGAAGTCGTCGAGGTAGAACACTTCGTTCAAGGCGCGTGCACCGTAGAAGTAGTGCATTTCGCGGTCGGTGGTGTGGAGTGTGCGCGTCATGTGCATGATCTGCGCACGGAGGGGAGCCATACCGGCACCGCCACCCACCCAGATCATCTCTTTCTTGGAGTCGAAGTGGGGATGGAAGTCGCCGTAAGGGCCGCTCATGATCACCTTGTCGCCGGGCTTGAGGGTAAAGATGTAGGACGAGGCAATACCGGGATTGACGTCCATAAATCCGCTGCGGTCGGCCTTGAAGGGCGGTGTGGCAATGCGCACGGTGAGCATGAACACGTTGCCTTCAGCGGGGTAGTTGGCCATGGAGTAGGCGCGGATGGTGGGTTCGGTGTTGACACACTTGAGGGGGAAGAGTCCGAACTTCTGCCAGGCGGGGAGGTATTCGTCGCCGATGAGTGACTTGTCGATGTCCTTGTCGTAGTCCATGGAGAAGGCGGGAATCTTTATCTGGGCGTAGGAACCGGGGAGGAAGTCCATGTGTGCGCCCTCGGGGAGCTGCACCTTGAATTCCTTGATGAAGGTGGCCACGTTCTTGTTGGAGATGACGGTACACTCGTATTCCTTCACGCCGAGCACGCTGTCGGGCACTTGCACGGCGATGTCGCCTTTCACTTTGCACTGGCATCCGAGGCGCCAGTGTTCCTTCACTTGCTTGCGGGTGAAGTGGCCGCGCTCGGAGTCGAGAATTTCGCCACCGCCTTCGGGAACCTGACATTTGCACTGTCCGCAGCTGCCCTTTCCGCCACAGGCAGAGGGGAGATAAACGTCCTCGGCAGCGAGGGTGCTCAAGAGGGTGCCGCCTTGGGGCACTTCGTAGGTTTTGCGTCCGTTGAGGGTTATCTTCACGTTGCCGCTGGGCGAGAGGTAACGCTTGGCCACGAGGAGGATGATGACCAAGAGGAGGATAATGACAAGGAAGACGCCAATGCTCGAGAGAATGAGATTGATATCCATTGTTGTTTCGTTGTTTTTCGTCGTTTAATGATTAGATGCTCAAGCCGGAGAAGCACATGAAGGCCATGGCCATGAGACCTACGGTGATGAACGTGATGCCAAGGCCCTGGAGGGGACGGGGCACGTCGGTGTAGGCCATTTTCTCGCGGATGGCGGCAAGGGCCACAATGGCGAGCGTCCAGCCAATGCCGGAACCGAGGGCATAGACGGCAGCGTCGGCAGTGTTGCCGATGTACTGTGTGCTACCAGGCTCCATGCCGATGCGCTGCTGCATGAAGAGGCTTGCACCCATGATGGCGCAGTTGACGGCAATGAGGGGGAGGAAGATGCCGAGGGCGGCGTAGAGCGAGGGAGAGAAACGCTCTACGACCATCTCTACCAACTGCACAATGCCGGCAATGACGGCAATGAAGAGGATGAACGAAAGGAACGAGAGGTCAACGCCGGGGATGATGCAGTCCGGGCCGAGCACTTTCGTTTGGAGAAGATAGTCGACGGGCACGGTGATGAGGAGCACGAAGGTTACTGCCACACCGAGGCCGAAGGCGGTCTTCACGTTCTTGGACACGGCGAGGTAGGAACACATGCCGAGGAAGAACGCAAATATCATGTTGTCCACAAAGATGGAGCGGACGAAAAGACTTAATAGATGTCCCATGTGTGATGATTAATTTGTCAGTGATTCTGTGGGGTTAGTCTTTGTTGTAGGCGCGTACGGCCCAGATGAGGCAGCCCACAAGGATGAGTGCCATGGCGGGCATGGTCATCATACCGTTGTTCACGTAGAATCCGCCGTTTTCGGCATAGATGCTCAGGGGGATTACGCGGAGGCCGAAGAGTGTGCCGCTACCGAGGAGTTCGCGTACGAAACCTACTGCCACGAGCACCCAGGCATAGCCGAGGCCGTTGCCGATGCCGTCGAGAAACGATTCCCAGGGACCATTCTGCATGGCGAAGGCTTCGAGGCGTCCCATGAGGATACAGTTGGTGATGATGAGTCCGACGTAGACGGAGAGCTGCACGCTGACGTCGTAGGCGTAGGCTTTGAGCACCTGTGCCACGAGGGTTACGAGGGCGGCTACCACCACGAGCTGCACGATGATGCGGATGCGGTTGGGGATGGTTTTGCGGATGAGGGAGATTATGAAGTTGGAGAACGCCGTGATGACGGTCACCGAGAGTCCCATGACGATGGCGGGCTCAAGCTGCGAAGTGACGGCGAGGGCCGAGCAGATGCCGAGCACCTGGATGGCCACCGGGTTGTTCTTGTTGAGCGGGCCGATGAGGGCTTCGGCATTTTCTTTTGAAAACAAACTCATAAGAAGTGTGGTTTATAAACTGGAGGAAGTGTGCCCTACCCTCTCCTATATATATAAGGAGTGCGGGGCAAAAGAGCGTTCCGTCCGTTCCGTTACTTTTTGATTGTCTTGAAATAGGTTACGTACTGCTGCAGACCTGCGTTGACCATGTTGGCCACACCGACGGAGGTGAGGGTGGCACCGGTGATGCCGTCCACTTCGACGTTTTCTTTGCCGGGGGCTACTTTGCCGTTCTTCACCACGGTGAGTGCCACGTGGGCTGAGTCGTCGGCGGAGAAGAGGTGCTTGCCCTTGAACTGGTCCTGGAACTTCTCTTCAGCGATGAGTGCGCCGAGGCCGGCAGTCTCGCTCTCGTGTGAGAAGTAGGCGCCGTAGACGGTCTGAAGGTCGGCATTGATGGCCACATAGCCCCAAAGGCCGCCCCAAAGGCCGCGACCGGTCATGGGTACGAGGTACTTCGTTTCGCCCTCTACGTTGCAGAGGTAGACGGGGAGATTGGTGGCGGAGATTTCTTTGGTCGACACGGCGAATCCGTCCTTGTCCTTACCCTTGCCGTCCTTGACGACGGTGCCATCGGAGTTGATGACCATGTCGGCCACGACAACTTCGCTGTATTTGGCTTCGACCTCGTCGGCAGTGGGGAGGTTGCGGATGTTGAGGGCGGCAAGAATTTGCTTCTTCTTGTCGAGGGCCTCGTTCTTGTCCTGTGTGGGCTTAAGCGCTGACGACACAAAAGCGAGCAGGAACGCTACTATTACCACCAGGACGGCGGAATAGATGATGGTATATGAATTTTTGTTCGTATTCATTGCGTTGTGACTTGGAGGGAAGGGCCTTTGGGGTGTGTATGTTGCACATTGTGCTTCATGCCACGCGGCCCAGTCCCCGTGTGTGTTTATTTTGCTCTCTTGAGGCGCTTGTTGATGTTGCTCTGCACAAAGAAGTAGTCGATGAGGGGAGCGAACATGTTCATGAAGAGGATGGCGAGCATCATGCCTTCGGGGTAACCGGGGTTGAGCACACGGATGAGCACGGCGAGGGCGCCGATGAGGAAGCCGTAGATGAACTTGCCGTTCTCTGTGCGTGCGCTGGTGACGGGGTCGGTGGCCATGAACACGGCACCGAAGCAGAAACCGCCAGCTACGAGGTGGCCGTACCAGGGCATGGCAGCTGCGGCATTGCCTTCAAGACCTACGTGGTTGAAGAGGAGCGCTGTGAGGGCACCGCCTACGAACACGCTGACCATGGTGCGCCAAGAGGCAATCTTGGTGAAGAGGAGGATGACGGCACCAATGAGGATGGCAATGACGCTCGTTTCGCCGATGGAACCAGGGATGAGACCCACGAATATGTCCCAGTAGCTTGCCGTGGCGCTGTGGCCTGCGGCGAGTTCACCGAGGGGAGTGGCCATGGTGGAACCGTCGGGCAGCGTGTAGCCGAAACCGAGAACCTCCTTGGTGTGTACCCACACCTTGTCGCCGCTCATGCTTGTGGGATAGGAGAAGAAGAGGAAGGCGCGTGCCACGAGGGCGGGGTTGAAGATGTTCATACCTGTGCCGCCGAAGATTTCCTTACAGAAGATGACGGAGAAGGCTACTGCTACGGCAATCATCCACAGCGGGCAGTCGACGGGGACGATGAGGGGGATGAGAATGCCGGTGACGAGGTAACCTTCCTGGATTTCCTCTTTCTTCCATTGTGCCACGGTGAACTCGATGCCGAGACCTACGACGTACGACACGATGATTTTGGGCAGAACGAGAAGGAAACCATAGATGAACATGGACCAGAAGCTCGTTTCGGCGAGTTTGCCTGCCGCTGCGGCGTTCTGATAACCGATGTTGTACATGCCGAAGAGCATGGCCGGCAGGAGTGCGATGACCACGAACGACATGATGCGCTTGGAGTCGATGGCATCGTGGATGCTTACGCCGCTCTTTGACGTGGCGTTGGGCACGAGCATAAACGTCTCCATACCCTCAAACACGGAGCGGAAGGCGTGGAGCTTTCCGTCGCTCTCGAAGCTGGGGCGTATTTTGTCGAAGAATTGTTTTAACATTGGAGATTATTGACAGTTGGGTGTGCAATTTTGTTGTGGAACGTGGCGGTGCTGTCTTTTAAAATTCCGATTTTCCGATTTTTCCGATGTCCGATTGTACGTTTTTCAGTGCGTTTCGTCGGAGTATCAGTGCATGGGCAGTTCAGATTACGGAATGGAAAGGTAGCACCGACGTGGAGCTGTGATTATGCGTTCTCCTTGCGCAGCAGGTCGAGTCCTTCACGCACAATGCGCTGGAGTTCGAGTTTGGAGGAGTCGACGAACTCAGCAACGGCAAAGTCCTCAGGGGCAACTTCATAGATGCCGAGTGCTTCCTGGCGGTCGATGTCGCCGGTGAGGAGGGCTTTGATGAGGTAGCTGGGATAGATGTCCATGGGGAATACGCGTTCGTACTCTGCGCTCATAATCATGTGGCGCTCACCGCCCTTGATGCGGCAGTCGAGGTTGTATTTCTTCTTTTTGCCGAAGAGCCAAGAGAAGTAGCTGTGGGAGGTGGAGTAGTCGTTGAAGCGGGGTGCTATCCATCCGAAGGCTTCGTCCACGTTGTCGCCCTCGGGAATGGCGGTGACTTCACTGACGAAAGCCGAGAGGTAGTCGTCGGTAGCACTCTTTGTGCCTACGAGGGGATTGCCGTTGATGATGCGCACGTGGTCGGTGGCGGCCAGGTTGTCCTTGAGCACGTCGGCAAGGGGTGCACCGACGAGGGTTTCGACGTAGTGTGCGTCCTTCACTTGCGAACCTGCCACGGCAATGCGGCGCGTGAGGCAAGTGTGGCCTGTGCGGAGGAGTGAGCCGATGGCAGCAACGTTCTCGGCAGCCATGGTCCACACCACTTCGCCCTTGTTGACGGGACGCACGTGGTTAATCTGCACACCTACGTTGCCTGCGGGGTTGGGGCCTTTGAAGAGGTTCACGTCGGCCTTCTCTACTGCGAGGAATGCAGCGCCTTCCTGTTCGGCAGCGGCTCCCACGTGTACGGGGGCGATGTGCGAGAGGAAGTCCACACCGAGGCAGAAGTCCTTTTCACGGTCGTTGAGCACGAAGGCTACGTCGGCGGCAAGGGGCATTTTGCTGAAGGTGGAAACGAAGATGTCGCGCGGGGTGTCGTCGGCCGATGCGATGACGTCATAGGGACGCTGACGGAAGAAGGCGAAGAGTCCGCTCTCGAGGAGGAGCTTCACTGCGGAAGCCGCATCGAAGTTTTCCCAGCCTTTAACGTCGAAGGTCTTGCTTTCCTGCACTTCATCGGCTTCCACACGGAAACGAAGGATTTTGCGACGTTCTCCGCGGTCAATGCCCGCTACGGTGCCGCTGACGGGCGATACGAACTTGATTTTCTCGGTGGCTTTGTCGACAAACAAAGCGTCGCCCGCCTTCACCCGGTCGCCTTCCTTCACCACGGGGCGTGGCACGATGCCGGTGAAGTCGGAGGGCTTCAGGGCATAGGAGGCACTCAGCGGACATTTGTCAAGTACGAGCTTGGCCTCGCCTTGCAAGTTGAGGTCCAAGCCTTTTCTGATCGTGAATGTTTTCATTGAGTTAATACAAAATATTTTGCGCAAAATTAGCAATAAAAAGTGGGTTTTAGGCCGTTGATGTACATGAAAAGCGCACGGGATGCGCATCTAAGGGGCTTTTGGGGATATTATGGGGGGGTAACGCGTGAGGAGTCATGTCTCTGACGTGATAAATGAGCGCGAAGAATCAAAGCGTCAGCACGAAGAATCGTCCGTGAGGCCGTTTTGAAAACATCACCCCATGGAGGGGCACGCCGTGTAGAGCGTCACGTCAGAGACGTGACCCCCATACGTTAACACCCTATGCTCATGCGCTCTCATGCGTTAACACCCATGCCTTCCCCCATATAAAAAAACAAGGACCCTTCGCAGCACTCTTGGGCTTTTGCCCGTGAGACCACGAATGTCCTTACGTCTTAATGTGTTAGACGGCCCACCCTTGCACGGGCGCACCGCTTAAGTTCTTCTCCTTACTTGAGGGCAACGAGAATGTCCTTCTCAACTTCCGTGATGACGAGCTTGTCTTCGCGGAGCAACCAGCCGAGGGCGAGGTAGAGGTCTTTGTCGGCACGAATCTTCGTGGCCTTCTTCAAATCCTTACCGGAGAGCTCACCAGCAGCGTGAAGAGCTTCCCATACTTTTCCGGCAAGTTCGCCGGCTTTTTCTTGGAACATGTTTGAGTTGTACTTTAGTTAAACATTCGGAACATCGGGGTACGGAAATATGCACGGCATAAGGCATCTCTCCGCCTTGATTCCGCGACAAAGATACGAAAAATATGTTTAAACGCTTGTTTAACGCTTAAATTTCGGCATATTATAGCGTGCGCGTATCATTTTTTCGGGACGTAGCGCCCTTTTTCGCCTTTTCTTGATAAATTCGCTTTGCAAAAAGCACGGTTACTTTGTGTAACGGTCCATGCTTTTTTTATCTCCACATCTGACATTCAGCCTCTTCACACGAACTATGGGAAATCTACTCGTCTATAAAGCCTCGGCAGGTTCAGGCAAAACCTACAACCTGGCGCTGGAATACATCAAACTTGCCGTTCAAAACCCCTCCCCCACTTCCTACCGCCGCATCCTTGCCGTGACGTTCACCAACAAAGCCACGGGAGAGATGAAGGAGCGCATACTCCTCCAACTCTACAACCTGGCGCACGGCGGACTCGACAGCGACTTCCTCGAGAATCTCATGGAGCATTTCACAGATTCAAATGACGTTAAGTTGATTAGCGAAAAGGAGATATTCAAACGCGCGGGGAGGACGCTACAGGCTATCCTTCACGACTACGACCATTTCCGCGTGGAGACGATTGACTCCTTCTTCCAGTCGCTGCTCACCAACCTCGCCCACGAACTGAAACTTCCGCGCACGTTCCGCGTGGACCTCAACGACAAGGACGTGGTTGTGCGCGCCGTGAACCGCCTCCTGGCCGAACTCAACGACAGTTCTTCGAAGCAGCGCAAGGCAGGGGCGGCAGGTTACGTGATGGACTACATGGACGAAAGCATCAACGACGAGAAAGGCTGGAACATGGTAAGCGCGCTCTGCGATTTTGCCCAACGCAACATGCGCAACGAGACCTACATCCACCACGAAAAGGAACTCACCGATGCGCTCGACAACAAGGAGGGTATAGAGAATCTGCGCAAGTGGACGGCAGAGGCCGAACAGGAATATGGCATGCGATTGACCAACGCAGCGCAAAGTGCCATAGACTTGATGGAGTCGATGCCCGACGGACCCAAACAATTCTCTTGGGGCAAAAACATCGTGAATTATCCCAAGAGAATCGTTGCCGGCGACTACCTCCATCCCGCAGGAAGTAGGATAAACACGGCCATTGAAGATTACAACAAACTCGTCAGCTCTAAGAACAAGAAAGACACGGCTTTAGTAAATGCCGCCATGACGCTTTCGGGCCTTCTCGAAGCGGTGCGGAAGGCACAGGCCGAGTATGGCAAGTACGTAACCACGGGACGCATCACGCTCAGCAAACTCCGGCCCATGCGCCTGCTCCGACTCATCGAAGAGAACATAAGGGACATCAACGAGGAGGCCAACCGCTTCATGCTGAGCAAAACACCCGAACTCTTCAGTCGCATCGTAAAGAAAGAAGACGCTTCGTTCGTGTTTGAACGCGTAGGCACAACGTTCGACCACATCATGATAGACGAGTTTCAGGACACCTCGCGCATGCAGTGGGACAATTTCCACAAACTCCTCGTGGAGAACATGGCCACGGGCAACCAGTGTATGCTCGTGGGCGACATCAAGCAGAGCATCTACCGCTGGCGCGGCGGCGACTGGGCCATTCTCAACGAAATAGAAAAAGACCCGGTTTTCCAGAGCACGAAGCCCATTCCCCTCAACGAAAACTTCCGTAGCAAGCGCAACATTGTGGAGTTCAACAACGCTTTCTTCCCCTTTGCTGCCGAGCAACTCGACGCTCTCGCCATGGACAACCCCGCAGTGAGCGACGAAGGAAAAGGACCCATAACCACCATCTATGACGATGTGAAGCAGAAAGTGAAGGAAAACGCTGAAGGCGGATGGGTACGTGTGGCTTTGGCCGAAGCGGCAAACAAACCTGAGGCCATCTATGAGGACCTCTATTCCCAAATTGTCCTCCTCCATAACCACGCTCACGTCGCCTATCGCGACATGGGCATCCTTGTACGCCAAAACAATGAAGGAGCTGATCTCATAGAATATTTCTCCAGCTCCCACCCCGACATCCCCATCAACTCCGATGTGGCGTACCAACTGAGTGCCTCGCCCGCCGTGACGAAACTCGTCTATGCCCTTCGCTACATTGCCTGCCCCGACAACCTCGAAGCACGCCTTCACTTGCTCACAGCGCTCGGCATAAGCGGTGGACCAGACGACAATATGAAGAAGGGTGAATTCGCCGCAGACTATCCCGAAATCTTTGCCGACCCCTCTGCACTTCTCGGCGAATTGGGACAGGAAGAGACGTTAGCGCAACTGCAACGCATGCCGCTCTACGAACTCTGTCAGCAACTCATCATGATGCTCCACCTCACCGCCCCCACCAAGGAGGAAGAGGCGGACAACGGCCAGAGCGCTTATCTCTTCTACTTCCTCGATGCCGTGCTCGACTTCCTCGCAGACAATCCGTCCGACCTTGCCCTCTTCCTGGACTATTGGGACACTACGCTCTCCACAAAGTCTACCACGGGCGACACGGGCGACTGCATCTACGTCATGACGGTGCACAAATCGAAGGGACTAGCATGCCACACCATCTTCGTTCCTTTCTGCGAATGGGATGTGACCAAACTTAGAAGTTCGGACTTCCTTTGGAGCGAGACACCCCACCAAAAGCCTTTCAACAACTTGCCCGTCACGACGTTCTCGCCCAACGAGAAAGGCATTGAACTTTCCATGTACAGTCCCGTCGTAGAAAGCGAACTCGTGCAGCAACGCATCGACAACCTCAACACGCTTTATGTGGCGTTCACACGCGCCAAGGAGAATCTGCTCGTTTGGTGCCGCACAAAGAAGGACAAGTCTAAGCCCGTGGCAAAAGTGGGCGACCTCCTCGACCGCTATGCCAACTATGAAAAAAAAGTAATCTGTAATGTGAAGGAACTGCCCGTTTGGGAACGGCTGTCGGAAGAAGAAATGGAGAACACAACGTTCAATTTCGCCCCCGACGACGAAGCAGCAAAAGAGGACTTGGCCGCCAGCATTGCCTTCGACATCTACACGAACGGCGAACTGGCAGAAGACATTCCTGGTGAAGAAAAAAAGAAAGAAAAGGCGACATCGCCCGAAGCGAAGAAGAATCCGCTCGACCACCCCACAATCACGCCCATCGCCATCAGCCTCAATCCGCAACCGCGTGCGCAGATAGAATTCCGCCAGTCCAATCCGGCCAAAGACTTCATGGCGGAAGCCGAAAGCACCGCCCTTGCCCAACTGGGCGAAAAGCCCGACGACACCGAAGCGCAGAAGGAACAGGAAACGCAGCGCGCCTACATTGACCGCGGCAAACTGCTCCACCGCATCTTCTCGCAGATACGCACCTCGGACGACGTACACCGTGCCATCGAGTCGCTCAAGGCAGAGGGTGTGCTCACCTCCACAAAAGAAGCGGAGAGCATCAAGAAACTCATCACGAAGCGCATCGGTCAAAAGGAGGTAGCACATTGGTTCGACGGCACATGGCAGCTCTTCAACGAGTGTGACATCCTCTACCGCGAAAATGGCAAACTCTGCAGCGGACGCCCCGACCGCGTCATGGTGAATGACGGGCACACCGTGGTGGTGGACTTCAAGTTTGGCAAACCGCGTCCCGAAGAATACAAAAAACAAGTGGAACGCTACATTGACCACCTCAAGCAAATGGGCCACACCAACGTGGACGGATACCTTTGGTACGTCTTCGACGGAACGGTGGAGCAGGTGTAAGCCTCACGCCGTCACGGATGGTTCTTCGTGCTAGCGGCCTCACAGAGGCTCTTGCGTGCTGGCGGCCTCACGGAGGCTTTTGCATGCTTCGCTTTATTTCTTCGCGCTCATCTGTCACATCAGAGACGCGACCCCCATACGTTGCACCCCCATGCATAAGCATCTCACATTCTCACATTCTCACATTTGCACATTTGCACATTATACTCATATATGAAGCCTTTTCTCCAACACGTAGCTGACGACCTCCGACGCCGCTTAGGGAACGACCTGAGCCGAACCGTCGTTATATTTCCCAATAAGCGCGCCAGCCTCTTCCTCAACGAATATCTACTGCCCGAAGGCGAAACTGCGCCCATGTGGGCACCTTGCTACAAAGCCGTCAACGAATTCATCCAGGACCTTTCACCCCTACAGACGGCCGACCCGATAGAGACCATCTGCCGCCTCTATCGCCACTACTGCACCTACACCCACAGCGAAGAGACGCTCGATGCCTTCTACTGCTGGGGCGAACGCCTCCTCGCCGACTTCGACGACCTCGACAAGAGCATGGCAGACGCCACCGACCTCTTCAAGAACCTGAGCGACTACGAGAATATAGGCGAAGACTTCGCCGGACTCGACGAGGAACAACGGGAACAGTTGAAGCGTTTTGCCATCGGTTTCAAAAAAGAAACGGAGGTGCGCAAACGTTACCGCAATCTTTGGGACGCACTCCCAAAAATCTACGAAGCACTCCGCGAAGAGCTGGCTAAAGAGAACCTCGCTTACGAAGGACAACTCTACCGCGACGTGGCAGAGAAAATGGAACGCGGAGAAGTGACGCTGCCCGAGCAGTACGATCAAGTGGCTGTCGTAGGACTTAACGTACTGAACAAAGTGGAGCACACTATCTTCCAGTCGCTCAAGGCTGAAGGAAAGGCACTCTTCTACTGGGACTACGACACTTACTATGCCAAAGCAGGCGGACACAGCCACAACGAGGCGGGCATCTTCATAGAAGAGGACCTGAAGGATTTCCCCAACGCACTGAAGGACGAAGAGGCTTGTTTCAACAACTTCCTCTCCAACCGCGACGGTGATGGTCAACGTACGCTCGACTTCATCGAAGCACCCACCGAAGCGGCACAGGCCGAAAGTGTGGCACGCTGGCTCTCCAACCCGAAGAATTTCAATCCCGAACGCCCGCGCGAAACAGCCATTGTGCTCTGCAACGAAGCCTTGCTCCAACCCGTGCTCTATGCCCTCCCATCCCATGTGAAGGAAGTGAACGTGACGAAAGGTTTCCCCCTCGGCCACACGCCGGCTTATGCCTCGCTCGTGAAGCACGCCGAAGGGCTCTCCGAGAGCGGAAAAGGCAAGCCGGAACTCTCCGGTGCCGAGTTCATAGGCCGTTTGCAGGACATCATGATGGAGGAGTCTGCACAACTCAAGCCCAAAGACGAGCACGACGAATTCATGCAGATGCTCCACACGGAGTCGTACTACAAGGTCTACACCACCCTCTCGCGTTTTGCCAACCTCATAGAGAAAGGACTGCTGACGCTCAAACCCTTCACGCTTTTCCGTCTGCTCCGCCAAACGATGAACCAAATGAGCATCCCGTTCCACGGCGAACCGGCCGCAGGACTGCAGGTGATGGGTGTGCTCGAAACGCGTTGTCTGGACTTCCGCCATGTGCTTATGCTCTCCGTGGGCGAGGGCTTCCTCCCACAAAAGGCCACTGAAAACTCCTTCATCCCCTACCTCCTGCGCCGACACTTCGGACTGACGACGTCCGAACACAAGACGTCGGTCTACGCCTACTACTTCTACCGCTTGCTCCAACGCGCCGAACGTGCTTGCTTGGAGTACAATTCATCAACAGAGGATTTGCGAAAAGGGGAGATGTCGCGCTTCATGCTCTCGCTCCTCATTGACGGTTCTGTACCCATCAACCGTTACCGTCTCAACTCAACGCCACGGCCCGATGCCAACGCCATGTCCTCGGCCTGGAAGCCCAAAGACTTTGCCAAGAAGGTGATGCAGAAAGTGTCGCCCTCGAAAATCAATGCTTACATGCGCTGCAAAATGGCATTCTACTTCAAATACGTGCTCGGCATTCCGGAAATCCTCCCCGAAGTTCCCATTATCTCCCCCACCGACTTCGGCACGCTCCTCCACAAAGCGGCAGAACTCTTCTACGGCGACCTCCAATCTGAACAAGGCAACGAACCTATCACGCCAGAGGTTCTGCAGAAATATGTCGGTAAAGAAGGGGCAGTTGTACTTCAAGACTACGTGCGAAAAGCCATTGAAGAGGTCAACAAAGACAGGACCGAAGAAAACAAGAAGATTGAAAGGGGTGAGTCAAACCACGCCCCGCAGCCTCTCCTCAAGCGGACGCCCATTGCCGAAAGTGCCGTGCTCCGTTACTTGAAACTCATTGTGCACTTCGAAAGCGGCACGGACAAACGACAGGAACTCCCAGCGCAAGCGTTCAAGGTGATTGGCCGCGAAATAACTCGTCACATCGATCTCAAAGTGCCTCTCGGCGAAGAGGGCAACGAGGGTTCTTTCACCGTGCGCCTTGAAGGCAACATTGACCGCCTTGACAAAGCGCTCCTCGCCGACGGCAGATGGCACTACCGCATTGTTGACTACAAGACGGGAGGAAAAATGGAGGACGTAAAGGAAATGGATGCCCTCTTCACGGCAGGAAGCAAACATCCGCACTACGCTTTCCAAACTTTCCTCTATGCGCTCATGCTCTCGGACGATGCCCAATGCAAGGGGTTGCCCATTGCGCCGTCGCTCCTTTACGCCGGAAGGTGTATGAACAAGGACTACTCACCCTACATCAAATACGAAGATGACCCCATGCTCGACTTCGGCACGATAGCCGGCGAGTTTAAAGACAAGTTCATCGCTCTCCTCCAAGAAATGCTCGACCCCAATGAGCCTTTCCGTTGCGCAGACGACAACGGCCCCTGCCGCACCTGCGCCTTCACACACATCTGCGGAAGGGGGTGACATACTCATAAACAGACTTACAACATGAACATCAAGCTTTCTCCCCGATTCAAAGAACTCTGTCCCACGTTCCGCGGCATTGCCATCACCGCCGATATTACCAACGGTGCTACCAGCGAAACGCTGTGGAACGAAATAGAAGAGCAGACGCAGCTCTTCCGCACCCGCTTCACTCCGGAGGACATCAAACTCCTCCCCGGCATCGAAGCCACACGTGCTGCATACAAGGCTGCGGGCAAAGACCCCAGTCGCTATCGCCCCGCCAACGAGCAACTGGCACGCCGCATTGTACAGGGCAAAGACCTCTATTCCGTCAGCGCCATCGTGGATCTCGGCAATCTCATCTCCCTCGTTTCGCACTATGCGGTGGGGGCTATTGATGCCGACAAGGTAGCGGGCGAAAACATCGGCCTCGACTTCGGAAATGCCGGTGAACCCTACGAAGGCATTGGCCGCGGCGCACTCAACATTGAAAATCTTCCCGTCTACCGCGACGAAGCCGGAGCTTTTGCCACGCCCACCAGCGACAGTACGCGAACCATGACGCAAGCCGACACGCACCGCCTCCTGCTCCTCATCAATGCCTACGACGGCAATGAGCAACAGATGGCCACCGCCACCGACTACGCCATCAGCAAACTCACCGCCTATGTCGAGGCCCAGAACATTGAGCACTGGGTGTTCGGCGAGTAATTCGCGCTTTTTGTGCAACCCCATTTGCACTTTCGCATATTTGCATATTATCTTTACCATGGAACCATCTTCTCTCAAACCGACCACGAAGCGCATTTTCCTACGCGACACACCCTTCGCGGACCTTATGAACAAACGCATATTCAACGTGTTGCTGATTGCCACGAAATACGATGCATTCATTCTTGAGGACGACGGACGCGTAGACGAACAAATCTTCAACGAATACACTGCGCTTAACCTCCGCTACCCGCCGCGCTTCACGCAAGTGAGTACAGCAGAGGAAGCCCTCGCGACGCTCGCAGACCGCAACTTCGAACTTGTCATTGTGATGCCCAACATGGCGGACCGCGACATCTTTGCCGTAGCGGGTGACATCAAGCATCTTCATCCCCACATCCCCATAGTGGTGCTCACACCGTTCTCTAAGGAAGTGAGCAGGCGCGTAGGCATAGAGGACCTTTCGCACATCGACTACGTGTTTTCCTGGTTGGGCAACACGGAACTCCTCCTGGCCATCATCAAACTTATAGAAGACAAACTCAACGCACCGGAGGACATGGCCTCGGTGGGTGTGCAGACCATTCTCTTGGTTGAGGACTCCATCCGCTTCTACTCCTCTGCCCTCCCCCACATCTATCACATTGTGTTGGAACAGAGTCGCATATTTTCCGAGGAAGCGCTCAACGATCACCTCAAAATGCTGCGAATGCGCGGACGTCCCAAGGTGATGTTGGCTCGCTCGTTCGAAGAGGCAACGGACATACTCCACACCTATCGCGACAACATTCTCGGTGTGGTCAGCGACATGAGTTTTACGCATCATGGTAAGAAAGATGCGCTTGCGGGTTACCGTTTGGGACAATACATCAAACAGCTTGACCCGCACATCCCCGTAATCCTTGAATCGAGCGAACTCGACAACAAACGTTACGCCGACGAACTGGGTATGCCTTTCCTTGCTAAGAAATCGAAGAGTTATCCGCAGGACCTGCAACGGGAAATTATGACGCACTTCGGCTTCGGCGACTTCGTCATTAGCGACCCAAAGACGCACGAAGAACTTTTCCGCATCAAGGACTTGAAAGACCTGCAGAAAAAAATCTTCCTCATCCCCGACGATGCGCTCCGCTACCATTTGCAGCACAACCACTTCTCCCGCTTCTTCTATTCGCGCGCCATGTTTCCCCCCGCAGAAATTCTCAAGGCGCACGACGTGGAACAGTATGCCGACATGAACGAAGCACGCCACAACATCTTCAACCTCATCGTCAGCTACCGACGCATGAAAAACGAGGGCGTTGTGGCCATCTACCGCAAAGACCGCTTCGACGAGTACAGCAATTTTGCCCGCATCGGCAACGGTTCGCTCGGAGGCAAAGGTCGCGGCCTGGCTTTCATGGGCAACATGGCCAAGCAGTCGAATTTCATCACGGAAGGCCACCTCAACGTGGACATTCCGCGCACGGTGGTGATCTGCACGGACATCTTCGACAAATTCATGGAGGCGAACAATCTTTACCCCATAGCTCTGAGCAATGCGTCGGACAACGAGATTCTCGAAGCCTTCGAACGTGCCTCGTTGCCCGACGAGGTGCTCGACGACCTCATGAGCCTGTTCGACGTGGTGAAAGGCCCCATCGCTGTACGCTCGTCAAGTCTGCTCGAAGACTCCCACTACCAACCCTTCGCCGGAGTGTATTCCACTTACATGATTCCCCACGTGGACGAACGCGAAGAGATGGTGCGCTTGTTGCGCTCGGCAGTGAAGGCGGTCTACGCTTCGGTGTTCTATGCCGACAGCAAGGCTTATCTTACCGCCACGCAAAATCTCATAGACCAAGAGAAGATGGCCGTGGTGCTACAAGAGGTGGTAGGCGAAGCACACGAAGGGCTCTTCTACCCTATTCTCTCTGGTGTGGCTCGTTCTCTCAACTTCTACCCCGTAGGAGCTGAAAGGACCGAAGACGGAATAGCCACAGTGGCGCTCGGTTTGGGAAAACACATCGTAGACGGTGCACCATCGCTGCGTTTTGCTCCCTCTCGTCCGCGTCACATCATCCAACTGGCCAATCCGCAGACTGCCCTGCGCGACACACAACGTGACTTCCTTGCCTTGGATCTCAACAATCTGCCCACAACGTTCATGACGAACGATGCGTTCAATCTTCGCAAAGTCAACCTCAACGATGCACCAGCCACAGACAGCTCGTTGCGAAAAGTGTTCTCAACCTACGACTTGCAGAACGACCGCCTCGTACCTGGTATGCCTTTGGGTGTTCGTGGCCGTCGCCTCGTGACGTTCAGCGGTATTCTCTCAGCCGATGGCTACGCGCTACCCAAGACCATAAGCCGTGTGCTCGAAAACGGCACGAAGGAGATGGGCCGTCCTGTGGAGATAGAGTTTGCACTCCATGCTGAGGGAGAAGAAACGACCTTCTTCCTGCTACAGATACGACCCATCGTAGACATCGGCGAAGACACATCGGCAAACTTTGAACCTTCGGCCGATGAAAAGGTTATACTCCGAAGCAATGCTGTGCTCGGAAACGGAACGGTCGAGAACGTGTGCGACGTGGTCTATATTAAAGATAGTGTCTTTGGCATGGAGAACAACAGGCGCATTGCAGAAGAACTGCGGAAACTCAACGAACAAATGTCGGATGCTGGACGTGCATACGTATTGCTCGGTCCGGGACGTTGGGGGAGTTCGGATGTTTGCCTTGGCATTCCCGTCAGTTGGCCGCAAATCAGCATGGCAGCCATCATTGCTGAAACCACGCTCGCCGGCCACGACATAGAGCCAAGCCAAGGCACGCATTTCTTCCAGAACGTCACTTCGCTCGGCATCGGTTACTTCACGCTTTCTCCCCAAGACTCCTCTGCTGTGTTGGCTCAGGAATGGCTCGACCAGCAACCTTCATTCCACGAAACGTCGTTCCTCCGCGCCGTCCACTTTGCGCATCCCCTCCGCATACGCCTTGACGGACGCCACCACCGGGGCATCGTTTCGCTCTAACCACCCCATAACAACAAAGCCGTTGCTCACCTCATAGGAGGGAAGCAACGGCTTTGTTGTTATAGATGATGACGGAGATGTCTCAGAATTCGCTGGTAAAGTGGAACTTGATATGTTCAAAGTCCTGCTGCGCCATCTGCAGCACGTAGTTGGAGTCGGCAAGGAAGACGTCGCGTCCGTCGCGGTCCTTGGCCATATACTGATACTTGCGCTTCTTGAAGTTTTCGAGTTCGGCCTCATTGTCGCTTTCTATCCAGCAAGCTTTGTAGAGGTGCACGGGTTCCCAACGGCACTTGGCGTTGTACTCATTCTCCAAACGGTACTGAATGACTTCAAACTGCAACTGTCCGACGGTACCGATGATCTTTCGGCCGTTGAACTGGTTGACGAAGAGCTGCGCCACGCCTTCGTCCATGAGTTGCTCAATGCCTTTGTTGAGTTGCTTGGTCTTCATGGGGTCGGCATTTTCAATGTACTTGAACATCTCGGGCGAGAATGAGGGAAGTCCGCGGAAATGCAACTGTTCGCCTTCGGTGAGCGTGTCGCCAATCTTAAAAATTCCGTTGTCCGGAAGTCCGACGATGTCGCCGGGCCAAGCCTCGTCGATGGTGCTCTTGCGCTGAGCCATAAACTGTGTGGGAGAACTGAACCTTACGGTCTTTCCGTTGCGCACATGGAGATAGGGCTGATTGCGCACGAACTTACCAGAGCATACCTTGCAGAACGCAATGCAAGAACGATGGTTGGGGTCGATATTGGCAGTAATCTTGAAGATAAAGCCGGTAAACTTGTCTTCCTCGGGATTTACGATGCGCTCCTCGGCTTTCGTGGGACGCGGATTGGGGGCAATCTTCACGAAGCAGTCGAGCAGTTCCTTCACACCGAAGTTGTTGAGCGCCGAACCGAAAAACACGGGAGCGACATCGGCATTAAGGTAGTCGTCATGGCTAAACTCGGGATACACACCGTCCACGAGTTCCAGGTCGTCGCGAAGCTGCTGGGCATCGACGGGACCTACGTGTGCCTCAAGTTCATCGCTATTGATATCGACAGCCACTTTCTCTGTCACTTTCTGCTTGTCGGCAGCGAAGAGGTTGAGCTGCTGCTCGTAGATGTTGTATACGCCCTTGAAACGTGCACCCTGATTGATGGGCCACGAAAGAGGACGCACCTTTATCTGCAGTTCTTGCTCCAGTTCGTCAAGAAGGTCAAAGGGGTCCTTGCCCTCACGGTCCATTTTGTTGATGAAGATGATGACAGGTGTTTTGCGCATACGACAAACGGTCATGAGTTTGCGCGTTTGTGCTTCCACACCTTTGGCACCATCCACCACGATGATGGCGGAATCGACTGCTGTGAGTGTACGGAACGTGTCCTCGGCAAAGTCCTGGTGGCCCGGGGTGTCGAGGATGTTCACTTTGTAACCGTCGTAGTCGAACTCCATGACTGAGGTGGTGACAGAGATACCGCGTTGCTTTTCAATTTCCATCCAGTCGGACGTGGCGGTCTTCTTTATCTTGTTGTTCTTGACGGCTCCTGCCACCTGTATCTGTCCACCGAAAAGAAGGAGCTTTTCGGTAAGGGTTGTCTTACCGGCATCGGGGTGGGATATGATGGCAAAGGTGCGACGGCGTTCTATTTCTTGATTCATTACGATTGGGTAAATCTAAAACTTTGTATGAGGAGTTATTCTATAAAATTAGTCTTGTCTGCGAGCTTTTTGCAGAAATCCAGAGATCCAGTCCACAAAGCGCGTCACGGCAATATGAATGAGCAGCGCCAAGAGAATGGTCACGAACATAAGCAGCACGTTCGCTATTAATGGCGATACGTGCAAGAATGCGCTAACCTTGCTTACATAGCCATAAGTTAGGCCAATGAGCAAGTAGGCTTCAAACGTGCCTTGTCCTAACAGACGGAGCAAAGAGAGTACTCGTCTGCCCAACTTCCGTTGCTCAATCCATCGAAACGCTTCGACCATTGCGGTCATCGCTCCCGGCAAGATGGGAACGAAAAGGAGGTAAAGCAAACTGCTATTGCGCATTCCATTGAAGCCCCAAGCGTTAAGCATGAGGAAGAATGCTACAAGGCTAACGATGGTAACGCCCAGCAGCATCGCTTTAATGCGCCTTTTGCCGACGACGCCAGCCAAATGTGACGGACTGAGCCAATGGCCAGCATATACGCCGATAAAGAATATGGGCAATCGGGCTGCGGGGAGGATAAATCTGTTTCCATAGCCGGGACGAACCACTTGAAAGTGGTAGACGTAAAGTCCCGTCAACACCAAACCCAAACCTACGCCTAAGGCGGTGGCAAGTTTCGGACATTTTCGGAAAAGCCGAAAAAAGAATGGGAATACAGCATAAAGCGCCACTATGAGCGAAACGAACCAAGCGAAGATATATTTCGTCAAGGATGGAAACCAAAAAGGCAGTGTGCTACCTCCCCAAAGGAAGTTCGCCCAATGAAGCTTATGGTTATTGAGCAACGTAAAAAACCATATAAGCCAGAAAGCGGGAAATATTCTCTTGGCACGTTTGACATAAAAGTTCAGGGGTGAAGCGTTCTTCATGCCTGAATAATATAGCCCAAAGCCGGAGAGAAACAGGAACATGTCTACTCCGCCTTGACACAACACCCTAAAGCGCTCTATCACCAACGAGGGAAAAGGCGTCGTGATGTGCGTGAGGAGTATGGCAAACATGGCTAATGCCATCAGTTCCGCCCGGTATTTGCTTATGCCACACATAGATCTTTCTGAAGTTTCTAATTGGGATTTCAACAAAGGTAAGTGCGGCATATGGCTATTTACGTGTCGTGCCTATAGCACGATTCCCGCTCAAAATCAACGCAAAAATGACAATGCTATAATCCTTGACCTTCGTCTTAAAGTTCCTTGATGCATTCTTTCAACGCATCTTCCCACCAACGTATTTCTATGCCGAAAGTGTCCTTAATCTTCGTTTTGTCGAGCACAGAGAAATGGGGACGCTTAGCAGGCACTGGGTAGTCTTCGGTGTGGATGGGACGTACCTTGCAGTCGTCAATGCCTTCAAGACGATGGATGGCGCGCGTAAAGTCGTACCAAGAGCAAACGCCTTCGTTGGTAAAATGGTATACGCCAGGCACAATGCCGTTTATGACGATGTGCATGATGGCACGAGCGAGGTCACGGGCATAGGTGGGGGAACCAAGTTGATCAAAGACCACACCGAGTTCGTCGCGCTCACGGCCGAGGCGTATCATGGTCTTCACGAAGTTGTTGCCGAACGTGCTATAGAGCCATGCTGTGCGTATGACAACGGAACCGGCGCAGCTACGAATCACCTCTTCTTCTCCAGCAAGCTTTGTGCGTCCGTAGACGGTCTGCGGATTGGTGAGGTCGTCTTCCTTGTAAGGTACGCAACCCATGCCGTCGAAAACGTAGTCGGTGGACACCTGTATCATGGTGCCGCCCACAGAAGCTACGGCTTCAGCCAAATAGCCTGGGGCCACGTGGTTGAGAAGATCACAGAGTTCGGGGTTGCTTTCCGCTTTGTCTACTGCTGTAAAGGCGGCGCAGTTAATCACCACGCTGATGTGGTGCTGCTCTATGAAGTTATAAACGGCTTTGCGGTCGGTGATGTCGAGTTCTTCTTTGTCGGTGAAATGGAATTCGCACTCGTCGTCATACTTGGGGGCGAGTTGCTGAATTTCGTTTCCGAGCTGACCGTTGCATCCGGTCACAAGTATTTGTTTCATTTTGAAGGGTTGTTTAAAATCGTCTATATACAAAAGGAGGAAACGCGAAGTCAGAACTTGAGTCCTTCTTTCTTATCTAGAAAATAATAGTCGGAAAGTTGTCCGAGAAACTTAGAAATGTCCGTTACAGCCTGTGCGGTCTCTTGTGATACTTCCTTTTTCTGCAAACGTAGCATAACCACACCATAGAGGAAGTCGAAACAAGTGGTCAACTCCGACTCTTCCACCTCGTCGCCTTTTGGCACATAATGCCTACGGAGACGTTCGCGCAGTTCCACTATATAAGGAAGCACACGATAGTAGAGTTGCTTATAGTAATAATAAGCTGGAGATGCCAACAACTTTGTATTGAGTTCGTCAAGCTCCTGAAGAATGTTTTGGCAAATTTGAAGATGGCCCGTTTTGCGCAGCCCTTCGGTACGCATCATCTCGCAGAGATTGGCATACCATTTAGACACTTTCTTACGCTCGCGTTCGTCAAGGTTGAATGTCGAAACGTACTTTTCGGCTATAAGTTCCTCGTCGCAATGGAACGAACGAATCAAGTCCTCCACTTGCCACATATAGAGCAAGTACTCAGCACGATTTGTTTCTTTGAGTTTGTCAGCTACTATCATGGTTGTGTCGTTAAATTAACGTCCTATTAGTAAAGCGAGAGATTAAAGAGTGTGGTGATGGCGTAGATTACAGAAGCAACCAATACAATGGTTCCAATAGTCTGATTTAGACGCTTTATGCCTCGCTCGCCGAAATTCGTACGCATTCGGTCTATTATATATGTCAAACTGAACCACCACAGCATAGCCCCGCCTAGAATAGACAAATAACCCAAGCAACGGTTGAACCAATCGCCAGGAATAACGAATGTCAGCATGTTGAAAAGGGCAATGAAGAGAAATACTATGAGG
Organism: Prevotellamassilia timonensis; assembly: GCA_963589615.1. Lineage (GTDB taxonomy): Bacteria > Bacteroidota > Bacteroidia > Bacteroidales > Bacteroidaceae > Alloprevotella > Alloprevotella timonensis_A. The sequence continues at coordinate 62,569 of CAVALA010000001.1, forward strand.
GGATTGGATAGCGTGACAAGAAAGGCTGTTGTAAAATTGTGAACCAACGAGCCTTTATTATTGCCTCCTTTTTGAGGGCGAACGCGGGGATCGGTACGAAACATATAGATTCCGAATATAAAGAGCATGATACTGCCCACGAGCTTGAGCCAAAAGATGTTTTCTTTTTGGCTGATGAAATCCATGACAAACGACATTCCGAAACCGGTGATTAACGCATATATAATGTCGCTGAGGGCCGCGCCCGCACCTGTAACAAGTCCGTATGCACGTCCTTTCTTTATGGTGCGCTGAATGCACAGCACACCGACAGGACCCATTGGCGCTGAAGCGATTATGCCTATCAACAAGCCTTTCAACACGATTTGTAAAGGACCGGCAAATTCGAGAAATATATTGTTCATGAATGGTTATTCAAACTAAAACGGAGCAAAGTTAATTCATTATTGCAGAAGTGCCAAATAAAAGACACGGCATTTCCCCGCAAGTAGAAGCACACGAACTGTCGAATTGGGTGTTGCTCATAAGAAACGTTCATTTGTTAAATACAGAGGGAAAACGTATTTTTGCATACAATTAAATACTTCAGACCTTATGAAATCGTTCCATTTCATCGCACAGAATCTAATTTTAGGCTTAACATTCAGTACAATTTGTCTCTCTTGTAACGGTAAATCGGCTTCGCCGGCCGCATTGAACGGAAACAACCTTTGCGTCACGATTGAAGAAAACGCAGGTTCAACCGACACTACAGAAGCAAACGTCGACTCAATTTTGGAAAGCACCTATTACACCAAAGCCGACTCAGCAAAGATTGTACAGTTACTCACCTTAACTCCCACTGGAACTAGCGATGTGCTGTACTACTCCCGCCAATTCAAAGGCATACCCTACGTTGCATCAACACTTGAAGTTAAAGACCCGGAACAACTGATTGTCAACACGCGCGAATTGGATTGCACGACACTCGTCGAGACAGTTCTCGCCCTAGCCTTGACACACAGAGGTGGCCGTACGTCATTTGCCGACTATTGCCGAAACCTCATGCGAATTCGTTACCGCCACGGCGTAATGGACGGTTACCTGTCCAGACTTCACTATTTCACTTGGTGGATGCACGACAACATGGAGAAAGGAATCATTGAAGAAGTTCGTGATTCGCTCCACTTCACTGAACCTATCACTGTGAGCAACAATTACATGAGCCTTCACGCAGAAAAGTACCCACTACTTGTAAGACACCCCGAATGGGTTGACTCTATCCGCTCATTGGAACGCGCTCAAAACGGCAAAGATGGAACCTATCTTCCAAAGTCCGCCACAGGACTGAGCCAGCAACAATTATCTATCATCCACGATGGTGACCTAGTGGCTATTGTAACCCGAAAAGCCGGCATTGACTATTCCCACCTAGGTTTTGCCGTTTGGGGTAAAGACGGCCGCCTGCATCTGCTCAACGCTTCTAGCATTCACCACAAAGTTGTGGAGGAAGCCAAAACGCTAAACAAATACCTCAGCGAGCACCCATCCAGCATCGGCATCAGACTATTCCGACTGAAATGAGGGAAAGTTCTGTAACATCACCCAATCGTTACGCCTATTCCACGCACTTTCCGCCAAAGAATAGCAGATAAAGCCGTTTTTTAATCATTACTTACCTTTTTTATAGTCCGCATGTAAGCAAAAGGACTAATTTTGCACGCAAAACAAACCACAAAGAACCGAAATAATATGTCAGAAAGGATAGACATCCGCGAACTTAATGCTCGCATCGAAGCCGAAAGCGGATTCGTAACCGACTTGGTGGCAGGAATGAACCAGACCATCGTAGGTCAAAAACATCTCGTAGACTCACTCCTTATCGGACTCTTGGCCGATGGCCATATTCTCCTTGAAGGTGTACCCGGTTTGGCCAAGACGCTCGCCATAAAAACGCTCTCGTCCCTCATCGACGCTAAGTTCGGCCGCATACAGTTTACCCCCGACCTTCTCCCAGCCGACGTAATTGGTACGCTCATCTACAGTCAAAAGGAAGAATCGTTCAAAGTGAAGAAAGGTCCTGTTTTCGCCAACCTCGTGCTTGCCGACGAAATAAACCGCGCACCAGCAAAAGTGCAAAGTGCATTGCTTGAAGCCATGCAAGAACGACAGGTTACCATTGGCGAACAGACGTTTGCACTGCCCGCCCCTTTCCTGGTGCTCGCCACACAAAACCCCATTGAACAGGAAGGCACCTACGAGCTACCTGAAGCCCAGGTGGACCGTTTCATGCTGAAGGTGGTCATTGGCTACCCCTCGTTGGAAGAAGAGAAAAAAATTGTACGGGCACACATTAACGACTCGTTTGCCAAGCCTTCGCCTGTCACCGACGTGACACGCATTCTTGAGGCCCGCAAACTAGTCAAAGACGTGTACATTGACGAACGAATTGAGCAATACATTGCCGACATTGTGTTTGCCACACGCTATCCGGGCGACTATAAACTCAACGATATCAAAAACTACATATCATTCGGCGGATCGCCCCGTGCAAGCATCAACATGGCACTCGCCGCACGTGCCTGCGCATTCCTTAAGCGTCGTGGCTATGTAGTACCCGAAGACGTGCGCGACGTGGCTCCCGACGTGCTCCGTCACCGAATTGGACTGACTTACGAAGCAGAAGCTGCAGAAGTCACCACCGAAGACATCATCGTGAGCATTCTGAACAAGGTTGAAGTGCCCTGACCTACACGGTGCCAGCCGTAACTCAGAAAAGATTCTGCATCAACATCAATAAATGCAGAACTTCTTAAAACACGCTACCAACTCATTTGCAGCGAATTGAATTATGGACACTAACGAATTGCTCAAACAAGTTCGACGCCTTGAAATAAAGACACGCGCACTTACCAACAACATCTTCGCCGGCGAGTACCACTCTGCTTTCAAAGGGCGTGGTATGTCGTTCGCAGAAGTACGCGAATACCAACCGGGCGACGACATTCGCGACATCGACTGGAACGTCACAGCGCGAATGAACCGCCCCTACGTAAAGGTGTTTGAAGAAGAGCGCGAACTTACCCTCATGCTGGTAATAGACCTCTCTGCCAGTCAAGCATTCGGCACAAGAGTTCGAACCCAACGCGAACTTGCAGCAGAAATAGCTGCCACACTATCGTTCTCGGCTATACAAAACAACGACAAAGTGGGTGTAATCTTCTTCACCGACCATGTGGAGAAATTCATACCACCTAAAAAAGGGCGCAAACATATTCTCTACATCATCCGCGAACTGCTCAGTTTTCAGCCCAAGGGTAAGCGTACAGACATCGGCTCAGCGTTGGAATACTTGATGCGTGTCATGACAAAGCGCACCATCACATTCGTTCTCAGCGACTTCCTTGACACGACAGACTATTCACGTCCTTTGCTTGTGGCTGCTAGGAAACACGACCTCATCGGTCTTCAACTCTACGACCGATGGATGGCAGACTTGCCGAACGTGGGACTCCTCAAACTCACCGACGCCGAAACGGGCCATGAACAGGTGGTGGACACTTCTTCTTCCAAAGTGCGGCTCCATCAAAAGAGATGGTGGAACCTCCACCAGGCCCAGTTGCAACAGGAATTTCAGACACGCGGCGTAGACCTTGTGTCCATCTCCACAGAAGGCGACTATGTGCGTCCGCTCATGAATCTCTTTGCGAAAAGATAAAAGAACCACAATTCAACTCCAACAATCAATGATACGTTTAATCCTGCTTTTCACCACTGCGCTGAGCCTTTTGCTTTTCCCAAAGACTGCGAAAGGGCAAACCATCGTAGAGGTCACTATGGACACCGCTTCCATACTCGTCGGTGAACAAGTGCAGGTAAAACTTAAGTGCAGCGCCAATAAAGGACAACGCATTACATTTCCAAACTTCAGCGAGCAACAGGAAATCACACCTGGCGTGGAAGTGGTCAACAGCAGCAAAATAGACACCACCTTTACCAACGACGGCAAACGCCTGGAACTCGTGCGGCGCTACACCATAACCTCATTCGACTCCGCCCTCTACACGCTTCCGCCTTTCTATGTAGAAATTGACGGAAAACGTATAGCATCACGCGGAACACTCGGACTGAAAGTAAACACTATTGACGTTGACACCGTGCATGTAGACAAGTTTCGCGATGCGCACGATGTAGTGGACGAACCTTTTCAATGGCGATCTACACTCCTCATACTTGCTTTAGCAGCATGGCTCTGCGCAGCTTTCGCTTTCGCTCTTTGGACACGTTTGAGCAATCCAAAACTCATCTCGCGACGCATTGTGGTTCATCCGCCCACGCCACCTCATCAAACGGCAGTGGAACACATCAGCAAAATACGTCAGCAACTAGCCTCTACCGACTCTAAGGCTTACTACATGGCCCTCACCGACACGCTCCGCAAATACATCCAGGCGCGTTTTGGCTTCAATGCCAACGAGATGACTACGTCTGAAATCATCAATCGTCTAACATCAGACAACGACTATGAGGCATTGGCAGAACTCCGCAACGTGCTTGAAATGGCCGACCTTGTGAAATTCGCCAAACTGAAGCCTTCCCTTGAAGAGCAGGACAAAGACCTAATGCAAGCTCTCAGCTATGTGCAAGCCACAAAATTAGTGCCTGCCGTTACACCCAAGCCTCACGTGGAGTACGTTTCGCTCTCTGACAAAAAGCAGTCGCACTTACGTCTCGCCATGCTTTTCGGTGGCATCGTACTCACCCTGCTTGCCATAGCCCTCACGTGCTACATCCTTTACGAACTCTATCAGTGCTACGCATAGGCACATTTGCCTAATTCGCGCCAAGCAAGCAGCATAAAATCATTCTGCAGCGCTAGTCCCCCCACCCTTAATAATCCACGCAATGTCTTTTGCATCACCCGCATATTTTTTTCTGCTTCTACTATTGGTGCCTTACGTTGTTTGGCACTACCTTTTTCGGAGCAAACACGAAGCAAAGTTTACTGTGGCTTCAGCGGAAGCATTTCGCCACGGGCCCGCCTCATGGCGCACACGACTCGCAAACATGCCTTTCTGGCTACATGCAGTTTCCTTTACGCTGCTCGTAGTAATCCTTGCCCGTCCCCAAACCCGTACCGCATTCCGCCATGGTGAATCGGAAGGCATAGACATTATGATGGCGATGGACATTTCTACGAGTATGCTCACCCCCGACATCCGCCCGACCCGACTGAATGCGGCTAAAGACGTGGCACTTAGCTTTATCTCTAACCGTCCGTCAGACAACATCGGCCTCACCCTCTTTGGTGGAGAAGCCTTCACACAATGTCCGCTCACCACGGACCACACAGTATTGCTCAATATGTTCCGCAACGTCAATTGTGACTTGCAAGCAAACGGCATAATCCAACCGGGTACAGCTATCGGCATGGGCATTGCCAGCGCAGTGGCCCATCTCTCGGAAAGCAAAGCCAAAAGCAAAGTAATCGTCTTGCTCACCGATGGCGAAAACAATACTGGCGAAATTTCACCTCTTATGGCTGCCGATATGGCGAAGAACTGTGGAATTCGCGTCTACACCATTCTCCTAGGTACGGATGGCAAAGTGAACGTGCCCGTTGCTCAACTTCCTAACGGAGAAGTTTACCAGGCGCAAGTAGACAACAGCGCAGACCCCACCACACTACAGCAGATAGCCCATAACACGGGAGGTATCTTCTACAAAGCAACTTCCAAGAACTCACTCAAAGAAGTTTATGACGATATAGACAAACTAGAAAAATCGAAACTTAAGATTATCAACTTTGACCAGCGCTATGAAGCTTATCAGCCGTTTGCGTGGGCACTCATCGTTTGTCTATTCATTGAATTTCTGCTCAAAGCAATTGTGCTAAAACGCGTACCCTAATAGCTTGGCACACTGTATAGGCTTTGTCATAAAATAGGATTAAACCCTCCAACGCCTATTCAACCCCAAAAGAACTTACTATGTTTGAATTTCGAGACCCACAATATCTTTATTTGGCAGGCATAATACCTGTAGCCATACTCCTATATATATGGAGTGGTTGGCGAACACGGCGTAATTTGGCCAAGCTCGGTGACAAAAAACTCATTGCTGCGCTCACCCCATTGCGTTCCAAGATCCGTCCGCATGTAAAATTCGGTCTGTCCATGCTCATCTTGGCACTATCCGTTGTTATCCTTGCCCGTCCACAATACGGACTCAAGCAAGGGCAGGAAACAAGTAGCGGTATAGAAGTAGCCGTCATGATGGATGTATCAAACTCCATGTTGGCACAAGACGTTACACCCAGCCGTCTCGACCGATCAAAGCTTCTCGTTTCTAACTTGATAGACCGTATGAAGAACGACAAAGTCGCTTTGGGCGTATTCGCCGGAGAAGCTTATCCACAACTGCCCATTACAACCGACTTCGCAGCTGCTAAACTCTTCCTCGATGCACTGAACCCCTCCATGGTGACTATGCAAGGCACTAACTTGGGCGCAGCCATCGAACTCGCCCAAAAAAGCTTTACCGACAACAAGAATGTGGGTAAAGCCATCATACTCATCACTGACGGTGAGGACCACGAAGAAGGTGCAGTTGAAGCAGCGCAACAAGCCGCCAAAGACGGAATGAACATCTACGTCATTGGCGTAGGTTCACCCGATGGAGCAGAAATCCCCACCGCAAACGGACCGCTCCGTGACAACGATGGCCAAACGGTACGCACAGCACTCAACGAAAAAATGTGTCGCGAAGTAGCCCAAGCCGGCAAAGGCATTTATCTGCACCTAGATCAGACCAATCAAGCACAGGAAGAACTACGCAATCAACTCTCCCGGCTTAAACAAAGTCAATCTTCCACGACCTTTACCGAACGAGATGAACAGTTCCAAGCCGTGGCTCTCATCGTACTCCTACTCATGATTATAGAAGTATGCATAATGGACACACAAAACGCATGGTTCAAACGATTCAAACTCTTCAAAAAATGAAAACCATATGCAAGTGGCTCATGCTCTGCTTCCTCCTTTCGCTTATACCTAGCGTAAGTTCGGCCCAGAGCTATGAATGGCGCGTCATGCACCAGGGAAATACCGCTTTTCGCGCACGACAATACGACAAGGCCCAAAGCCTCTACATGAAAGCCCTGAAGCACAATCCCGCCAACACGCGCGCCATGTTTAACCTCGCCGATACCTACCTAGCAAAAGGCGATGGGCAGACAGCCGACAGTCTCTACGAAAAAGTGGCACACAACGACCGCAACACACAAATACGCGCAATGGCCTGCCACAACAGGGGATACATCCGACAAAAGAAAGCGCTCACCAACTCACAGGATCAACAGCAACTCCTCCGCCAAGCTATAGAGATGTACAAGCAAGCGCTTCGCTTAAATCCTCACGACAACGACACTCGCTACAACCTCGTGCTCTGCCAACGCCAACTCAAAGACAATCAAAACAAACAGCAAAACCAAAATAAGCAGCAAAAGCAACAGCAGCCCCAATCGCAAAAGCAACAACAGCAGGACAAGCAGCAGTCTCAACAACAGCAACAAAGCCCTAGCCAGCAGCAAAAGCAACAGACAGAGCAGTACATCAACCTCATGAAACAATCTGAAAAACAGACTCGCCAACGCGTGAATGCCGCGCAACCCCGTCAGCGCTCACTTGACAAGAATTGGTAAGTAAACGTTTTTACCGTTTCATCCCCCATTTATACCCTCATCATGCAAATAACCAAACGCTTATCATGTCTTCTCTGCGCCATTGTATGCAGTTGCACTCAATGGCTATATGCCCAAAGCATGAATGCGCAAATTGAAGATAGAGGCGAATACTTCACACTCACCTTTACCGTCAACTCTAGCGACGCGACGTCTTTCACACCACCTTCATTTGCTGATCTTGAAGTGCTCAACGGACCAGCAAAATCCACGATGAGCAACGTTCAGATTGTCAACGGACATATGTCGCGATCGTCAAGTACAACGTTTACCTACGTCCTAGCTCCTAAAAAGATAGGACGCCTCACCATCGGTTCGGCAAGCGTCAGAGTAGGAGGAAAGGTCGTTAAGTCTCGCCCCATTACATACAAAGCACAAGCGGCAAGCGGCAAATCGTCCCAAGCGTCCGCGGCAAGGCAAAGCCAACAAGCATCCGCTTCATCATACAACACGGACATACAACGGACTGGAAGCCCTGTCACAGAACGCGACCTTTTCATTGACGTCACGCCAAGCCGCACGAAAGTCCACGAGCAAGAAGCCGTACTCCTCACCTACCGCATACACGCAAAAGTTGGCGTAGCCTTGTCTAATACACAACTCACGGCTAAGCCAGATTTCAAAGGACTCATTTCGCAAGAAATTCCCCTTCCCAACAATCAGATACAAACTTCAATTGAGCATCGTGGAAACGGCACCTACAAAACGGGAACATTGCTCCAATACGTGGTATTTCCCCAACAAAGCGGAAAAATCACGATTCCAAGCATCAGTTTTGACTGCACCGTAATCCAACAAGACGACGCACTTAGCCCCATGGAAGCCTTTTTCAACGGTGGTGGAACAATTGGCGTCAGCGTAAAACGAAAAGTGGCTCCCCTCACGATTGACGTTGAAGCCCTCCCTCAGCCCAAGCCTGCCGGTTATGCTGGAGCTGTAGGTAAATTCGCCATTAAAGGTCAACTCCTCAACCAAAGTGTACGAACAAACGATGTGGCCACATACCGCATCACACTGAGCGGAACGGGAAACACGAAACTCATTACTGCACCGCAAGTTACTTTTCCGAAAGACTTTGACACCTTTGACCCCAAAACGAACGACAAGACAAAGGTAACTCGAAACGGAATGACTGGTGATGTCACATTCGACTACACATTCGTACCACGCAATGTTGGGAAATACACCATTCCTGCCACCAACTTTGTATACTACGATACTGAAGCAAGGGAATACCGCACGCTTTCTATATCCGCATTCACCATTGATGTAAAGAAAGGAGACAAGTCGAGAAGCGACGTTGACAAACAACTAGCATTACTCCAAAGCGACATTCGTGACACGCACAAACTGTCATCTGCAAGTTCTCAAACATTCTTCGCTCGCGTTCTCCCTCGATGGAACACATGGCTTTATTGGACGACAACAGCCATATTACTTGCAATCTTTGCCGCAACACTGAAAGCCATATCAGTCTATGCCGGAAACAAATTAGACACTATAGGACGTAAACGCCGAGGAGCAGCAAAGAATTCGCAACGTCTTCTTAGCGAGGCAGAAAAGCTAATCAACGACCCTGACGGACGCAAGTTCTACGCCACCATCGCACGCGCTCTCCAACAATATGTAATAGACACTTTCAACATCAGCACAGCCGAACTTACGAAAGAACATATGGCAGAGCTCCTCGTTGAAAAAGGTGTAGAGCAAAACAATATAGATGCGCTTCTCAAACTCCTTGACGAATGCGAGATGGCACAATATGCCCCAAACAGCGATGCAGAGCGCCAGACTACGCTCAACGAAGCAAAACGCATAATTGATATGATTATACGATGAAACGACATATTTTTACTCTTCTCATCACACTGCCGATAGCGTTTGCCATCATGTTCTACATAAGTCCTGATGCTTTTGCACAAAACGCTACCAAAATTACAGACAAGACATTGTCCTTAAGCAATGCCCAAAAAGCGTATAAGGCAAAAGATTACGCACAAGCTGCACGATTCTATGAAGCTTGCCTTAGGCAGGAGCAAAAAGCAGCCAACGAAGAACAAGCCGCAGAGATTTGCTACAACCTAGGCAATTGTTTCTATCGAATGAAAGAATATCCGCGCGCTGTACTTTACTACCAACGCGCACTTAAAATTAAACCTGAAAACGAAGATGCTGTATTCAACCTGCAACTGACGCAAGCAAAACTTGCCGACCGCTTTGAATCACCATCTGAAATGTTTTTCGTAACATGGTTCCGCAACATCATAACCAAACATAACGCGGACACTTGGGGACATAACGCGCTACTCGTACTTATAGTGGCACTTATACTCTTGGGGTGCTTCCGGATTGCCAACCAAACAGCAATACGTAAAATTGGTTTCTTCGGTTTTATCGCATTTTTCGCGCTCACCATTGTCTTTTACGCTTTTGCTGCGCTTCAACAGCATCGTCATAACAAAGAGCAACAGTTTGTGGTGATGAGTGAAACGCAGTCCTACACTTCTCCATCCGCATCTGCTCCAAAATCACGGATTCTCAACGAAGGTACGACGCTCAAACTAATCGACACGGCGAACGAACGTTGGATTCAAGTAGAAATGCCCGACGGCAAAACCACATGGATTGACCAATCTACTGTAGAAAAAGTATAAGTCTTAAAATATAAAGCACAAGAAATGAATTCAATAGACCAAAGCCTTACGCTATTGCTCAACGGAAGCCAATGCGTCTACCTTGATCAAATAGCGCTTATAGCCACGAAAACAGTCACATGGTTTCCGCTCGCCTTGGTGTTGCTTTACGTCCTTGTGCGTCACAACAATCTCGTCACACTCGCGTGGACCATCTTTGCCATAGCCCTCACTATTCTTTTGGCAGACCAAGTAGCTTCAAGCATCTTTAAACCTCTAGTTGCGCGCTATAGACCTGCACAAGACCCATCATTTATGTATGCAGTAGACGTTGTAAACGGGTACCGTGGAGGACTTTACGGATTCTTCTCAAGCCATGCAGCAAACACATTCGCCGTAGCCACTTTCGTTTCGCTCCTCATTCGAAACCGTACACTTGCGTTATGGCTATTGTCCTGGTGCCTCGTAAACTGCTGGTCACGCGTCTATTTAGGTGTACATTACGTAGGAGACTTGCTCACGGGTGCACTATGGGGTCTCTTTGCCGGGTGGGTAATTTATAAACTTTGGCAAAAATATGCCCATCATACCACACTATGGAAACAGTGTTACAAAAGGAACGGCACAAAGTTCACATCTTCCGAAAATACGCTCACATCAAGCGGCTTTAGCATAAGTTCCGTGCGCTTACTCATATTAATCCTAACTTTGACCTATCTATACATCTCCCTGCGCGCACTCGTAAGTTGACCTCGTGTCCAAAAACTGCGCTTTCACCGAAAAAGCTAGACGATGCGCATCTATAAAAGAATAAATGCTTAACTTTGCCACAAATTCCGACTATGAACAAAATTCTGCCCGCCATACTGTGCAGCTCAATGCTGCTCGTAGTTTCATGTGCTGACTACAACCGCATCGTAAAGACTTCTGATTATGAATACAAATACGAAGCGGCCAAACAATATTATGCAGAAGGACAGTACAACAGAGCTGCCTCGGTATTGAGCGACTTGCTCACCACCCTAAAGGGCACCGAACAAGGCGAAGAATCCATGTATCTCTCAGGTATGTGTAACCTCAAGTCGCATGCCTATGATGCCGCTTCTGCTATTTTCAAGAAATACTACCAGACATATCCGCGCGGACGTTATGCCGAACAAGCACGATTCAACACGGGTTACTCGCTTTACATGAACACCCCAGAGCCCCGTTTGGATCAAACGCCCACTTACGAAGCTGTAACGGAATTCCAAAATTTTATTGAGACCTATCCAAGCAGTTCACTCCGCCAGCAAGCACAAGACTATATTTTCAAGCTTCAAGACAAACTCGTAGAAAAAGAATATCTCTCTGCAAAACTTTACTACGACCTAGGAGCTTACATTGGCAATGGTACCAACGGTAACTATGGTGCATGCATACTTACCGCTGAAAATGCCATAAAGGACTACCCCTACACCACGCGACGCGAAGACTTCTCTGTTCTCATACTCCGCGCCAAATTCGCCTTAGCGCGTATGAGCGTAGAAACAAAAAAAGAAGAGCGCTATCATGCAGCGATTGACGAATACTACGGTTTCGTGACTGAATATCCAGAGTCGAAATATATGTCAGAAGCCAAGCGACTTTTTGCTTCTGCAAAAAAATATGTACCCAAGGATAGTCAAAACGATGAATCCGACACTACGTCAAGCGCAACAAACGGTGAAACCTCTGCTATAAGATAATCAGGTCACTCAACAAATAACAAAACATTAGAAACAACGAACACAAAATAAAGCAATGGATTACAAAAAAAGCAAAGCGCCTACCAACACGGTCACTTACAACATCTTGGACTTCTGCAAAGGAACGGACAACATATACGAAAGCGTGGCTATCATTGCTAAACGCGCCAACCAGATTTCCGTCAAGATGAAGGAAGACCTTTCCAAAAAACTTAAGGAATTTGCTTCCAACACCGACAACCTGGAAGAAACATTCGAAAATCGCGAACAGATTGAAATCTCCCGCTACTACGAAAAGCTTCCCAAGCCCACACTCATCGCAGCCGACGAATTTCTCAACGGAAGAGTATATTTCCGCAATCCTAGCAAGGAAAAGGAAAACATCGGCAATGAATTATGATACAGCGTGTACAAACCATCTATCTACTTCTCGCTGTAGTATTTTCAGCCCTCTCGCTCTTTTTACCTCAAATCGGATTTACCGATGCTAAGGGCATTGAAGTAGCTACGGCAACAGGACTTGGAATTACCAGCACGCTTGGCGAACTCGCTGGCCGGCATCCGGTAGCACCACTTTGTGCCACTACACTTGCCATAATCGTCCCACTGATCGCAATTTTCCTCTTCAAAAAGCGTAAACGTCAAATGAGTTTCTGCACATTTAGTGTTGAACTCAATTTACTTGCACTTATCTTGTATGCAATTAATGCATATAATGTTTGCGAGACAAGCTCTCTATCGCCAACTCTCAAAGTTGGCATTGTTTGCCCAATATTGGCAATCATTGCCGCTCTCATGGCACGAAAAGGCATCAAGCACGATGATGATATGGTGCGTTCCGAATATCGTATACGCTAATACAAGAACAATGCGAGACATAACAAGTAGGCTTTCATACACTAACTTGAATGTCCCGCATTTTTCATTTTTAAGGCCGTTCATTATACTATCGCATATTTTCTAACCTTTTACAAATCCACAGAAACATGTCACTCAACAAAGCTATGCTTATAGGCAACGTCGGTGTCGACCCCGAAGTACGCTACATTGAAAACGGAACATGCACTGCACGCATCCGATTGGCCACATCAACGCCAGGCTACACCCTTCCTAATGGTACAAATGTACCCGAACGAACGGAGTGGCATACCCTTCAGCTATGGGGTAAACTTGCATCGGTAGCAGAGAAGTATGTTCACAAAGGCGACAAACTCTATGTCGAAGGTTCACTTCGTACCCGCAACTATACGGATAGACAAGGTGCACAACATTACGTTACGGAAATTTGGGTAAATAGCATGGAAATGCTTACGCCCAAAAGCCAAGCGCAATCAAACGCAACGCCCAACAATGCGACATCACAAGCATCCACATCTCAAGCATCTCAAGATAAGTCTGAAGCACAAAAGGCAGACGCGTTCTTCAACCCGAACAATACAGACTTGAAACCTCCGTTCTAAGCCTTACGTTAAGCATTTCTGATTTACTCTTAGCAAACATGGATATACGCATTTGCGAATTTACCCCCGAACATACCACACTATTAAACGCGGCCGAAGTCCACGACTCCTGTCGCGTTTATTTATGGGCACATCAGCTAAAACTGCCAAAGTTGCATGACATGATGGCAGAACTATGTCAGTTCTCACCATCCGATATATTGGGTGAACATGACGAAACTCCGAAGTATCCGCAATCTGTCAAAAGACAAATAGAAATACTATCCTTAAAAATTATGTGCAGCAAAATCTTCGGTAAAGGCACATCCATTGCGCACACTCCCGAAGGTAAGCCCATATTATTGGGACACTTTACAAACGACATTTGCATAAGCGTCACGCATACATCCGGATATTACGCTCTCAGCGTTGCTTCACGTTCGCATGGTATTGATATCGAGTATAAAAGCGAAAGAGCATTACATCTTCTAGACAAATTTCTCACCCCTGATGAGAAAACAATACACTTACCACAATTCACAAAACCTGAGAGCAACGCCACAGCTTTGTGGTGCGCAAAAGAAGCTGCCTTTAAAACCTTCAGCTCGCCTACCATCACATTAATCAACCAGCTACATCTGGTTGTAGAAGACAACCAACAATTAACTGCAGTCCCTATTGATAACGAAGGAACTAAAGCAGAGCTCTACTTCTTTCAGATAAACGACTGCATACTCGCCGTAAGCTTGTAAGGCACAACTCATTTTTTTTCGTAATTTTGCACTTGCATTGCTTAGTGCGAAGAAGAAATTCTTTTGATAAGTAACGTTCCGAACGTTCGCACCAAGTTTAAGTCATAACAAAAATACCACAAACCACACTGACAACATAAAATGATCACAGTATCCAACTTGGCCATTCAGTTTGGCAAGCGCATCCTCTATCAGGATGTCAACATGAAGTTTACGAACGGAAATATCTACGGCATAATAGGAGCCAATGGCGCTGGAAAGTCCACGCTATTAAAAGCAATATCTGGAGAACTTGAACCCACTAAAGGTTCCGTTGAACTCGGACCGGGCGAGCGTCTCTCCGTATTGAGCCAGGATCACTTCAAATTCGACGACCAAACTGTACTCGACACTGTGCTTCAAGGCCATACAGTCATGTGGAAAATCATGCAAGAACGCAACGAGCTCTACTCTAAAGCCGATTTCACAGACGAAGACGGCATAAAAGTCGCAGAACTCGAAGATAAGTTTGCGCAGATGGGAGGCTACACGGCAGAAAACGATGCTGCAACCTTGCTCAGCGGACTTGGAATCAAAGAATCACTCCACGGCAAACTCATGGGCGAACTCTCAGGTAAGGAGAAAGTTCGTGTAATGCTTGCACAAGCTCTCTTTGGTGAACCCGACAACTTGCTCCTAGACGAACCTACCAACGACCTTGACCTTGAAACCGTAGAATGGTTAGAAGACTATCTCGGCAACTTTGAGCACACCGTTCTCGTGGTAAGCCACGACCGCCACTTCTTGGACCAAGTATGTACCCACACAGTAGACATTGACTTTGGCAAAGTAACTCTTTTCTCTGGAAACTACTCGTTTTGGTACGAAAGTTCTCAACTCGCTCTTCGTCAGGCACAAAACCAAAAGCAAAAAGCCGAGGAGAAGAAGAAAGAACTTGAAGAATTCATCCGTCGCTTTTCCGCCAATGTGGCCAAGAGTCGCCAGACTACGAGCCGCAAGAAGATGCTTGAAAAGCTCAATGTGGAGGAAATCAAGCCCTCAACCCGCAAATATCCTGGCATCATTTTCCAAATGGACCGCGATCCGGGTAACCAAATTCTTGAAGTCAAAGACCTCAAAGCGACGACAGAGGATGGTACTGTGCTCTTCGATAATGTGAATTTCTCCGTAGAAAAAGGTGAGAAAATCGTATTCCTTAGCCATGACCCCCGTGCCATGACCGCTTTGTTTGAAATTATAAACCAAAATGCGAAACCCGCAGCTGGTCAATTCAAATGGGGCGTAACCATCACAACCGCTTATCTCCCCCTGGACAATACGACATTCTTCAACACCGACTATAATATGCTTGATTGGCTGAGTCAGTACGGTGAGGGTAACGATGTCTACTTCAAGGCATTCCTCGGCCGTATGCTTTTCAAGGACGAAGACATCATGAAGAAAGTTAATGTACTCTCCGGTGGTGAAAAAATGCGATGCATGATAGCTCGCATGCAGCTTAGAAATGCGAACTGTCTAATTCTCGATACGCCCACCAACCACCTCGACATGGAGAGTATACAAGCTTTCAACAACAACCTCAAGCTCTTCAAGGGAAATATATTGTTCTCTAGCCATGACCACGAATTCATCAATACAATAGCCAACCGCATCATTGAACTGACCCCCAATGGCACGATTGATAAACTGATGAACTACGAAGAATATATCCACGACGAACGTGTCAAAGAATTGCGCGAAAAACTCTACAACTAAAAGACTCTTCGCTTAAAAAACATGGCCTTGCAACTGTAAAAAAATATGGTTGCAAGGCTTTTCTTAAAAACAAAGCGTGAATAATGGCATAATCCTTGCATTGCCGCCATTTCAAAAACTGATTTATTATGACTGAAGATAAAAACAAGACAATAGAAGAAGAAAAGAAGAACAACGAAGCTACTGAAACTAGTACTTCTCAAGCTGAAAGTGCAGCCGAAAAGCCAGCAGAAGAGAAATCTGATGCTGAAAAGTTGGCAGAAGCCGAAGCCCAAATTGCCGAATACAAAGACAAGTATCTTCGTCAAGTTGCCGAATTCGACAACTACCGCAAACGCACAATTAAAGAAAAGACTGAACTCATTCTCAATGGTGGCTCTAAAGTTTTGGAAGCCTTGCTCCCGATTCTTGACGACTTGGAACGCGCTGCAGACAACATAGAAAAGAGTAATGACATATCCACGCTCAAAGAAGGAGTAAACCTCATCTTAGGAAAGCTCGAGAAAACACTCGGTGCCCAGGGTTTGAAAAAGATGGAAACCGTTGGACAGGCTTTCGACACAGATTTTCATGAAGCAATAGCCTTAATCCCAGCACAGGAAGAAGCGCAAAAGAATCATGTCATTGACTGTGTACAAAATGGCTACTTACTAAACGACAAAGTATTGCGACACGCAAAAGTTGTTGTAGGACAATAAAGAACAGATTGTTTGCTTGCGCAATAGGCTTAAAAACCTGAGCAAACAACATGCTCATCATCCAGTCCACTTATTTGCTATTAAGTTCAAACTCAATATTTGACAGAACTTGAAGCAAAGAATACTCAATCAACTCATAGACAAAACGAAAATATGGCCGAAGAAAAAGATTATTATAAGATATTGGGCGTTGAACGTACCGCCAGCGCTGATGAGATTAAGCGTGCCTACAAAAAGGTTGCCATCAAATACCATCCCGACCGCAATCCCGGTGATAAGGAAGCTGAAGAAAAATTCAAACAAGCAGCAGAGGCATACGATGTCTTACGCGACCCCGAGAAGCGTAAGCGCTACGACCAGTTCGGTGCCGAAGGAGTAAACGGAGCTGGTGGCTTTGGTGGCGGATTCAATGCCGAAAGTATGGATATCAACGATATCTTCCGCCATTTCTCTGATATATTCGGTGGAGGTTTCAGCGGCGGCTTCGGTGGTTTCGGCGGTGGAAGTGCAGAACCCCGACAATTTAAGGGATCTGACATGCGCATGAAAGTAAAACTCACATTGGATGAAATAACCAATGGAGTTGTAAAGAAATTCAAAGTGCGCAAAAGTGTAACGTGTCCCGACTGCGGCGGTTCAGGCTGCGAAAAAGGTCATACGGCCGAAACGTGCGACCAGTGCCACGGACAGGGATACGTGCTTCGCACCCAGCGTTCCATGTTTGGAATGATGCAAACCCAAGCGCCTTGCCCCAAATGTCACGGTGAGGGAACTATCATCAAGAATCCTTGCGCTAAATGCCACGGAGAAGGTATTGTGCAAGGCGAAGAAATCGTTGAAATTAAGATTCCTGCAGGCGTGGCAGAAGGAATGGTTGTAAACGTACCTGGAAAAGGCAATGCAGCCAAGCATAATGGCGTAGCCGGTGATATCCAAGTTATCATTGAAGAAATTCCCCACCCCGATCTCATTCGTGATGAGCAAGATCTTATCTACAACTTGTTGCTGAGTCTTCCGCAAGCCATCTTGGGCGACACCGTAGAAATTCCTACAGTAGGCGGTAAGGCACGCATCAAAATAGCTCCAGGCACACAACCGGGTACCGCACTTCGTCTTCGCGGAAAGGGCATACCGGCTGTTCCGGGTTATGGATACGGAAGTGGCGACCTTGTAGTAAACATTAGCGTTTACATTCCTGAACATCTGACAGACACTGAAAAGAAAGCCATTGAAGGCATGAAGGGCAGCGATAGTGTGAAACCTTCAAGCAAAATCAAAGACAAAATTTTCAAGGCTTTCCGCAACTACTTCAATAATTGACATTCATCAGAATCATAAGGGGAACTTGCTGCTAGCTTGGCAAGTTCCCCTTTTTTGGTAACTCTTACAATGAATTACAAAGAAACCATTGAATATCTCTTCAACTCGGCACCACTTTTCCAGCAAGTCGGAGGAGCTGCCTACAAAGAAGGACTCAGCAATACTCATGCTCTTGACGAATACTTTGGCCACCCTCACCGCGAATTCAAAACCATTCATGTTGGAGGAACTAACGGAAAAGGTAGCACGGCACACACTCTTGCTGCCATGCTTCAGCATCGTGGATCGAAAGTTGGCCTTTACACGTCGCCGCACCTTGTAGACTTTCGTGAACGTATCCGTGTCAACGGCGAAATGGTGCCCGAACAATACGTGATAGACTTCGTAAGAAACCACAAAGACTTCTTTGAACCGCTTCATCCATCTTTTTTTGAACTGACTACGGCTATGGCATTCCGCTATTTTGCCGACATGAATGTTGACGTGGCCGTTGTAGAAGTAGGACTTGGAGGACGCCTTGACTGTTCAAACATCATCCACCCCGTACTTTCCATCATCACAAACATAAGCTTTGACCATACTCAATTTTTGGGACATACACTAGCAGCAATTGCTGGAGAAAAAGCAGGCATCATAAAGCAAGGCATTCCCGTTGTAGTTGGAGAAACGGTTGATGAAACGCGTCCTGTGTTTGAATCAAAAGCACAAGAAGAAGATTCGCCCATCCGCTTTGCCGATGAAGAAGGCGAAATTTCCGAAACGTATGTTCGGCCCAACGGATTGCGTCATTACACCACGAAACATTGGGGAGAATTCGATGCCGCACTTGCCGGTGATTGCCAAGTGCGCAATGCTGCAACAATTCTTGCCGCAGCCGACGTTCTCCGTTCTGAGTTCAACATACGGGAAGAAGACGTACACTATGCCTTCTTACACGTATGTGAAGAAACTGGCCTGATGGGTCGTTGGCAAACTGTAGAAGAACATCCGCGAACGGTGTGTGACACTGGACACAATGTAGGCGGATGGGAATATCTTTCCAAGCAATTGACAGATGCAGTGCAACAATATCCCAAAGTCCACGTGGTTTTTGGAATGGCCTCAGACAAGGACGTAGATCAAGTGTTGTCGCTTTTGCCTTCTGAAGCACATTATTATTGGACACGAGCCTCAGTACATCGCGCGCTCAGCGAAACAAGTCTTTCCGAAATGGCAAAGCATTATGGTCTTAAGGGACAATCCTTTGCTAATGTCAAATCGGCAGTTCGTGCCGCGCAAGCCGCTGCAGACAAAGACGATTTTATATATGTAGGTGGAAGTAGTTTTGTGGTGGCGGATTTCCTTTCTCCTGACGAAGACGGGAAATGATTACTGCGCACCCTTATACGAAGAATAGAGGTGTTTGCTTGTCGCTTCACCTACGATTCACTAACTTTGTAGCATAAGTTATGAGCTATAAACAAACGAAAGCAGACAAAAGGCAAGTTATAGCTCATCATAAACCAAGATAAGACCTTAACAAACCTGTAAAATAAACTAACTCGTTCAGACATGCTCAAGCAAATAGTAAATGGCCGCATTCTCACCCCACAAGGTTGGTTGGAAGGCGGTTCGCTCATCATTGAGAAGAACAAAATTAAAGCCGTACTCAACAGTGACTTACACATTGAAGGTGCGGAAGTAATCGATGCCAAAGGCTGCTCCGTAGTACCTGGTGGTATAGAAATGCACGTACATGGCGGTGGCGGTCGCGACTTTATGGAAGGCGAAGAAGAAGCTTTCCGCGTAGCCGTTAAAGCCCATATGAAGCATGGTACAACTGCCATCTTCCCCACCCTTTCCTCTTCTACCGTTCCCATGATTGAGGCCGCTTGCAAGACTTGCGACAAACTCATGGCCGAAGAAGACAGTCCCATCATGGGCTTGCACCTTGAAGGTCCTTACTTCAACATTAAACAAGCCGGTGCACAGATTCCTGAATGGATTACGCCGCCTGTTCCTGAGGACTACAACATGTTGCTCAACACGTATAAGTGCTTGAAGCGTTGGGACGAAGCTCCTGAGCTTCCTGGTTCGCTTGAATTCATAAAGGCTTGTCGCGAACATGGTGTACTTCCCGCCATTGCTCACACACGCGCTACTTATGAAGACGTATCAGCTGCACATAAAGAAGGTATGACCCACGCCACTCATTTCTACAATGCGATGCCCGTGGTCTATAAGAACCGCGAATTCAAAGTTCCCGGCACCGTAGAGAGCATTTTGGCCGAGGAAGACATGACGGTTGAAGTGATTGCTGATGGCATTCACGTTCCCCCTGTGATGCTTCGCATGGTCTATCAGATTAAAGGCGTTGAGCGCACTGCCCTCATCACTGACTCCTTGGCTTGTGCCGCTTCTGAAGGCGATGCCGCATTCGACCCGCGCGTTATTCTTGAAGACGGCGTATGCAAACTCGCCGACCGTTCTGCACTTGCCGGTTCTATTGCCACAATGGACCGTCTCATTCGCACTTGTGTGCAGCAAGCAAACATTCCTCTTGCCGATGCCTGCCGCATGGCCAGCGAAACGCCTGCGAAGATTATGGGCATCTATGACCGCAAGGGTTCACTCGAAAATGGCAAGGACGCCGACATCATTATGTTCGACGACGAATTGAACCTGATTTATGTAATGCAGATGGGCCACGAGGTAACCAATAGCCTCTAACATTCTATCTCTAAGATAAAAGCGCCCCGTAGCTATCGGTTTTGCACCGATAACTGCGGGGCGCTTTTTTGCAGTAAATTCAGCGAGTCAATGGCGAAGCGTTTTGCTACCGTTGGAACCAACAATTACGCCTTTTGAAGTTTTGGTTGCACGCCGGCCATCAAGGGTATAAGCGTTTAAGCAGTCTGATGACGGAGCAATGACTTGCGCTATGGCATCAGTCTTTGCAGCAAAAACAGCGGTGAACGTACCATTTTCAGGAGCATGAAAACGGAGGAAATTGCCATCGCGCCATGACTCAGGAACTACTCGTCCATAGATGTCTTGCCATTCCTTGACGACGTAACCTGTAGCCGGATAAGCACGAAGTACGACGTCCTCACCTGCTGCATAGACATAAGTAGTGGGTTGACCATTAGCATCGACAGTACCCATTTTTGCATCGTTGCATTCCACACCTACAGAGCAAGCATAAGAAGCTTCAGACGTAATGTTGAGCGGAATATCGTAGACCATGCGCATAGTCTTGTGGTTTGCGGGCATGGCATCGGTCGTGGCATCCCACCCCTCGTTCCAGGCGCCGTCAAAGCGCAGACGTATGTGGGTTACACCTGTAGGTATATCGTAGGGTAGCAACACGTTGAGCGTGTAGTCGTTGAGTGCGCCGTTGGCAGCCTGTTGCTTCTTTCCGTAAACGGTAACAAGTTCATTGGCATCGTCGAAGTCGCCGTCAGCATTAAGGTCGATGTAAGCAGAGAGCCGGCAGTAGTCCATGCCACCTGCACTCTTCCAGTGGAGTGTGAGCTGACTGCCCTGGGCGGCAGAAGCCATTCGGCTCGTTTCGAATAGCGAAGACGGACAAGAACTTGCTTCGTAGATGGACTGTGCGTCGCGATTGCGCTGCGAAACGGTGAGAGAGGTGAGATACTGTCCGTAATCGCTAATCACACTGAGTTCACTTGCATCTTCTTCGGGTTGTCCCCATTTGTTGGCCACGAAATTGGCGCAAAGCTGTATGTCGTCAGCACCGTAGTAGGTGTAGGGGTTTTGTGTTGTGACGACAGTTCCCTTTGCGTCGGACCAATTCACGAAATCGTAGCCTGAGTTGGCAGTAGCTTTTACGGTTACCTCCTTCGTAGTGGTAATGGATTTTGAAGAACGACCTACGATTTGCGCCTTACCGGCCTTTTCGTCGGAGGAAGTGACGCTGACAGTTCTGCTCTCAGATACGTTGTCTTTGACAATGATGCTAAAGGAAACTATAGTTCCATCGTCCAAAGTCAGTACCGCCTTGTCTCTTCCGGTGATGGCTGAAGACGGAATGTTGACAGTAAGCGAGTTGAAGGTTTCGTCGTCTGTTATTGTGCCGTCGCCGTTGAGGTCAATGCCTAAGCTTTTTACGTCAGTTGTGCTGATTCCGTCAACATTTAAGGTAAAGGCTTCGCCACGAAGGGCTGAAGTCGTGAAGCTTTCTGTTGCATCGGACTCAAAGAAGCGACTGGCGCGATACACGCTGTTGTCGGTACTGGTGAGGGTGACGAAGTATTTCGTAAGCAAACGTGAAGCGACCTCTGCAGTTGAACCTTCGGGCACGTTGGAGTAGGACAACTCGGTGTTGTGTGCCCAGTTCCAGTCGTGCGTAAACCAATCGGGTGCAGAGGTTCCGTTGTCGAGTGCGTCAAAGAATTTCTTCCAGCGGTCGTAGTAGTAGTCACGGAGCATTCCTGCCCATTCACGGTAGGAATAGTCGCGAAGTCCACCGCTTTCGCTGGCATCGCGTCCGCCCCATGTGCTGATGAGCGTGCGTGCATTGTCGAGTTCAAGCCACTGGCGGTCGCTCTCGGTCGTACCGGAAACCTCATCAGCTATGCCACGAGCCATTTGGGTCCAACGTCCAAGCATGAAGTTCTTGTTGGTAGAAAGGAGTTCGTCAAGGTCAAGAATGAGCTGAAGGTAAGCATTGCGAAGACGTTTGTAGTTCTCGGTCTTTCCTTGGGTATATGCCGCATTGATGGCTTTAAGCAGTTCGTTGGCGTAGTCGGTCAATGCTTGGCGCGAGAAGTCTGTCAAGTCGTAACTGTAGTTTTCGCCTTGTAGTTCTTCATGTGCTGAATAAAGTTGGAAAGCAGCTTCGCGCACGTCCTGCAAATCGTAGAAGATGCTTGTACCGCCCCAGCTCGAAACAGCGTTCACGACTAGTGCTGGGCGTGCACAAAGCACAGCTTCCTGTGGACCTTGAAGCGAAGTGGGACAGGCCAAAGCCGAGTTGCGGATTTTCTCCCATGCCGACTTTGCTGCTTGGTTGTCCGTGCCGTAACGACTAATGGTGTATTCTTGCAACCACTTTTCGGGACTGGGAATGGACGAGCGCCACGGAAGTTCAAAGAGCGCATCGTAGAGAACGGGCACTTGTTCTATGGCTTCTGGTGTAGCTCCAATACCCTTCACATTGGAGTTGGCGTTTTTTTCCGAAAAATATCCGGTCATCACTTTGCTCAAACGTCCGAAGAGACCGGTACGTCCACCGAAGTTAGGCAGCATGCAATAGACGGCATCGTGTCCGTTGTATTCGCTGAAATGGGTGTGGGCATCACTATAAAGGTCTAGCACAATGAGTTTGCCTTTGTCCACTTGCGAGAGTACATTGTACTGTTCGCTGCTCCACTGCCAGTACTGTATGACCCACTTGGCATCTGACTGTGCCGCTGTCATTGCCTGTGCAATTTTCTTATATGCCGAGGGAACGTCTATGCCTGAAGTATTGGCGCCTTCGTGGAAAGGATCCATGCTGTAGTAGGCGGAAGTGTCCATCACCTCCTTGAGTTCCTTATAATAAAGTTCAGAGATTGTTGCAAAAGCGTCGGAGTTCGGATCGAGAATATAAGGGCGTACAAAGCTGCACCAGTTTCCTTGGTTGTTGGCAGAGTATCCCTTCGAAGCGATGTCGCTCGGAACCATGCCAGCATAGCCGGGAAGCACCGGGGTCATGCCAAGTTCGCGTTCACGCGAGAGAATGTCCTTGCAGAGTTTTTCCTGACGCGTATACCACCACGAGGGATTGGGTCCGCCCCACCCTTGCAGGTTGTTCATTCCCCACCAGGCCTGAAAACACGGTCCGGCAATGAAGCTGTTGGCTTCGGCCTCAGTGTAGCCTAAGCGCTTGGTAAGCAAGTTGTGCCATACGACGTCAAGACCAACGATTTGCAGTGGCATGTTGATGCCATGGAGTGCCATCCAGTCAATTTCCTGCTGCCAACGCTGCCAGGTCCAGGTGGACATGGAGTAAGAGAAGGTGCAGTAGTTGAGATAGTAGCGATAAGGTGCAGTGCATTTGTGAGTTTCGTCCTTAGTGGGAAGAGGCAACGTGGCGTTCACCAAGTCGGTCGTGAGGTTGTTCCAGGAGAGATTGATGTGAGCCGTATGGTTGAGATACCAGTTTATACCAGTGGTAACGGCAAGCACGGAACTACCTTTGATGAATGGTTTACCGTTGGACGACGAGATGGTAAACGTTTCGGTGGTCCCTTTCTTGAGCGTTTCGTCCACTTGGGTAACGAATCGGTCCGCGGCACCGCTTCCACCAATGCGGTTGAGCAAAGCGGTGACGGCCGTCGGATTGTCGTCTACCGCCGAAGCCGTGGTAGCAGCAAAGGCTAGAGCCGCTACCAAATACAGGCGGATTTTTTGTAGAATATTCATAGTATATGTATAGTTAAAGTTTTCTCTGAAGTTTAGGCCTTGTCAATAGGTAGTGGTTTTCTCAAGCAGATTAGCCGAGAGAAGGTCAGCGCTTTGGACGAGAACGACCAATGGAGACTTGTCCATGGCGGCACGGAAAGAATAGCGAAGCGACGAACCGTTTTCTCCCATGTCGAACATGCCCATGTGCCAACGGATAGCGAGCATTTCTTCGGGCTTCAAGCGGATGTACCAGCTTAGCATAAGACACGACTTCTCGCCGTGTCCGAGGGGGAAGTCGTCCTTTAGTTCATAGCCGGGATAGGACATCCACCGTCCGTTGTCGTCCTTTTTCCACTTCTGTACCTCGTGATAAAGTTTCACCTTGCAGATGTCATGGAAAAGCGTGCTAATGGCAATGCTTTCCTCATCGACGGTTTCAGTGAAAGGCGAATCGCCACCTTCTATGGCAGGCGTAGCCACGTGCTCGTTGAGTTTCAGCGCAGTCTGGAACACGTTGATGGAGTGACGGCAGAGTCCGCCTTTCTCATTGAGGTGAAACGAGGCAGAACTAGGTGCGTCGTAGAAGTCAGTCTTGTCGAGATAGGCCAAAATGCGGTCGAGTCCCTCGCGTTTGATGTATTTGTGACAAAGCTCTTGGAAGAGTTCTTTGTTGGCGGTTCTTTCTTTTTGTTCCATAGCAACTTATAGATTTAGGATTATGAGGCTGAGGGTTCTTGCTGGAGCGGACTGGCGTTCTCGTCTTTAGTTTGCGCTTGGGCTTTTTGCTTTGCCTCTTCGCGCACTGTGGCGAGCATGTCGGGGTCGGCTTCCAGTCCCATTTCGGTGGCACGCTGGAGCACGAAGTCGAGAGCCAACGTGGGACAGTTGGGCACTTTTCCGTCGAGGATGGCGTCCTTGAGCGCAGACTTGAGCGAACCGATTTCGCGACAGGGCTGAAGATGGAATATGCGCATGATGTCGTCGCCTGTGACAGGAGGCTGAAAATTACGTATGCGGTCTTTCTCCTCTATGTCAACGAGTTTTCGACGCACGGTCTTGAAGTTTTGAAGGAAGCCTTTTTTGCGCTGTTCGTTTTTGCTAGTGATGTCTGCTTCGCAAAGCGTCATGAGGTCGTCAATGTCGTTGCCGGCTTCGAAGAGCAAACGCCGCACGGCGCTGTCGGTGACCTCGTCGTCGGCAATGGAAATGGGGCGCATGTGGAGTCCTACGAGTTTTGCCACGTATTTCATGCGTTCGTCAAGGGGAAGCTTCATACGTTGAAACAGAGGCTTCACCATTTTCTCACCCAAGTAGTTGTGGTTGTGGAATGTCCATCCCACCACGGGCTCCCAACGTTTGCTTTTGGGCTTGCCAATGTCATGAAGCAAAGCCGCCCAACGGAGGAAGAGTTTGTCGCTCTTTGAGGCGACCGTGTCGAGCACTTCGAGCGTGTGGTAGAAATTGTTTTTGTGCGAACGTCCGTTTCTCGTTTCTACACAATCGAGTTTCGCCACTTCGGGCAAGATGAGTTCGAGAAGTCCACACCGCTGAAGTTCCACGAAACCGATAGATGGTACGGGCGAGAGCATGATTTTGTTCAGTTCATCAATAATGCGCTCCTGGCTGATGATTTTAATGCGCTCGCGGTTGCGGCGGAGTGCATCGAACGTTTCGTCTTCAATGGTAAATTTGAGTTGTGTGGCGAAACGTACGCAGCGCATCATGCGCAAGGGGTCGTCGCTGAACGTAATGTCGGGATCGAGCGGTGTGGCAATGATGCCGTCTTCGAGGTCGTACACGCCGTCGAACGGATCGACGAGTTCGCCCAAATGGTCTGAATTGAGGCAGACGGCCATTGCGTTGATGGTAAAGTCGCGGCGGTTTTGGTCGTCTTCAAGTGTGCCGTCTTCCACGATGGGCTTTCTTGAATTGCGCTGATAGCTTTCTTTGCGTGCACCGACAAACTCTACTTCTTCGTGGTGGTACTTCACTTGGGCGGTACCGAAGTTGCGAAACACGGAGAGATGGGCATGTTTCCCTAGCTTCTTGCTGAAGGCTTCGGCCATAGCTATTCCGCTACCCACGACCACAACGTCGATGTCGTTTGTGGGGCGCTGAAGGAACATGTCACGAACATAACCGCCCACGAGGTAGCACGCTATGCCTTGCTCGTCGGCGGTTTCTGTAAGTTTGTGAAAGAGTGGTTTGTCTATCTGTTTCTTTATTTCTTCTTTTGAGAGGATTTTCATTGAGTGATATATGGATGTTTCGGATAGGCAGACTGTGGGATGAAATCGCTTTTAATATATCCGCACGAGCCGCAGCGTATACCTTGTGTTGTAAGAGTAGTCATTGACGTCTAGCACCATGTAGGAGTTGTCGAACTGACGGATGTAGCATGAGAGGTCTACGTCGTAGCCGTTGAAACTGATATCGAGGTTGCGGCCTCGTGAATCCCACTGTCCGCTTTCGTTGAGCTCGTAGCCATCGGCGTAAAAGTTTCCGTTGGACTGGAAGGTAAATTCATCGCCCGTGTTGTAGTTCGACATTCCCGATACTTCCACAACGCGCCAGCGTCCTATGAAGTTTCTGTCGAAAGTGTTCCACCAGTCTTCGCTGCATGATGTGAGTGAAAGCAAGGCCGTGAGGCAGAGCATGGTGGTAAGGAAATGGGGTTTTAAACATTTCATTGTCGTAAGGTTTTAGGTTTGATTAGGAGAAAGACTTTGGTTCCTGCAATGTCATGGATTGCGTTACCTATGCAAAGGTAATGTAAAATGCCGATTCTATAGACAATGTGGCAGAAAAGGATTGTCTTCTTTACGGAAAAACGCAGTACAAGGCCAACACTTGCATCATCTTCGCATAAAATTGCACGAAGTCTTAGCGAATTGAGTGCCAACAATACGATGGAACCCAAACTGAAAAAGTAGCATTACAGCGACAGTTAAAAAGTCAATATGTCATTAACAATTGTGACCTTTTATAGACAAATCTGACATTCAAACTAGCGTTTGCAAAGCACTTTTTAGCCCTTTAAAGCGTTCTGATTTCAACTGCAAGGCATCTAGAAAAAATTCCAAGGCAGCCCAAAAATTTGAGGTGCCTTGGAATTTTCGCTAGATGCCTTACAATATTGACATTCTCTCAGGCTGTTTCAAGCAGTTTCAAGAACTCTATGCGCATAAAGGATGAATATACAGCGTTGTAACGCACTTATTGCCAACATAACGTATATTTATGCACGGCGAGATTCGCACAAATGCGCGCGAACTACCGAATGGTTACTTTTACGGCTGTAGTGAGTGTTAAAATGGTGAGCAAAACGGACGTTGCACTATTCCTTAATCCTCAAAAAGACGGAAGGCACACTTGAAACCGACCCCGAAATGCGCGCCACGCGTGGCACTGGCAAAGACGCCAAGATTCACCAAATTGGTACTTACGCCGTATCCGAGTTCCGCATACCAGTTGAGATATTTCACAGAAAGCAAATTGCAATAAACGTGCTCCGTTCGCACAAAATGGGTAATCCACGGAATTCGTGCGAAGAGCAACATGGGACTTTCGTAGGCGGACGAAAGACGAACGTAGTAGCTCGACTCGTTGTACCAACGGGAACTGAGAAGTTGGAATTCGCCGCTCATCTCATCGTCCCACCCTTCGGGAATGTTATGGAAGCGGAAGAGGTCGTAGTCTATGAAACTGTCGTCGCCCCTTTTCAAATAGGTTCCGAAGCCAGCGCGGAAGCAGAGCGAACGCAAAGCATAGAGCGAAAGGCGGTAGCGGATGTCCGTTTCGACGCGTTCGTAACGCGTTTCGGCAGACGTGGTTCCGAAGGCGCGTTCGTAGTTGAAATGGAATGTCGGGAAACGCGAATAGAGCGGAACACGGCGCACACCTTTGCGGTAGTAGTAAAGCCCTGGGGTCCATTCCGCTTCGAAATGGGGAGCCACGCTTCCCAACGTGCGATGCATGCCGGCGGTTTCGGCCGTTTCGTTCCAGTCTATCATCTTGCGCTGATGGCAATGCAAGCCCATGACTACGCGAAATGACGGATGGGGCGAGAAAGCGAAGTCGGCTTTCAAGTGAAGGTCGCGGTAGTCATCGAAACCAAAATGGTCTATGATGTGAAGGATGGAGTCTCTCTTCTCATAGTTCTTTAGTTTGCGCCTCACTTCATCGGCCTGTCGGCTATTATACATGTGTTGTCCGCCTCCAGCATTGATGGTAAAAGCGGCGTTCATACGTGGCCAGAAAACGAACTGCAAGGGGACATCCCAGTAGACCTGCCGTTGCTTGAAGCTGTAGCCGACTTGTGGATGGAACGATAACTGCGCATCAATGGCACGAAAATTTGCCGACATGCTTAAACGCGTTTTTACGGACACTCCTTTTGAATGGCTCCATTGGACCATCGAAGGGGTGAACACTGCGGGAATACGCACCTTGGCATCAACCGCTGTTCCGAACTCTATGGTGTGGGAGGAGAGAAGCATATCCTTCGTCCTTACTCCGACGTTGGATGTGGCATTCTGGGGCAACGCATACAACGACTTCCACTCGCCGCGCTCTGTGCTGACTTGGAGAGAGTCGGTCAATGCTTGATGTTCCTTTGCCGCAAACGGTGCTGTTCGTGCCTTCAATTCTTGAAGGTCGGCATGATCGTAGAGAAGACGTTCATCGCTACGGAGAGGAAAAGGGCGGAAGGCATCGAAATATTCACGCGAGCGGATGGCATGCATCGTGTCCAAACGGAGCAAACATTTCTCCGTCACATCGTGTTTACGGTTTGCGCCTGACTCAAATTTGAGCGGGCATAAAAAACGATAATTGGCATACACGTCGTAAGTTTCCTCCAAACGGCTGCCAAGGAACTTGAAGCGTGTGAGTATGCGCATCTTGGAGGGGAAGACCGACTCGTAGTACCCCGTTCCTGTCCGCCCCGTGACTACCACATGGCGCATTTGGCTGAAAAGGCGGAAAGTGAATTTACGGACAGCTCCGTTGTTGAGGTCTACCTCCACACTTCCATCCTTAAGTAACTGCTCGTTTTCAAAGCGTGGAATGAGGGCAATATGTGCCACACTGAAACTGTCAAGGCGAGTCACATAGCTCAACTCGTAACGGTAGAAACGCTTGTTGCGACGATTCAGTGGATTTAGGATGCGGTCGGTGAAGAGATTGGTGTCGTAGAGGTAGAAATTGAATCTTTCCACTTCGTCCGTTACGCCAACCGGCAAGCTTTCCGCCGATGAGTAATAGGCATTTACCTTACAGTCGCGCTGCCCCGTTGGATGGAATTGAAGTTGAAGGGAGCACTCCGTGAGTTGTTGGTGTTCGCCTTGTTTTATGCTCGACATCCAAGGAAAATAGCGAACTATCCATCCTCGGCGTTTCGACGTCACGTTTTTGCGGAGATAAATATCGGTTTGGTATTGAAGGTCGGTCAGGAAATTGCGTTCGGCGTAGTAAAAGACATTTTCCATGACGCGCTCTGCGGTCAACGCCTGTGGCGATTCGTCATGCGACGGCTCCGCATTTTCCCATTTTTCATCGGTGCATTTTGCTGAAAGCGAAAAGGCAAAAAAGAAGGCACAAGCTAAAACGGCAAGCTTTGCGATGGCTTGCCGATGGCTTGTGCCTAATTGGGGTATATGGGATTGCGAAGCTCTTAGCATCATAAGTTAGCTACGACTCACAACCTTTACACCTTTCACGGTGCGCAGCTTCTTGATGAGCGAAGTGAGGCGCTGCGTGTCGTCGACTAGCACGGTTAGCATTCCTGAGAAGAGGCCGTCATGAGAGTCAATGTTTATGCTCCTCAGCATGATGTGTTCCTCTTTTGAAATGATGGAGGTGATGTTGTTGACAATGCCCAGGTCGTCCTGCCCAACCACATGGAGCGTGATGGGATAGGAACTTGAGCCTTTTCCTGCCCAACGCGCCTTTACAATGCGGTATCCGAAGCGTTCGCGCAAAGCGGGTGCGTTGGGGCACGACGTGCGGTGCACTTTGATGCCACCGTTCACCGTGACGAAGCCGAAGACGTCGTCACCATAGACCGGATTGCAGCAACGCGCCAACTGGAAGTCAAGGCCTTTCAAGTCGCGGCCTATGACGAGTTCATCGTCGTCGCCCTTTGCTTTGGCAGCAATCTCGGAGTCCATGTTGAACTCTTCGGCCGACCGCACGGCAGCTCGCTCTGCGGTGCCTTGCTCGCGTTTGCCTAGTGCAACGTAGGTTTCAATCACGCGGTTGAGGTCAATGCGTTCATCGCCAATGGCTTTGAAGAAGTCAAAGCTTTCCTTGTAGCCCATCTTCTTGATGAGTTGATTCACAAGGCTTTCGTCCCAGTCCAGTTTTTTATTTTTCAGTTTGCGTTCGAGGACTTCTTTTCCCAACGCGCTCTCGCTGGCTGCCAATTCGCGTACGGCAGAACGTATCTTGGCCTTGGCATGAGAGGACTGAGCGATATTGAGCCATTCTGCCTTGGGCGTTTGGTTGTTCTGCGTAACGATTTCTACCGTCTGCCCACTCTCAAGCGTTTGGCGTATGGGCACATTCCGCCCGTCAATGCGACCGCCTACACAATGGTTTCCCACTCCGGTGTGGATGGTGTAGGCAAAGTCGAGCACGGTGGACATGGGAGGCAAACGATAAAGGTCGCCTTTGGGTGAGAACACGTAGATTTCCTGCGTTTTGGCATCGGGAGCCAGACTTTCCGACAAGAGAGAATCGTTTCCTGTCTCGAGCGCCTGACGGATGTCTGCAAGCCACGAGTCAACATTGCCCCCACTGCTTTTGACACCCTTATAGCGCCAATGGGCAGCCAGTCCGTGCTCTGCCACTTCGTCCATTCGCTCGGTGCGTATCTGCACCTCAACCCATTTGTCCTCAGGACCACGAACAGTAATGTGGAGACTCTCGTAGCCATTACTCTTGGGCACAGTGAGCCAATCGCGTAAGCGTTTCAGGTTGCTCTCGTATTTGTTGGTGATGAGGGAAAACACTTTCCAGCACTGTTCTTTCTCTAATGCGGGTGGAGCGTCGAGTATGATGCGGATGGCAAAGAGGTCGTACACACCGTTGAAGCCGCATTGTTGCTTCTTCATCTTTTGCCAAATGGAGTGGATGCTCTTCGTGCGCCCTTTCATGTGGTACTTGAGTCCTTCTGCGTCAAGCATCTTGCGTATAGGATCGGTGAAACGTTCAATGTAGGCATCGCGTGCACGCTTTGTAGCATTGAGGTTTTCCTTAATCATATAGTAAGCATCGTGCTCAAGATATTTGAGGCTCAAATCCTCAAGTTCGCTCTTCAGTTTGTAAAGTCCCAGTTTGTGGGCCAACGGCGCGTAAAGATAGGCGGCTTCAGTGGCAGCCTTGCGTCGCTCTTCGTCGTGCTCGGAATCGCGAATGCTGCGCATCAAATTCACGGAGTCGGCTATAAGCATAAGCACCACGCGCATATCGCCGGCTTGGGCTATAAGCAGGTTCCTAAAATTGTCGGTGCGCATGGCTTCGGTCTTCACCTCAATGGCTTCCACACGGAGGAACCGACGCACGGTATCGCCCGTTTCTTTACCGAGGAGCTTGTCTATTCCCTTGCATTCGTCCTCATGACGCACCAAGGAACGCAACAAATAGGCCTTCAGCACATTGCCGCGCAGTCCTATCTCGCTAGCAGCTAAACGGATTACACGCAAAGCCATTACTACGCGGTTAAACCCAAACGCATCGGTCGTGCGCTCAGGATGTTGCTGGGAGATTGTATCGAGACAATATGCCAAAGCATGTGCGTCTTTGCTTTCGGGACGCAAATTTTCATCGTGGTAAACGGCCATTAGTTCCTCAAGGAACGCACGGCGTGCTTCTGCTTTTTGTGACATGTCTTTTGCTTGCATAGGCATGGGCTTTTTCGTATAGTTTGGTAAGCACCACTGGCCGGAATAGGGCAATGGATGCTTTCTCTTGAGCGTAAATGTACAAATTTTCAAACAATATGCGCATCTACGACCTATCTAAATGCGCAAAACGAGGCTTTTGATCACGTTTTTGCCCCTTTATGGGAACGTTGACCTTGCAAAAATCGCGCAAAGGAGTATTCGTATCTTCAATAGAGGCATGATGGTCCGACCGCGCAACATACAAATGCACAAAGTACATTGGAACTGTATGCGCTAAGCATTTAGCCGGCAAAGCACTTCGCTCAGTTTCTTTCTGCATGCCACATCGTCTTTCAAAAGTGAACGCAGAGCGGCAAGTGGTTCGGCATTTGGGCTATCGGGAAGAAGCAATTGCATATATCCTCCCTCGGCATATTTATTCTGAAGATGAGCACGTGCACGTTCTATCTGCTCATCACGTGTCAATTCGGGATAATGTGCCAATCCGTACTGCAAGCAACGAAAAATGGCTACATCCGAATCAATGAGACGATCGGCTTCAGCCACAATACAGCCATAGATGCTACGCGGACGTTTGCCGGCTGAAGCTCTATGGTCTTCCGCCGCCTGTGCGATTGTTTCTATTTGTTCTGCAGAGAACCATTGGCGCAAACGATTATCGCAGCGGATTATGCGTCCCGAGGCAAGATGGTGCGTTTCGCGCGACTCGCAAAGTCCCAAATCGTGCATGGCTGCAGCAGTCCACAGCACTTGGCGGTCTACATCGGGGTAATGTAATGCAATTTGTAGGCTTCGTTTCATCACGGAAAGTGCGTGGTCGCGACGATGAGCGGCATCGAACGCATCGTATCTTGGAAGTACGTCGTTATAAATATATTCTTTGAGTGTCATATTATTATTGTAGGACAAATTTTTCAGCTTCCAATCCATAGGCAAAGCATGCCAAGAAGGACAAAAAGGAGATCCAATAATTTTGCCTTCAGATTTTGCTCATGGAAAATAAATGCGCCAAAAGCAAAACTTACCAGCACACTACCACGCCGCACCATAGAAACAATGGAAATCATGGCGCCAGGACATGAGAGCGCATAGAAATAGGCCATGTCGGCTAAAGTCAAGAACACCGATATGAGCACGATGCTCCATCGCCATCGGAAAGGTGTTGTGGTACGACGATGAGGATACCAGATGAGGAGTATCACAACAGTCATGATGACGGCCTGATAGAGATTGTACCAACCTTGTACAAAAAGTCGGTCCAGTCCGGCACCTCCGGCACTGATGGGCGCCATAAGATATTTGTCGTAAAGTCCGCTGGCGGCCCCTGTAGCCGCAGCAAGGAAAAGAAGGAATATCCAGCGGTTGTGGCCGAAACGGACGCCTTCCTTTTTACCGCTTCGGCTTAAGAGGAAAAGCGACAAAAGGGCTAGCAGAACGCCGGCCCATTGCCAAAGGTTTAGCCTTTCGCCGTAGATGACCAGCGCGCCCACAAGCGTCATGACGGGACGGGTGGCATTCACCGGACCTACAATGGTCAGCGGCAGATGTTTCATAGCATAATAGCCACATACCCACGACGTTAACACGATGGCCGACTTGAGAAGCACCAAGCCATGTGACGTCCATGGAGCTTGGGGAATTGCCGATGACCACCCCAACGCAGAACCCACAATAGAGGGTAAGAAAAACAGAGCGCACAATACGGTGTTGACAAGAAGTACGGGCAACACAGCATTGTCCTTTAGCGACGACTTTTTAGACACATCGTACAGTCCGAGAAGGGCGGCGGAAAGAAAAGCAAATATCAGCCACATAACGATAAAGGGAGAAATAAAAGAGATTTATCTTGTACAGCTCTGCAAACGTGCAGGATGCAATAATATTGTTTCAGTCAAAAAAATCAAGTTTTCTCCAAAGATGAGGTTTCTTAGGAGAAAACTTGAGTGGAATAGCTGTCAGTAGTCCATAGCATTAGTTAATCGCACTCAGCTGTAACTTATTATGACGAACAGCATTGAACGTTTTGAGTTCCTTAAGCGGAGAAGAGAATTTGCGGAAAGCAGTCTTCACGATCGACGTCGAAGAAGCTGGAATGACGGTTGTCGTCTCCTCCCAATCGGAGTCGACATGAGCATTGAAGTTGAGGCGTAACACGGTGACGTCGCCTTCATTGCTCTTTGCACTGATGAGGAGCGTTTGCCAACCAGAATCGACCGATGAGTTAGTATAGGTATACTCGCCATTGGTGTTAATCTCGTTCGTAATGTCGAGAGCCGTGGCACCAGCAGCCAAATCGGCAAGAGTAAATCCTCTGTTGAGTTTGCTATCTACGGTGTTTTCTTCAAGAAGGTTTACGTAGACTTCTGTCACGTTGCTCGGTGTAACCTCAAAGTTCACGCTGACAGCACCATTGCCCTTGCTCTTCGTGGCAACCTTGATGGTCGGTGCTGTTGTCTCGGATGTGTCAGGAACTATATGGGCGGATGCGGAAGCTTCCGTGCGGTCGCCTTCGCTGTCAATGCCAAGCACGTAAAGCGTATAGTCTGCTTCACCCTTGATAGACCATGTGGCGGGACTTGACTTCCATTCTGCCGGTGTCCATCGTTCACCGAATGAGAGAGCGGTATATTTTATGCCGTATTGTTGAATGTAGGGTTCTAGCGTATCCTTATAACCGAAAAGTGTATAGAAAGCTGTGATGCCATCGCTGGGAACAATAGAGAACGAGGCACCGCCATCGCTGCTGAGTCCGCTGTAGGAAACGGTCATAGTTTCTTTGCTCTGCTCGGCTTCAGCGGTGGTTACTGTTGCGTAAGAGATGGTTTCGCCAAGGTCGTCGTTGACCACGTTGCAAGCTACCACATAGTAGGTCTCACCTGCTAACACGGTAAAGGTATCATCGTTGTCGTCCACCTCACCGTCCTTCATGGTAAAAACTTGCGAACCCTTCGCTAGATAACCATAACTATAAAGTATGCTGCGAAGTGCGCTTTCGATGTCGCTCTCTGAGGCTGCTTCAAGCGTTGTGCTGAAATATTCTTGTAGAACATAGTTAAGCACAGAAGCACTAACGGCAGTGTGAGCGTACTGCTCGGACGATTGTAGAGTGACGACTTTATAGGTGATGTAGCTCTTACCCGCATTGGCAACTTCCACTTCTACGTCCTTAGCCTCCTTCACTCCATCAGGAAGTTGGAAGGTCATATAGTCAACGTCCGACACGGGATATTTTGCCACGACTTGTGTGCCTTTAATAAGGTATAGATGTTCTTGGGCAAATGCGCTTGATGAAAGTCCGACCGAAAGGGCAAGAAGAGATAGTAAACGTTTGGTCATAAAATACGTGAGTGTTTTGTGTGAGACAATGGGCGGTAGCGTCTCATGTGTGATGCATCAACGCCTTACATTTGCAAAAATACACAAAATTGCCATAGTGTTCTTGATGAATGCCGAAAAAAGCGGACAACGCCTTACTCTTTGCCGAGTCCCAGGCATTGTCCGCTTTATCAAGTTGTATCTTAGAAGCCGTATCGCCACCCTGTTAAAAGGGCTCAAGGCTTTTACGGAAGTACTGTTATGGTTTTGGTTGCTACCACACTAAATTGGTTGGAGCCAAGGAAGGTATAGGTGGCACGTCCGTTTTTGTCAGCAAAATCCTCGTAGTAAGAGGAGCCATACTTTGAAGTCCAACCAACTACTTGACCACCGGCATAATAGCGGCCTGTAAATGTCACCTTGCAGTTGCCGGCCGAAGTAACCGTGAAAGTCGCCGTTGGATTTTTAGAGTCGTTGTCATAAATTGCAGTACCCGTAGCTTCAACCTCGAAGCCGGAATCGTTGGTCCACGTGTAGTTAGCCTTATATAACAAGCGACCTATTTGTTTCTGTACTGCAGTGACGGTAATTTTATCGCCAACATGTACGGTTGTTGTTTCTTGTCCATTGACCGAAACCTTTAGGTCGGAAATGAGAGGAGGTTCGCTCTGATACTTTGGATTGTCGGTGTCTTCAGAACATGAGGCAAACAAAGCCATTATACAAAGACTAGCCACAATGGCAACTGATTTGCTAAAGATTTTCATTGGAAGTTTTTGACTATAATGTGGGTAAAACATAAAAGCGGTACGCATAGCAATTGTAGTTTTCTGGAATTTCGTTTCTCGTCCCATTAGCAATTATGCTCTGCTTAAGGATAAGCGCGGAATAACGGAATGTCTAAAAATCGAGTCAAAGCATTCTCCGCTTTTTAAAAACATAACTCCAAAACACGTGCTTTATTGCACGAGCTTACGCGTTTATGGTTGTAAAGCCGTTTTTTATTGAAGTATGCCGTCGCCTTGACGAATTATTTCGCCATCGTCGTCTGTCGTACAGTCGACCACTGTGCTTTGTCCGAGCGTACCTTCTCCACCATCTATCACAAGATCTACTAGGGCACCGAACTCTTCGTCTATGAGCTCAGGGTCTGTTTGGTATTCGGGTTCTCCCGGATGAAGTTCCGGAAGCGAGGCTGTCATAAGCGGCGCACCGAGGTTTTCAAGCAGTTCGCGCACAATGGGCGAGTCGGGCATGCGTATGCCTATTTCGCCTGTCTTTCTGGAACGGAATATCTTTGGTAATTTATTCTTACCTTTAAGGATAAAGGTAAACGGCCCAGGCAAATTTCGCTTCATCAACTTAAAGACCGGTGTGGAAATGAAGGCATAATCGCTGATGGCGCTCATGTCGTAGCATATCACCGAGAGCGGATGGGAAGAAGGGGAAATTTGGCGAATACGACAAATGCGTTCAACGGCTCTTTCCTTGTGTGCATGACATCCAAGAGCATAAGTTGTACCAGTGGGATAGATAATCACACCCCCATCATTAAGAATACGCACTATCTCCGCTATTCGTTCTGGCGGATTATTCTTTGTGTAGAGCTTCAACATATGGTCTCAAAGGTTTGTGCGGTAAAAGTCAATTGGCTTGACTGCGATATATAAAAATCAAAAGTCCTTAAGTCGCTGATAGAGACGCTGTACAGGCAGCCCAACCACATTGAAATAGCTGCCACGGATTTCCTCAACAGCCACAAGGCCAATCCATTCTTGAATGCCGTAGGCTCCAGCTTTGTCAAATGGCAGAAAATTGTCAACGTAGTAGTCAATTTCCTCAGAGGTGATAGGGGCGAATTTTACATGGCTCGTCACAGCGAAATTGTCCATGCGTTCACCGGCAACTATGGTAACACCAGTGATCACTTGGTGGACATTACCTGAAAGATTATGAAGCATTCGCTTAGCATCGGCTGCGTCTTTGGGCTTTCCCATGACCTCACCTGCCACGCATACAATGGTGTCGGCTGTGATGAGGAGTTCATTGGGCCCCATGGAGCCACGATAAGCCTTTGCCTTGTTACGAGAGATGTAGCGTACGATGTCTTCTCCACGCAAGGTTTCGGGATAACTTTCGTCGATGCCGAAAAGCGTACGCACTTTGAAGGGAATGCCAAGTCGTTGGAGAAGTTCTTTACGACGGGGGGAGTTACTAGCGAGCACCACGTCGTATTTCTTTAGATTTTCAAGCATATCAAAAAAAGTCAGTAAGGAATGTAGCCTAATGTGCAACTATACACCATCGTGCACATCTACAACTACTATTGGGGTTATTGTAGTATTGTATCAAATACAAGAAGAGGATTCAACCGAACCGTTCCATTTTTACCATCCGAAAGCGCGTGCACTGCTCATCCAATGGCCTTGTGCGCGCAACACTTGTTCCACCACGTCACGCACGCATCCTTGACCACCCTTGACGTTGCTTACGTAGCAGGCGATTTCCTTTATTTCTGGAGCTGCATCGGCTGGTGCGCAAGGACATCCGCAAACTTTCATCACTTCGTAGTCAGGAATATCGTCGCCCATGTAAAGCACTTCTGAGGGTGAAAGCTCATTGTCGGCGAGCCATTGTCGGTAACATTCAATTTTTACAGAAACTCCTGAGAAGACATCTTGCAAGCCGAGTGCCTCGTAGCGGCGCTTTACGGCTTCACTGCGACCTCCAGTGATGATTGCCACGCGGAGACCGCACTTTACGGCGAGTTGTAAAGCATATCCGTCCTTTGTGTTAGCTGTCCGGCAAGGTTGGGCTTCGTTTTCGAGCAACAACACGTTGCTTTCGCTGAGCACGCCGTCTACGTCAAAAGCTAAGGCACGTATTTTTTTCAGATCGTAGTTTATCATTGGTCTTCATTGTAGTGGTGAATGCTTTCGCTCATTATACGATACACGCTCTGCAACTCGGGTTCTTGAGCGAGTATAGCCATATGGTCTGCCATCACGTTGGTGTCCCATCTGACGGCGGGACCTGTTTGTGCCTTCGCTGCAGACATATGGTGAACCTTGCGTATGGTTTCATCAAGCATTGGAAGTAGTACGTCTGACGATACGCCCGTTGGAGCTAGGATTTCAGCAGCTAGCGTAACACAATGGTTTGCGAAGTTGTTGGCAAACACTCCTGCCAGGTGCAAACGCTTCCGTTTTTCGCTTGATAGTGGTGTTACGTTGTGGCTTAGCCTTTCAGCCAATGCCGTAACGGCACATAGGTCGTTGTCGTTACTTCCTTCAACAAACAGTGGAACTTGCGAGAAATTGAACGAAGCGCCTTTTGAGAAGGTTTGAAGCGGATACATCACAGCTGCACGAGGAAAACGCGAAGCTAGAACTTCCAACGAAATGCTCCCGGCTGTATGTACCACGAGTGCTACGTTACGTTGTTCGGGGGGCAGAAAATCGGCCAAACGTTGTGCCACTTCAGCAAGGACCTTATCCTTCACGCACAAAAAATAGATGTCGGATATGGGCAATTGTTCCACCTTGTCCACTGCAGCAATACCGCCGAGCAAATCGGCCAAAGCCTTAGCGTGAGCGAGCGTAGGACTGCAGACTGCGGCAAGCGTAAAGCCTGCCATTTGCAAGGCTGGACCAAGATGAGAAGCCACGTTGCCCGAACCTATAATACTAATCCTTACGGTATGGTTCATTGGAATAACAGTTTGAGCTCTTTCACGCTAGACTGGGTAAATTATTCCAAACTGCGTGAAACATATGCAAAGTTACGGATTTATTCTTTCCCGAATCAAGCGCAAGGACATAAAATTAGACTTGTGCTTGGGCATAAACCTTTGCTGCAAAACGTAAAACAATGTTTCATTATTCGCCTCTTTCGGTCGCTTTGCATACCTTTGCACGTGTTTTTCAAAAGGGACAGAGGATTTTTGACCTAGATACTGAATGGTTATTAAAAGCGAGGTCTCCCCTACCCCTTTTTCATTTTCTTTCATCAACAGAAGCAACTACATGAAACTCAAACATATCATTGTCACAACATTTGCCGCTTTTGCTTTCAACATTAGCCTTTGTGCCCAAACGGCCCAAAGCGTTCTTGACAAAACATCCTCTACCTTACGCAACGCAGGTGGCATTGAAGCCACATTCGAGGGTACTCAATTCAAAGGAAAGACAGAAACAGGTACAGCTACGGGCAGCATACAGATTTCCGGCAATAAGTTTAAGCTTACGTCCTCTTCGCTAACAAGCTGGTTTGACGGCCGCACACAATGGACACTCCTTGCAGGTAGTGACGAAGTTAATGTGAGTACTCCGACAACTTCAGAACTACAACAAATCAACCCCTACACATTTCTAAACCTTTACAAGAAAGGTTATACGCTTACTATGCGCGACGTAAACTATCGCGGTGCTACCTGCCACGAGGTGAGAATGGTTGCACAAGGGCGACAAAGCAACATTCAGCAGCTAATTGCCGTTATTGACAAGCAAACGCACTACCCTTTGAGTATCCGCATCAAAAACAGCAAAGGCGACTGGTCGCGCATACGCGTTTCCAACATACGCACCCACAAGAAGTGGGCCGACGCCAACTTCCGTTTCGATGCCAAGCAACACCCCGGCATCGAAGTGATTGACTTGCGTTAAACAGTGCCTTGCCAAACAACGCGGGCCTACCCAAACTTAAGAATTTCCCCTATTTTTATTCACAGCAAATACCACTTTTATGATACCTTGCCTCATTCTCGGCTCTGGTCCTGCAGGCTACACTGCAGCCATCTATGCGGGCCGTTCCGGCCTTAAGCCCGTTATTTACGAGGGCATGCAGCCCGGCGGACAACTTACTATCACTACCGAAATTGAAAACTTTCCCGGTTTTCCGGAAGGCATTGACGCCAACGAACTGATGGACCGCATGCGCCAACAGGCAGAACGCTTTGGTGCTGAAATACGTACAGCAGCCGCCGTCAAAGTGGACCTTAGCAAAAGTCCTTACAAAGTGTGGTTCGACGACGACACGGAAGAGGAATGCCAATCTTTGGTCATTGCCACAGGAGCTTCGGCTAAATACCTCGGACTCTCCGACGAAACCAAATATCGCGGTGCTGGTGTGAGCGCCTGCGCGACATGCGATGGTTTCTTCTACCGCAAGAAGACCGTAGCCGTTGTGGGCGGTGGCGACACGGCTTGCGAAGAGGCTACTTACCTTGCTGGTCTTGCATCAAAAGTTTATCTTATTGTACGCAAGCCCTATCTCCGCGCTTCCAAGGCAATGCAGGATCGCGTCATGGAAAACGAGAAGATTGAAGTGCTTTTTGAAACGAACACCGTAGGACTTTACGGTGAAGGCGGCGTTGAAGGTGCCCATGTGGTATTCCGCAAGGGCGAAGCCGACGAGCGCCGTTACGACCTTCCCATCGACGGATTTTTCCTCGCCATCGGCCACAAGCCCAACAGCGATATTTTCAAGCCTTGGATAAAGACGGACGAAACAGGATATATCATCACCGAAGGCGACTCTCCCCGCACGGGCGTTCCCGGTGTATTCGCCGCTGGCGACGTTGCCGACCCACACTACCGTCAAGCCATTTCGGCTGCAGCAAGCGGCTGCAAAGCTGCTATTGAAGTAGACCGATACCTCAAAAGCCTTTAATGCGGAGCGTAAACCTCCGATAAACGAATAACACACTTCATAACTATTCAGTACGTCGGCCTAATGCTATGTACTGAATAGTTATTTTTTTTCGTTGGAAATTCTTATGACCAATCCTATTCCTATTGAGCATCATCCGCTCAAGCCCTTCCTTCCTCCTAAAGCTCACATTCTTATGTTAGGAAGTTTTCCTCCACAGCGCAAACGGTGGTCTATGGACTTTTACTACCCGAACATGCAAAACGACATGTGGCGCATTTTCGGTCTTATATTCTTTTCGGACCGCGACC
Source organism: Prevotellamassilia timonensis (assembly GCA_963589615.1). Taxonomy (GTDB): domain Bacteria; phylum Bacteroidota; class Bacteroidia; order Bacteroidales; family Bacteroidaceae; genus Alloprevotella; species Alloprevotella timonensis_A. The sequence continues at coordinate 104,185 of CAVALA010000001.1, forward strand.
ACTTTATAAACCAAGAAGAGCATCGTTTCAACCGCCCGCTTATAGAGGATTTTCTTCGCGAAAAAGGCATTGCACTCTACGATACGGCCACTTCGGTGCGCCGACTTCAGGACAATGCCTCCGACAAATTCTTGGAAGTGGTGGAACCAACGGACATTGCAGCATTGCTGCGCGAACTCCCGCGGTGCACGAAGGTTGTCACTACGGGCGAGAAGGCTACCGAAACGCTTCGCACTGTGTTTCACACCGATAAACCCGCAGTCGGCTCTTTCGTTGAGTTTACTTTTGAAGGCCGTCCTATGCGCCTCTATCGCATGCCAAGTAGCAGCCGTGCGTATCCGCTAAAACTTGAAAAGAAAGCGGAAGCTTACGCAAAGCTTTTTCTATAAGATAAGGATACATAACCCGTACAAAAACAACGCTGATCGCTCATTATCACTTCTTCTTTCGTCCGAAGAAGAAGCCTACGTAAGCGTTACAGTAGTTGATGGAATTGGTAAGCGAAAGGCGAGAGTTTCTATATGTGTAGAGATGACTGATAAAGGACGCTCCGGCAAACCAATGGGAATTGTTCCAAACGAGTCCAACGCGTGAGGTACAATCGAAAGAAAAATTCTTGAGGTCGAGAAGTATTTCGTTGCCCTTAAGCTTCTTACCTTTCGCCTTGCGGATGCCTACAGAGGTCATGAACGAACCGCCAAGTAGCCAGTTGCGGGCGAACACCCAGTTATAGGCATAGCCTCCGCTTAAGTAATAGTAGTCGTAGTTGACCGACGAAAACTTGAGTTCGTCTATGAGTTTGCTTTCACTGCCATCTTCACCGAGCAGTGACGTTGGCAGTTTGTGATGGTCGAACGAAACGTCCTGTCGGCTATACCCCAACCCTACCATGGGCGATCCGCAACTTCGAAGTTGCTGTGTGCTTTGGTTGTATGTGGCGGGATAAGAAAAATGGCGATGGTTGAACACGTAGTAAGCACTAAAGGATAGCATGGATGAGTTCATGCCTGAAAAATCTACCCCACGCACACTCTTGGGGTCCACGCCTTCAAACCCAACAGCCTTGCGCAACGAATAGCCGCCTTTGTTACGCATGTACACGAGGTCACACCCTAGCATAGAACTATACAGGCGGAAACTCAGTTCGCTAGACTTACCCAACGAGCGTGGGTGTGCCACGTCGAACGTGTAACCGAGAAATATCCAGCGCCAACCGAAGTAAGGTCCTATCTTCACGCTTGGGTCGGGTTTGGTAAAGATGGCTTGTGTGCCAACCTCTTCATTTCTTCCACGCAAGCAGTAGGTTTGAAAATAGTTGACGTTCTGTACCATCACAGTGAAGTTGTAGTAATTTGGGGCAATATAAGTGGTATCGTAAGAATCGAAGTTCTTGATGAAGCGATAAATTATGCTTCCCGTGTGTTTTATGCGCTGTTTTAATTCGCTGCCATGATGTGTCTGCAACGAGTCGGGAACCGACACTTCAACAGTGTCGGTTTTCTGTGCGGAGACGCTTTGCGGAAGCAGACTCAAAGCGGCAAGCATTATATAAACAAAGAGTTTCAAAAGTGTTTGCGGTTTAGAACGTCTTATGGGCGGGACAAGAGTGTAGCACTTACTACCACGCCGCCATTTTTTATTAAAAAATCCACCTCAAGTTTTGTAATCAGAACTTACCAAGTATACGGTCCACCACCCAGTTGACAGGCGTTGCGCTGACGCAGTCCGTACGGCAAATAGCTTTGTCCTGCAGATGTTCCACTACTTGACGAATTAGCGGTAACTGTACATAACGCGGATTGGGTACGGACAGTTCTGAGCGTCCTTTCTCGTTTTGCAGCACAATGGGCTGGTAGGTAAACACAGAAAATGACAGTGAGCCACGGTCGCCGATGATGTCTATGCGGTCTTCCTTTGCGCTTTCGTGAGCGACAAAGCACCAAGAGCCTGAACCAGGCAAACCATCATCAAAACGAAAGGCAGCGCTTACTGAATCCTCCGTCTCGTAAAGTCCACCGCGGTTGGCAGTGAACCCTTCAGCTTCTGTGATGGGGCCAAACATTTCCTGAAGGAGATCAATCTGATGAGGTGCAAGGTCATAGAAATAGCCACCACCTGCAATGTCGGGCTGCACACGCCAAGGAAGGTTCGTACGGTTATAGTCAAGGTCGCGTGGCGGTACAGCAAAACGTATTTGTACATTGACAACTTTTCCCACAGCACCTTCTTCCACGAGTTGCTTCACTTTTTTGAAATAAGGCAACTCGCGTCGGTAATAAGCCACGAAGCACGGCACGCCTGTTTTTTCCGCTATGCGGCAAATGCGACAGCAGTCCTCGTAGTTGGAAGCCATAGGTTTCTCCACATAGACGGCCTTTCCGGCTTTCATGGCCATAATGGCATATGTGGCATGTGTAGAAGGAGGAGTAGCAATGTAGACGGCATTGACCTCAGCATCGTCAATGAGCTGCTGAGGGTCGGTATACCAGCGTTTCACGCGATGGCGCTCTGCATAGGAACGCGCTTTTTCTGCGTTGCGACTCATCACGGCTACCACTTCAGACCCTTCAACCTCATTGAAGGCAGGGCCGCTCTTTCTCTCTGTGGCTTCGCCGCAACCGATAAATCCCCAGTTTATTTTTTTCGTTTCGTTCATGATTTGCAAAGATAGCATTTCGCGCCGTCTTTTGCAAGAGTGAAAGAATAATCGTTTTGCGGCTACATTTATAAGGATTCCCCCCCGTGAGAATCGCGCATTTGCAAACGAACTGACACGCGGACGTATTTACGCGTACCACGAGCTGCATAAAAGCAGTAAAAGTCCGCATATTATGCATCGTTTTGATGCATATTCAATATTTCGTTGCATATTTCTCTGAATTCATCCTTCTCCAACACTGCATCTACGCAAAACTCCAAGGCATCCCGTAAAAACTCCCCCTAGGGAAATTTTTACAGGATGCCTTGGAGTTTGCAGCAAAGCCGTCAGGCTATTGAAAAAGCCGCCGAAAAACGTGCTTTTAACACTTTATTTTCTCTAGATTGGAAACGCCGATTGTAAAGAAACTTTACCTCGTTCTAGACTCTACAACCAAAGTATTGTCAATCGAGTTCTACCACGGTGATACCCGCTCCACCAAACTGTACATGCTCATCGCGGAACGCACGCACACCGGGCACTGTGCGCAGATAGTTGCGAACGAGTTCGCGAAGCGCACCCGTTCCCGTTCCGTGAAGAATGCGCACGCGGTTTTGCTCAAGCTGTATGGCATCGTCTATAAACAAAGCTACCGCTTGCAAAGCCTCGTCGACATGCAGACCGCGAATGTCCAGTTCTGGACTAAAGTGGAGTTTCTTTTCGTACATTGCATCGCGCGTCTGTCGGCTTAAAGTAGTGTAGACCTTCTCACCTTGTGTTTGTTCTGCAGGTTTTTCGGCCGCTTCAAGCCGTGAAACGTTCACATTTGAATAAAGCGCACCAAAAAGCACGCGGGCTGTTTTTCCTGTAAGCGTTTCTATACGCCCCACAGTTGTTTGTCCTTTGAGCCGTACGTAACTGCCTTCCTTCAAAACTGCCGTTCCTACGGGATGCGAAACCGATTTATCTGCTGAGGAAACAGCAATATTGGCACTGCGTGCTATGGCTGAAGCCGCCGAAGCTTGCTGCTCGTTGTGTTTCGCCCTTCCGCTGCGGGGATCCTCGTTGCGGCGCTGCTGGCGACGCATAATTTTTGCCAGTTTACGGTCCACAGCATCCTGACCATCGGCAACGCGGTCAAGCTGTTCGTGAAAGTCTGCAAGTTCCTGACGGGCCTCACGCGTACGTTCTTTCTCGGCTTGAGCTTCTTTAATGGCACGGATGGTATTTTCGACCTTTGCATTCGACTCTTCCACAATGCGCTTGGCCTTCTCGCGCGCATCGGAAAGCATTGCCGTGCGTTCTTGGCGCAGAGTTGCACTCTCACGTTCCAAACGCTCCAATGAATCTTCAAGTTGCTTTTCGCGCTGACGGATGTTACGGCGTTTATTTTCCCAGTAAGTGCGATCGCGAATAATGTCCTGTAGATATTTGTCGCTCATCACATAATCCTTACCCACAATGTCTGTGGCGTACTGAATAACGTCTTCTGGGATGCCCGTCTTGCGGGCTATCTCCAAAGCGAAGGAACTTCCTGGATGCCCCACCTGCAACATAAAAAGCGGCTGCATCTGCTGGCGGTCGTAAAGCATAGCGCCGTTTGCCACGCTATGGTGCGACTCAGCATAATGTTTGAGATTTTGATAATGGGTCGTGATAATGCCCCATGTACGGTTCTTTACAAAACGGTCCAATATCCCCTCCGCAAGCGCACCACCAATTTGAGGCTCCGTTCCGCCACCAAATTCGTCAATAAGCAGGAGCGAATTCTGCGAGGCCGTGCGCATCATCTGCTTCATGTTCAGAAGATGAGAAGAATATGTGGATAGGTCGTTCTCCAAACTCTGTTCGTCGCCCATATCCATCATAATATCGGAGAATATACCTGCACGGGTGCCATCGCCCACAGGAACCGGCATTCCGCACTGTAGCATATATTGCAAGAGCCCCACCGTTTTCAGACAAACAGACTTACCGCCGGCGTTGGGACCAGATATAAGAAGGATGCGTTGCCCGCGCTCAAGCGTCACATCAAGGGGCACTATGCGCCCGCCGTGCTTGGTAAGGCTTTGTTCCAAAAGCGGATGGCGGGCCTGCACCCATTCGATATGCGGACGGTTGTCCACTTCCGGAACAATACAGCGGTACTGTTCGCAGAAGGCCGTCTCGGCACGAAGAAAGTCCACTTCAGCCAAGAAATGGAGCGAAGAAAGCATATCGTTGACATAAGGGCGTATGTCTGACGCAAGTTCCTGCAGTATGCGTATCACTTCACGACGCTCTGCCGCATGTAGTTCGCGTATCTTGTTGTTCGCCTCGACAACTGCCGACGGTTCTATAAACACCGTCTTTCCGCTGGCACTTTCGTCGTGTACAATGCCGCGAATCTTTCGCTTCAAAGCCGGCGCCACAGGGATTACCAAACGGCCGTCGCGCAAGGTGGGTGCCACATCACGGTCTATGTATCCTTCTGTCTGTGCCTCAGATATAATAGAACGCAGACTATGGGATATGCTACGTGTCGTCACCTCCATCTGATGACGTATAGAAAGAAGTTCGGGTGATGCCGTATCTTTTATTTTGCCATATTTATTAAGCACTGCATCAATGCGCTTAACTATATGTGGGAACGTGGGCACATTCTCTGCAAGCCTTCCCAAAGCTGGATAACGATAAGAAACTGAAGCTGTTTCGGCATTTTCTTCGTCAACTGCCCCCTCCACGTTACTTTCCGTTTCCCCATCTTCATCCGTCCGACTGACGAAAGCCTGACGATAAGATATGACGGTCTGAAGCGAACGCTTGAGCGAAAAGAGGTCCAGTTCTTCCATATATGTGCGCTCGGGCTTTATACGGAAAAGCGCTTCGCGAACGTCGAAGAACTCGTTTTCCAATTCATCGTCCACCTCCGTTACAAATCGAGAAAACTCGCCCGCACGGGCTAAAGCCTCGCGCACCTCATCGGCTTCGGAGAGGAACCGCAACCGGTTGTCCACCCATTCTGTGCCCAAAGTGGACATGCAGCGGCCCTTGAGTTGCGTGCGAATGTCAGTGAATCCTATCTTGCGTTCAAAGTTGTCGGGGTATATCATATGGCATACACAAATTTTCAATGCGAATGCAAAATTACGAAAAAAAGCCGTACCTTTGCTCAACGTTTGGCCATGCACGGCCGGCGCGCTAACCAGGTTCACCGAGAATAACCATAATATCCAGCTTATAATGGACAAACAAGTCAAGGTGAGAGACCGCGTTTTCGAAGTCTCCATCAGCGAAGCCACCATCAAAGAACGTGTGGCAGCCGTAGCAAAAAAAATCAATTCCGACCTCGAAGGAGAGAAGCCCTTGTTCTTAGCTGTGCTCAACGGCTCGTTCGTATTTGCAGCCGACCTCATGCGCGAAATCACAACCCCTTGTGAAATCACTTTCGTACGCCTCTCATCCTATTCCGGCACTAGCACAACGGGACAGGTAAAGCAACTCATCGGACTGAACGAAAGTCTCGAAGGACGAACCGTGGTCATCGTGGAAGACATCATCGACTCTGGACTGACCATGAAGGAGCTTCTCCACACTTTGTCTGCCTACAAACCCAAAGATATACGCATTGCCTCACTTCTCGTAAAGCCAGGCAATCTCAAAGTAGACCTCGACATCCACTACCGATGCTTCGACATCCCCAACGACTTCATCGTGGGTTACGGACTTGACTACGACGGCGAAGGTCGCAACCTTCCCGACATCTACACTGTAGTGGATTAAGAAACCAAGCCTTACGCCATAACAGCATTACGGTGTACGTTATACACGTAGGACAAGGCACAAACAAACGCGCTCAACACGCAAACTTATACTTTAGCTAAACTATACAACAAACGAAAATGAAGAACATCGTAATCTTCGGTGCCCCCGGATCAGGCAAAGGCACACAAAGCGACTTGCTCGTAAAGAAATACGGCTTTAAGCACATCTCCACCGGCGACGTGCTCCGCGCCGAAATCAAGAACGGAACGGAACTCGGCAATACTGCAAAGAGCTACATTGACAAAGGTCAGCTCATCCCCGATTCCCTCATGATTGACATCCTCGCCTCTACCTACGATGCGCTCTGCCCCTGCGAAGGCGTCATCTTTGACGGCTTCCCCCGCACCATTCCCCAAGCTGAAGCTCTCAAGGAAATGCTCGCAAAGCGCGACACTGAAGTAGCAGGTATGCTTGAACTCGACGTCCCCGAAGACATGCTCATGGAACGCCTTATCAATCGTGGCAAGACTTCAGGCCGCGCCGACGACAATGCCGAAACCATCAAGAAACGCCTCGACGTGTACAACAACCAGACAGCTCCCCTCATTGAGTGGTACGAGAAAGAAGGTAAGCGCCACGCCGTAAAAGGCTACGGCTCTCTCGGAGAAATCAATGCTGCACTCTGTGCTGTCATTGACCAGTTCTAAGACGCCAGCAACATAAACGCAGCCACATCAGAACTGCAAAAGCGAAAGAGGTTATAAGGCAACGCGCCTGCAAGGCAGAGCGCACTTGCCCTATAACCCCTTTCCTCATAAAAGAAACTCCCTAAACTTTCCCATTTAAAACAAACCGACTAAAGACATGGCAGAATCGAACTTCGTGGACTACGTCAAGATTTATTGCCGCTCAGGAAAGGGCGGACGCGGTTCCATGCACCTACATCGTGCAAAATACCAACCCAACGGCGGCCCCGACGGCGGCGACGGCGGACGCGGAGGAAATGTCTACCTTCGCGGCAACCACAACTACTGGACACTACTCCACCTACGCTACGAGCGCCACGTCTTTGCCGGAAATGGCGGGAATGGCTCAAAATGTTGTTCACACGGCTCCGACGGAGAAGACCGCTACATCGACGTCCCCCCTGGAACTGTAGCCTACAATGCCGAAACAGGAAAATACATCTGCGACGTAGCAAAAGACGGACAAGTGGTTATGCTCCTCAAAGGCGGACGCGGCGGACTCGGCAATTGGCAATTCCGCACCTCAACCAACCAGGCACCACGTTATGCACAGCCCGGAGAACCCATGGAGGAAATGATGGTCATTCTCGAGCTGAAACTCCTCGCCGACGTAGGTCTAGTAGGTTTTCCCAATGCCGGAAAGTCCACACTGCTTTCTTCACTCTCTTCTGCACGTCCCAAGATTGCGAATTACCCATTCACCACCATGGAGCCTTCACTTGGCGTCGTAGCTTGTCGCGACAATAAGTCGTTCGTCATGGCCGACATTCCAGGCATCATTGAAGGCGCCTCAGAAGGAAAGGGCCTCGGACTCCGTTTTCTTCGCCACATTGAGCGCAACTCGCTCCTACTCTTCATGGTACCCGGCGACACTGACAACATAGCCCGCGAATACAACATTCTCCTCAACGAGCTCAAACAGTTCACACCTGGCATGCTAGACAAACACCGTGTTCTGGCCGTCACCAAGTGCGACCTACTCGATGAAGAACTCATGGAAATGTTGCGCGCAGACCTTCCCGACGATTTGCCAGTGGTATACATCTCCGCCGTCACCGGTTTCGGCATACAAGAGCTCAAAGACTTACTTTGGAAAGAGCTCAACAGCGAAAGCAATAAGCTTCAAAGCGTCAGCGAAGACGGTTCCATCGTGCACCGCGACCGCGAAACCGCACTGCTCCAAAGCGACTTCGAAGACTGGGCCGACGACTACGACGATATCGACGTTGACCCCGACGACGATCTTGATGCCGATGACATCTACGACATAGAAGACCTTGAAGACTAAACATACGTTCTCAACCAAACGCCATAGGCTTTGAATAGAACTACATTGACCGCATTCAAGCCAAAAGAGCTAACTCACCTTCACATGTCCGCCACACTTCTTCAATATCCCACAGAGCCTTCACACCGCGTGAAGGCTTTTTCTTCAACGCGGCTCTCACCATTTCCCGTCACAGACGACGAAATCAACGCAATGGGCGCTTACGCCGCATTCAATGTCACCGACTATTGCGGCGACTTACCCCAACGAGTACAGCGCAACAAACAATGGCTTGCCACAGAACTTGGCATCTCCGCCGAACGCATCATTCTGCCTCGCCAAACACACACTGACAACGTACTCACACTCAATAATTCTTTCACCACACTCTCCCAAGAAGAGCAAAAGACACTCCTACAAAACGTTGATGCACTTATCACCGCCGAAGAGAATCTCTGCATAGGCGTCTCAACAGCAGACTGCGTACCCATTCTACTATACTCTCCCGAAAAGCGAGTAGTTGCAGCCGTGCATGCCGGATGGAGAGGTACCGTAAAACGTATCGTCCAAAAGTGCGTCAAGCAAATGGTTGAAGATTTCTCATGCCGACCTACCGAAATTCATGCCATTATAGGTCCTAGCATTTCGCCCGAAGCGTTCGAAGTAGGAGAAGAAGTGGTCGACGCGTTCCGGTGTGCAAATTTTCCCATGGATGCCATACTCTCCTATCTTCCTCCTATGAAGTGTGACGAAGAAAATAGCAAAAAAGCACACATCGACCTTTGGGCGGCCAACACAGTATTGCTTGAAGAAGCAGGCGTTGATTTCTGCAACATTCAAGTGAGCGGAACCTGCACCTATTTCCACTCCGACTCTTTCTTTTCCGCCCGTGCACTCGGCATTAACTCCGGTCGAATCTTCTCCGCCATTATGCTTGAACCGAGCGTATAAAAAATGCTCACACAACCCAACAAAAAAAGAATGCAGCCAAGCAACAGGATTCAACCCTAATTGCTTGGCTGCATTTCTTTATAAACAATATTTCCTTTACTGAGGCTTTTAGCCTTAAGCAAACTTCACTTTACGCGTCACATTACCGACACGAAGTATATAAATACCCTTATCAAGCGAAAGCGTAATGCTCTTCTCTTGGGAATCTATCTTCACAGAACTAACCAAGACGCCTGTCACATTAAACACTTCAAGTTTCAGACCTGCTGCATTCTTAATATGAACTGTACGCCCCTCCGCAGTCAACTGAACCTCGGAAAAAGCAGATGCGACATGAGTAGTTTCAAGCGTCTCCACTTCACTTTCAGTAGCCATAACTGCTAAAGGAGCAAGAATAAACGAAACAAGAAGGAATAGCTTAGAAGTATATTTTGCCATAAGCGAAAGTCATTAAATTGTGAATGGTATTATATCCGTAAAGTTGCGTGGTCCTAAGCCTATCGTTACCATATTAAATACCACAAGGATAATCAAGCGGAAAGCTTATGTCCGGCCATGCAAAACCTTTCTCTTGCAAAATTAAGGGGAAATTCCGAAAACTGAAAGAATGCACAGATTTTTTTTGATGCTCTTCGAATTCTTAGTACTTTTGCCACGCTCTTCCATATTCAAGGGGTGCTACGGCATGTGCCGTTGCTGAGATTATACCCTACGAACCTGCTACGGACAATGCCGGCGAAGGAATGATTGAGGAAAGATGCAAGAGATAACGAACTGCTTTTTGTTGCCATTAAGCATTTGCGACCTCAAACCTACGTGTCAAAATGGCACGAAAATCCTCACGAGAGAAACGTCACAAGACAAGGAGCTTGCGTATTAACGCCAAGTTATTTGCCCTTGACACGCTCCGCAAAATCAATATAGCATCTTCATTTCCTTATACCACGCCCCCGTCCTTACATGCAGAAAGGAAGGGAGCGTAAAGTTTATATCCATACCACAGACACAAAAAACTCCATGGTACCCGTTCAATTTATCACCCATTCCACCCCCACACTCTCCTACGAAGAGTCTGCACTCAAAGCACTCCGCGGTGGCTGTAAATGGATTCAGCTCAGAATGAAAGGAGCCACAGACAGCGAAGTAGAACCCATTGCTCGACGTCTATTGGAAGCTTGCCACAATGCGCAAGCAACTTTTATACTTGACGACCGCGTAGAACTTGCCAAACAAATTCACGCAGACGGCGTACACCTCGGTAAAACGGATATGCCTATTACCGAAGCACGAGAATTTCTCGGACACGAATTCATCATCGGAGGCACAGCAAACACACTCGAAGACATCCGCCAACTCAAGCGTTCCAGCGTTGACTACATCGGTTGTGGGCCCTTCCGCTTCACCACAACCAAAGAGAAACTTGCCCCCACCCTCGGACTTGAAGGATACAAAAACATCATGACAGCTCTACGCGAAGAGAATATCCGCATACCCGTCTGTGCCATCGGCGGCATTACACTCAACGACGTCATACCATTACTTCAAACAGGAGTACAAGGCATTGCTGTAAGTGGCGCCATAGTCCGCAGCGATGCCCCTATAGAAGCTATGCAACAGTTCTTGAATGCCGACGAACAAGTATAAAGCGTCATACAATTAGTATTGAACTATCTCATTAAACGGCCTTCATCAGACCGTCAACCATAGACCTACAACGAACAAACGAAATGAAGATCTCCTATCCCGCTAGCGAAAAAGTCTACCTCCATGGCAAACTTTTCCCCGATTTGAGAGTCGGAATGCGGAAAATAAATCTCACACCAACCATAACCAAAGACGCTGAAGGCAAGAAACACCGCAAAGAAAATGCTCCCGTGCTAGTCTACGACACGAGTGGCCCATTCTCCGATCCGAATGTCAACATTGACCTTAAAGAAGGACTTCCCCGCCTACGCGAAACGTGGATACGCAAACGCGGAGGCGTAGAAGAACTTACCGAATTCTCCTCTTCCTACTGTAGAGAACGGCTGGCCAACAAGTCTCTCGATTCCTTACGATTCAATCATCACCACCTCCCTCTCCGTGCGTTACCCGACGCAGGCATCACACAGATGGCGCTTGCCAAGAAGGGCATCATTACACCCGAAATGGAATACGTCGCCATACGCGAAAACATGAACTGCGAGACCCTCGGCATACCCACACACATCACGCCTGAATTTGTACGTTCTGAGATTGCCGCCGGACGCGCCGTTATCCCTGCAAACATCAACCATCCTGAAGCCGAACCTATGATTATAGGCCGCAACTTCCTCGTGAAGATAAACACAAACATCGGCAACTCTGCTACAACTTCGTCCATTGACGAAGAAGTGGAAAAAGCTGTATGGAGTTGCAAATGGGGTGGCGACACACTCATGGACCTCTCAACGGGAAAGAACATTCATGAAACACGCGAATGGATTGTCCGCAACAGTCCGGTCCCCGTCGGAACCGTACCGATGTACCAAGCCATGGAAAAGGTAAACGGAGTAGCCAAGAATCTTACTTGGGAACTTTACCGCGACACACTCATTGAACAGTGTGAACAAGGCGTAGACTACTTCACTATCCACTGTGGCATACGCCGTAAAAACATTCATCTCTCCCAAGGCCGCAAAACAGGCATGGTAAGCCGCGGAGGAAGCATCATATCCGAATGGTGTCTAAAGAACGACAAGGAAAGTTTTCTCTACGAACATTTCGATGACATATGCGATATATGTGCGCAGTACGACGTAGCAATTTCCCTTGGCGACGGACTCCGCCCTGGCTCCATATATGATGCGAACGACAAAGCCCAATTTGCAGAACTTGATACGATGGGAGAACTCGTCACTCGAGCTTGGGACAAAGGCGTACAAGCATTCATTGAAGGCCCTGGACACGTTCCCATGCACAAAATACGCGAGAACATGGAAAGACAAGTTGAAAAGTGCCACAACGCTCCTTTCTATACGTTAGGTCCGCTCGTAACAGACATTGCCCCGGGCTACGACCACATCACCTCTGCAATTGGAGCCTCTATTATAGGTTGGCTTGGAACGGCTATGCTTTGCTATGTCACCCCCAAAGAACATCTCGCTCTACCTAATCGCGATGACGTGCGGACTGGAGTCGTAACCTACAAAATAGCAGCCCACGCAGCAGACCTTGCAAAAGGCCACCCTGGCGCGCAAGTACGTGACGACGCTTTGTCCAAAGCTCGCTACGAATTCCGTTGGAAAGACCAATTCAATTTAAGCCTCGACCCCGATCTCGCCTTAAAGTACTATAAGGAAGCACACTATGAAAACGGAGAGTTCTGCACAATGTGTGGTCCGAATTTCTGTGCCATGCGCATATCTCACCGCCTTGGAGAAGATTGTGAACATTGATGCATAGCAAGCTAGATACCGGCCCAAAGGCTGACACAACATATCAGATTGCCGACAGTTTCATTTAGCGATATAACAATTATCGCCCATGCATGAACTTAAATCCTTGCATGGGCGATAATTGCATTACAATGAGTCTCTTGTCTTGTCCATTACGAAATCATTTCTTTCGTAACAACGAAACATTCGTTTCTCCATTCGGTGAATGGTTCTTCTTTCTCTAAGGGGTAAGAAAAAACAATTCTTCCACATTTGTCGAAAACGACAACATGACGTAGAACTTTCCTTCCATCTGGATATTCCACCTCGGCATAACAGACGCGGCGGTAATCGCGATGAGGATATTGCTTCATAGACGATTCAGAATTTACCATCACACTTGTCACCAACATAGAACTACTTGAAATGATTGCGCGTTTCGCGAAGCGTATCAAGCCGAAGGAGACTATCGCGAATTCTTAAGCGCGGATCAACGTTTAGGTTTTTCGCACTATCGCTCTTGGCCGTGGTTACGTTCTTATCCTCATCAACGCTTTCTGCCGCATTCTTTTCTTTCTGAGGACGAACGCGAAGAAGTTGTATGCCAGATACCGAAAGTATTTTGGGGCGTTCCGTCCAAACGGTGCTTTGATAGAGTATAACTTGTACATCTTTGAGTTTAGCCTCTCCAATGCGTGCTGAAATTATCTGCACACCACTTGAATAAACCATATTGGAATATACTTCCGTTGAGTCGTTGTCGTAGTGTAGGACTATGATTGCTGTAGCGTTACGTTCTCCTTCATGGTAATGCCAATCAGTAAGAAAACGCCATTCCAAAACATCTCCAGCTTGAAGACTCGAGTCGGCTTTTTGCTCGTAGGAATAATGGGTAACGTTGTGCGAACTGAGCAAAAGAGACTGAGCACCTTTCCATATATTCAGTGTGTCACCTTTCAATCCACTAACGGCAACAGAGCCTATTCCTGAATCGCCAAAGCGTTTTGAAAGTCTATCATAAATCTTTACGAGATTGTCGGTATGGCGTTCATACCATAAGAGAGAACGGTCAAACGTTTGCGCATCAATCCCGTGTTTATGAAACACAGCTTCTTCATTAAAACGCACAGCGCTGGCAAAACTATCAGAAGATTCTTGCTGCGCCAAAGCTTGCGCCATGTGCATATCGTAAAGAACGTCTTCCATGACTCCACTGGACAGAACATCTGATGGCCTGTCTGATGTACAAGAGAAAAGAAGCAAGGACACAACGAAATATAGTCCATTCCAAACTAAAGAACGGACTTTATGAGCGCTATGCAACACGTTACGAAGTCGCTTCACGACGTTGTGTTCATTTGAATATACCACTTCGGTTAAGACGTTTATAATAGAACAACACAAGGGCTACGGCTCCACAACTAATGGCAGCATCGGCAAAGTTGAAGATAGCACCGAAGAACACGCTATTGCCCACTACAGGCATCCAATCTGGCCATGTAAAAAGCGGAAAATAGAACATGTCTATAACTCGTCCTTCCATAAAATTGCCGTAGCCTGAACCAAAAGGAACTACTTGCGCGGGGGCAGCATAGGGAAGACTCTCGCTATAGATAAGTCCGTTGAACATATTATCAAGAATATTACCACTTGCACCAGCTATAATGAGGGATATGCAAACAAGTAGTCCGAGAGGAGCGGAACTTTTAACTTGACGTATGAGCACATAGACAAAAAAACCTATTGCGATGATGCGAAATACTGCCAATGCCAACGTTCCTACAAAGTCCATACCGAAGGCCATACCTTGGTTTTCGGTAAAGAGTAGCTGGAACCAAGATGTTATGGTTAGGCTTTCATGAAGCGAGAAATGCGTCTTCACTGCATATTTTATGCATTGATCAGCAACGATGACAAGAAGTATGATGAGTATAGCCAACAATCCCCTTTTCCTCACCTCACGGGCAGGAAGAGGGGTTTGTAGGTTTTCGGATTTTTCGTTATTCATTAGAGTTTTTCTACTTGAGTCCAAGAGGAGCTCTTGTTTGGCGTAATGAAACGTTGCACAGTAACCTTACTTGCGACCTTGTTGCTGCTTTGCTTCGATACTGAGTGTGGCGTGGGGTACGGCACGAAGTCGTTCCTTGGGAATTAGTTTGCCTGTGACGCGGCAAATTCCGTAGGTCTTGTTTTCAATGCGCACCAGTGCGGCTTGCAGTCCCTGAATAAACTTCTGCTGACGCGCAGCCATCGTAGTAAGCTCTTCTTTGGTCTGCGTCATTGAGCCTTCTTCAAGCACTTTGTAGGTGGGCATGGTATCGTCCACGTCGTTACCGCCGCGGTTGCTGAGCGTGTCCATCATTTGATTGTAATCACGTCTTGCAAGTTCAAGTTTCTTGAGTATTATCTCCTTGAACTCGTTAAGTTCTTCGTCGGTATAGCGCGTTTTCTCTGCCATAATTGATTGAGGTTAGAGGGTTGAGTAAATGATTGGTTTGCACCATTAATGGGTGTTGTACCAAAATTTGAGGATATTGAACAAATGGAGGAAGGTGCATGCCGTTGGCGCACACCTTCCCCCTAATGTTTACTATTTCTTGCTGATGGCCATATGTACCTTGAAGTCTTCAAAGTCGAACTCAGGTGCATCAACAGGTAAGCTGTCTACCGTGGTCACGTTGTCGGCCAGCACTTGCTTTGCAATGTAGTCGGCAAAAGAATCCACTGCTTCTGTGAGAGATTCGTGGCGCTCCACTTCTACGGAAATTCGGTCTGTGATTTCGAAGCCAGTTTCCTTTCGGTAAGCTTGGATTCGCTTCACCACTTCGCGTGCAAGTCCTTCCAGATGGAGTTCTTTAGAAATCTCCAAATCAAGAGCCACGGTGAGTGAGCCTTCGTTGGCCACGGTCCATCCGGGCATGTCTTCACTAATAATTTCTACATCGGCACGTTCCACAATAATGTCCTGCCCTGCTACGCAGAGAGAAAATGTCCCTTCTGAGTCTAAACGATTAATATCGTCTTGGGAAAGAGATGTAACAGCAGCATTGACCTCCTTCATGAGTTTGCCAAATTTCTTACCCATTACACGGAAGTTGCACTTTACTTTCTTCTCGAGCATATTGGCATCGGCATAACGGATTTCCTTCACGTTGACTTCATCGAGTACCAATTGCTTGACGCTCTCTAGATCTTCGCGTAGCTGGGCATCTGTTACTGGAACTGAAATACACTGTAGAGGTTGGCGTACGATGACGTGTTCCTTCTTGCGGAGCGAAAGTACCATGGACGATACCTTTTGAGCAAGTTCCATTCGACGTTCAAGCACCTTATCAACCATTGCTTTGTCGGCCTTGGGGAAGGAGGCGAGATGTACACTGTCCGATGCGCCATTCAGTCCTTGGGTTAAATCGCGATAGAGGCGATCTGCATAGAAAGGTGCGATAGGTGCCATTAGTTTAGCTACAGTGAGCAGACAGGTATAGAGCGTCTGGTAGGCGCTCAATTTGTCGGTGCTCATGCCTCCGCCCCAGAAGCGCTTGCGACTGAGACGTACGTGCCAGTTTGACAAGTTGTCAATGACAAATTGCTGTACGAGTCGTCCGGCCTTTGTGGGTTCGTAGTCTTCGTAGTTTGCCGTCACATCTGCAATGAGCGTGTTGAGTTCGGAAAGAATCCAACGGTCTATCTCAGGACGCTCTGCCAAGGGTACTTGTGCCACTTCTGGATCGAAGTTGTCAACATTGGCATACATGGCAAAGAACGAGTAGGTCTGGTAGAGTTTACCGAAGAACGTACGGGACACTTCTTGCACGCCATCGGCGTCAAATTTGAGATTATCCCAAGGTGACGAATTGGTAATCATGTACCAACGCAATGGGTCGGAACCATATTTCTTGATGGCGCCAAAAGGTTCGACCGCATTGCCGAGACGCTTGGACATTTTGTTGCCGTTTTTGTCGAGAACAAGTCCGTTGCTGATAACAGCCTTAAAGGCCACGCTGTCGAATACCATTGTGGCAATGGCGTGAAGTGTAAAGAACCATCCGCGCGTCTGGTCTACACCTTCTGCAATAAAGTCGGCGGGATAGACAGTGCGTGAATCAAGAAGTTCCTTGTTTTCAAACGGATAGTGAATCTGCGCATAGGGCATAGAACCTGAGTCGAACCACACATCGATGAGATCCGTTTCGCGCTTCATTGGCTTTCCGCTTGGGGATACAAGCACGATGTGGTCCACATAGGGACGGTGAAGGTCTATCTTGTGGTAATTCTCTTCGCTGTAGTCGCCAGGCACAAAACCTTTGTCCTTGAGGGGATTGGAAGTCATGAATCCTGCAGCCACACTCTTTTCTATTTCGGAGTAGAGCTGTTCGAGGGACTCTATGCACATTTCCTCACGTGTTTCCGCATTGCGCCAAATAGGAAGTGGAGTTCCCCAATAACGCGAACGACTGAGATTCCAATCATTGAGATTTTCAAGCCATTTGCCGAAGCGTCCTGTACCTGTTGAAGCTGGCTTCCAAAGGATGGTATCGTTGAGTTCCATCATGCGTTCCTTCAGAGCAGAACTGCGGATGAACCAAGAATCGAGCGGATAGTAGAGTACGGGCTTGTCGGTACGCCAACAGTGGGGATAGTTGTGTACGTGCTTCTCTATCTTGAATGCTTCGCCAGCTTGCTTCATCTCCATACAGATGACTATATTGAGATCTTCAGCCTTGGCGGCAGCAACTTCATCGTATTTTCCGTCTTTATTAAACTCGGGGGCATAGGCATTCTTCACGTAGTCGCCAGCATGATGACTATACGCATCCACGTCCACGCATGTTTTAACGAAGTTTTCGTCGAGTTCGCCTACGAGATAATATTTACCTGTGAGGTCGACCATGGGACGTGTTTCGCCAGCCTTATTGATAAGGAAAAGCGAGGGTATGCCCGCATCTTTGGCAACCTTGGCGTCATCGGCGCCGAATGTAGGTGCAATATGTACAATGCCTGTACCATCTTCTGTGGTCACGTAGTCGCCAGGAATTACGCGGAATGCTTCTTCTTCAAGTTCGACAAAGCGGTCAATGCCTGAAGTGAAACATTTTTTAGGATGCGCTTCCGCATAAGCCGTAACGAAAGCGGGTGAATTTTCGTCTACTTTCTCTGTAGGCTTCACCCAAGGCATGAGTTGCTTGTAGTGCATGCCTACGAGTTCGGTACCTTTCCATTTTGCTACTATGCGATAAGGAACGACTTTGTCGCCGACTTTGTAAGCATCGAAATCGGCATTTTCGCCTTCAGCCTTGAAGTAGGCAGTTACGCGGCTTTCAGCCACAACTGCCGTCATGGGTTCGCCATTGTAAGGATTGAAAGTTTCAACGGCCACATATTCTATATTGGGGCCCACACAGAGTGCTGTGTTTGAAGGCAGAGTCCAAGGCGTTGTGGTCCAAGCCAAGAAATAAGGCTTACCCCACTTCGTCATCTCATCCTTGGGATCGATGATTTCGAACTGCGCAGTGACGGTGGTATCCTTCACATCGCGGTAGCAACCAGGCTGGTTGAGCTCGTGAGAACTGAGACCTGTACCTGCGGCGGGCGAATAGGGCTGAATGGTGTAGCCTTTATAGAGGAGTCCTTTCTTATAAAGTTGTCCGAGAAGCCACCAAAGCGATTCGATGTAGGAATTTTCGTACGTGATATAGGGGTGTTCCATGTCTACCCAGTAACCCATCAGGTGACTGAGGTCCGTCCACTCTTGGGTGAACATCATCACGTTCTTACGGCACTGTGCGTTGTAGTCTTCAATAGAAATAGTTTTGCCTATATCTTCTTTAGTGATGCCGAGCTCTTTTTCTACTCCAAGTTCTACGGGCAAGCCGTGGGTATCCCATCCGGCCTTTCGCTTCACCTGAAAGCCCTGCATGGTTTTGTAACGGCAGAACACATCCTTAATGGTACGTGCCATGACGTGATGTATGCCAGGATGTCCGTTGGCAGAAGGAGGTCCTTCGAAGAATACAAACGAGGGGCAACCTTCGCGCTCTGTCATACTGCGATGAAACAAGTCCTGCTTGTCCCATGCGTTGAGCACATCCTCGTTTACCTCAAAGAGGTTCAGTCCAGTACGTTCGGTGAATTTCATTTTGTTCTTTATAGTAGTTCCAGCAAGTTTCGTTGGTCATGCCGTCGGAAAATCTTGCCATTGTTATTGTTTTGTATTTGAAGTGCAAAGATAATGCAACGTGTCCGATGAACAAAATCTTGCACAAAGTTTAAAGCATACGCCCTTCGGCGAATTAGGCTAAAAAGCAAAGACTATAACCAATCGCCAAGCCGATACACCACACGAGTATATGTGTATTCTGCGCTGTTCCGCGTTGGCAGTGTTCAGAGCGTTCCACGGTGATAGCCAATAGACTGGCACTTGCCGTCGAAAGTCCTGCAGCCGACAGGAAAAGCGCGGCTACTAGCCCATACACCTGCGTAGCAGCAAAAGCGTAAATCGTCAAAGACAACACAGTCAAGAGATAACCCACACATAGGTGCGTAAAATTGCGGTGAAGACTTTTCTTTCTACTGTCCACGACACACGACACTAAGCAACCTCCCAATATTGCTATAAGTTCCGATACACTTGTGGCATAATAAAGCAAGCAACCCGCAAGAAGCGAAACGGGAAGAAGCATCAGCATGCGCGGCCATGAAGAGGGAAGGAAGAAACGGTCGAGCGTAAATGCTGGCATTTTCACAGGGGCTTTGACCGGAATTGTGGTCTGTGCAACAAACACGTAGGAAAGCGCAAGTGCACAAAGCGACCACCCAAATCCGGAAGCCACGCCAAGACTGTTTACGAGGACTACACCTGCCAATAATCCGGAAGGAATACCTAGACGTGTGGTCCACCCATATACACAATCGCCTTTTGTTCGCTGGGCAGAAAGGAGCATATCATTGACTATGGTTCCGCCCATTGATATTTGCGAAACTCCATATGCAGCGCCTTCAACTAATGCAAAGAAAGGAATAGCCGAAGCGTAGTCAACCGGCAGCAACATGATGGCAAAAGTGGAAAGGGCCACAACAAACACCGAATTGAGATACAATGCCTTTCGCTTGTGTTTCTCAAGCCAATGGGCGCAAAACGGGCCTTGGAGAACCATGCCCAACGCAAAAGCAACGATGCATTGAATCGAAAGCCCATGTGCGTCGGCAAAGAGATCCAACCTGTGCGAGAAAAGCGGAATCTGTGCGAAGACAAAAGCGTGGAGCAACCAATTTGCAATGCACATGTTGATAAATCGCGTGCTCCGCAACGGATTGTGAACTTGCGTCATGATAATTAGTAACTTTCGCTTTCATTGGGAAAGCTGCCGTCCTTCACATCGCTTACATACTGACCGACCGCATCGGTCATAACGCTGAAAAGGTCGGCATACTTGCGAAGGAACTTTGGCGAAAAACCATTGTTCATGCCTAACATATCCTGCACCACAAGCACTTGGCCATCTGCAGCACCACCACCGATTCCTATAATGGGGACATCTACGCTTTGAACGGCTTTAGTGGTAAGTTGCGCCGGTATTTTCTCCAGAACGATGGCACTGACTCCGGCCTGAGCAAGGAGTTTGACGTCGGAGATCAGTTTCTGTGCCTCACCTTCTTCTTTGGCACGAAGACCAAATCCGCCAAATTTATTGACGCTCTGTGGGGTAAGACCGAGGTGTCCCACTACGGGAATTCCGGCACGCAGTATAGCACGCACGGAATCAATTATTTCTTCGCCGCCTTCAAGTTTCACGGCATCAACACCTGTTTCCTTCATTATACGTATAGCATTACGTACGGATTCGTCGGGACTTACCTGATAGGTACCAAAAGGCATGTCGCAAACGACAAATGCACGTTTCACACCACGCGCAACAGAACGAGCAAAGACTATCATTTCGTCGAGCGAAACGGGAATTGTCGTGTCATTGCCGAGCATCACGTTGGATGCGCTGTCGCCAATGAGTATACTGTCCACACCTGCGGCATCTACGATAGAGGCTGTTGTGTAGTCGTAGGAAGTGAGCATGGCAATCTTCTTGCCTTCAGCTTTCATCTGCTTAAGACGGGGAGCTGTAATCTTTTTCTTGTCTTCTACTAAATATCCAGACATGATATTGTATGTATAGTGATTGTGTGCGAGTTAGGTTGCAGTAAATTGGCTTCTAAACCAATGCTTACACATGTTTCTTTCTATGTCTTTCAAGCCAGTGCTGGCCATAATGCCGGCTTTATTTGCTCTTACTGCAAATGGTTGTTAGACGTTGAAGAAATCGTTGGGCGTTACATTCCGGAAGTCCTCTAACGTTTCGTGACAAAGGTTGCGAATGCTCTCTTCCGAATTACTCGTGGTCAGTCCTACCACATGTGCACCACTTGACATTCCTGCGCGCAAACCATTGAACGAATCTTCAAATACTACGCAGTCTTTCGGATTACAATCCAATTTTTCAGCGGCACCTATGTAGCAATCAGGAAAAGGCTTGGAACGCTTTGTGTCCTCTGAAGTAAAAATGCGGTCAAAGTGGCTTGCAAAATCGGGATGAACACGATAGAGCGACTCCATCTTTACAACATTAGAACTGGTAACCACTGCAGTTTTCACACCTGCCGCCCGAAGAGCATCAACAAATTCGAGAACACCAGGAACAAATGGATAGTCCATCGAAGCTTCATATTCATCAAGTTCATGAACAATGCGCTCTTGTGCTGCAATATCGCCCGAATAATACTTCTCGAATATTTGCACAAGAGTTGAGCCTTTCACATCAAAGGCAAAGGTCGGATTGTGCGGAAAGTCCTGTTTCCCAATTTTTTCCCAAAGGAGGGTATACTGCGGCTCTGTATCCACAATTACTCCATCGAGATCGAATAGTGCAGCTAAGAGTTTAGACATAAATATGGTTGATCTTGTGATTTTGTCACGCAAAAGTACAAAGTTTTTCCGTTATAGTGTACTTCCACGCTCCATAATGCCTTGAAATTGCCTACTCACAATCATTTCTTACACTCCTTTTTTTAACACTGA
This sequence comes from Prevotellamassilia timonensis, assembly GCA_963589615.1. GTDB lineage: Bacteria > Bacteroidota > Bacteroidia > Bacteroidales > Bacteroidaceae > Alloprevotella > Alloprevotella timonensis_A. The sequence continues at coordinate 125,993 of CAVALA010000001.1, forward strand.
GAATCGCGTAGAATGTGACGACTCACCACTTGGCTGGAAATACACGATTCTCAGATCGTATAACTATGCAATATACAGTACATTTATTCGTTTATCTGAATAAATCACTGCATATAAACACTATCACGCCTAAAATCCATTGATTTTCTGCGCATTTTCCGGCGAAACGAGAGGGCTTCTAGCGAAAACTCCATGCCTTGCCGTACGCACGAGATGCCTTGGAATTTTTACGAGATGCCTTGGTGTAAAAGAATGCACGGATTTCAGCCACACGAGTACGGCATTTCCTATTCTATTTCAACCCTTTCGACAGACATCAAAAGACTCTCCAATTTAAGAAACGAAAGATATTTTTACAATGCCCGATGGGTGCTGCTGCAATATGAGTGCCCTTGGCCAAATGGTCGCACTTCGCCACCTATAACAGAACGGCACAAAAAAGAGTCCACCACAGGCGGACTCTAACAAATGAGTTCTATTGAAGGAAAACGCTGAATCTACTATTTTTTATCAGAGTTAGCCGAATCGTCAAGAAAGAGTCCAGCTATAAGATTTAATATAGGACCTAAAATCCAGCGTTGTCTATTCACATAAATCACTACACCCAAAACGACGTAGAGCAGTGCGACCACAAGATAACCCATAGCTTCTCCGCCTACAAGCGGAACCAATGCATAGACCAATGTGAAGGAAAAAAATATGACAGCAACGGCTAACAACAAGGCCAGCACGGCGCCCAATATCAGTGCCGAGAACAAACGGGAAAGCTTTTGAACGAAGGACAACTGCACATCGCGTACGCGCAAATCAATATAATTGCGCACTTCAGCAATAAGTTGGGCTATGTTCTCCACGTTTTTATCAGAAGAATACACGGTATTTGTTGTTTTAATATGTAATTCGTACTTTTGAACCGCCGAGCATTATGCCGACAGTATGACATCTATAAAAAGGAAAAGGGATGGAACCAAAAGGACACCATTAGCCATAACGCAAAAAGGCCCTGTCTGATTCCACCCCACGTCTTAAAGATACAGTCGTAATGTTCTGCATCAGTTCGCCACGCAGCCATGACTTGAACACGGCATGGCATTGCGGCGCTAGTGCTAGACGTTAGTCGTTGGCAGGCTGAAGTTCGTCGGCAATATCATCAACGAGCGAAGCCATCTCCTTGCTGTTGAGCTTAATGCCGCGCTTGCGGATAGCTTCTGCAATTTTCTCACGAGTGTCTGTACCCTTTTCCGGAGCAAAGAGAATGCCACAAGCAGCACCTACGGCTGCACCGCCCAAAAAAGCGGCCAAAATGCTTAAACCTTTCATTTCTATTGATGTTTAAAGAGGTTGTTATTGAGTTTCAACGTTCCAAATGTACGCCTTTTCTGCGACACAACAAGCAACAAACCGAATATTTTTTGAATTTACACTCCCCGCGCACATCACATTAAAGTTGTTTAACTAACAAAATCCAAACTAACCGGATTTACATTCGTAAATTTGCCAAAGTTATGCGATATTGCCGTCAAGGCAAAGCAACAAATCACAAGTTCCTCCAGAAATCAAGTCATCCAATGAGAAAGAATCTGTTAGTAGTACTGGGCATCGGCTGCGCAGTACTTTTCACAAGCTGCAAGTCGCAGCAGAGTGCATATCGCCAAGCTTGGGAAAAGGCTCAGCAAGCCCAGAATAGCGGCGCCCAAGACGAGCAACAAGCAACCACCACCACAACAACAACCGAAACCGAAGCAGTTACCGTTACACCTGTAACGCCTGCGCAGACCACCACCGTTGATAATAGCGACGTTCGCACTATTGATGGCGAAACAAGCGTTATCAGCGGAAGCGCACTTAAAGCATATAGCGTAGTAGTAGGAAGCTTCGTAACGCAAGCCAATGCCGAAAGCCTCGCTAGCCGACTCAAGAACGAAGGTTACGACTCACGCGTGCTCAAGACCAACGAAACCATCAACGGAAAGACCGGTTGGTTCCGCGTTATCGCTTCTTCTTATGACGACAAGACCTCGTCCGTACAGTCGCGCAATTCACTTCGCAGCAAGTTCCCCGGCGCATGGTTGCTCTACCGCAAATAATGCGTCAATCGTAACACATATCCCTCTTAGGCTGTGTCTTGGCTCCATGTGCAGAAGTTCCGCACACAGAGTCAAGGCATAGCCTTTTATTGTAGAACGGACCGTCCACACACATTATATATAACTCCCCAATCCAATATTTAGCCGCCCCATGCAACCTCTATTAGGACTCACACTCGAAGAACTCAAGCAAACCGCCGTTAAACTCGGGCTACCCGCATTCGTAGGCAAACAAATGGCCGATTGGATTTACCGTAAACACGTAAAAAGCATCGAAGAGATGGCCAACATCTCAAAGTCGGCACGCGAAAAGCTCAAGGCTGAATACACCATAGGCGCCACCGCACCCATCGATGCCCAACGTTCCGTGGACGGCACAGTGAAATATCTCTATGCCACCGCCCAAGGCGACTTCATAGAGACAGTCTACATCCCCGACGGCGAGAGAGCCACACTCTGCGTAAGTTCACAAGTGGGCTGCAAGATGCATTGCGCCTTTTGCATGACAGGCCGCCAGGGATACGTAGCTTCGCTCACTGCATCTGACATCCTCAACCAAATATATTCACTTCCCGAACGCGACACGCTGACAAACATCGTGTTCATGGGGCAAGGTGAGCCGTTCGACAATCTCGACAACGTGTTGCGCACGACAGAAATTCTCACCGCTCCTTGGGCATGGGCATGGAGCCCGAAACGCATCACCGTTTCAAGCGTGGGACTTGCTAAAGGTCTGCGCAGATTTCTCGACGAAAGCAACTGCCACCTCGCCATCTCCCTCCACCACCCTATCCCATCAGGACGCGAAGCCATCATGCCCGCCGAAAAAGCGTTCGGAATAGAAAATGTAGTGCGGCTGCTTGAACAATACGACTTTTGCAAGAAAGACACTCGAGGCACCTCGCGCGAGACTAGCAAACAGCGCAGACTCTCATTCGAGTATATCGTGTTCGCAGGACTCAACGACACATTGCGCCACGCCGATGCTTTGCTCAAGTTGCTCCAGCACCTCGACTGCCGCATCAACCTTATTCGTTTTCACGACATCCCCGACACGAACCTCCACGGGGCAACGGAAGAAAAAATGGTCCGTTTCCGCGACTATCTTACCGCCCACGGACTCTTCACCACCATTCGCGCCTCACGCGGACAAGACATATTTGCAGCCTGCGGGCTCCTCTCTACCGCCAAGCAGGAGGCAATGAAACATGAACTCCAACCGACAACTACCCACAACCATGACTGAAACTCCCGAAAGAATACACAACCTCGAAAATAACAAACCGACAGCGACATACGACGACGTCCCTACACGCAAAAAAGTGCGCGCAGGCATCACACAAGGCGACACCAACGGCATCGGATGGGAACTCATTCTACGCACCTTTGCCGACAGTGAACTCCTCACGCTCTTCACTCCCATAGTATACGGCCATGCCAAAGTGGCAAACTTCAACCGTAAAGCGTTGGGCATAAATACGCCGTTCCGCGTCATAGCATCTGCTAGCGAAGCCGAAGAAGGCAAACTCAACTTGGTGAACCTTTCAGACGACGAAGTGAAAGTGGACTACGGCATGCTCAGCGCAGAAGCCGGACATGCCGCATTCCTCGCACTTGAGCAAGCCGTGCTTGACCTTCAGGACGGACTCATCGACACGCTTGTCACCTGCCCCATCAACAAAGCCAACATTCAAAGTAGCAATTTCCGTTTCGTCGGCCACACCGAATATCTAAGCAACCGACTGGCCCAACATGGTGAAGAGCCGCTCATGATTCTCTGCAACGACATCATGCGTGTGGCACTCGTCACGACCCATCTTCCAATCTCTGAAGTAAGCTTTGCCATCAACCAAGAAAGCGTTGAACAAAAAGTACGCATCCTTTTTGAATCGCTCAAACAGGACTTTAACATCTCAGCTCCACGCATTGCTGTACTCGCTCTTAACCCCCATGCTGGGGACAACGGACTCATCGGACGTGAAGAAATTGAGAGCATAGCCCCCGCCGTGCAATCGCTCGCCGAAGCCGGACTTGCTTGCTACGGCCCGTACGCAGCCGATGGATTCTTCGGGTCGGGACTCTACCGCCACTTCGATGGCATCCTAGCCATGTACCACGACCAAGGACTCACCGCCTTCAAAGCACTCACCACCGAAGGCGGCGTAAATTTCACTGCTGGTTTACCTTACGTACGTACTTCTCCCGACCATGGCACGGCCTACGACATTGCAGGAAAAGGCCTTGCACAGACACAATCGTTCCGCAAAGCCATCTACTCGGCCATCGACATATTCCGTAACAGGGAAAGCTTCAACGAAGCCCACGCCAATCCACTCCCCAAACTCTACCACGACAGGCGAGAGGACGAACGCGGACTTCCCAACGAACGAAGAGCACCACGGCAACAGCAGCAGCGTGCAAATGAAGGTTTTTCCAAAGAGAAAGAGAACGACTGACCATTCACGGCCGCTCTTTAAGCAGCCCAAAGCCAAAATGTAAATTAAGCGACATATGAAATTCGCCATAATTGCCGCCGGAGAAGGATCACGACTCCAACAAGAAGGCATCGCCCTCCCCAAACCGCTCGTGACCATCAACGGCGAAGCCATGATAGACCGCCTTTTCCGCATATTCCGAAACAACGGAGCCGAAGAAATCGTAGTCATCGTCAACACGCTGAACCCTCAAACGGAACAGCACATCCGCCAACTCCAGTCTGAAGGCAAGGCCGACGACATACGTCTCATCGTAAAGTCCACGCCAAGCTCAATGCACAGCTTCTATGAGATTAGCACTTATCTCACCGATGCACCATTCTGCCTCACCACCGTCGACACGATATTCCGCGAAGACGAGTTTGCCACCTACATCCGCCGTTTCCACGAATTCCAAGGAGACGGATGTATGGCCGTAACGGACTACATCGACGACGAAAAGCCACTCTACGTTGGCACGGACAGTGCGTTGCGTATCACCGGATTCCACGACACCAACGAAGGAGACCGCTTCATATCCGGAGGCATCTATGCTTTGCGCCCTACGGCCATCGAAACACTCCGCCGATGCATAGAAAGCGGACAAAGCCGAATGCGCAACTTTCAACGTGCTTTGGTTGCGGACGGACTGAATCTCACGGCCTACCCATTCTCTAAGATTCTCGACGTAGACCACGCTTCAGACATCGCCAAGGCCGAAGCTTTTCTCAAAGACAAGGCATAACAAGCAGCACTTTTCACTCTGCCCTATCCTGAAACCACCACTCATGAACATACTAGGCATTAGCCGCTCTCACCGCTTCAGCCCCAACTCCACAGGACGCGACGAGGCCATATTTATGGCTGTTGCCAGCCGCCTCAACCGCCGACACAACGTGAGCATCATCAGCGAAGATCTCTTCGTGGCTGTTGATCTCGAAGACTTTGACCTCGTGTATTCTATGGCTCGGGGAACGGACGTTCTCCAAACTCTTTCCAATGCTGAAAGCGAACACGGGCTGAAGGTCGTCAACTCCCCTACAGCACTACTGAAGAACAACCGTTGCAAACTCTACGAAACGCTGAGCGAAGCCTCCATTCCCCAACCTGCCTCATTGCCCATATGTCCGGCCGCTGCCGAAGCCGTGACCGTAGCAAGCCAACTCGGTTTTCCCCTTTGGCTCAAACGTGGCGACGCATGCGCACAATCGGCCAACGATGTTTGTTTCGTAGAAGACGAAACACAACTCCAAGAATACTTAAAAGAATTCAAAGATAAAGACATCAAAAGCGCGCTGGCCGTAAGCCATATGGAGGGAGATCTTGTAAAATTCTACGGTGTAGAAGGCACAGATTTTTTTCACTACTCCTACCCTACTGCCGACAATGGGTTCAGCAAATTCGGCCTAGAGCGACACAACGGAGAGGCACGTCATTTCGAATTCGACGATACGCAACTCCAGAAGCTAGCCATGCGCTCAGCCCAGGTCTCCGGCATGACTGTCTATGGAGGCGATGCAATAATTTCCTCAGAAGGCAACATCACCATCATCGACTTCAACGACTGGCCAAGTTTCTCCTCATGCCGCAAAGAAGCAGCCAAGCACATCGCAGCCCGTTTAGAAGATGAAATCGAAAATATCCCAGTCCATAAAAGATAAAGACATAAGGACCACATCAGCACTGCTCCCCGCATAACGAATTAATAAATGACTCAAGAAACATCATCCAGCCAACTCGAATCCACATTCAAGTCGCAAGACACCGAAGAGTGGCTCGACATACATTTCACCCGTCCGCTCGGCCTCCTATGGGCACTTTTCTTCAAACGTCTCCACGTACATCCCAATGTGGTAACCATTCTCAGCATCATACTCGGCGCAGCAGCCGGCGTGATGTTCTACTTTGAAGACATACGACTGACCATCATTGGCATCCTTCTTCTCATTTGGGCCAACCTCTACGACAGCGCCGACGGCCAATTGGCCCGAATGACGGGACAAAAGACACAATGGGGGCGCATCCTTGACGGTTTTGCCGGCGACGTATGGTTCTTCACCATTTACGCAGCCATCTGTATCCGTCTTCAGAACAAATTCATCCCCTTTACTGAAACGCATTGGGGAATATGGATATGGATTTTGGCCGCCATTTCTGGACTCATATTCCACGGAAAGCAATGCCAACTTGCCGACTACTACCGCAACATTCACCTTTTCTTCATAAAGGGGAAGAGCGGAAGTGAGCTTGACAACTACGCAGCCATTCATAACGAATGGAAGCAACTGTCATGGAAAAAGGACTGCGTTTGGAAAGTATTCCTATATTTCTACGGCAACTATACACGTTCGCAAGAGAAGATGACACCGCGCTTCCAAACGTTCAAGGCGTTGCTTGACGAGAAATATGCCACTTCCAGCATTCCCGCTGAGCTCAGAGCAGAATTCCGCAGCGGGAGCCTTCCGCTCATAAAATATGCCAACATCCTCACGTTCAACACTCGTGCCATTGTGCTCTACATCACCTTGCTCATCGCAGAGCCGTGGGTTTACTTCGTTTTTGAAATCGTAGTGATGAATGCGCTCTTCTTCTACATGCGAGCACGCCACGAATCGCTTTGCTTCAAGCTGACTAAGAAACTGCAGAGCAACAATTATTAGCCCCTCTCACAACCGTGCCCAATCGTGACAAAGCACGGATATTCCTTACCTGTGTCAGCAACACTTCCTCTACACAAGAAGATTGCCACACGCGATACCCCCAACACATTGAAACCTCTTTTCCGTAACATTTTCCTTCTATTCGGCATTGCAGCCATAGTGGTGATGCTCTGCAAATTTCCTGTCAACTATAGTGAGATAGGAAGCAACATTCGCCTCATGGGCCTTTACTTGCCAGCTGTTATAGGCGTTTGGATTTTTGTCTATGCTTTCAACGCCTGGGCATTCCAGATCATCGTCAACAACGGCACACACGACAAGCACCTATCCTTTCGCCATGCCTACAAACTCACCGTATCGGGCTTTGCCTTCAGCTATACCACTCCCTTCGGCTTTGGCGGAGGACCATACCGCGTGATGGAACTCAGTGCCTTCATCGGAGTGCCACGCGCCATGTCGTCCGTAGTGCTCTATTCCATGATGCACATCCTTTCACACATATGCCTTTGGAGCACAGCGGTTGTCGTTTTTGCCCTGGCATACACTGAAAAGATGACGCCATTCCTTTGGTGCCTCTTCGCCGGCTATTTCGTAGTTCTTCTTGCTGTACTATTTGTGTTCAACCTTTGCTACAAGAAAGGAGTTATCGTAAAGCTCTTCACACCCCTGCTTCACGTTCCTTTCGCAAAGAAGTGGGCAAGAAAGTTCTACGACAAGAACATCGACTCCATGCGCAAAGTCGATGAAAACATCGCGTATTTACGTTCGCAGCCTCGTGCTTTTTGGCTTTCCCTGCTCTTTGAATACATAGCCCGCGTAATCAATTCACTCGAATATTACTTCATTCTCCTTTCCCTTGGCGTATGCCTTGACTTTTGGGACGCGCTTCTCGTTCTCGCCTTTTCCTCACTCATCGGCAATCTGCTTTTCTTCCTACCCATGCAGCTTGGCGCACGAGAAGGCGGTCTTTCCGCAATTGTCAAGATTCTCGGACTCAGTGCTCCTGGCATAGGTGTGCTCACCTCCCTTTACACCCGAATACGCGAACTCGTGTGGATTTTCATCGGTGTTGGACTCGTCAAGATTGGCAACAAGAACATCATGCGCGACGGAGCATCAGCTCAATACGATGTCAAAAACGCCGACACTAACAACAAATAAAAGACTTCAATCCCCTCACATATGCAACACCCCCAAGCCCTACTCTTTGACTATGGCGGCACACTTGACACTGCTGCTTGCCATTGGTCCTACGTTTTGGAAGAAGGCTACCGCCATGCCGGCATCCATTTGTCTGAAGCCGACTTCCGCACAGCCTACGTCTTTGCAGAACGCGCATTGGCAAAATCTCCCATCATCAAGCCCGACTACACTTTCAGACGTCTGCTCGAAGAGAAAGTACAATTGGAGTTGCAAAGCCTTTCAGCACAAGGCGTCTGGAACTTCGCTTCCATCGAGGAGCACTACAATGCAGTTGACAGAATCGCTACCTTCTGCGACACATTCGCACACGAACACGTAGAACAATCACGTCACACGCTTGAAAAGCTCCACGACAAATACAAACTGATCATGGTTTCCAATTTCTACGGAAACCTCCCCACCATTCTTCAAACCTACGGCATTGCCCATCTCTTCGATGCCGTAGTAGAAAGCGCAGTCGTTGGCGTGCGCAAGCCAAATCCCGAAATCTGGAGCCTCGGTGTAAAAGCCGCACAATGCGAACCTAGCGAAACTGTAGCCATCGGCGATAGCTTCTCAAAAGACATTGTACCAGCCCAGTCCATTGGTTGCCAAACTATATGGTTTAAAGGAAAAGAGTGGGAAGAAAAAGAATACGACGAAACACTGCCGACCCACATCATTTCCTCATTGGAAGAACTCACAGACCTTCTATAAAGTTTACCTCCCTGAGATAAGCTAATCAAATGCGAGTTTATGAAAATCATTTACAACAAGGTCATCCCTTTTGGAAAAGATTTCTATGCCATAAACCTCTTCGGCATCCTTTTCGCCAAAGGTTCGTGCGATGAAATCACACTTAATCACGAAAGTATTCACACAGCGCAAATGAAAGAATGGGGATACATTCCCTATTATCTAGTCTATTGCTTTGAATGGCTCTTCCGTATAATACAATATAAAGGGTACACACGCGGATATTTCAATATCTCTTTCGAACGCGAAGCATACGCAAACCAATACAACCTTCGCTACTTGAAAGAACGGAAACATTATGCATCACTTCATTATCTGCGGAAACGGCCAGACTGCCCAGACTTGACATTATAGAATAAGCTAGGCGGAAAAGCAAAGCACGGTGTAGAAAATCCAAGGCATCCCGTGAAAACTCCAAGGCTTCTCAATACGTTGAGAAGCCTTGGAGTTGTTAGTAAATTTTACCACAAACGTTCTCCTACTTTCAGCGGATGTACTGCTGGCATTTAATGGCATCAATGCTTATCTTAATGATTCGCGCGTGCGCGCACGCGTACACGCGCGCGAATACAGAAAGTTTGTGCAAACAATCTTCAGCCTTCAGCCGTGGTATACGTTTTTCTCCAGAACTCTCTGCATTTACACATTCCATGGAGGCAACGTTTACTATGTTACAGTCCTTACGGCTGAAGGCTGAAGATTGTTTGCACAAACTTTGGTGTATACTATAAGCACACTATGTAAATTATCTGCGGGCCCAACATGTTGGGTCCGCAGATAATTTACACAAGTTGCTAAAAAGTTAGTAAGCAAACAAGGGGTAGCTTTCCATTGTTTCGTTTACCTTTCGGCGCACATCGGCAATGACACTTTCGTCCGTCGGATTGTCAAGTACACGTTCTATGAGCTCGGCAATGAGAATCATGAGATCTTCCTTCGCACCACGTGTGGTGATGGCTGCTGTACCCAGACGTATGCCAGAAGTTTGGAAAGCGGAACGGTCGTCGAAGGGAACCATATTTTTGTTTACGGTAATGTCCGCAGCAACCAAAGCATTCTCTGCGACCTTGCCTGTCAGCTCCGGATATTTGGGACGAAGGTCTACAAGCATGGAGTGGTTGTCTGTTCCACCACTGACAATGGCAAAACCGCGCTTGACGAGTTCGTCTGCAAGACATGCAGCGTTTTTCTGAACCTGAAGTGCATATTCCTTAAACTCGGGTTGCAAAGCTTCGCCGAAGGCTACTGCTTTCGCGGCAATCACGTGTTCAAGCGGGCCACCTTGTTCTCCAGGGAAAACAGCGCTATTGAGCAGCTGGCTCATCATCTTGACAACACCTTTTGGCGTCTTCTTTCCCCATGGATTTTCGAAGTCTTTACCCATGAGAATCAAGCCGCCGCGCGGCCCGCGCAGTGTCTTATGGGTAGTAGTAGTCACAATGTGGGCGTACTTTACCGGATTGTCCAACAAGCCAGCAGCGATAAGACCTGCAGGATGTGCCATGTCAACCATAAAGAGTGCGCCTACCTTATCGGCTATGGCACGCATTCTTGCATAGTCCCACTCGCGACTATAAGCAGAACCTCCGCCAATGATAAGTTTGGGTTTATGTTCCAATGCGAGACGTTCCATCTCATCGTAATCTACGCGTCCAGTCTTTGGATCAAGGTTATAACCGACAGGATGATAAAGAATTCCACTTGTATTAACGGCTGATCCATGTGAGAGGTGACCACCATGGGCAAGGTTAAGTCCCATGAAGGTATCGCCAGGGTTGAGTACGGTGAGAAGGACGGCGGCATTGGCTTGTGCTCCGGAATGGGGTTGCACGTTGGCATACTCTGCACCAAAGAGTTTCTTAGCACGTTCTATAGCCAACGTTTCCACTTGGTCTACCACCCCACATCCGCCATAGTAGCGATGACCAGGATAGCCTTCGGCGTACTTATTGGTAAGGCAGGAGCCCATGGCGCGCAACACTTCGTCGCTGACAAAGTTTTCTGACGCGATTAATTCAATGCCGCGCAACTGACGACGGCGCTCAGCCTCTACGAGCTGAAAGATTTGTGTGTCTCTTTCCATAGATAAGATATTTGTCGTTCAAGGTCTTTTGCCTAAAGGTTCGTACGAATAGGCAAAAGGCTTATGTTCACTTTTATTCAAAAAGCAAGAGAACGTAAGCGGCGGACTTCAATCTGCTACTTACGTTCTCTTCTATTATTTCTTTACGCTCCAACCAAATTTGCCTATTAACTCTCCAAGCCCATAGTACCCACCATGCAGATAGACCAAAGGGCTGCTGGCTTCCAAGTGCCATTTTCCTTCATTGTCAAGGTAGCGCTCGTCTGCCTGTACGTTTACGACTTCTGCTATAAACATATCGTGCGAACCAAGATGAACAATCTCCTTGACCCGGCACTCAATGCTCAAAGGCGACTCCATGACGATTGGTGCCTTGACGCAGGATGCTTTGCCTATAGTAAGACCCATTTCTTCGAACTTGTTGAAATCGCGTCCGGAGCGTACGCCACACCAATCTGTGGCGCGTGCAAGGTCTTCGGTCGTGAGGTTAAGCACGAACTCCATGTTACGACATATGATGTCGTAGGAATGACGTTCCGGACGGACTGAAATGTAGCACATGGCAGGGTTGGTACATATAGTTCCGCTCCACGCCACAGTGAACACGTTGTACTCTTCAGGATTTGCTCCGCACGAAACGAGCAATGCCGGAAGCGGATATATCATCGTACCAGGCTTCCAATCCATCTTGCCTTTTGCAGCCATAAACGGTGAGTATAGTAGTCAGTTAAATCAGTTTTGCCTTATCAAGTTCTTGCTCTTTCTCGCAGTAATGACACTGAATGAGTCCGAGTTTACTGTCCTTCACGCGGAAACGTGTCGGCATAGGCTCATTGTTGCAAATGCATTTGGGATTTGCGCATTTCACGATGTTCACGAGTTCCGTAGGGAGCGCAACACACTTTTTCTCCACGACCTCATAGTCGCGAATGATGCAAAGCGATACGTTGGGAGCTACTACGGAGAGCTTGTTTAACTCTGCATCGGAAAAGAATTTATTCTCAATCTTCACGATGCTTTTGTTGCCCATTTTCTTACTCTTGAGGTTATAGCCTATCATCACCTGCGACGACTTCAAATCCTCAAGATGTAGCAGACGTACCACCTGAAATAGTCTGTTAGAAGGTATGTGGTCGATGACCGTACCATTTTGAATGGCGGCCACCATGAGTTCTTGACGTTTCATGACTATGACGTTTTTCTTTTGAATTCGGACACTACTGTTTGATTTCATTGAGTGTTATACCAAGCACGTCACAAATGATGGCCTGACGGGCAAAGAGTCCGTTGTGTGCTTGTTCGAAATAATAGGCATGGGGATTATTGTCCACGTCGTATGCGATCTCGTTCACACGAGGGAGTGGATGAAGAATTTTCATATTGTCACGGGCACCGGAAAGCATAGAAGCCTTGAGAATGTAAACGTCCTTTACGCGCTCATATTCCATAAGGTCTGTGAAACGTTCCTTCTGTACGCGCGTCATGTAGAGTATGTCTGCATCTTTGATGATGTCGGCGTTAAACTCCTCGTGCTCAACAAAGTGAATATTATTCTCGCGACAGTAAATCTTGTATTCCTCAGGCATTGCGAGTTCTTTCGGAGCGATGAAATGGAATGTCGGATTGAAATGACGCATAGCCATGATGAGCGAGTGCACCGTGCGTCCATACTTGAGATCACCCACTAAATAGATGTTGAGGTTTTCAAGTGTACCCTGCGTCTTGTAGATGCTGTAGAGATCAAGCATGGTTTGGGAAGGGTGCTGATTTGCGCCATCGCCGGCATTAACGACGGGAACGGGCGAAATCTCGCTAGCGTAGCGTGCAGCGCCTTCAAGGAAATGACGCATTACTATCACGTCGGCATAGTTGCTGACCATCATTATGGTGTCCTTCAAGGTTTCACCCTTAGTGGAACTAGTTACCTTGGGGTCTGTAAATCCAATGACGCGGGCGCCCAAACGATTAGCTGCCGTTTCAAAAGAAAGGCGGGTGCGCGTGGAAGGCTCGAAGAACAGCGTAGCCACGACCTTATCGTCAAGAATTTTCCGGTTCGGATTTTTCTCGAACTCCTGTGCCATACTGATTAGATAGAGAATTTTCTCTTTCGACAAATTGGCAATCGTCACCAAGCTATGTTTCTCTGACATGTTGTGAGTGTAAGATAGTTTTGCACGCAGTTTCAGCCGCATGAAACCATGTGTTTGTTTTAACGTAGTGCATGCAGTTTGCCTTAACAATCCAACATTCATGGGCTTTTAAAGACCATTGGGAAGCTAGGAAAGTGCAGCCGCGGCTTTTATTATCGGTAAAATTAGTCAGAAAAGATGAGTTGATTGAAACGCAGAGGCGTCTTTTTTTGTGTGCGTTGGGCGTTTGACCGATTTTCGCAGAAACGCAGCAGTTTTGTCAGAACTATTCGGTAACTTTGCTTCTCATCGTTTTATGCAATAGACGCAAGAAGTTTACAGCCTTTTATTCCTCCATGTTTTTCGCCTATTGCGCGTAATCAATTTTTATGACTATCACTTTCACAAATTGCTCTGCCTTTGCCGTACGCACTTTTGCTATGTGCCAGTCGCAAGGGAACATCACGTTGAACGTTCCAGGAATGGATTCAAAGCGTTCGAGCTTCTGTGAATCAAAATTGTAGTGAAGCACATCGGGGGTGTATTCACAATTGGGTTTGGACGTTTCATGATCAAGACGTGCAAAACCTTCAGTCCCCTTCACTACTATCATGAAGTCGATCTTGGCTCGATGCGACTCGGAACCTTTGCCGTTTTGCAAATCTTCTTCGCTACACCAGTTGTCGCCTTCTTCAACGGAAGCCGTTAGTCCACTGTTTCCAATAGGGACTCGTCCTGGTTTGATAGTGAGTAAGTCTGTTTGCTGAAGCCAATTGAACACGGCGTCCCATTGTTGCGAATTACGACTATACTGAACGCAGAACTCTGTTTCGTTTACTGTAGGGGCCGGACTTGCCTTGTCAAACCCCTTACGCCACTCACCTTTTTTCACCCAATGGTGTGCTGCTTTAGCAACAGATTTGGGATAAACATTGGTATATGTTTGGGCTGAAAGCGCAAAGGGAATGAAAGTGAAAGCCGTAGAGAGAAGGATTTTTTCGATTTTCATGAATGTATTTTTATGGATCTTATAATATTCTGTTTCTTCAAGTGAAAGCGAACATTCAAATACCGAGCGTTGTTGCAGAAGAGATTCTTAAATTCTATGCAAATATAGACAAAAGCAATAGAAAAGTCCCCATTCTCAACAGAAGAACGGGGACTTTACTCTATTCGTATTTATAATGTACTTACTTGCTAGGACTGATTACGAAGGTGAATTCATGGTCAGCATACGGGATGAGATATTTCTGAAGCGGCCATGAACCCCAAGAGTCAACACAACCAAGCCCCATCTGATGTTGATCCACATGAACCACAGTATACTTGCGGGGGACTAATTCTCCGGCATGAGAGTGATGCGCAGTTTTTTCGGGACCATCATCAAGGTCTTCTGTCTCATAGTTGATGGAGGTCATTTCAAGCGGTTCAAGCCCCCGGAATGTGAGTCCTTCTCCATTTTCGTTGTGAACGTTCCACCAACGCACATCGGTATGGTTACCGCTTTCCTGCGGACGTACATACCCCCAGAACATATCTTTTACGTTCTGTGTGTAAAGACCAATGGACTGACTTTCCTTGCGATCCACATAGTTTTCAGCAGGACCGCGTCCGTAATAGGTTACAGCATTGAAGGCTTCCGGCATACGGAGGGTCATACCGAAACGGGGAAGGTATGGTTTGTCTTTTGCTTCCTTATCGACAGTGAGTTTTTGATTGACCACGAGATTACCAGAAGGAGTCATCGTGTAGGTCAAGGTAAGATCTGCGCTCACGCTCGGCATAGAATAGATGCAAACAACCTTACGGCTGTCGCCGTCAACTTCATCCTTCATCGAAGTAAGTTTCAACTCGGGATTCTTCCATGCGCCGAAGCGGTTCTGAAGGCCTGCACCATAATCATTGTCGGTAGTAGCACGCCAGAAATCGGGCTGCAGCGACAAACGATCTTCAAACATGGGCTTTCCGTCCACGTCAAGATAATCAAGCAAACCAGTGCTCTTGCTAAAAGTAGCCGAGGTGCGTCCGCCAGTAAGAGTAAGACAAGCTAACTGTTCGTCCTTCGTGACAGAAGGCTGCACGGCTACACCCTTTTTACCCTTAACGGAAGTAGCAGACTGCTTATCCGTTCCAAGTGTTTGGGACAATGTGGGGAAAGTATACGGATTTATTACGAACTGCTGGTATGCGACTTCATAACCTGCCTCGAGCAGTGGTTCGGCATGCTTAAGACGATAGGATATATTGAGCGTAGTCTCGCCCTGTGCTTTTGCAGAGGTGTAACCTTCGAGCTGTACGAGAGTCTTTCCCTGCGGTTGCACACTGATATCTGCCACGGTTCCTGTAGAAACCATCTGTCCGTTGTTGTAGAGTGTCCAATCGAGCGCAACGTCGTCAAGTGTCTTGAAGAAGTTTTCGTTGTAGACTTCAACAACACCCTTATCGGCATCTGCTAAACGACTCCAAATGTCTTGATAGAAGTAGCGAACCTCATTTGCTGTAGGCTGCGGACGACGGTCTGGATAGATGAATCCGTTGCAATTGAAATTGTGATCCGTTGCAGGATAGCGTCCAAAATCACCGCCATAGGCGAAGATTTCCTTGCCATCCTTGTTCTTTACACGGATGGCTTGATCTACGAAGTCCCAAATGAAACCGCCCTGATAGTTGGGATATTTGCGTACTAAATCCCAATATTCCTTGAAACCGCCTATGGAGTTTCCCATAGCATGAGCATACTCGCACTGGATGAGGGGACGCGGTGCGTTTTTCTTCACGTAGTCTTCGCACGATTTGTAGTCGTAGTACATGGGGCAGAAGATGTCAGTGCCGCGTTCCAAGCCAGCGCGCTCATACTGCACAGGGCGCGAAGAGTCGTAGGCTTTGACCTCATCGTAGGCTTTCTCGAAATTGGAACCATATCCTGCCTCGTTACCCAAACTCCATATAATAATGGAGGGATGGTTCTTGAGAATATGCGTATTGTTGCGATTTCGCTCGAGGTGGGTCTGCTGATATTTGGGCACTTTGGCGAGGGTCTTGTCGCCGTAACCCATACCATGACTTTCAATGTTAGCTTCGCCTACAACGTAGAGTCCATATTCGTCGCAAAGGTCATACCAACGGGGATCGTTGGGATAGTGGCTCGTGCGCACAGCATTAATGTTGTGTTCTTTCATGACCTTTATGTCTTGAATCATGCGGTCTACACTCACAACATAGCCACCGTCGGGGTCAATCTCATGACGGTTTGTACCCTTTATCAATATGGGCTGACCGTTTACGAGCAGCTGTGAATTCTTTATTTCTATCTTTCGGAAGCCTACGTTCTGAAGGAAGCTCTCCACAAGATTTCCTTTTGCGTCTTTGAGATCTACGCGTAACTTGTAGAGGTTGGGCGTTTCGGCGGTCCATTTAAGCGGATTGGCTATCTGCCACTTCACTTCTGTGCTGCCTTTACCGAGATCGGCATCTTCTGTCTTCACACTCGCGCCTTTGGCATCAAGCAACGTAAGCGTGGCATGACATCCAGAAGTATGCACACCCGTGAGTTTTATAGAGAGCGTACCGTTTGTATAGTTGTCGGTAAGATCGGGAGTAATGAAGATGTCCGAAACGTGGGTCTCGGGACGAGAATAGAGATACACTTCACGGGCTATTCCGGTGAAACGCCAAAAGTCTTGATCCTCAAAATAGGATCCGTCACACCAGCGCATCACCTGCATGGCTATAAGATTGTCTTGCCCGGGTTTGAGGTATTTGGTAAGGTCAAACTCGGCAGCCACTTTGGAGTCTTCGCTATAACCAACGAACTTTCCATTTACCCAAACAGAGAGGTTGGACGTAGCAGAACCTACATGGAGATAGATGCGTTCGCCTTTCCAAGAAGCAGGCACGGTCACTGTTTTACGGTAAGAACCAGTGTAGTTGTTTTTCTCCTCTACGTAGGGAGGGTTGGGTTCAAA
This sequence comes from Prevotellamassilia timonensis, assembly GCA_963589615.1. GTDB lineage: Bacteria > Bacteroidota > Bacteroidia > Bacteroidales > Bacteroidaceae > Alloprevotella > Alloprevotella timonensis_A. The sequence goes on from CAVALA010000001.1 coordinate 143,329, forward strand.
CTGAGTAGCCCAGGCGTATCCAATGTTCTTGTAAATAGCATCGCCGTGTCCGTTGAGCTCAAAGAGTCCGGGCACTGGGAAGTCTTCCCATTTTGAATCGTCGTACTTGAGCGAATAGAAGTTGGCGGGAGCATTTTGATGGTCTTTCACAAAATTGAATTTCCATTTTCCTTCTAGCGACATGTAGCGTGAGGAAGCTTTCTTGTCGGCCTTCGCTGCATTCTGAACGCTCTCGTAAGCGAAAAAGTCGCTTCGAGGAGTTTCTGTGTTGACGCGGTTCATCGCGGGATCAAGCCAATAGCGTTCCTTGACTTGTGCACCAGCAGTGAGCATGCACACACTGGCCAATGATAGGATGACAGGTTTTAGCATGGTAGGGTAATTGATAGATGTTATGTAGTATTGATTGATTGCAAAAGTAATATTTCTTCTAAGACTCACGTCAAGGCATTGCCTTTTAATTGTTGAGTTTCTTCATCTGTGCATAGGCTTTATAGAGACCTAGTTGCCCGGCCTTACTGAAATCTGCCGCAGCTTTTTTCGTCTCGCCAGCTGCACTAAGAAGTATAGCACGATTGTAGTAAGCCTCTGCAAAACGTTCATCAAGTTTCAGAACTTCTCCAAAAGTTTCAATTGCCGCATTAGCATTGCCCGCTTGGGCCATCAAGCAAGCTTGGTTGTAGACGATAACGGAGCTTTTTGGAGAGCGCGCCTTGGCCCGTTCAATGAGTGACTGAGCTAAATGTATATTCGATTGCGCTTCCGAAGTTGACATCGTACCCGACGCAGCGGAACGCGAAAGCACGAACGCACATTGAAGCAAGGCCAAAACGGAAGTGCTGTCTGCGCGAAGGGCTTCTTGCGCGTCATTGAGCGCAGAGGTATAGTTGTAGCGTTCAACGGCGATTGCAGAACTTACCACCAGTTGGTTACAAGTGTTTAGTGTTGTGGATACCCTCTCCACTTGGCGCCAGTCGGATTCACTAGCATCGTCGGCCAATGTTTCGGATTCTGCAGTCAGACAGAACTGGCGAATGGGTGTATTGAGAGTTGTAAAAGGAGCCATTTCTGCCATGAAGGCTACCGAATGATACCCTCTTGTATAGATGGGACGGAAAGCTGCATGAAACATCGGGCAGACTTCATCGCTTACCTTCTCGTTCTGGACCTTCCCAAACATGGTTCCAAACACATTGCGCGCAGTGTCTGGATCTTCTTCGATGAGTTGCTGATATTGCTCAAGGGCATGTTCGGAACGAAGTCGCACCTTTTTCATTTTTGTGCGGGGAGCACGTGCAAAAGCTATATCAAGGTCGCGACGTGCTACATAGGTTTCATCTGCTACAGCTCCCTTTTTGTCACCTATTTTTCTGCGGCAAGATGCACGCTGCAAATATCCGTATGTAAAGTTGGGATAGGCTTTGATCAGTTGCGAATAGTCAGCGATAGCACCGCGGTAATTTCCTACTTTTTCGCGCAGTTGAGCACGATTAAAGAGGGCTAAAGTATTGTCTGGCTCTACTTGTAAGACGTAGTCAAAATCTAGAATAGCCTTGTTCAAGTCACCAACAAAACTTCGCAAAAGGCCACGGTTGTAATGCGCCACAAAATGTTGCGGAACGAGTTCTATGGCTTTATCGTAATCGGCTATGGCCAGTCCGAATTTATTAAGTGCATGGCGCGCTTGTGCTCGTGCCACATACGCCTCAAAATCGTTACTTTGATACTTCAAGGCTTGCGTAAGACAAGAGTCTGCTAACGAATAGTCGGACTTTTGAAGAGCATAGCGTCCTTTAAAACTCCAGGCCTGTGCTTCCTTGGGGCTTAGCGCAAGCAAATGGTCTATCCATTTCAAACCTTCCAAAGTGTCTTTCTGCTCAAATGCACTTTGCGCTTTCACCAAATAAGTCCTGCTATAGGTGGGCCAATGACGCACGATGTACGTCAAGTCTGAATCGGCTTGCGCATAGTTTTTTTGTTGCAAATAGCAAAGCGCACGATTATACCGTGCTCCTTGGTCGTCAGGAGTTTCACGCAACACTCGCGAATAATCGGCAATGGAACCATCGTAATCGTCCAAATGAATTCGACACAATCCGCGCAATTGATAGACCTCGCTGATGTATGGATTCAACGAGATGCTTTGCGAACAGTCGGCTTCTGCTCCTATATAATCTTCCAAAGTAAATTTGGCATATGCCCTATAATAATAAGGTCGTGAAAGGAACGGTTTTGCCTCTATGGCTTGATTAAAATATTTTACGGCTGTGACATAGTCATCTACGCTGAGTGCGTTGCGCCCCATAATGGTGACAACTTCAGCATCCACTTGAGCAGAAGCGTTCTGAAAGGAAAAGACAACACATGCCATAACAATTGCACAAATCTGCATCGCGTTTCTGGAAACGCGATACCAATAATCGTGTAAAAGCTTGTAGAACGTGGTTCCTTTTCTACTTTTCATGAACGGTTCTTAATTGAGAAACGGCTACAGAGTCGGTTATATTCGACACTAACAACCAAATAAAGAACTGCTTTAAACAGGAAGTGTCAAAATGCTGCAGTCCAAATAATTCACAAGTGTATAGAATTTACTATTTCGGTGCTTTCACCTTATAGCCGCAGTTAAACTTCCCTTTGAGAAGCGCATTGAGTTTACTGCGTACCATCTGTTTACGCAACGGAGAGATTCGATCAATGAACATATGACCGTCAAGATGATCAAACTCGTGCTGCATAACACGCGCGAGGTAACCGTCTACCCATTCGTAGTGTTCATTGAAATCTTGGTCCAAATAGGTCACGTGAATGCGTTTAGGACGACGAACCGGCTCACGTATGCCCGGAAGGCTCAAACAACCTTCATCAAGGAGTTCCGTTTCGCTATCGTCAAACTCAACAATATGCGGGTTGATATATGCTTCGTTGAAATCGGCGTATTCAGGAAATTCTTCCTTTAAACAGTCAAGCGTGATAACTACAACACGGATGGCTTTACCTATCTGTGGTGCTGCAAGCCCTACGCCATCACTATGATACATGGTTTCAAACATGTTCTCAATGAGTGTTTTCAACTCAGGGTAGTCGGGAGTTATGTCTTCTGCTTCTTTACGGAGTACTGGCATTCCGTAAGTATAAATGGGGAGAATCATATATTATTGCGTTTATTTAATGTTTTACTTTTAACTTGTTGAGTCCTAACTTATTGCAGACTTACAAGCTTTAAAGAGTAAGCGTAAGAATGTTTGGCATAACCTTTCGAAACTCGCAAGAAACTACTTTTGGCTTTCCATCCAACTTTGAAGAATGATGCAGGCACTAATTTCATCAACAAGCCCTTTGTCTTGCTGGCGGCGTTTCTTTCCAATTCCAGAATTAAGGATAACCTGATGAGCTAAAACCGAAGTAAAGCGCTCGTCGTAAAGTTCTATGGATTTATCGGGAAAGCGGTTCTTGAATTTCTCCATGAAAGCAAGCACACGTTGCTGATTCTCCGAAGGTTGTCCATTTGGTTGGCTCGGTAAACCGAGCACCACACGTTCTACATCTTCGCGGGAAAAATAATCTGCAAGATAACTAATCAGCGTAGGCGTTTCAACCGTTGCCAACCCATTGGCAATGATCTGTGCAGGGTCTGTCACTGCTATACCCGTGCGTTTTTTACCATAATCTATTGAAAGTATCCGTGGCATAAAGTAAATCTTGAACGCAGCATTTGCTACAAACTTCAAAAGCGCAATCTCTAGAATGGATTTATTTGAAAAAGGCACGACAATCGTTGCCGGGGAAATGACAATAATATGCCGTGCCTTGTTTTTCTGTGCAAGCAGTAAAGGATTACTTTATCATGTCGCAACCCATGTAGGGCTGAAGCGCCTTTGGAATGCGTATGCCATCGGGAGTTTGGAAATCTTCAAGAAGAGCAGCTACGATGCGCGGCAAAGCGAGAGCGGAACCGTTGAGTGTATGACAAAGTTGTATCTTCTTGTCAGCACCGCGGTAACGACACTGCAAACGATTTGCTTGATAAGTATCAAAGTTCGACACCGAGCTAACCTCAAGCCAACGCTTCTGGGCTTCGCTGTAGACCTCAAAGTCGTAACATACAGCCGCTGTAAAACTGATGTCGCCACCACAAAGACGAAGAATGCGGTAGGGAAGCTCAAGTTTCTTCAACAGACCCTCTACATGGTCCAACATTTCTTGATGCGACTCTGCTGAGTGTTCGGGCTTGTCGATGCGAACAATCTCAATCTTTGAGAATTCGTGCAGACGATTCAGTCCACGCACATCCTTTCCATAACTTCCAGCTTCACGACGGAAGCACTGCGTGTAAGCACAGTTCTTTATGGGTAACTGATCCTCCGAAAGAATCACATCGCGATAGATGTTCGTCACGGGCACCTCAGCCGTAGGGATAAGATAGAGATCGTCCTCGTTGCAGTGATACATCTGGCCTTCCTTATCAGGAAGCTGACCTGTACCATAGCCAGAAGCCTGGTTTACAACTGTCGGAGGCATAATTTCAGTATAACCTGCCGCACGAGCTTCATCGAGGAAGAAATTAATGAGTGCACGTTGCAGGCGTGCACCTTGTCCTATATACACAGGGAAGCCTGCACCTGTTATCTTTACACCGAGGTCAAAATCGATGAGGTTATATTTCCTTGCAAGTTCCCAATGAGGAAGCGGATTTTCAGGAAGTACAGTATCATGTCCACCTGTTTTTACAACGAGGTTGTCCTCTGCACCATTTCCTTCAGGAACGATGTCGTAAGGTACGTTAGGAATGGTGTAAAGCACCAACTTCTTGTCTTCTTCAGCTTGCTTCTTCACCTCCTCAAGCTCTTTGCTCTTTGCCTTAATATCAGAAACTTCCTGCTTGGCAGACTCGGCTTCTTCTTTCTTACCTTCTTTCATAAGGCCGGCGATGCTCTTCGAAAGGACCTTCACTCGATTGTTAAGGGAGTCGAGTTCTGCTTGGGCTTCCTTACGCTTGTTATCTAATGCTAGCACGCGTTCAATGGCTTCGCGCGCACCGCTAAAGTGCTTCTTTTCGAGGCCGCGAATGACGGCCTCCTTGTCTTCGAGGATTTGTTTGATAGTCAGCATTGCTATTACTATTTTGATTTATTGAGAGCAAAAGTACTCAATTTTTCGGAAATCGTCCATCCACATGCGAAACTTTTGACCGCACGAACAAATTCACGCTTCCTTTCTTTCACGAACTACACATATCAGTCCTAATAAAGCAACACACGAAAACACTCTAATGTAAAATAATGCAAACAAAAAGCCACTCTTTTCGCCGCGAGAATCGCGTAAAAGCGACCGAACATACATTTGCTTTGATACAGACGAACCACGCCGGACGCAGAAATCTATGATTTCAGCACAATACACAGAATAATAAAACCATTATCAGGATTGATCGAAAAACAGGCTCATTCTTAGCGATTTCTCCTCCATTCATAATAGAAAGAACAAGGCTTCTAGGAAAAACTCCAAGGCACGCCGTAAAAAATGCATGCCTTAGAATTTCTACGAGACGCCTTTGAGTGAGCAATCTCACCCTTATACGCGGATTTTCAGAGTCTATTTCACGGTCTTTAAAGCGATATTCTCCATTAATATCTATTTACATTGTTAGCCAATTATACCTTCATACACTCACATTTATTACGAATCGCACAACCCTCATGATCCAAGCTACGAAAACCAAACCTTTACTATTCAAACATCAAGATGGACAAAAACTTGGCAAATCGTTTCAATTATCGTGCGTCAAGCACTATCTTTGCAAGTGAAATAAAAGGATATATCCTCTCGGATAGACGTCTGAAAAGCTAAACCATATGGGTCACATCAAAGCCACATTACTCACAATATGCCTACTGGCAAGCCTATCGCTTTATGCAACCAAATGGTCAGCACAAACGTTGCCAATGCCTTATTTGCAAGACGAGCGAAAGCACGTATGCAACCCAGATCAAGTAATTTCGCTTGCCGCCGAAGATTCCATCAACACAAGACTTTATGCCCTTGAGCACGAAAAAGGGATTCAAGCCATTTTCGTTGCAGTTGAACACATTGAGGGTGATGACCCTTATACGTTCGGTATGGAACTAGGTAAGAAATACGGCATAGGCTCGAAAGATAATACGGGACTAATTGTCATACTTGCATCAAAGGACCGCAGTTATTATATACTCACAGGAAACGGACTTGAGGGAACACTCCCCGATGCCATTTGCCGAAGGATAGAAAACCGCACCATGGTACCGTTGCTCCAAGAAGGAAGATGGAGCGAGGCTATGGTTGAGACAGCAAGGGATATAGACCGCTACATCCGAAAAGACCCAACGCTGTTCAACAACGTTGATGAAGAAGACGACGGGGCAGCGGAACTGAGTTTCGTAGCTCTAGCATTTGTCTTAACAATAGGTATCGGAAGTTTTGCTTTCACTCGTTATAAAAGACGCAAACGGTGCCCACAATGCGGACACTACCCAATGAAGAACCTCAGCAGGAAGCGCGTTCGCAACATGGCCACAAACAGTTCCTATATAAAAGTGGAGCGACAATGCCCGAGGTGCGGATTCAAAAAGACCGATTTTGAAGACGAAGCACAAAACCAGAATAACGCCGGTGGACTTTTCCCACCACCTTTCATTGGAGGCACGGGGCATAGTAGTGGTAGTTCTTTTGGCGGAGGCAGTTTCGGCGGCGGTAGTTTCGGTGGAGGCGGAAGCGGCGGCCGTTTTTAGAAATACGCTCAATTATTGCCATTTCCGTCTCTGTTGTGTTTCGGTTTGACTGACACAACAATGAACGCAATAAAGTATCTCTTCTTCCTCTAGCATTCCATAAAAAATAGCATACACACTACAATAGATAAAATATGGCTCTACTCAAACGAAACCAAACCATTTTAATAGGCCTTGGCATCGTGGTGCTCATCGTAGCGTTTTTCACGTTCCACTCCTACAACCTTCTCGTAGCCAAAGATGAGGCTGTTGCTACGGCTTGGGGTAACGTGCAGACGCAATACCAACGACGTGCCGACCTCATCCCCAACCTCGTCAATACAGTGAAGGGGTATGCAAAACATGAGAACGGAACTCTTAAGGAAGTTGTAGAAGCACGTGCAAAAGCCACGCAGATTAAGGTAGAAGCCGACGGCCTAACCCCCGAAAAGCTCAAACAAATACAAGCTGTGCAAGGTGAACTCTCTCAAGCCCTCGGCCGATTGCTCGCTGTCACAGAATCGTATCCCGAACTGAAGGCTAACGAAAACTTCTCTGAGCTTCAGGCTCAACTCGAAGGAACAGAGAACCGTATCAACGAGAGCCGCAGACTTTTCAACGAGTCCGTAAAGGATTACAACGTGTCGGTACGTTCGTTTCCCAAAAACATCGTAGCAGGCATGTTCGGCTTTGAGAAGAAATCGCAGTTTGAAGCCGAAGCTGGAGCTGAAAAAGCGCCAAGCGTAGAATTTTAATGAACAAATATGCAGGACTGGTGCCCAACACCTATTCCGTTAATATACGATAAACCCAACACAGCCAACCACAACAATGGACAGCAACCAACGTTATATGATGCGCGGTGTATCCGCCATGAAAGAGGACGTTCACAACGCCATCAAGAACATCGATAAGGGTATTTTCCCGCAAGCATTCTGCAAGATTATCCCAGACATTTTGGGAGGCGATCCCGAATACTGCAACATCATGCATGCCGATGGCGCAGGCACAAAGTCAAGCCTCGCCTACATGTATTGGAAAGAGACTGGCGACCTCTCCGTTTGGAAAGGTATAGCACAGGACGCACTCATCATGAACACAGACGACCTTCTTTGTGTAGGTGCCGTAGACAACATCCTCGTCAGCTCCACCATAGGCCGCAACAAGATGCTTATTCCCGGTGAAGTAATTTCTGCCATCATCAACGGAACGGACGAACTGCTCCAGCAAATGCGCGAAATGGGCGTAGGCATCTACGCAACAGGCGGTGAAACGGCCGATGTAGGCGACCTCGTTCGCACCATCATCGTAGACTCCACCGTAACTTGCCGAATGAAACGCTCCGACGTCATCAACAATGCCAACATTCGCCCGGGTGACGTCATCGTAGGTCTTTCATCTTGCGGACAAGCCACCTACGAGAAGGAATACAACGGCGGAATGGGTTCAAACGGTCTGACGTCCGCACGCCACGACGTGTTTGCCAAATACCTCGCAGAGAAATATCCCGAGAGCTACGACCACGCAGTACCTGAAGAACTTGTCTACAGCGGCGGTTACAAGTTGACCGATGCCGTAGAAGGTTCGCCCATCAACGCAGGAAAACTCGTACTCTCCCCCACCCGCACCTATGCACCTGTGGTGAAGAAACTACTCGATGCGATGCGAAGCGAAATACATGGTATGGTACACTGCACCGGCGGTGCACAGACCAAGGTGCTCCACTTCGTGGGCGACAACTGCCGTGTGATAAAGGACAACATGTTCCCCGTACCTCCCCTCTTCCGTGCCATCGCCGAGCAGAGCGGCACGGACTGGGCAGAGATGTACAAAGTGTTCAACATGGGTCACCGTCTCGAAGTCTACGTATCGCCCGAAATGGCAGAACAAGTCATTACGATAAGCAAGAGTTTCAACATCGATGCACAAATAGTAGGCCACATAGAAGAAGGTCCGCGCTCATTGACGATAAAGAGCGAGTTCGGCGAATTCAACTATTGATACAAAGCGATAAGAAGAACTCCACAAACCACAACATACGAAACATCTCATCCCGATGACCAGACGAAAGACATTTGAAGCCATATATATGACCGCGTGCATGCTCTGCCTCGGTTTCCTTCTCGGATTTGAGTATCAGGAATTGGTCAACAAAGAGGCGGGATTCGTACGATGGGCGGGAGGCATCCTCGCCGTCATCGGTTGGTGCTGCATCCTATGGAAAGCAGCATTCCGACTTTTCCGTCCATCCAAAAGAAAAAGACAATAACCAGAAATGGCTGAAAACAACACACTGCTTGAGAAACTGAACGGCCTCGTTTCACGTTTTGAAGAAGTTAGTACACTCATCACCGACCCTTCCGTCATAGCCGACCAGCAACGTTACGTTCGCCTCACGCGCGAATATAAGGAGCTAGAGAATCTTATGGCAGCGCGAAAGGAATATGCTTCGCTCATCAGCAACCTCGAAGAAAGCAAAAACATACTCCTCAACGAGTCTGACCCAGAACTCAAGGAAATGGCCCGCGAAGAAGTTGCGGCATGCGAGAAGTCCATTCCTGGAATGGAAGAGCGCATAAAACTCATGCTCGTGCCCAAAGACCCCGAAGACGCAAAAAATGCAATTCTAGAAATACGTGGCGGTACGGGAGGCGACGAAGCTGCTCTCTTTGCAGGCGACCTCTTCCGAATGTACAGCAAATACTGCGAGCGTAAAGGTTGGAAACTTGAAGTGTCAAGCGCAAGCGAAGGCGCAGCAGGCGGTTTCAAAGAAATCGTCTGCTCAGTAACGGGAGCCGACGTCTACGGCACACTCAAATACGAAAGCGGTGTACATCGTGTTCAACGCGTTCCCGCCACAGAAACGCAGGGACGTGTGCACACATCTGCCGCAACCGTTGCAGTTCTCCCCGAAGCGGAAGCCTTTGATGTGGTTATCAACGAAGGCGAGATAAAGTGGGATACGTTCCGCTCAAGCGGTGCCGGTGGACAGAACGTAAATAAAGTAGAGTCAGGAGTGCGCCTCCGCTACAATTGGAAAAATCCCAACACGGGAGTCGTGGAGGAAATACTCATTGAATGTACCGAAACGCGCGACCAGCCGAAGAACAAGGAGCGTGCTCTCGCACGTCTACGCACGTTCATCTACGACCGTGAGCACCAGAAGTACGTGGACGACATCGCTTCGCGCCGCAAAACACTTGTGAGCACTGGCGACCGTTCAGCAAAGATACGTACTTACAATTATCCACAAGGACGCATCACAGACCACCGCATCAACTATACCATCTATAACCTCCAAGCTTTCATGGACGGCGACATCCAAGACTGCATTGACCATCTCGTCGTAGCAGAAAATGCTGAACGCCTACGCGAAGCGGAGATGTAACGGAGCGTCACAACAACTTACCCCATGAGCGACGGAAACTACAACCGAAACCTTCTCCCCTACCATCAGTATGCAAGCGGACTAAGAGCAGGCAAAGCACAAATGCACAGCAAAACGCTTGTTGCTTTTCGTCAATGGCTTGAAGATGAAGGCTACAGCAAAGAGGATACAGAAAAAGCCTTGCTCAAGTTGCGCACGTACCTCGACTGATATGCAACACGACATACAAGACATTTCTCTCCATAGCACCCCCAACATACAAACTTGAAATCAATGAAAAGAATCAACAAACTTGCAGCAACGCTCTTCTTTGCCTTCCTTGCTGTAAGTATTGGCATACAGGCACGAACTGCGGGCAGCCCCGAAAAGACTATCTATGCCTTCGGCTTCAGCACTTCCCTGACAGACTCCACCATCTATCTAACGCCAATATCCACACTACCCGGTGCATCCATCGACAAGAAAACGCACTTCCTCAACGACCGGACGGAATATACTCATCAGCTGAAGACATTCCTCGAGAGCAAATATCCCGGTCACCAGACAAGCGTGATATTCTTCAACACTTCGCGTAAGAAACTTGAAAATCAATATGTGAAGGTCAGACGCTCTGCCAAGAAGAACGCTGCCAACAAAGTAGTAGAGCTTGAAGGAAACACATTCAAGTTTGCAGCCGCGCCCCAAGTCACAGAGTAACATCACGAGCAATTCATCTCTGCAGTAACACGATGTACATAGATGCATCACCTTAATTTTACCAGACAACAAGTTTCCGATGTCACAGTCCTTGCACTCCTCTCACAAAATAGAACTCTCCATTGCTGAAATCAATTTTACCATAACGGCATCCGACACGCAGTATATCAAAAGATTACTGCCTTCCTACGCTCCGTTCCAAAGGAAAAAGGACAATACAAGGCAGCACGCAACGGAAGAGGTGGTGGAAGTTGAAGTTAAGGACAACTTCTCCTGCAAGGAAGAACTTTTCAGTCCCGTTCATGAGTTCTTCACGATGGACATCCGCCAGAAAGTGTTCGAAAGCGAAGAAGGCAATTTGCTGTTCAAACTCTACACTGCAGACGGCGTACATGTTACCACGTTGGTAGCCCCAAAGAACTACGACAAATTCGAAATAGGCTTGTATGGAACCGTTGCAGGGCAGTCCTTTGGACTGAACAACGCAATGATGCTCATCTTCACATTAGCAGGCGCAGCACGCCAAACGTTGCTGATACACTCTTCCACGGTCCACTGTAATGGACAAGCATTTTCATTTCTCGGCACAAGTGGAACAGGAAAAAGCACCCATTCAGACCTTTGGGTGAAACATATTCCAAATGCCTGCATCCTCAACGACGACAATCCCGCTCTCAAGGTGATGCCAGACCACACGATCAGAGTGTACGGTACGCCGTGGAGCGGAAAGCGAAACTACTACATCAACGAGTCATACCCGCTTGCGGCTATAGTACGACTACATCAAGCGCCCAAGAACGAAATCAGCAAACTAAAGCCGATTATGGGATTCGTGGAACTTTGGGCGTCATGCTCCAAACTGATATGGGACCGCGAGTTTTCCAATCAAATCCGTAGTTTAGTGGAAACCATTTGCACAAACGTAAACTCTTTCTCTTTGAATTGCCTGCCTGATGCCGCAGCTGCCCAACTATGCCACGCCACAGTGACAACCCATTTAGAAGAATAAGAAGCCGTGACCGCTGCGATTTCATTCCTCAATTTAATCCGGTCCTTCTTAAACACGCCGTTATAAATGTCCACTTCAAATACACAGGATACGCAACAAGAGAAACACACCATCACCCTCCCGAACGATGAATTCGTGAAATTCATCGAAAGAGACATTCAAGAGGGACATAGCGTGACCATCATAGCCAAAGGATGGAGCATGAGACCATTCCTTGAAAATAGACGGGACAAAATAATACTGACCCCCCTACCGACGTCAGGTCTTAAAGTAGGCGATGTGGTACTTGCGAAGACGGACATCAACAATTGCGTACTGCATCGAATCATAAAGATTGAAGGTAGCACCATAACGCTTCAAGGCGACGGCAACGCCTTTGGCACCGAACGCACAAGCAACGAAAGAGTTGTGGCAAAGGCTACGGCATTCATAAGAAAAGGACGCCAAAAAGCAGAAAGCGTAGACTCCGCAAAATGGAGAATCTATTCCTTCATATGGATGCACACACGCCCCTTACGCAGATATTTCCTCTACATCTACCGCCATTTCTTGGCAGACAACGAGAAGTACGGCAAACTCTAAGCAACGGCTGATGTAGAACAATGTTTGCGGACACTCTTTCGCCCACAGTAACATTCACCACAAGACCAAACATAAAATGAAAATCAAACCAGGATTCGAAATGCGTGACGTATGCGGAGAGAAAGTAATCTTTGCAAACGGCATCAGCAACATAGACTACACGAAATTCAACGTTTCCAACGAGACAGGCGCATTTATCTTCGACCTTATGGCACGAGGCACCGAGGACGAGACGCAGATAGCAGAAGCACTGATGGCAGAATACGATGTCAACGAGGAAACGGCTGCTGAAGACGTACACAATTTCTGTCAACAACTGAAAGACGCCGGCATTGCCGAGTAAGCGTACATACCCTCACGATTTATCAGCTAACATTCAACATACATACAACAACACATCAATGAAAGAACTTGCATTAAAGTATGGTTGCAATCCCAACCAAAAACCCTCACGCATCTACATGGAAGAGGGTGAGTTGCCCATAGAAGTACTTGGCGGTCGCCCCGGCTACATCAACTTTCTCGATGCTCTCAACGGTTGGCAACTGGTACGCGAACTCCGCGCAGCAACAGGACTTCCCGCAGCAGCTTCGTTCAAGCACGTATCACCTGCTGGCGCAGCTGTAGGTATGCCATTGAGCGACACCTTGCGCAAGATTTACTTCGTTGATGATGTAAAGGAGCCTCTCACTCCCATAGCATCAGCTTACGCACGTGCTCGCGGTGCGGACCGCATGTCGTCCTACGGCGATTTCATCTCTCTGTCCGACACTTGCGACCTTGCCACCGCACTCCTCATCAAACGTGAAGTGAGCGATGGTGTCATCGCACCCGACTATACCCCCGAAGCACTCGAAATTTTGCGTGCAAAGAGAAAGGGCACATATGTCATCCTCAAGATGGACACTAACTATCGCCCTGCCCCCATTGAACACAAGCAGGTCTTCGGCGTGACCTTTGAACAAGGTCGTAACGAGATAGACCTCACGGGCGAAGATCTCTTTGAGAACATACCCACAGAAAACAAAACATTCACCGAAGATGCCAAGCGCGACCTCCGCATTGCCCTCATCACACTCAAATACACGCAGAGCAACTCAGTATGCTACGTCAAAGACGGTCAGGCCATCGGCATCGGAGCTGGACAGCAAAGCCGCATACACTGTACACGCCTTGCCGGCAACAAGGCCGACATATGGTGGCTACGCCAGCATCCTAAAGTAATGAACCTTCCCTGGGTGGAGAAAATACGCCGTGCCGACCGCGACAACACCATCGACATTTACATCTCTGAAGACCACGACGATGTGCTCGCCGACGGAGTATGGCAACAGTTCTTCACGGAGAAGCCCGAAGTGCTTACTCCCGAAGAAAAGAAAGAATGGATTGCCAAGAACACTCAGGTAGCTCTCGGCTCAGACGCATTCTTCCCCTTCGGCGACAATATTGAACGCGCACACAAAAGCGGAGTACAGTATGTAGCACAAGCCGGCGGAAGCGTACGCGACGACCATGTCATTGCCACTTGCGACAAATACGGCATGACCATGGCGTTCACCGGAATTCGTCTCTTCCACCATTAATCCCCACCGGATTCCAACCGGACATTCCCTAAACCTTCCTGCTTCTATGCCGATGTTCGGCACAGAAGCAGGATTTCGTCAACAAATAAACAATAGACGAATGACTACTGACCGAAAAGCCAACGACGAGGAAATCACGCAAGCCATGATGGGCGGCATCACCTTCAAAGGAGCAAAACTCAAGCAAAAGCCTAAAGAAGACAAGGTAAAGACCAAGGCCAAGAAAAAGACCTACATCACTGGTCTTCATGGCTCAGGTTCTGCAAAGAAAAAAGCCGACATCAGACAGCGCCGAGCCAATCGGCATAAGAACAAGCCATAAAAACAGGTGGCAATTTATAGATCCACCCATAAACCGCATTACGTCCATTTCTATTAAGAAATTGGGCAATCACCAATATCTCAGACATATGCAGTCAGATTATAACAATCCAGAACAAACAGGGCTTCAGCAACCCTCCCAAGGTTATGAAGCGCCTCAAGTGGGACAACAAGCACCCGATTCTGTTCCACCCCCACCTATCCCTCCTCAAATGGCAGCCCCACAAGGCAGCATTCCGCCCCTTCCCGAGAAGAAGAGCCACACCGGATTGATTGTCACCATCATAATCGTTGTCGTTTTAGTTCTCATTGGAGTCGGTGGCTACGTCTACTACAGCTTCACCCAAACAGACGATGAGCAGACCATGTACTACACGCTTGAGGACAACGACAATCCTGAAGACTACGAAGCTTACCTTGAAAAATACCCCAACGGAGCACATGCCGAAGAAGTTCGAAATCGTCTGAGCAACCTCAACGAAATGATACAAGCGTGGAACGGCATTGCCGTAAACGGTACGCTCAGCGACTTCAAAAATTTCAAGAACACATACTCCGATGTAAAGTATGGCCGTCTGTGCGACATCAAAATAGACTCATTGGACTGGGTCGCCGCACAACAAATTGGAACGGCTGAGGCATATGCTAACTACATGGACAATCATCCCGACGGACGCTATGCTTCCGAAGCCTCCATTGCCCAAACCAAAATGAAAGACAATGAGATTTCGGCTAAAGACCAAGAAGAAATCACACGCGTATGCTCCGAATTCTTCCAAGGTTTCCAATTCCAAGACGAAACGCTGATCTGCTCCAACATTGCATCAACGATGACCACTTTCCTTCACCAAAAGAATGCAACGAAAGCAGAAGTCGTAAGCACCATCAATGGTATGTTCAATGAGCACATCCAAAGTTGCAGATTCGTTGTAAACCGCGACATGGACATCAAACGTTCGAACGCAGATGGCAATGCAAACTACACTGCCACATTCACAGTAGACCAGCACATTGAACGCGACAACGAAGGCAAGACATTCGGTTCATACAAATGTGTTGCCACGCTCAACGCACAATATCTCATCACATCGCTCACTTTGACGGAAACATCCGCCACGCGATAACCCCATGGTTGTATTCCTCATCCATAACAAATTAAGAACAAAACCCAACGCATATGCTTACCATAAACTCTTACGAAGAATTCGAAAAGTATTTGGGCCAAGAACTCGGAAAATCCGAATGGCTCACTATAGACCAAGACCGCATCAACGCATTTGCTGATGCCACGCTTGACCACCAATGGATTCATGTTGACACGGAACGCGCCAAAAGCGGTCCCTTTGGACAAACCATCGTGCATGGATACCTGACGCTGTCCCTCCTCCCCTACATGTGGGAACAAATCATCAAGGTGAACAACCTCAAGATGATGGTCAACTACGGCATGGACAAAATGAAGTATGGTCAAGCTGTACTCAGCGGTCAAAGCGTGCGCCTTGTGACCACACTCCACAGCATAGCCAACCTCCGCGGCATCACAAAAGTAGAAATAAAGTTCACCATTGAGATTAAGGATCAGCGCAAGCCCGCGCTTACCGGCATCGCCACATTCCTGTACCATTTCAATTGATCCACACTTACAACAAAAGCGGGAACTGCGGCCAATATAGAGGCGTAGTCCCGCTTTTTTATTCCTACGCGCAGTACACACTTGGATGGATACCTACAAAACTATAGCCCAAGCTGGCGAATCGCAACTGACAGAAAAACGCTCCCGCTTCCTCGCTTTTGCCACACACGTAGCAAGCGAAGCTGAAGCGAAAGAGACTGTAGCTTCATACAAAAAGAGGTTTTACGATGCACGCCATGTCTGCTACGCATATGTCGTTGGTAACCACAGCGAATGCAAAAGGGCAAATGACGATGGTGAGCCGTCCGGCACCGCAGGCCGACCTATACTCGGCCAAATAGAATCGCACGGACTCACCTATACATTAGTCATCGTTGTACGCTATTTCGGTGGAGTAAAACTCGGAACCGGTCCTTTAGGTGTAGCATACAAAACTGCTGCAACAGAAGCCATTGACCTTTGCGAGCTAAAGGAATGCATCATGAAAACGAAATTCAAAGTGGACGTCCCCTATACCGATGCAGATGTGGCCATGCGCTTTATAAAAGAAGCAACGGCAGACATTACGCAACGCGAATATACAGAAAAGGGCACTATTCTGACTGTAAGCATCCGCCTTGACGACGAAGCCTGTTTACGTGAAAGGCTATCCAAAATACTAAGTTTGAAATTCGTAAAAGAGGATTAGTCGCTTACCCAAAAGCAAGGCATGGCGTAGAAAAACCAAGGCATGGTGTGATAAATGGAAGGCATGGTATTGCAGATTGGCGGGAACTACAAAAATACAAAACGAAGAACGTCTCTAACGATTGGAGTATGCATTTTCCAATACGCGCGCGCGTACAGAGAGTTTATGCAAACTACCTTCAGCCTTCAGCCGTAAGAAGATTTATCTTCAGAATAAGCCACTTTGTGACTTTCGTAAAGACAACACTACCAGCTTCGTGTTTATACGGCTGAAGGCTGAAGGTAGTTTGCACAAACTTTCTGTACACGCGCGAGAAAAGATACTCCATCCGCTACTCTCGCAATGCTAAAGCCGCTGAACTTATTTTTCGTACGTCACTTAGCCTCAAGTTGTTTCAAATATCATTTTCTAGGTGGTTCTACATATTACGATCCCTAACCACGTCAAAATAAACGCATTTATATCATGATGACCATTCACCTATTGCATTTCGCAGACCCCAAAACGCATTCGGAGTTAATTACAAAATCCAAAAAGCTATATGAATCAGCTTTCCCTCCCTCTGAACGCCGACCTACCGATAATTGGATAAATAAAATCGACAACGAGCCTGCTTTCAGCATATATTTCATTGTCGACGAAGAAGAACAATTCCTCGGTTTTATCACCCTGTGGAACTTTGATTGCTGCTCATATATTGAACATTTCGCAACACTCGACCATGTGCGCGGACTGGGAATAGGCGGAAGAGCGATCGACATGTTACGCGCTTCAGAGCTTGGGAAGTGTATCATTCTAGAAGCAGAACCGCCTGAGACTCCAATAGCCATAAGACGCATTGAATTCTATAAGCGTCACGGTTTTCGTCTGCTTGATTATAAATACATCCAACCGCCCTATTCCCCCGGGAACGTGGCCATCCCCCTCAAGCTCATGACCAATATTGACAACATAGAGAAAGACCAAATAGAAAATATCGCTTCTTCAATAAAGCGACGGGTCTATGAGTTCCCCGCTAAATAATCAAACAGTACTTTCCTTTTTCAAAGGATATTTGTAATTTCGCAGTCGTAAAACAAAATACATTTGCTTCAACCTTTTGGCCTTTTCTACAAAGAGAGGCAGGAGATACGAAGCAAAAAGCAAAACACGCACAACAATGTATAGAACAAACACGTGTGGTGAACTCCGCATTTCAAATGTAGGCCAAACGGTGACGCTTGCCGGATGGGTACAGCGCAGCCGCAAAATGGGCGGTATGACGTTCATTGACTTACGCGACCGCTACGGCATTACACAACTCGTCTTCAATGAAGAAACTGACGCCGAACTTTGTGCACAAGCCAACAAACTTGGACGTGAATATGTAATTCAAGTGACAGGTACGGTAAACGAACGCTACTCGAAGAACGACAAGATGCCAACTGGCGACATTGAAATCATTGTAAGCCAGCTCAACATACTTAACGCATCAGACGTTCCTCCCTTTACAATTGAGAACAACACCGATGGTGGCGATGACCTTCGCATGAAATATCGCTACCTTGACATCCGTCGCCAATGCGTAAGAGAGAACCTCGAATTGCGCCACAAGTTCTGTATTGCCGTACGCAATTTCCTTGACTCCAAGGGATTCTTAGAAATAGAAACTCCAGTACTCATCGGCTCAACCCCCGAAGGTGCACGCGACTTCATCGTACCTTCACGCATGAACCCCGGACAATTCTACGCTTTGCCCCAAAGTCCGCAAACATTGAAGCAACTCTTGATGGTAGCCGGAATAGACCGCTACTTCCAAATTGCAAAGTGTTTCCGCGACGAAGACCTTCGTGCTGACCGTCAGCCTGAGTTTACACAAATTGACTGCGAAATGTCCTTTGTAACTCAAGACGACATTATCCGCACATTTGAAGAAATGGCCAAATACCTCTTCAAAGAAGTCCGTGGTTACGACCTAGGCGACCAACCATTCATCCGTATGCCGTGGCACGAAGCCATGCGTCGCTTTGGCTCAGATAAGCCCGACATGCGTTTCGGAATGGAATTTGTAGAACTTATGGACTGCCTTAAGGATAAAGGCACATTCTCTGTCTTCAACGAAGCAGCCTACATTGGAGGCATTTGCGCTGAAGGTTGTGCATCTTATACACGCAAGCAACTTGACCAGCTCACAGACTTTGTCAAGTCGCCGCAGATTGGAGCCAAAGGTCTTGTCTACATCAAGGTTGCTGAGGACGGAAGCATAAAGAGTTCCATTGACAAATTCTACGCACCCGAAATCATTGCAGAAGCTGTCAAGGCTATGAACGCTAAACCGGGCGACCTCGTTCTCATCCTTTCTGGTGCAGACGCTATGAAAACGCGCAAGCAGCTATGTGAGCTTCGCCTTGAAATGGGCGACAGACTCGGTTTGCGCGACAAGAACAAATTCGCTTTACTTTGGGTCGTAGACTTCCCCATGTTCGAATGGAGCGAAGAAGAAGGACGTTTGCTCGCTATGCATCACCCCTTCACAGCCCCCAAACCTTGCGACGTTCCAAAACTCGACACCGACCCGGCTTCAGTCCTCGCAGATGCCTACGACATGGTTTGCAACGGCGTAGAAGTAGGCGGTGGCTCCATCCGAATCCACGACGCTGTGCTGCAAGCCAAGATTTTCAAAGTACTGGGCTTTACCCCCGAACGCGCACAAGAGCAATTTGGATTCCTTATGAATGCATTCAAATTCGGCGCACCTCCTCATGGTGGTCTCGCATACGGACTGGACAGATGGGTATCTTTGTTCGCTGGCCTCGACAGCATCCGCGACTGTATTGCTTTCCCCAAGAACAATTCCGGACGCGACGTCATGCTTGACGCTCCATCACAAGTTGACCAAAAGCAACTTGATGAACTAGAAATAACCCTCGCACCCAAGGTTTGATCTACACATTCAATAAGACAAAAAGGCATGAAGCCCCCAAAAAGGACTTCGTGCCTTTGATTGATAGAAAGAAACTATACACAACCCGCCAAAACCACTCCTGCCATATTGCTCTTCCACTACAGCAAAAACCTCCGTTAAGCCACAAATAAATCCCAAACCTACGCTTCAACAACAGCAATTGCTGTAGATTGTGTACCTAACTATCAAAAAAAGGTACGATTTATGTCTTCAATAAGAGATAAAATACTAAATTTGCACCCGCTATGCAAAGTATAAGCCCCCTACACATAGACTTGGCGAAGGCAGCACAACAAGGTTCGACTTTAAATATATCCTTGAACGACAACTACTTCAAAGAATTAGATCAAGAGGAAATAGAAGGCGGCCAAATTGACGTAAAACTTACGGTAAAACCTGCGCAAAACGACATTTACAACATCAAAGTAGAGGTTGAAGGTGTCGCAAAAGTACTATGCGATCGCTGTCTTGAAGAATTGACAATACCGATAAATACGGCTGAAATAATAAAGGTGAAAGATGGTGCAGAAGAAGACTTTGATGGCGAGGAATTAAAATATACCGAAGGAAGAAATTCTACATATGACTTCAGTTGGGATATATACGAAATAGTTGAAACATCCCTTCCTCTTCAAAGAATGCACCCCGTTGGCGAATGTAACCCCGATATAGTCGGACGAATACTCACGATAGCCCCCGATGATGGCGAATTTGAGTAATCAAAACGGAACATCAAAACCCTAATTAAGAAAATATTTTTGCAACGACTCAAGCTATACAAGCTATAAAGTAAGAATATCAATCACAAATAAAACGTAATAACACAAAATGGCACATCCTAAAAGAAGACAATCAAAGACGAGAACTCTCAAGCGTAGAACTCACGATAAGGCTGTGGCTCCCACACTCGCAATCTGCCCTAACTGCGGTGCTTGGCACGTATACCACACGGTCTGCAATGCTTGCGGATACTATCGCGGTAAGCTCGCCATCGTGAAAGAAGTTGCCGAATAAGCTACTGCTGAACTCTCACAAGACGTTGGATATAACCCGACCAAACACGTAGTTTAAGAGTGTAATAGCCATTTGACGTACACGTCTGCGTTCACCACCAGAACGTGATGAAGCGCCATAGACTAATAGACTCTTAAACTATTTTCTTTTTTACAAAGACTCACCATCGGCATTGCCTCCGTTCTTCCCGACGGGAAAATCAAGTCCGTCTGCGCAAAGCCAGTTCATCATATACTCCCATGGATAAAATCAATGCAATCATAACAGGTGTAGGCGGCTACGTGCCCGAATACGTCCTCAACAACGACGAACTTTCGCGTATGGTCGACACCAACGATGAGTGGATTATGACACGCATCGGCATCAAAGAACGTCGTATCCTCAACGAGGAAGGTCTTGGAACAAGCTACATGGCCCGCAAAGCCGTGAAGCAACTTCTTGAGAAGACGGGCACAGACCCACAAGAAGTAGACTGCGTCATCGTTGCCACCACAACCCCCGACTATCATTTCCCTTCCACATCCAGCATTGTAATCGGCCGTTTGGGAATGAAAAACGCTTTCGCCATCGACATGCAGGCAGCATGCTGCGGTTTCCTTTTTGCCATGGACGCGGCGTGCGGAATGATACAAAGCGGTCGATACAAGAAGATTGTAGTGTGCGGCGCAGACAAGATGTCATCCATTGTAGACTACACAGACCGTGCCACTTGTCCTATTTTCGGTGATGGTGCTGCAGCAGTTCTTGTAGAGCCAACCACCGAAGACCTCGGTTGGCAAGACAGCTTCTTACGCACCGATGGAAAAGGTCTTCCCTACCTCTGCATGAAAGCAGGCGGTTCGGTATGCAATCCGTCCTACTTCACCATCGATCACCGCATGCATTATCTGCACCAAGAAGGCCGAACAGTTTTCAAGTTTGCAGTAACAAACATGAGCGATGCATGTGCCACCATAGCAGAGCGCAATGGTCTGAACAACGAAAATATCGCATGGGTAGTTCCTCACCAGGCAAATGTAAGAATTATTGAAGCTGTGGCTCATCGTCTCGAGTTGCCGATGGAAAAAGTCATGCTCAATATCCAACGCTATGGTAACACTTCCGCAGGTACGCTTCCTCTTGCACTTTGGGACTATGAGAAGCAACTCAAGAAAGGCGACAACCTCATTCTAACCGCATTTGGAGCCGGATTCACTTGGGGAGCAGCCTATCTCAAGTGGGGATATAATGCCTAAGGTAAGCTTATGAATTTAGCTTATTCATATCGCTTAAGCTACTTTCGAACCAAGTTCTAGCCCAACTAACCAACCTTTCTGCCGATGTGCCCAATAATGCCCGACATAGCCATTGTCGAGCAAATTGAGCACATCTGCATTTATTGAATATTGTCATATGAGCACAGCGCCAACACACAAAGCAGGATTCGTCAACATTGTAGGAAACCCCAACGTTGGCAAGTCCACTCTCATGAATTTGCTGATGGGGGAACGCATCTCCATTGCCACATTCAAAGCGCAGACCACACGTCATCGCATTATGGGTATCATCAACACGGATGACGCACAAATTGTCTTTTCCGACACACCGGGCGTATTAAAACCCAACTACAAACTTCAAGAAGAAATGTTGGCATTCTCCACATCAGCCCTACAAGATGCCGACATATTACTTTATGTGACAGACGTGGTTGAAAAGCCCGAAAAAAACTCCGAATTCCTTGACAAAGTCAAGAAGATGAAGGTTCCGGTCTTATTGCTCATCAACAAAATTGACGTCAGCAACCAGAAAGAGTTGGAAACGCTCGTCAAGCAATGGCACGAAAGTTTGCCCGAAGCCGAGATTTACCCAATTTCCGCCAAGGCAAAATTCAATGTGGACAACGTACTCCGACGCATAAAAGAACTCTTGCCTGACTCGCCACCTTATTTCGACAAAGATCAATGGACTGACAAACCAGCCAGATTCTTCGTAACGGAAATAATCAGGGAAAAGATTCTCCTCTATTACGACAAAGAAATTCCTTATGCAACAGAAGTTGTCGTAGAGCAATTTAAGGAAAAAGAGCAAAACATCCACATCAATGCAGTTGTCTACGTAGAACGTGACAGCCAAAAAGGCATCATCATCGGACATCGTGGCACTGCTCTTAAAAAAGTATCCACCGAAGCACGCAAGACTTTGGAAAAGTTTTTCGGAAAAAGCATCTTCCTTGAGATATTCGTAAAGGTCGATAAAGACTGGCGCAACAACACCAAACGCCTTGAAGCCTACGGATACAAGCTTGACTAAAGACAGCGTATAGAAAGGCTAGTCCGCAAGACAAAGAGACTACATCAAACCATTCATACTCACACTTCAACATTATACAACGTGTCAAAATTAGTAGCTATAGTAGGCCGTCCCAACGTCGGCAAATCCACCTTGTTCAACCGTTTGACAGGAACAAGGCAAGCCATTGTCAGCGATGAGGCTGGCACCACTCGCGACCGTCAATACGGTAAGTGTGAATGGGGCAAAAAAGAATTCTCCCTTGTTGATACAGGAGGATGGGTCGTCAATTCTGACGACATCTTTGAAGGAGAAATCCGCAAACAGGTAAGTTTGGCAACCGATGAAGCAGATGTAATTCTTTTCGTCGTAGACATAAAAAACGGAATTACGGATCTTGATGCAGAAGTTGCCCAAATTCTGCGCAGAACAAAAATCCCCGTAATACTTTGCGCCAACAAGACCGACAACAATGAAGACCGCTATACATCTGCCGAATTCTACAAATTAGGACTAGGAGACCCGTTCTGTATTTCTGCTATCACAGGCAGTGGAACAGGCGATTTATTGGATCTCATCATAGAAAAACTCGGAACAGACGACAATGCAGACGATGATACATTCGGCATTCCCCGTTTCTCTGTGGTAGGTCGCCCCAATGCCGGAAAAAGTAGCATAATCAATGCTTTCCTTGGAGTAGACCGCAACATTGTAACAGACATCGCAGGTACCACACGCGACAGCATCCTTACACGTTTCAACAAATTCGGATTCGATTTTTACCTCGTCGACACAGCCGGCATCAGACGTAAAAACAAAGTCACCGAAGACCTTGAATTTTATTCCGTAATGCGCGCCATCCGGTCCATCGAAAATTCTGACGTCTGCATCCTCATGCTCGATGCAACGCGTGGCATAGAAAGTCAAGACCTCAACATTTTCCAGATAATACAAAAGAACAACAAGAGCCTTGTTGTCGTGGTAAACAAATGGGATCTTGTGGAAGACAAGAGCAACGAAGCGATACGTCACTACGAAGACGCCATTCGCAACCGCCTTGCTCCGTTTACCGACTTCCCCATAATCTTTGCTTCGGCCCTCACCAAGCAACGCATTTTCAAGGTTCTTGAAACGGCTAAAATGGTATACGATTCCCGTAAGCGCCATGTATCTACTTCTAAACTCAACGAAGAAATGCTGCCGCTCATCGAGTCGTATCCTCCCCCTTCAATAAAAGGCAAGTACATAAAAATCAAATATTGCGCACAACTTCCCAATACGCAGATTCCTTCATTTGTGTTCTATGCAAACTTGCCCCAATACGTCAAAGAGCCGTATCGCAGATTCCTTGAAAACAAGATACGCGAACGCTGGTGTTTCACCGGAACTCCCGTAAACATTTTCATCCGTCAAAAATAAGAAGGCAAAGGTGAACAACCTTATTCTTCACATTACCCAAAGGTTCCCAATGAAAGGCTTATATCTAGTTGCTATAATTATATGTTTGGCAACCTTATTTTCTTGCCATAAAAAAAATGAGGCTTTAACCAACTACGAACAACAAGGTCTAAGCGACACGCTTGTGACTAGACTCTACAAACTTGGCACAGACGGACACTACGAAGAATATGTATCCAACATGGCTTCTTGCGACAACACCACGCCTGAATACAAAGAGCAAGTTAAACTGGCGCTCAAGCAGCACAATGCCAATATCACAAAGTCAAAAAAAGGTGTAACCAAAGTAGAATTTCTGCGGGCTACATTTCACGACAACAACCATATGGCAAATTGCTATCTAAACGTAACGTTCAAAGACGGTTCTGTAGAAGAAATCCTGTTTCCCTTAGTCAAAGTAAATGACAATTGGAAAATACAGTAAACAGCTATGAGGCCTGATTTGCTAAATCAAAGGCATATTCGCGTGGATATCAAGTGAACTTCAAACAGAATTCATATTTGCTCTAAGGCAAGATTTTACACATTGAGCACAAGTTGGGTAAAAGAAAAATACTAATTTTGCCAACGCTTATGACTCTTGTATAAAAATCTGAAACTGGAAAAGATAAGGAGCAAAGCATATTAACACAAGATTTTAATCACAACGAAACAACAACAATGGATATCAAGTTTGACAAAGTTGGCAACGTGAGTGGTGAACTCATCATCAACATGGCAAAAGCCGACTACGAAGCACAAGTAACAAAATCGCTCAAGGACTTCAGCCACAAGGCACAGATGCCCGGCTTCCGTCCTGGCAAGGTGCCCATGAGTCTCATCAAGAAGATGTACGGCACGACAGCAAAAGCTGAAGAAGTGAACAAGTTGCTTGAAAGCACTCTCTTCAACTATATCAAGGAGAACAAGATAAACATGCTTGGCGAGCCTCTTAGCAGCGAGAAGCAGGAAGCTCAGGACATTGAAAAACAAGACGACTTCACTTTCATCTTCGACATTGCTCTTGCCCCCGAATTCAAGGCAGAACTGACGAAAGACGATACCGTAGACTACTACGACATTGAAGTTTCCGAAGACATGATATCCAAGCAACTCGGTGCACTCCAGCAGCAGGCTGGTCATCCCGAAGAAGTTGAAGCCTACGAAAGCAACGACATTCTCCGCGGAACTCTTGCCGAGCTCGATGAAAATGGCCAACCTAAAGAAGGCGGTATCGTAATCGAAACTGCTTCGCTCATGCCCAAATATTTCAAGAGCGACGATGAGAAAGCAAAATTCGAAGGTTCAAAGAAGAACGATGTAATCACATTCTGCCCCTCTGCTGCCTACGAGGCAAACGAAGCAGAACTCTCCGCGCTTCTCAAGATTGACAAGGAAAAGGTTGCAGAACACGCAGGCAATTTCAGCTACCAGATTGATAGCATAAGCCGTTTCGTACCCGCTGAACTCAACGAAGAATTCTTTGAAAAGGTATTTGGCAAAGACGCAGAAGTCAAGAGCGAAGAAGATGCTCGTGCAAAGGTTAAGGAAACCATCCAAAGCCTTCAGGTTAACGACAGCGACTACAAGTTCCTCCTTGACGTACGCAGCTACATGGAGAACAAAGTCGGCGACCTTGAGTTCCCCGATGAACTTCTCAAGAAGATCATGAAGGCAAACAACAAGGACAAGGACGAAAAGTTCGTTGAAGAAAACTATGACAAGAGCATTGTTGAACTCAAGTGGCACCTCATTAAGGAACAGCTTGTAGAAGCCAACAATGTAAAGGTTGACGACAAAGATGTCAAGTCAGCTGCCGTTCAAGCCGCACGTTTCCAATTCGCACAATATGGTATGAACAACATCCCCGACGAATATCTTGAAAACTACGCTCAAGAGATGCTGAAGAACCGCGAACAAGTAAACGGACTCGTAGAACGCTGCATTGACCAAAAACTTACCGAGGCTCTCAAAGAAGTGGTTACGCTCAACCACAAAGCAATCTCTGCTGAAGACTTCACCAAGATGTTCGACTAATCCAAACACATAGTCGTAAACATCGACAACACAAACTACGAAAGCGATGCACTCTTCTAAAGAAGTATGCATCGCTTTTTTGTACGATTGCATCAGTAGAGAAAAGGTAAAGACGTATTTTGTACGTAGCAAAATGCTAAATGCGCAAGGGAATGACTATCTTTGCATACAGTTTTAGGGGGTTTCTATTAAAGCCACTATAAGTCTGCAAGATGAAAGCCCCAACCAACCTGAATTAAAACCAAAGCGAAATGCTGAAAGAAAAGATAGAATCGCTGCTCAAGGAAGTAGCAGATTTACAAGCCACGGACGAAAAAAGTCTTGAAGCTCTCCGAATCAAATATTTAAGCAAGAAAGGTCTTGTGAATGACCTTATGACAGAATTCCGAAGCGTAGCAGCTGATCAAAAGCGCGAGCTCGGAATGAAAATCAACGAACTCAAGACCGCAATCCAAGATAAGATTAGCGAATTAAAGTCTAACGTAGCTTGCACTGAGTGCGACCATTCCGACATTGACCTCACCCGCACCCCCTACCCTACGGCATTGGGCACGCGTCACCCGCTCTCCATCGTTAAGAACGAGATTATAGACATTTTCTCCCGTCTCGGTTTCGTCTTGGCTGACGGACCCGAAGTGGAAGACGACTGGCATGTGTTCGGTTCCATGAACTTTGCCGATGATCATCCTGCCCGCGACATGCAGGACACATTCTTCATTGAGCAACACCCTGATATCTTGCTGCGCACACATACGAGTTCCATCCAAAGCCGTGTGATGGAAACGACACAACCTCCCATCCGTGTCATTTGCCCGGGCCGCGTTTACCGCAACGAAGCCATCTCCGCACGTGCACACTGTTTCTTCCACCAAGTGGAGGGCCTTTACATTGATAAAGATGTAAGCTTTGCCGACCTAAAGCAAGTACTTCTTACATTTGCCCGTGAAATGTTTGGCGCCGACACACAAATTCGTCTTCGCCCCTCCTATTTTCCGTTCACCGAACCCAGCGCCGAAATGGACATTTCGTGCAACATCTGCGGCGGCACCGGTTGTGCTTTCTGTAAGCAGACAGGATGGGTTGAGATTCTCGGTTGCGGTATGGTTGACCCCAACGTACTTGAAGCCAACGGCATAGACAGCACCATCTACAAAGGATACGCCTTTGGCATGGGCGTAGAGCGTATCACGAACTTGAAATATCAAGTAAAGGACTTGCGCCTCTTCTCAGAAAACGACATCCGTTTCCTAGACGAATTTACTGCTGCGAACTAGCACACTGCACAGACTCTTATTTACTCCGAAACGCTGTAACAAGCGTTTCGGAGTTTTTTATTCCAGACTATCAAAGTGGGTGAACAAAGGTAACCATCCGAAACAAGCCGACTTGTAGCAATCTCTTCCAATCCCGAACTTTGC
>CAVALA010000002.1:0-88355 GCA_963589615.1 Prevotellamassilia timonensis
GTTGCCGACCAAGCAATGAAAGACTTGCTCGAAGGTGTTGACCCCACCAAGTTCGTCCCCACATCAAATGAGTAGAACGGTACACGCCACTCGTTGAGGAGTGGCGAAGAATCTGATATCGTTGAAAGAGCAAAAGCGGACGGCACATACATGAAAGCTCCCAACGGCAAGCAGAGTAAACTTGACGAACGTCAATGGGTACATGTACGCACCAATGCTTTCAAGGACTTCTTTGGTGATTGGGAGAACGACCCAGAGAACGCGTCCAAGGTCGTAGATGAAAATGGTGAGCCTTTGGTGGTTTATCATGGAAGCGGTGAGAAGGCGTTCAATACGTTTACCCAAGGTGACATAGGATTCCATTTCGGCAACTACAATCAAGCACTTCAGCGCAACTACATGAAGGTTGACCACGAAGGTGTAATCCGCAAGTTCTATCTCAATATCAAGAACCCTCTCACGCTAGAAGGTGATGCAGGAAACTGGCATGGGAACAAACTTGCGCAGTACCTTTTGTCGGATAATTCAGCTACCGATTTCGGACTAGAGCGCAAAGGCGGCAAATATGTGAATCCTTTCACTGATGAAACCGATATTGAAACGCTTGAAAACATTGCAGCAATGAAGGATACTGATGCCTCAGACAAGCGTATGCGCGAGTTTATAGAAGCCAAAGGCTACGATGGCATTCGCTATGCCAACGAAGTTGAAGTAAGTCCTGATGGTGCTGATAATGTATATTCGTACATTGCTTTCCACTCCGACCAAATCAAGTCAGCAACCGACAATGTTGGCACGTACGATAAGCGCAATAACGACGTAAGATATAGTCTTCGTTCGCAAAGCGTAGAAGAGGTCAACGACAAGTTCAACCAACGACTAGACGAATTGTTGGCAGACCCAACACAAAAGAATAGAGTGTTACATCTGGGATATTCAAGTTCATTCCTAAAAGATGGTGGTGTTGCAGACGCAGAGATTTTGTTAGAATATGACAAAATAACTCGTAAATCATCTGATGGCTATAAGAATGAACATCCGTTTGATGCAGTAGACCTGAAGAACTTGCCCAAGTCTATTCACGCTCCGATTGCTGTTTTCGCAGACACAAATGATAGAAACATAGACGAAAATGCTGACAGAAATGTGGGTAAAGAACCTGACCATGTAATCTTAACTGAATTACAGAAAGGTGGTCACAACTTTATTGTGGTTGTACGGACTGTAGCTCAGCCGAGAAAAGGTGGCATAACTCTAGAAGTCAATAGCATTACAACTTTATTTCCCAAAAATGCTAGGGGAATAATCTATTGGCTGAACAAAAAGAAGGCAACAAATATAGACAAGAAAAAAGCTCTTCGCTTTATTGAGGAACTTCGCAACCATCGCGAAACCACAATAACAAGAGAAGAGCTTGATGATGCCACAAAGGTAGTGGAAACTTTCCAAAACCCGCCTATTTCCAACGAAGAATCTTCGTCACGCTACTCTCTCCGTCAGCACAACCGCCAACCCGGTCAGATGGACACGCGTGCCGCAGACCTCTATGAAGAGATGCTTCGTGGCCGTTGGTCTCAGATAGACGAAGCGTGGCACGATGACCTTGTCAGCGTGCGCCGTCTGCAGGAAGCCTTGGAGCAAGCCACTGGGCGCAAGGTGCGCGACTATGAGAACGTGTACCTCAATGCCGTCCACAAGAGTTCCAAGAACAAAGTGATGATGGACAGACTTATCTTCGACCTTGTTGACCCGATGATTGACGCAGTGAAGGCAATCACCTCTAAGCACTTGCTTGACCAAGACGAAGTGGAACAGTACCTCAACTGCAAGCACGGACTTGAGCGCAACCGAGTGTTGGCGCAGCGCAAGGCAGACGAAGCAATGGCCAACGACGAAAAGCGTTTTGTCAATCTCGTTGCCAAGTACTTTGCCGAGCAGAACTTCACGCCTACCAACGACCACTTCAAGGATGCCGCACGTGCCGTGGCCGAACAGTGTGCCGCCCAAGGAATGGATGCCGCGCAGACCCACACGCAAGCCGTCAGCGCAGCATCGGCCTATGTGCAAGGCCATATTTTGTCGTTGTAGACTTTCTAAGCTCGTCTGCAATCTTCGCTTCGATTTCTGCTGCAAGTTCTGGGCTCCTTTTGAGCTCTTTTTTAACGTCGTAGCGGCTTTGCCCGAGGCGGTTGTCGTTGTAGGTGAACCATGAGTCAATCTTTTTGATGATTCCGGTGCTTAAACCAAGATCTATAATTTCTCCCATGCGGGATATGCCTTTGCCGAAAATTATCTCAAATGTGGCTTTGCGGTAGGGGATGCCCATAGTGTTCTTTACAACCTCTACGCTAACTTGGTTGCCAACGTCTACGTCGCCATCTTTTATTGTGTTGTAGCGGCGAACATTGAGGCGTATGGTGGAAAGATTTTCTAATGCGTATCCACCTGTTGGCGTTTCGCGATAGAAGCCAGTTTCTTTGTCAGGCTTCATGCGCATTTGATCGATGAAGATGCAGACTGCAGTGCCAATGCATTGTATGATTCTGTTGACAGCGTAGTTCACAAGTTTTGTTTGGGGAAACAAATTCTCCTTCCCCATAGGATTTTGTTTTTCAAACAAGGAAACTAAAGCTGTTACAGAGTCAACGACGATGATGTCAACGGCAGACAAACGTATGAGCTCGATTGTGAGGTGCAGCGCATCCTCCGCGTCTTCGGGTTGGAAGAGGCAGAGTTTGTTGATGTTGACACCTAATTTTTGTGCGTAGTTGCAGTCAAATGTCTTCTCAACATCGACAAAGACTGCTGTTCCGCCTTGTTTTTGACACTCTGCGATGGCGTGCAGAGCGAGCGTGGTTTTACCGGTCGAATCCCATCCGAAAATTTCAATGATATGTCCTTTGGGATATCCGCCTATGCCAAGTGTGTTGTCGAGTGCGAGACTTCCTGTTGGGATGACTTCAAGGTTGGCGTATCTTTCTGAGTATGTTCTCATGGTATATTCTGGATATGACTCTTCTTATTGTTCTCTGTTGAAAAACAAAGGTAAGATAAAAAGCACTTGAATCCGCAAGTTGCAAGCGGAAATTCAATTGATCTTTTCTGTTTGGTGTATAGTTGTCGTTTCAGTCGAACGACACGTAGGGTGTTAGGCGTCGGAAGTCATCGTCGGTAAATTCCTTGTAGAGTTTGAGGTCTTGCCAAGAACGGATTGGTCCGTAGCGGCGGATGTGGTTGACGATATCTTTAGTCTGTTCGTACGATAGGTAAGGATGGCGCACCAGTTCTTTGAATGTGCTGTGATTGATGCGCAGGCGTAGAGGCTGAGTGTGTGGCGTTTCGAACCACCGCGAAGTACCGGGCGGCAGTCCTTCCACTTCGTCCACTTGGCTTGCCCATACAAATCCACCGAGGCGTTCGCGGTAGGCTATAATTTTGCGGGCATAGTAACTTCCTATGCCTGGAATGCGCTTCAGCGCTGTCGTGTCGGCGCTGTTGAGGTCTATTTTTGTGCCTTCTTCGTATTTGTTTATGTGCTCGTATTGCGGAACGTCACCTTTGGGTGTTCCGTAGTATTCTTCGTAGCTATAGTTCTTGGTCCGGTCTTCCGGTGCGATGCGTATGTAGGGGCGGAGCCGCTCGAAATCTTCTCGGTCTAAATTGTAAAGGCGCGAAAAGTCTTCGGGCGAATGCCAACGTCCGCCTTTGCGTCTGTATGCCATCATGTTGTGCACATGCCTTTCAGAAAGTCCCACCTTGCGCAACGTGGCGGAATCGGCGTGGTTGGGGTCGAATGGGAAGGGATGTGCCTGAGGGTTCAGCCGATTCTTATCGCTCCACTCTTCGCGTATGGATTCTTCTTGTAGTTGCTTCTCCAGAATTCGGAGCGAATCGGCATCGGCTTGGGAAAGAGTCAGATGGCTGTCTTCACTGCCGCAGTTTTTCCATAGGCAACATCCTACGCCTAAAAGCAGCACTAGGAGAATGACAGTATTGAGGCCTCGTATTTGATTATGGTAGAGAAACATGTCTGGAATG
The DNA here is from genome assembly GCA_963589615.1 of Prevotellamassilia timonensis. Classification (GTDB taxonomy): domain Bacteria; phylum Bacteroidota; class Bacteroidia; order Bacteroidales; family Bacteroidaceae; genus Alloprevotella; species Alloprevotella timonensis_A. The sequence goes on from CAVALA010000002.1 coordinate 4,039, forward strand.
TGTTAGTGCGACGGGCTTTGGGCACGTAGTCCTTCTTGGTAGTACCACCAGTAGGTTTCTCCGTAGGAGCGTCGCAGCATATTGTTTCGAATGTCGGCTCGTTTGAGTGTGTCTCGCATTTCCGAAAAATCGTTGTAATTGGCTTCAACTGCTGCATCGCGGAAGACCACCGTGGGACGGGTGCGCATGTGGGTGTACATGACGAGCGCTTGGGCGTAGTATTTCGGCAGATGTTTTTGCTCACGCACTTGTAGCGGATAGTATTGTTGAATTTCATGTGCAAAGCGGTCTATTTGTCTGTTGGCAAGAAGGGCACATAGGTAATAGTCTGCGGCAATGCTTGGATGGTGGCCGGCGTTCTCTGCTGCTTGTCTGAAATAGTCTATGGCTTTTTCCGCCTTGCTTTGTTCTTCGGCAGAGGGACGAGGTGCGTGCAGTTTCCGGCAAAGAGAATCAATGGGGAACAAAATGGCTTGCCGACTGTCTTGCGGAATCAGAAGACTAGTGGCGTTAGTGGACGGGGTGAGAGGCTGGTCAAAGAAACGTTCGCCGAGCAGTCCTGGGGCTGTGGCCATGGCATAGCTGCGCATGGCGATAAGGCGTGGAGTGGTTTCAAGGGATTTTTCTCCAATGTGTCTGACTTCCTTGAACTTTTCGGCAACCAACAGCTGAGACGTCTGCATCTCGTAATGATCTAAATCGGTTGCTGCTGCGCCTATGCCTGTGTAGATGCTGAGGAACAATAGAAACACGCTGTGAATCATGGCTTTGTGCCATGTATCTGTATTCTTTGCTGCATGTGCCCAACGGCGGTTTAGGTATAAGCACGCTGCACAAAGCACGATGGCTGCAAGGGTCTGCGTGGCCAGGTGAAAGCACGAGGCAAAAGGTATGCTGACGAGTATTGTGGCTAACCATCCCGTGGCGAAGTATGCGGGGATGGGAGTTTGAGCGTGGCATAATTTGCAGAAGGCCCGGTGCAATATGCTGACAAGGCAAAGGCATACGGCAGTGAGCACGATGGCCAAGAGCCATGGTGTGTGGGGAACTTGTGTTCCTATTATTTGGCGTTCAAGGAAATGTAGCGTGTCTTCTTGCGCCGTTCCAAAGAAGAGGAGAAGATATAGGCCGAAGTAAATGCGTGTGAGGATGTGCATGGGGAAAGGAAATCTTTAGATTTATACTAAAAAGAAGAGTGAACTGTAGTTGCTTGACGGGATGCCAAGAACGTACGGTTCACTCTTTTACTGATTCCTTGATTTCTAAGATAAAGACTTTATGGCTTGCGTCCTCTCTTTTATTTGGTTGCAGCAGGAGCTGCAGGAGTGGACGATGCGGCCGGCGCTGCGGGAGCGGGTGTCTGTGCTTCGGGCTGTGCCGTTGTCACAACGGAGTCAACGTCCTGTGCGCGAGGCGCAAAGAATATGGTGGCTACGGCGAGCACCACGAGTACTGCAGCAAGCGTCCATGTGGCTTTCTCCACTACGTCGGTAGTTTTGCGTACGCCCATGATTTGGTTTGATGCGGCAAAGTTTGAGGCCAAGCCACCGCCTTTTGACTCTTGGATGAGTACGATGAACGTGAGCAGAACTGCTACGATGACAGCCAAGATAACGAGTACTGTATACATTTGCTTATTGTTTATTGTGATTTTTGTTTATTATCAGTTTCTGCAAGAAACGAATCTGGTCTGCAAAGTAACTACTTTTTTTTGGATTATTCAAGTTTACTTTGCGCATTATTTCAAGGGCCTTCTCGTAGCGTTGCTGTTTGATGTAGATTTTGGCTAGCGTCATGGTGAGATAGCCTTCGTCGGAGGTGTCGGCAGTGTCGCTGTTCTCGTCGGCAATTTCGGGCACATATTCTGGTGTTTCTTTCAGTTGTATGCGCTCGGGCTTGTTTTCTATGAAGTCGTCAATGAGTGTGTCGCTACGGTTGGACTGAGTGGGGGCTTGTTCGGCGGATGGTTCAGGCTCGGCATCGTCGAGTTGCAGAAGATAGGCCGCGTAGTCGGTTGTTGCGTCGGCTATGGTGAGTTTCTTGCCCTTTGGCGTGGCGGTTTCTTCTGTCGTGCTGAGGAAGTCGTCGATGAGTGTTTGTGTGCGGTCGCCAGTGGGATGGGGGGCAGGCTCGCGGTGGATGGGCGAGGGTTTGATGTCGTAGTTTTCGCCTTCGACCATTCGGAAGAGTTTGCGGCGGTCGGGGATGTAGAGTGCAGCCTTGCGAAGTTCTTCTCCGAACGAAGCGTCGTGCAGAAGAAAGAGATTTTGCAGGAACAGGAGCCTTGCTGTTTGGTAGTAAGGATATTTTGCTACGGTTTCGCGGAGTCCGTAGAGTGTGTCCTTTCCAAGGCGTTCGGGGTGGGCTATGAGTTCGGCAATTGCAGGCATTGCTTGGGAGAATGTGGGGTTAGAATTTTTGTTTCCTGTGCTTACCTGTTGCTTACCAGTCGGCTACGGTGGCGTTGAAGATTTGGTCGCAGAGGTCGTTTGTCATTTCGGTGACGAGTTGCTCTTGTACGGCAGAGAGCTGGAGGTTTGAGTTGTATTGCGTGGTGGCGGTGAATTGCTTTTCCCAGCTTTCGTTGGTCTTGGAGTTGTTGAAGCGTATGTTGACCGTCATTCGCAGCTGCACTTGTGAGGAGTAACCGTCGGCCGATACGGCTTTGTTGTACTGGTCGTAGCCCGTGATTTCTCCGGCTATGTGGAGGTCGCCGTTACGCTTCACTATTTTGAGCCGCGTTTGGTTGGCATATTTGTCTTGCAACGAATTGTTGAACATGGCTTCCATCGGTGCCCATCCGTATGGGGCGCGGTTGGCTATTTTGTCTATCTGAATGCTCTTTATCAGATCGTAGTTGATGCTTGTGCCCGTAAATTTGTAACTGATGCTGCATGCTGTGAGTGCGAGCAGAAGTAGTGCGGGTATAAGGGCTAGGAGGTGTCGTTTCATTATGATGCAAGAGGATGGGTGGCGGGTGGTTGGGCGTGTGAAGCCGGGGGGATTATTCCAGTCCGTATTCTTTTATTTTGCGGTAGAGGGTGCGCTCTGATATGCCGAGTTGTTCTGCGGCCGCTTTACGCCGTCCGTTGTTTTCGCGAAGGGCTTGCTGAATGAGGCCGCGCTCGAGTTGGTCGAGCGACTGTACGGCTGGTTTTGCCACTTGGGCCACAGTGCTTGTTGGGTTCGCTGTTTCGCGTGATGGGAGGGTGGGGGCGTCTTCGTCGTTGATTTCTTCCCAAAGGGAAAGTTGCTCGTCGTCTTTTGGGAGGAGTTGCGGGCTGGCGGTGTGCGGCGTGTTGTCCTTGAACACGGTGAGTCCTTTTTGCTGGGCCATGCCGCTGTGCTCTGTGTTGAGCTCTTTTTGCTGCTCGCGTACGATGCGCTTGAGCTCGGTGACGTCGCGTCGGAGGTCAAAGAGTATTTGGTAGAGAATTTCGCGCTCGTTTTCGAAGGTGTGGCTTTCGTGGTTGTCGCCCACGGTCATGAGTTGTGTGCCTTTTGACTCTTTGGGGAGATAACGGCTGAGAATTTCGGCTGTAATCTGCCGTTCTTCGGAGGTGACACTCATGTTTTCCGCCAAGTTTTTGAGCTGACGTACGTTGCCGGGCCAGGAATAAGCGAGAAGCATCTGCTGTGCTGCTTCGTCGAGCCGGATGGGCGGCATTTTGTACTTTTCGCTCATGTCGAGTGCGAATTTGCGGAAGAGAAGCGAGGCATCGGTGCCGCGTTCACGCAGTGCGGGAATGCTTATGTTGATGGTGTTGAGGCGGTAGTAGAGGTCTTGGCGGAACTTCCCGTCAGTGATGGCTTTGTCCATGTTGACGTTTGTGGCTGCCACGATGCGTACGTCTGTTTTGCGCACTTCGCTTGAGCCTACGCGGATGTATTCGCCCGTTTCGAGCACACGCAGCAGGCGTGCCTGGGTTTGCATGGGGAGTTCGCCCACTTCGTCGAGGAAGAGCGTACCGCCGTTGGCCGCAGCAAAGTAGCCTTCGCGCTGTTCTACCGCACCGGTGAAGGCTCCTTTCTCGTGACCGAAAAGTTCGGAGTCGATGGTGCCTTCGGGGATGGCGCCGCAGTTGACGGCAAAGTATTTTTTGTTTTTCCTTAAGCTGTGGTCGTGTATGATGCGTGGAAACACTTCCTTACCTACGCCGTTCTCTCCTGTGACGAGTACGGAAAGGTCCACGGGGGCGATTTTGAGGGCTATTTCGAGTGCACGGTTGAGCGCTTCGCAGTTGCCGACCACGCCGTAGCGTTGCTTTATGCGTTGGAGGTTTGCGTTGTCCATGATGTTTTTGCAAAAAAAATGAGGAGTGACAGCGGATGGGGCTTTTATTGGCTCCCGCCGTCTGAAAAGTTCTGCACAAAGTTAAGGCAAAGCTTTTAGCGGTGCAAACTTGGGGTGCGTTTTTATTTCAGCTCGTTGGCTTTGATGCCGAGTGCGGAAAGGAGCGAGTATCCAAGAATTTGGACATTGATGTCCTTTGCTTCAAGAGGCTGCATGGAGAATACGGTGAATTGCTTTCCGTCGGTGTCGGCGCAGATGCGCTTAATGTCTTCTCCGAAGGTTGCGGCGTCGGCTATGGCTATTACGCGTTTGGCTTCTTTGGCATCGGCCACGGTGGCAAACGACTGGACGAAGAAGTCGTGGAACGACACGATGTCTTCTACGGGGTAGGCGAGGAGTTCAAACTCGGCTATGTGGTCCTTGAAGGCTTGTGCGTTGAGCGCGGAGGCATAGTTGGAGGGGGTGAAGCCGGAAAGGTTCTGGCTTTCCTTTTTGTGGATGAACACTGCTTGGATGCGGTTTGCTCCGGGAGCGATGCCGCTGTCGAGGGCTATGCAGTTGAGCCAACGGCAGAGGTCGGCTTGCGGCAAAGTGCGCCCTATGCGGGAGGAGAAGTGGGCTGCGAGATCTGTGGCGACTTGGCCGAGATAGTCGGCATCGACCAGCACAACGACAGGTGCCCATTGGGGTGTTTGCATGAGGGGAATGAGTTGAGAATACGGGAAGAGTGTGGCTTAATCGTCGAGGTCGAAGGGGTCGTCGGGGAAGAATTCGGGCACTTCGCCGGTGAAGTCGTCGAGTGCGCGGCGGTCTTTCTTCGTGGGGCGTCCGGTGCCGCGAGCGCGATCGACGAATCCGCTGATACGGCTCATTTCGAGCAGTTCGTACTGTTCGGGCGTGGTGATGTTGTCAAGGATTTCGGGCAACAAGCGTGCGCCTACACGCTTTTCTATGGCTTGCTTGACCCGAAAGGTGTAGGTGATGGGCGACTTCTTGACACTGACTTCATCGCCGTCTTTTACGGTGCGTGAGGGTTTGGCCTGTGCGCCGTTGATGCATATGCGTCCGTTCTTGCAGGCGTCGGCTGCCAAGGTGCGCGTTTTGTAGATGCGTGCGGCCCAGAGCCATTTGTCCAAACGTGCTTCCATACGGAGTTATTTATTGTTGTACTGGTTCATGGCCACGTTGATGCCGGCCAAGCAGAAGGTCTTGACGGCTTCGGCTGCAGCCTTGAGTCGTTCGTCCATGGTGAGGAGGTCTTCTTCGCCAAATTCGCCAAGCACATAGTCCACTTGGCCGCCACGGGGAAAGTCGTTGCCTATGCCGAAGCGCAGACGGGCGTATTTTTGCGAACCGAGCACGGAGGTGATGTGCTTAAGGCCGTTGTGGCCGGCTTCGCTGCCTGAGGGCTTCATGCGGAGGTGTCCGAAGGGGAGCGCGAGGTCGTCCACGACGACGAGCAGACGTTCTACGGGAATCTTTTTTTCGTTCATCCAGTAGCGCACGGCATTGCCCGAGAGGTTCATGTAGGTGGACGGTTTAAGCAAGGTGAGCGTTTGGTTTTTTACCTTGAGTGTGGCTACGAAGCCGTAGCGCTTGTCTTCAAACTCTACACCGCCTTCGCGCGCGAGCGTGTCGACTACGCGAAAACCTATGTTGTGGCGTGTCTTGGCATATTCGTCGCCGATGTTGCCGAGACCTACTATGAGATAGTTCATGAGGTTGACTGTGAGGGGATGATGGGGCGTGTTGTGTCGTTACCCTATAAATTATGAGGTTATGCCATTGCGTGTTGTCTCAGAGCGAAGCGTGTTCGGCTACTGAAGTTTACACGATTTGTGGCATAACCTCATAGGCTACTTTATGCACTTTCCGCACGGTGTGTGGTGCGGAGTGTATGTGTCAGAAAGTTTATGCTTGAGCGGCCTTGGCAGCTGCTGCAGCAGCACCGGCAGCGGCACGGGTCATCTTGACGGTGCAAACGATAACTTCCTTGGGAGTTACCATTTCGAGGCCGTCGAAGCTGAGCTGACCAGCCTTGATGCTCTTGCCGAGTGCGAGGCTCGTTACGTCTACTTCGAGCTTTTCGGGGATTGCGCTGTAGAGGGCGCGTACCTGGAGCTTGCGAATCATCATCATCAAGCGACCACCGGCGCGTACACCTTCTGCAAGACCCTTAGCTACTACGGGCACACCCATTACGATGGGCTTCTCTGCGTGTACTTCGTAGAAGTCAACGTGGAGCACGTTGTCTTTTACGGGGTGGAACTGTACTTCCTTGAGGACTGCCTTGTGGTCAACACCATCGATGGTGATGTCTACGAGGTAGATGTGGGGAGTGTAGATAAGCTTGTTGATTTCCTTTTCGCTTACGGTGAAGTGAACGGCTACGGGGGCGCCATTTTCGTCCTTCTTCTCTCCGTAGATGACGCAGGGCACGTTACCGGCCTTGCGGATTTCCTTTGTGGCTTTCTTGCCGAGCTCGGTACGTGAAGTACCGTTGATTGCAATCTGCTTCATTGTTGTTTGTTGGAATTTTTAGTTGTGTTACTCTAAATTAAGTGTCGGCCACGTTGTGGCATTGCTTTTTACGGCGTTGCTCAAAGCGGCTTTCTCTCGCTTAATTCGCCATCACACGTAAGGCTTGGAGCCTCCGTAGGGACAAATCGGATGCAAAATTACGATTTTCTGCGGATGTACCGCATGGTGCGCTGCATATTTTTCTTTCAGAGCAGGTTTTCTGTGTTGCTTTCTTGTGGTCGGGCAACGTAAAGTGTGGCGAATTTTCGTGGAAATGCTTTCATGGAAGATGGTCTTGGCGGTGATTTTGACGGCCTATGAAGCCGTGTTTTGGACGTCTTTTTGCGTGATTTTTGTAACGCGTTGATTATCAATGATGTGCAGTTTCAAAATGAGTCCCCTCATTTGAAACTAAAATTCCAAGCCTTGGAATTTTAATTTCAAGCCTTGGAATTTTAATTTCAAGCCTTGGAATTTTTCCGGAATGCCGTGCTTTTTCCTATTTCAGCCATAAAAAACGTTTGAGATAGCCTTGTGCGCAAAAAAGATGCCCCGTCGGCCCCCTTGCAAGGTTGAGCAAGGCGGCTGACGGGGCATGCGTAGAGCGAGGCCGGCTTTATCTGACAACAACTTCGTCTGCAAAAATCCAGCCGCCGAAGGCCGATGGGAGAGCTTGCACGCGGACGTAGCGCGCAGCGGTGGAGCGTCCTTTCCAGAAGTAAGTCTGTACGTCGGGTTGTATGGTCTTTTCCGACTTGAACGTTTGTCGACACACTTCGGTGAAGTGCTCGCCGTCGGTGCTGAGGCTTACGATGTAGGCTGAGGGGTAGAAAATCTCCGGGCCGCAAGCTTGCATGAAGTCGGTGCTCACTTGGCTCACTTGCGTAGTTTTGCCAAGGTCGAGCGTCACGTCGAAGCGCTTGCCGCTGATGAATCCTTGCCAGCGTCCGTCGTTGTTGGCCCAGCCGCCGCGAAGTCCGTCGGTGAGTGAGCCTTCGCCTGCGGCGGGATAGTAGTCGTGGTAGGGTAGGTTGTATGTCACTTTCGCCCCGAGCGCCTTATGCTTCACCGGGACGGCACGTTCGTTGCGCTCGCCCTTTTCGCGCGTCAGGTCGAAGGCATTGACCGAAGCTTCGCTACGCAGCCACTTCGTTTCGGCTACGGCGCGGCGGTGGAAGTCGGCAAAGTCCTTCTTCGCCGTGCCGTTCCATCCGGTCTCGGCAAGGGCGAGGGCGCGGGGGTAGAGCATATATTCGGCATGGGAGGCAGTGGGCACGTATTCTGTCCACAGATTGCCCTGCACGCCTTTGATGTGGGTGCGCTCTTCGGCCGTGAGGTCGGCACCGGGGGCGTAGCTGTAGACCTTCTCTAGCGTGAGGTAACCGCCTATGGCTTCCGGCTGTGTGGGCGGTGCGTCTTGGTAGCTGTCGAGATAACAATAGGCGCCGGGCGAGAGCACCACGTCGTAGCCGTGGCGTATGGCTTCGCCGGCTTTCTCTGTGCCGCGCCACACCATGACGGTCGTTTGGGAGGGAAGATTGCTGTCCGTAATTTCGTCCCACCCCACAAGGCTACGACCGTGCGCTTCAAGGAAACGGCCCATGTGGGAGATGAGGTGTGCTTGCAGTCCGTCCACGCTTTTCAACCCGAGTTCCTCCATCTTGTGGCGACAGAGCGGGCAGTTGCCCCACGATGCTTTTCCAGCCTCGTCGCCGCCTACGTGTATTTCCTTAGAGGGGAACACGTCCATCACTTCGCGGAGCACGTTTTCCAGAAAGTCGTAAGTGGCCACGCTGCCGGGACAAAAGTCGGCTTGGCGGTAGGGTTCGTGGGTGCAGGAGAGTTCGGGATAGGCCGTGAGCACTTCTTCGGAGTGGGCGGGCATCTCAATTTCCGGCACGATGGTGATGCCGCGTTCGGCGGCGTAGCGGACCAGACTGCGCAGTTCGTCTTGTGTGTAGAAGCCGCCGTAGGCACCAGCAGAGTCGGCCGTGGCGTAGTGGCGCTTACCGTCGTTCCACCATGTCTTCCACGAAGCATCGGTGCGCCATGCGGCGAAACTGGTGAGGCGCGGATAGCGCTTTATTTCCATGCGCCAACCAGCGGCATCGGTCAGGTGAAGGTGAAGGCGGTTTATCTTGTAGCGTGCCAGCACATCCACTTGTTTGCGAAGGAAGGATATGGGGAAAAAGTGGCGCGACACGTCGATCATCACGCCGCGCCAAGCGTAGGCCGACGAGTCGGTAATGTCTGCAGCGGAGATTTTTCCCTTCGTGGTGAGTTGCGCTAGTGTCTGGCCGGCACGAAGGAAACCCTCGGCAGTGGAGGCATACACGGCCACAGTGTCGGACGTTACGTGGAGGCGGTAGGCTTCGGGGTTGGTGCTTTCTTTCTCCGTCGGGTGGCTGAAGACGAGGGCGCGTTTGCCAGCGTTGCCGCCATTGGTGGTTTGGAGAAGCGCGTGGGTGTAGACGTTGTCGGCTTCAGCCCCTACCTTATTATATATATAATATGGAGTGGAAAGGGCAAAACTGCCTTTGTCGAACGTGGCGTGCTGCGGGAGGGGGAGGAGTGTCTGCGCAGAGAGGCCAGACGGTAGAAAACTGGAGGAAAGGGCGAGAAAAACGGTGAGGAGAGTTTTTTTCATGCGGTTCTAGGGGGACAAGGTTTGCTATTGTGCCCCAAAAGTACAAATAAACGTGTGCCTTGCGGGCGGCCAATGCAAAAAAGTGGTACATTTGTTCCAAATTCTTACTGCCATGAACGTTTCAGAACAGACATTTCAGCAGATAGAGCGCGCACTGCGCAAGGCTGCATCAAAATTTCCGGCGGATGTGGACTGTCCGCCCCTTACCGACATTCTTCTCCAGGTGAAACAAGAGAGCGGAGAACTCCTCGTTTTTGACGACGACGACAATGAGCTCACGCGCTGCGTGGTGGAGGAGTGGATTGGCAACAGCGACGAGAACTTCTACACCGAGGTACAACCCGTGCTTAAGCGGGCCATTCGCAACATACGTGACGTGACGGAAAACGTGAACGTCCTTAAGCCTTATTCCTATGTCCTTTTGGGCGATGACCGCGAAACGGTGGCCGACCTCTATCTGGTCGACGACGAAACGGTGGTCATCAGCGGAGAGTTCCTTGAAGGACTCGACGACGACCTGGATGCTTTTTGGGAAAAACTTTCGAAAGAGGGCTGAACCCCACGGCGGCAAACTTCCGATGTCGTTCGCTTTTCAATTAAAGTTATAATGCACGCGAGGGCGGGAACACTTTGTTCCCGCCCTCGCGTGTGTGATAACCATTAGGATATGTCTGTCTTGAAGAGTGGCTTATTCTTCCTTCGTGCTAGAGGCTGCTATGATGGCTTTCACTCCGTCGACGATGGAACGCCAAAGTCCTTTCGTCACGAGCCATAGCGTGTGGCCGCCGAGGCACACCCAATGGCAAAGGCGCAGTATGCCTTGCATCAAAAGGGACAGGAACTGCTTCTCCGTAATGGTCACGTGGGACGAAATGCGGTTGTAGCCTGAAAGCCAAAGCAGCGGTAAGCCCACGCCTGCAAGCGCGTAGAGCAGAACGAAGAGCGCGTTGTTCGCAGGTTCCTGCACATAGGGGTGTCCGCCGATGGCTTCCCACGGCAAACCATAGTATGCCACCTTTATGGCGCTTACCAGTTTGAAGGCAACGAAGTGAAAGGCAAAGATGTAGAGCGTGCGGTCGCCGACGTATACGAGGGCACGCTTCACGTAGCGCGTCTTGCTGTCGATGAACGTGGAAGCGTAGAGCATGCAGAGAAAACTTGCCACAGCGGGAAGGGGAAGGCGCAGGAAACGCTCCATGCTGGGGTTAATCTCCATCAGCGATGGCCACCAAATGCCGAACGCAAGAAATACAAGCAACGAGGGAAGAGCAAGTTTCCACGTGAGTTTCGCACAAACGTCGTATTGGCGCAGAAGAAAGCCTGCCGCCATGAACCAAAGGCCCATCAGTTCACGATAGCCGCCTCCCGAAACGCCCGTGACCTTCAGTCCGCAACTTTCTTTCCACAATAGCAACACGGAAACGAAGAGCAGCACAGCCCAACCGCGTTGTTTGTTGCCCCGCAGCCGTTCCGATTTGCCGAAAAGTTTGAAAAGCACAAGGTAAGCCAAGCTAGCAAGAAAGAGTGCGCGGAAAAACCAGAAAGTACCGCAGAGAAATGCGTCGTAGCCCGACATGTTCACCACGATGCTCCAAAGGTGCTGGCCGAACTGGCTCCAAGAGTAGGGGTGGAGCACTCCTCCGTCTGGCCCTCCATACGTTTCGCTGAGTATGCCCAAATGAAATAGGAGGTTGTGCACAACAAGGAAAAACACGCTCCAGCGCACGAACGGCCAGTAAAGGCCTTTTATGCGATGAACAACGAATGTGCGTTCGTCTGTGGCATATTTTGTGTGGAAAAAGTAACCCGCACAAAGAAAGAAGGCAGGCACGTGGAAAATGAACAAAAAGTGGTTGAGCCATCCGGGCACACCTGCGTGAGAGAAGACCACGAGAATGATGGCTAGTGCCTTAAGGACGGTAAACTTTGTTTCACGCATAAGGGTTCGTCTTGTTTTTGTCTGTAAACTTCAAGGGACGCAATTTGTGGATGGGGTGCTCTTCACGAACGAAGGGGGTGAGGAAGTGGAAGAGCCAACCTTTGAAATGCTTCCAACGGCCAAACTTTTTCCATGTCTCAGGAGTGAGGCGGAAGCAGCGGGTGTCGCGGTCGTTGATGAAGATTTCTTCAAGTTGTGCGGTAGTTGCCTCGTCGTCCACAAGGAGGTTGCACTCGTAGTCGAACGAAAGGCTGCGGCTGTTGAGGTTCGCCGAGCCGAAGAACGAGTACACACCATCTACCATCATTATTTTACTGTGGTGGAAACCGCCCTCAAAGAAATAGACCTTCACGCCGTGTTTCATAAGTTGGTGCACGTTGTACTCCACCACGCGGGGCGTGATGGAGATGTCGCTCTTGGCCGAAACCATCACCTGCACGTCCACACCGCGCTCGGCGGCTTCGCGCAGCGCACGCTTGATGTGGCGACAGAGGGTGAAGTAAGGATTGATGATGAGCACGCGTTTTTGGGCTCCACGAAGTGCCTGTACAAAAGTGTCGTGGATAATTTGCGGAGAGGTGTAGGGATCGCGGTTTACAACGCCAATCCGTTTCTTTCCAGCGGTCGGCGACGTGTCGGGCTTGAGGCCGGCGGAGATTTCCTCGCTCTTGCGCTCGCCAGGATAGTACTGTGTGCCATGGATGTTCTGATGCGTCGTTTGGTTCCAAAAGTCAATGAAGACTTTCTGCAAACTTGCCACGGCATCGCCCTCTACACGTGCATGGATGTCGCGCCACTCACCAAATTCGGGCTTGCCCGTGATGTAGTAGTCCGCAACGTTCATGCCTCCAGTGTAGGCCACAAGTCCGTCAATGACGGCAATCTTGCGGTGGTCGCGGTGCATCACATGGTTCACCCAGGGAAAGCGCAAGGGATCGAACTCATAAATCTCTATTCCTCTTGCACGCAGACTGTCGAGGTGCCAGGCGCGCAACGGACGGTTGTTCGAACTGTTGCCAAAGCCGTCGAACAACACGCGCACTTTCACGCCCTCTGCAGCCTTGCGAACAAGAATGGCGAAAAGCTCGCGCGAAATGGAATCGTTGCGGAAATTGAAATATTCAAGGTGGACGCTTTCCTTGGCGGCTTCTATCGCCGGAAAAAGGTCGGCAAACTTTTCGCGTCCGTTCTTGAATATCACCACGCTATTGTTTGTGGTGAATTTCACACCATATTCATCATGAAGGAAATTCACGATGTCGGAGTCGCAGCTCGTGGTGTTGCTGCAGTGGGGGCTCCATGCTGCAAGGGCGGGTATGGTCATCAATGCGCTTAACAATATTATCAGTGTGAATCGGTGCTTCATCTTGAGTGGGGTTGGGGCGTAGAGAACGCGGCCGCCGCTCTTTTTGCGACGGAGGAGGACAAGGTTCAACCTGCAGTTCCGAAGGCTTGGTGAGGAACCTCAGGCGTGAACGCTTCTTTGGCAAAAAAACGAGGTGACTCCGTACGGAATGTGCTCCGCCGGACCGCCTCGTTTCTTGGAAATGGGGTTACTGGATTTTGCGACTCGTTGCAGAATCAGAACATGGTGCTGAAGGAGTCTACCACACCCAAAAGACGGCGCTCGGCATCGATGACAAGCACGGAATGTATTTTGTTGTGGTGAAGAATGGCGTCGATTTGTGTAATCTTCGTTTCGGGTGTAACGACCTTTGGTTCGCGGGTCATGATGTCGGCCACGGTCAGCGAGAAGAAGCTGCTTTGCGAGTTCTCCATGGCACGGCGTATGTCACCGTCTGTGATGATGCCAACAACCTTTCCGTCCTCTTCTGCCACGCATAGGCCTAGGCGACCGTTACTCATGTGGATGACAGCTTCGCCCAGTTTCATCGTGGGCGGGATGACGGGGAGGTCTTCCGTACGCATCACGTCGCGAGCGCGAGTCAGGAGACGTTTTCCCAAACTGCCGCCCGGATGGTACTGAGCAAAGTCGGAGGCTTTGAAGTGGCGCGCTTCCATCAGCGCGCAAGCCAAGGCGTCGCCCATAGCTAGCGTGGCGGTGGTAGACGATGTGGGGGCTAGGCCAAGCGGACACGCCTCGTGGCTTACAGCAACGTTGAGGTGAGCTGTGGCATACTGTGCAAGAAGCGATTTCGGATTTCCGCTCATGCCGATGACGGGGATTTTCCGTTCAAGCAAGTAGGGAAGAAAACGGAGAAGTTCGTCCGTTTGTCCAGAATTAGAGATGGCAAGCACCACGTCGTCGTTCTGTATGACGCCAAGGTCGCCGTGGAACGCATCGAGCGGATTGATGAAAAAACTTGGTGTGCCCGTGGAAGAAAGCGTGGCTGCAATCTTTGCACCGATGTGTCCGCTCTTTCCAACGCCCGAGACAATTAGTTTGCCCGTACAGTGGAGAATGAGGTCGACGGTCTTGTCGAATTCGCCGTCAATGTGAGGTATCATTTCAAGCAGGGCTTGCGCTTCGTCGCGCAGACATTTCTCTGCAACTTCAGTCCATTTACTCATGATATTGTGATTTCGTTGTCAGTTCTTTAACAAGTCTTTTACGACTTCGGCAAAATCTTTGAGATAAAGCATGTTCGGTCCGTCGCTCAACGCCTTTTCAGGGTCGGGGTGCGTTTCAAAGAAATAGCCGTCGGCACCGAACACTTTTGCAGCCTTGGCCATTTGCGGCACATACTGACGGTCGCCACCCGTCGTGCCGTTTGAGCCACCGGGGCGCTGTACGGAGTGGGTGCAGTCCATAATGACGCGGTCAGCATATTGCTTCATAAGCGGGATGTTGCGGAAGTCCACAACAAGGTTATTGTAGCCGTAGATGTTTCCGCGCTCCGTAAGCCACACAGTCTTGGCTCCGGCCTCGCGGCATTTCTCTACGGGGTAACGCATGTCGTCGCCAGAAAGAAATTGTGCTTTCTTGATGTTAACCGTACGTCCCGTTTTGGCTGCTTCTACCAGCAAATCCGTCTGGCGGCAAAGGAAAGCTGGAATTTGAAGCACGTCGACCACCTCGCCTGCAGCCTTAGCCTGATAGCTTTCGTGGATGTCGGTGAGCAAAGGCAGCGCGTATTTGGCCTTTACGTCGGCAAGCATTTGTAGTCCCTTCTCAAGTCCGGGACCACGGAAAGAATGGATGGAAGTTCGGTTGGCTTTGTCAAACGATGCCTTGAAATAGATTTCAATGCCTGTCGCATCTTTTATTTTGACGAGTTCTGCCGCAACGATGTCGAGCAATTCGGCAGATTCAATGACGCATGGGCCAGCTATAAATATGGGTTTCATCAGAATTCCTTTAAACATGTTGTTAGGCTGATGCCTATTTTATGCAAAAATAGTGCGAGGCGAACGCAATGAGCTTGCTCAGATTGCTGAGCCGAAGCCTATTTTATGCAAAAATAGTGCGAGGCGAACGCAATGAGCTTGCTCAGATTGCTGAGCCGAAGCCTATTTTATGCAAAAATAGTGCGAGGCGAACGCAATGAGCTTGCTCAGATTGCTGAGCCGAAGCCTATTTTATGCAAAAATAGTGCGAGGCGAACGCAATGAGCTTGCTCAGATTGCTGAGCCGAAGCCTATTTTATGCAAAGATAGTGCAAGGCTCGTGAAGAACGAAGACGATTAGAAAGTTTTTCGGTATTGAATATTCACTAAGCAGTTACATTCAGCCTTGATAGCGTGATTTTGGGGATGAATAAGACTGAAGCTAGATCAGTCCTTCGTCTTTTTGGATGTTTGTATGAGCCATTATGCAGAACCGCCGCAGGGAATCAGAAATTCCTGCGGCGGTTTCGCTAATATATGGAATAAGTCTGCAAGGACTTAGTTCTCAAATGTCGGGCGAGTCTGGAACATTTCGGGGCAGTTGGAGATATCTTCTACCATGCCGTCCGGCATTTCCTTAAGTTCGCCACTCGTAACGAGGGCATCCATGTCTTCCTTGAATTCATTGTACATCTCGGGAGTAAGAATGAACCACTTGTTGCCGTAGTCACCGATGCAGAGGGCAACTTGGCGGACAAATCCCCAACGCTCAAAGTAAGGCAAGAGGTTGTAGCCGGAAAGGCGGGAGGTCTTGCGGATGTAGTTCAAAACATAAGGAATGGAGTTTTCCCAACGTGTGCTATTGGCGTCAACGTACTTCTTCGTGTTCCATACAGAGTTTGGATAGAGTGACAGGAACGTTTTGTACTTGCTGTTCTTGTTGTTGTTCTGCACGGAAGCAAGAATTTCGTATTTGTCGGCGGCACCTTGCTTCTCTACTTGAGAACCATTCTCGTCGTCGTTCTGGCGAAGCGATTCGTACCAGTCCGGTGCGAAGTCAGGTTTGCCGTTGGTGGTGAAGTAGGAGTAGAGCTTGATGAATGGGCAAAGCGTTTCGCCAACACCCACTTCGTTGAGCGCAAGAGCATGTGTTGGGTCGGTTGCATAATCAGTGATGGTGGAGTCGACCATTGTTTCGCAGAATTTACGGAGCGACTCGTGGCTGAGAGAAGAACGCTCGGTGTAGGCGCGGTAACGCATGTTGCTATTGCGGGAACCCTTGGCGCTTGAACCCTTGTAGCTCGCTTCAATGTCGGAATAGTCGGCCTTGATGAAGTGCTTGCGGGCGGGCGTCCACTGGTTAATCTTGTCGGAAGAGCGGTAGCCCATGCGCATAATGTTGTAGTAGGAGTTCATGTTGTTAGTCACTTCTCCCATACCGGCCCAGCAGAAGTAGGGCTGCATCTGGTGTTGATGGCCCCATTCATGGGAGAGTCCCCATATTGCGTCGTCGTCAGAGGTGATGAGCTTCTTGCAACTGAGCACGCGGGGCTCTTGGTCTACGTGGAACGATACGCCGCGTCCACCTTGGAACATGTAGTAGGTGAAGTTGACGTAAGCCATTGTGCGGTTGTCGGGTGTTCGGTTGTATTTGTGCAGACCGAGCAGTTCGTGTTCCCAAATGACGAGCGAGTCGAGCACGTGGATGAACTGGCGATAGCCGAGCGACGTGCCGTCCACTGCTACGCAGTTGCCATAAAGTCCTTGCGAAACGCGGGAGTTGTTGCTGGGGTTGACGGCACCCTTGGAAGTCCAAACGGAGTGAACGTTCGTGCCGACAACGTCAAGGCAGAAGTTCGGAGCGTTCTTGCAAATTTCGTGCATCTGATCGTTGGTCTTGTCGAGAGATAGGTAACCGTTGACTTGACCATTGATGAAGTGAACCTTAATTTTGGGCTGGAGCTCGGGATTTGCATTGGCATAGTAAGCCACATAGGCCAAACCGTCATAGTCGCCTTCGTAGTTGATTGTGTTGAGGCCGTTGCGGAGAGTGAAACTGTATTCGGCAGGATTTCCTCCGTCGAAGTTTGAACCATATTTGCCCACGTACCACGCTATTACTTGCAAGTTCACGCTAGCATCGTTGCTAGGCAGACCGCTTACGGCAATGGTATGTTTGCCTTTGGTAATGTTGATGCCAGTCACACCGTGTGCCTGGTCGTATAGCTTGCCCGGCGCATTCCAAAGGTCTGACTGCACAGTGGGATCGAGCTTGGCGTCGTATTCAGCCACGCGGTAATCCGTAGAATAGGTTTTGTCGAAGAGTTGTTGCGCAAGTTGTGCTGTGAAGTCGTCGTCAATGGCATCAATGTCGGCTTGCGTCGTTGCTTCTTTGAGGGCGGAGTAAGAAGCATCGGTGAACACGCCGACGTCACTCTTTTGTCCTCTTATGCAGAACTGCATTTCTGCACATGAGGCCCAATTAC
The DNA here is from genome assembly GCA_963589615.1 of Prevotellamassilia timonensis. GTDB lineage: Bacteria > Bacteroidota > Bacteroidia > Bacteroidales > Bacteroidaceae > Alloprevotella > Alloprevotella timonensis_A. The sequence continues at coordinate 21,213 of CAVALA010000002.1, forward strand.
CTGCACCGGAAAGCACTTTTATTTGTATTTGCTTCACGTTGTCAAGGCCGTTGTCCGTAAGGCTGTAGCGGTGTTCGCCTGCAGTTCCGCCGAAGTCGGCAGAGCCTATGAGACGCAGAGAAGAGTCGTCGCCGTATTTTGCATAGACTTCAATCTCCTTGAAGTTACCGTTCGTGTTGCCGGATGAGCGGGTGATGTAGTTGATATAGTCGATGTGCTTGGCGCTGCTGAAGTTGTATGTCAGCGTGATGGGGTTTTTCTCGCTCACTTCGTAGCCCGTATAGGGTGAGTGGAAAAGTGTGCTGAGGTTGTTGTCGTAGGTGCGTTCTATGCCTTCGCCGCTTTGATATTTGTTGGCTTGGGCAGAAGACGGCTTAACCTGTGTGTCGCTTTCTATTTCGGGAGCCAGTTCGTTACGGCTCTGCGTGATGGTAAGCTTTTCGCTGAGGCCGTTGTCGGTGTTGGCAAACGTGATAACAGCTTGGCGCGAAGTGGCATCGGGGTTTGACTTGAGGTGAATATAAACTGCACCGTCTTGGCCTTGGCGAACGGTAGCCCAATCGGCTGAGGACGTAGCCGTGAAGGATACGTTTGCTGTGATGTCAAAGCAAAGTGTGCGTTCGCGGTAGCTTACCGTTTGTTTCGTTGGAGCTATGATGCTGGGGAAGTCATCTGATGATTGTGTGCTTTGTGCCATGAGCGGTTCAAAAGTGAGTCCGGCTACGGCGATGCTTGCACACCCCAGAATGTATTTCAAGTGGTTCATTTGAATGCTTGTTTAAGGTGTAGGATGACGTTAGAGTACTACTTTCTGGCCGCCTGCTACGTAGACTCCGGCAGGAAGTTGAACTTGTACGGGAGTTCCAGCGAGGACGGTGCCTTGCCATACCAGTTTGCCGGAAACTGTGTAAACTTTTGCAGTAGTGTTGCTTGCGGCAGAGAGTATGAGCAGTCCTTGGCGGGCTTCTACGTGGAGTGTGGAAGCTGTGTTGGTGACTTGCGATATGCCATCGTTCTGTCCTTTCACTCGGAAAGTGGTGGACCTGTACTCAAGTTCGGGATAGGTGGTACACGTCAGTGTGCAATAGGCTTCGTCGAACGGATTCATGAAGGAATACGTTCCGTATGTGCTGTTGCTCGTTGTGGCAAATACGTCGCCGGAAGTATTGCTGGCGCTAGCTTTCGTCATGGCTTGTACTTCTCCTTCACCAGAGCGTCCGTACCATGTGATGGTGATGGTACGCTTGCCGTCGGGATCGAGCGCAAAGTCGTGGAGATTGAGCTGGTAGTCGCTTTTCAGTCGGCTGGCCCATTCAGGACATTGCTGCACGTAGTATCCTTTGTCGTCGCTTTTGAGGTAAGCGGTGATGTCGAGGTTTTCGTCCTGCGGGGTGTAGGACATGTGCGTGGGCTTGTGTGCGGCACTGGGAAGCGAACTGAACGAAAGCTTGTTGCCGCCGCATGACATAATGTCGAGCGTGGTGGCAGCGGGGAGGTTTATTTGCCAAAGCTCGTTGTTGCTGCAAGTGAGCGTATGGAGTACAAGGCTATTTTCCAGGTCGAGTGTGGAAAGTTTGTTGGTGTCAACAAGCATCTTGCGCAGACGAGTAGCTCCCTTGGAAGGCATCGCGCAGCTTTGAAGCTGGTTGTTCTGAGCCATGACCACAGCAATAGAGTCGTTCATGGCAAGGTTCAACTTGTTCGTGAGCGCATTGTCGGCGCAGTTGAGCATATCTAATTGGGTATTGCTCGTGAGGTTCATGGCGCCGAACTGATTCCCGGAGATGTCGAGGTGTTGCAAATCGGCAAGGCGGAGAACAAAAGTAGAGGAATTGGTGCTAGTAGTGTTCGTCTTGAGCTGATTGTTGGATATGTCGAGATTCTGAAGCGCGGGCAGATTTTTCTCTGTGAGTTCGAGTTTTGTCAGTTGGTTGTCGGCGCAATTTAGGTCGGTCAACTGAGTGAGTCCCGTGAGGTCAAGCGATGTGAGTTGGTTATGCTGGCAGTAAAGCGAGAGCAGTTGGGTGGCTTGACTGAGGTCAATGCTTGTGAGTTCGTTGTTGGAGCAAACCAACGTGTTGAGTCGCTTGCTTGCAGAGAGGGTTACGGTGCTTCCTTTGAGTGTGCCGGTAAGGGTGAGCAGGTCGTCGGAGGTACGGGGGTAGAATACGGCGTTTCCGTCGCCCCAGTCTACTGTTACTCCGCCTTTTACTTGATTCACCTGTAGCGTGATGGTTGCGCCCACGGCTTTAGCTGTGGTGAGCTTCACCGTCTGGTCCTGTGCGAGGGCTGGTGTTACGCTGATGAGTCCGGCTGCAAGAAGCGAAACGAAGAGTAAGTTTCTTTTCATACCGATTAGAATGTATTTGTTAGATGAGTTCGATGTTTCATGGAGAATGTTCTCGCTTTTTTGCGTGGGTATTTTCGCTTGTTCCTATTCCACTTCAAGTACAAGGCCTTTAAGATATTCGCCCTCGGGGTGATATATATTAATGGGGTGGTCTGCGGGTTGGTGAAGCTGGTGAAGGATGCGCACGTGGCGTCCGCTTTGTGCTGCGGCTGTGAATACGGCAAGGCGGAACTGGTCTTTGTTGACGGCTTGCGAGCAACTGAACGTGAAGAGTATGCCTCCCGGACGAATCTTGCGGAACGCGATGGCATTGAGGCGTGTGTAGCCTTTCAGCGCGTTGCGCAGTGCATCTTTGTGCTTGGCAAAAGCTGGTGGGTCGAGCACAATGAGGTCGTAGTTGCTTCCCGCTTGTTCAAGAAACTTGAAGGCGTCTTCGGCAAAGGCTTCGTGGCGTGTGTCGCCGGGAAAATTGAGTTCGGCGTTGGCGCGCGTGAGGTCTATAGCTTTGGCCGAGGCATCGACGGAGTGAACTAAGTTGGCGCCGCCGCGCATGGCGTAGACGCTGAACCCGCCTGTGTAGCAGAACATGTTGAGCACGTTACGGTCTTTGGCATAGTGCTCAAGCAAGGCGCGGTTTTCGCGTTGGTCTACGAAGAATCCGGTCTTCTGACCGCGGAGCCAGTCGATGTGGAACTTGAGTCCGTTTTCTGTGGCTATGTTACCTTCGTCGTCTCCTATGAGAAAACCGTTTTCCTGGTGCAGGTCGGCTTTGTAGGGAAGTGTCGTTTCCGATTTGTAGTAGACGTTGTCTATAAGGCCATCGGATGCTTTGACGAGTGCTTGGGCAATGGCTTCACGACAGAGGTGCATGCCTACGGAATGAGCTTGCATTACAGCGGTGCGACCGTATACGTCGATGACTAGTCCGGGCAAGCGGTCGCCTTCTCCGTGTACAAGGCGGTATATGTCGTTGTCTTTGCGGCCGGTGAGCTGAAGTGCGCGGCGTAGGCGGAAGGCTTCTTCCAAGCGGCTCTGCCAAAAGGAATCGTTGATGGGTTCGTCGTTGAACGTGAGCATACGAACTGCGATGGAACCTATTTGGCAGTGGCCGTAGCCCATCAGTTCGCCTTCGTGGCTCACTACGCGGACAATCTCGCCTTCTTCTGCCTTCCCGTCGGCGCTGGCTATTGCTCCGGAAAACACCCACGGGTGGAAACGCTTGAGGCTTTCTGCCTTGCCTCTCTTTAAAAATATGGTGTGCATTGGTTTGGATGTGTGCTTAGGTGTGAGGTTAGTTAAGAAGCAATATAACAGTAAAACCACACGACTTGGAACGGTGAAATTTAAGGCTTGTTCATGCTCCTTCCGTATAGCTACATGCTCCTTTCATGGCAAAAGTAGCAATTTAAATCCGAGAACTCTATGCGTTTCTTCCCGTTTTGCGGCATACAAAGCATTTTTATGTTGCTTTGGTACTTGCGTGAGATAAAATGATGGTGCTTCTCGTCTGCTTCATGTCATCCTTATGTACGTATTGCACGGAATATTTTTCAATTTGTGCGTATTGGAGAATGGCGGAGTGCGCATATTGCCTAATTTTGCACTTGCCAGCACAAATCCGACCTAATGACAAGAATCCTTCTTATATATATAATTGTGTTTTGGGCTTGCGTGCCAATATATGGCAAGGCCGCAAGGGAAGAAGTTGATTCGCTTCAAGACACATTGGTTGTGCAGCCTGTATTTCCTCCCGCCGAAAGTGTTGTGGACAGTTCGGCGGCAGTTTCGTGCAGCACTTTCGCCAAACGACTTGACCGATATTCCGAAACACGCTTTTGCCAAATTACTTATGTTGGCCTTCCACTTCTCATTAGTGGCATGGTTGTGGGGCGCGAAGACACTCACTTTCGTCAGCTTCGCAACGACTACATGCCTCGCTTCCGCTTTCATTTGGACGACTACACGCAATATGCGCCCGGTGCTGTAATGCTTGGATTGAAGGCATTCGGCGTGAAAGGACGTTCGTCTTGGGCGCGAATGTTAGTGAGCGATGCGGTGGCGGCAGCTCTCATGGCCTCGGTGGTCAATACTGTGAAGCACAACGTATCAGTATTGCGGCCCGATGGCTCCAACGACCATTCTTTCCCGTCAGGGCATACGGCCACGGCTTTCATGACCGCTACGATGCTTACCAAGGAATATGGTTATAAAAGCCCTTGGGTGGGCATTGCGGCTTATGCCACAGCCTCTTCTACGGGATTCATGCGTATGGCCAACAACAAACATTGGCTCAGCGATGTGCTGACAGGTGCGGGCGTTGGCATCCTGTCTACAGAACTGGGCTATTGGGTGGCCGATTTGATATTCCGTGGCAAAGGACTCGTTGATGAAATTCCTGTAGACTCTTTCGCGCGGGAATATCGCCCTTCGTTCGTCAGTCTGTATGTGGGACATAACGTGCCGTTGGGGCATTACAATTTGTCGAACGATTTGTCTTTTCGTACTTCTTCGGGTTCTACGGCTGGACTGGAAGGGGCTTATTTCTTTAATCGTTATATAGGTGTGGGTGGACGCTTTGCCGCTTCCAACACCCGATTGATTACCAATTCAACCAACGCGGAAGACAAATCGGTCGACAATGTGTCTCTTCTCTGTGGCCCTTATGTGTCGTGCCCCATATCGCGCCGTTGGTTTCTCGGCAGCAAACTGATTGCGGGTTGGGCGCAGTTTTCCACGCTACACCTTAAGGAAACGACCGTGCCCCATCGTGGCGTTTATTGTATGGGTACAGGGCTTTCTCTCATGTTTCGAGCGCGTGCCCGCTATGGCATACGCTTCTTTACAGACTATGGTCTGATGATGCCGCACAGTAAAGTTTGCAAGGAATGGATTCATACGCTTACTGTAGGCGGTGCGTTTGCTGTGACGTGGTAACTTCTTCTCGCCTTTTCATGGATCGCTTTCGGAAAAGCAAAGAAAAATCCGCTGGATATCTGTCGTAATGAAGATATCCAGCGGATAAACTTTTCGTGTCGGGGCGACGGGATTCGAACCCACGACCCCCTGCTCCCAAAGCAGGTGCGCTAACCGGACTGCGCTACGCCCCGAAGGTCTTTTTGTGTGCTTTCGTGGGCTTGTGGCCTGAAAGCGAGTGCAAAGTTAAAATATTTATGCGGATGGAAAAACTTTGTGCGAGTATTTTTTTAGTGAGTTGCTGGAGCGAGTAGTCTAGAGAGGGAAGGGTAGGGGGGCTGGCTGAAAGGAATGGCCGCACTTTATATTTTAATGAGGAAACGTGCCAGGCGCCAGGCCCCACGTCTTCCGCGAGATGTATGGCGGAAGAGGCGTTTGGCTATATAATGGTGCAACGGATTGGGCATATCCGTTAACATCAGCGAGTCGTAAGCAATGGCGAGTACTTGTTCTGCAAGTTGCTCGTTGCCTTCGTGCATGATGTGCCCCGCAAGAATCGCTATTCTATAGGACAGCGCTCGCTGAAGCCGACTTTTGTGAGCATAGGATATGAGTCGGGCTGTAGCTTTAAGTGCGGGGGTTATGGCGTCGTAGGTCGATGAAAAATCTTTCCCCGTGATGCTGTCTTCGTGAACGTAGATGCGGTGGTATGTGCGCTTCTTGATCCATTTCATGCGGGGCTTGCCGAGCAGGGCACGCAGTCCCAGTTCCCAGTCGTTCCATTTCGGCAGTTCTTCGTTCCAACCGCCAATTTTTTCAAGGAAACTGCGTTTGAAAAGCATGCTTTGCGTGGCGAGTAGTGCGCAGAGAATCTGATCTTCGGGCGATGTCGTGAAGGTGCAAGTGCGTGGCGTTTCTTTTCCGTTGGCAAAGACGTTTGTTCGGATGCCAATGAGGTCGAGTTCTTCGTGGGTGCGGATGAAATCCTTGACGTCGGCGATGAATTCCGGTGAGAATTCGTCGTCGGAGTCGAAGAAATAGACCCACTCTCCCTTTGCCGCTTTCAGTCCGACGTTGCGTGCTGCACAGGCTCCGCCAGAAGGTTTGCTAAGGTAGGCGGCGTAGCATTCGGGATGCTGCTCCTTCGTTTGCGAAATGAATTCCTTGACAAGCGTGCGTGCTTCATTGTGGCTTCCGTTGTCCACGAAGATGAGTTCGTCTGGCAAGTCGGTGCATTTTTCAAGGCTTTCCAACATGCGTTGTACTAATGGCGCACGATTCTTGAAGGGGATGATGATGGAGAGTGTCATTGACTAACGGTTTGGGGTGCTTCCCGAAATGTGGGAGTGCGGTGGCGCACGGCGAAAATGCCTATGAGCATTTCCTTTAAAAGAAGAAGTCGGGAAATGAAGGGCGCTGGAGCGGAAAATGCCGTTTTCGTTATGCGCAATGTGGCTCCGAAATGTCCGTGCATGATGGTGAGCACGGCGCCTTTGGCACGTTGCACTTTTTTGTCCGTGAGGAAGCGAGTCCCTGTGGTTGCGGGGGCGGTGGTTCCCAAGGTGTGGGGAACGTAGATTACTCTGTCGCGGCCGAACGTGCGGCACACATCGTAGAGCCATACTTCTTCTTCGCCGCATCCGAAACTGGGTGCGCCTATGCCGAAGGCTGTGTCGAAGGGAATGGCTGCGGCTTCTTTCCGAAGGGTGATTTCCCACGACGAGGTGAAGTATTTGCGCGGAATGTGGGTGAAGTTGAACGGCAGGTTGGGATATTTCTTGAAAAAGTTTCCGTCGGTGTCTGTCATCCGTGTCGTGACTACTATGGCTCGTGGGTTCGTTTCGTAGACGTGTTGCAGTTCGCGGAGGCTTTCGGGCGTGTAGCGGCAGTCGTCGTCGGCAATGACGAGAATGTCGCCTTGGGCATGCGCAAAAGCGTGGTTGCGGTTGGCCGAGAGTCCGCAGGAAGTGGTGCAGACGACTCTCACGTCTTGTCTTTGCTCAAGTGGAGCGGGGACGGGGCTGTTTTGCGCTTCGGGAGTTGTGCGTTGCCACGACACGAGGTAGCTCATCCCTTCCGCGGGGGGCAGCAGCATGTTGCAGACATGCGCTATGCGTGTGTTGATGGTGCAGATAAGGAGTTCTACTGTCATGGCAGTCGGGCGGTTGAGTGCACAAATCAGTTGTTGGACGTTCGTTGCATGTAGCGGATGCCTTCAGCAAGGTGGCGCATCATGGGGAGAAAATGGCAGAAGCCGCGGCGTGTGCCGTTGATGGCAAATTTGAGACAGATCCACCAAGCGCGGTTTCCGTGCAGATAGTAGTTGATGGCGCCTCTGCTACGCTGCACGCCGGCGTCGACGTAGATGAGCGTTTTTTTGAGCATGGTGGACGTTTCCACAATCTTTACGGGAAAATAGCGCATGTGGAGTTTGAGGCGCAATGCATCTTCCAGCCAAATTTCCTCTTCGCCACAAGTCAAGAATTTGGTGCCAAGTCCGAAGCGTTCGTCAAAGCGTATGCGTCCTTGTATCTTCTCGCGCCGGAAGGCCATTTCGAGGGCAGAGATGCTGTAGTCTTGCGGATTGGCTATGACGTTGAATTCCTCTTCGGGATAGGTCTTGAGCGGTTTTCCCGTGTAGGTCGATGCGCAGAAGAAGGCCACGTCGAGGTCGGGGTAGGCTTCGAAACGGTGTGTGACGACCTCGGGAGTTTCGGGCAGGATGTGTGCGTCGTCGTCGGCAAACATCACGATATCGGCGTTGGACTTTTCGAGCGCGAGGTTGCGGTTGGCCGAAAGACCTTGGCCTTTGTATTTGTAGACGTCCACGTCGGCGCGTTGTTCTATGGCGGCGGGGATAAGGTCGAGGTAGCGCTCGTCGGTGTATTGGTACGACACGATGTAGTGTACGTTATCCTGTGGTGGGAGCAACACGTCTTGCACGCGTACGATGCCCTTGTTGAGCGAGCAGATGAGAATGTCGAGTGTCATTGTGTTGATATGTTTGGGGTATAAGGGTTAATTGTTCGGGGCTGGTATCAAGGGGTGTCAACCTTTGAAGTTGTTTACGGCGTCGGCTACGAGGTGTGCTTCTTCGTCGGTCATGAGTGGCCAGACGGGGAGGCTGATTTCCTCGCGTGCCCATGCCGTGGCTTGCGGAAAGTCTTGGGGAGCGCACTGTCTGCACCAAGGAGCGAGAGCAGGCTGCTCGGCAAGGGTGAAGGGGTAGTGGATGAGTGTGCTCACGCCGTGGTCTTCCAAGTGCTGCTGCAAGGCTTCGCGTTGCTTGCAGCGGATGGCGAAGATGTGATAGACGTGGTCTTCGCCGAGCGATGCGGGGGGGAGACAAACGGCAGGGTTGCTTATGGTCTGACGATAGATGGCGGCGATGTGGCGTCGCTGTGCGTTGTCTTCGTCAAGTCGCAGAAGTTTGAGCTTGAGCGCTGCTGCTTGCACCTCGTCCATTCGGCTGTTTATGCCGAGCATCTCGTGGTAGTATTTGTGTGTGGCGCCATAGTTGGCTAGCGTTCTTACGAGTTCTGCCAGTTCGTCGCTGTTTGTGGTGACGGCACCGGCATCGCCCAGTGCACCGAGGTTCTTTCCGGGGTAAAAACTGAAAGCTGCCATGTTGCCCCAATTGCCGGCCGAGCGTCCGTGGCGTTTTGCACCGTGGGCCTGTGCGGCATCCTCGAGCACCATGAGGTGGTGCGCGTTGGCCAGTTCGAGAAGATTGTCCATCGGGGCAAGTTGGCCGTAGAGATGTACGGGCAGAAGCACGCGAGTTTGTGGAGTGAGCACGCGTTCGGCTGTTTGGGCGGTGAGCAGCGCATTTTCGTCCACGTCGGCTAGTACGGGCGTGAGTCCTGCGCGTATCACCGCCTCTGCTGTGGCCACGAAGGTCATGGCAGGCACCACCACTTCGGCTTCGGTGCTCCATCCCTGCTGGCGCTTCATGGCCATGAGGCTGAGCGTGAGCGCATCAAGGCCGTTTCCGGTGCCGATGCAACGCGTTGTGCCGACGAAGTCTGAGAAGTCGTATTCGAACGTGGAGAGTTCTTCTCCGTTGAGATACCATCCGCGTTGCGCCACAGCTTCGATGTGTTGTGAGAGCTTGGGTTCGAACGAGGCGTTGATTCTCTTTAAGGGAAGGTAGGGTACAAAGGTGGTCTGCATGGTGTGATGTACTAAAGCTCCTTTGCACAAAGCTGTGTTAGAGGAGCGGAGATGCGCTTTTAAGGCGCTCGTTATCAGCGAGGTCTACGGCATATTCGTCGTAGCAGACGCCTCGTGCGCCGAAGCCCTCTTTTTGGAAGATGAGTCCGCGGTTGAGCCATTCGCCGTGGCTTTCGGTGGAAATGCCGAAGTCGAGATAGCGGCACGGAGTGGGCTGGCCTTTGAGTTGCTCGCGCAGTTTGTGGAAGAGCAAGTCGAGCGCGCCTATGTTGCGTCCTTCCTCGGATGCTGCTATGTATTGCACGTGGGCAGTGCATGTGGTGTGAAACACTACGCAGCCGGCGAGCACTTCGCTTTCTCCCTCATCGGCCGAACGGGCGGGTGTGCACCGCGTGAGCGTGTGGAGCACAATGTGGTTCGGGAAGCGCTGCATGAGCAGTTGCATCTCGCTGAGCGTGTGTACAGGCGTTGTTTGGTGATGTTCGCGCAGCACGTTGCTGAGTACGTCCCAAAATGCGGGGAGGCGATTGGCGGATGTTTCGTGAATAAGATCTTCGGTGCGTTGCGCCTTGTGGACTTTCCGTCGGCGTAGTGTGCTGAAGGGAAGGGGCTGCGTGAGGAGTATGGCCGACGAGAGCGCACGGTGGAGTAGTGTGCCGCCCAGTTGGGTAATCCAGTAGAGGTCTTCGCCGGAAGGGTAGGTGTGGTAGATTTCGGGTGTGGGTTTGTAGAGAAATGTGCGGTAGCCTTTGTCCTTATAATATAGGAGTGCCAAGCGCAAGGCTTCGCCCGTTTCGCAAGCGGTAAGGTTTTCTGTGGTGAGAAGACCTCCGTATGTCAGTCCGCCGTGCGACTCTATGCGTGTGCTGTCGCTTCGCGAAATGTTGGCGGGCAGAATGGCTTTCCAATGTTCTTTTTCGTCAACCACTATGAGCGATGCGTCCTTGAAGCGGTCGCTGTGGTAGTCCATGAATCCGCGCTGGAACAGTAGACTTTGCTGGCGCGCGTGGTTGGCGAAGTTGTCCCATTCGCTCCTCATAGAAGGTTGGTAGGGTAGGATTTGGAATGTCATGGGTCGCGGAGTTTGTGGTGTCGGGGTGTTGCAGTGGGCATTGCTCTATTTCAGTTGAGCATGCCCCTAAACACATACAAGAATCAGACTCCGCGAGATTTTCTTTTAAGGTTGGTTCTATGAATTGTTGGCGAGAGCCTGTAATTCTGATTTATAGAACAACCGCCATTCTCCGTATTTCCGATTCTTGTGCGGTGTGTAGCAAAAAGGAAGTGGAACTGGGCCGAAGAGGTCAACGTTCGCTATCGTTCACGAAGTCGACAAACTCGTCAAAGTCCTTGAGGTAGCCACATTCGTCGTAGTGGCCGGAGGCGAGACAAAGGCAAACGGTTCCCGGGGCAAAGTCGTAAAGCTCACACCACACGCGTGGGGGAACGACGATGGCTTTGTCGGGACTGTCGATGACTTCTGTCCAAGGGGCGTCGTGTCCGTTGCTCACTTTGAGCTTGAAGCTTCCGCTCACGGCAACGAGTGCTTCCCAGCAGTGCTGGTGGGCATGGGCGCCACGGGTAGCTCCTTTGGGAACGCCTGTAATCCAAAATATTCGCTGCACGTCGAAGGGTAGGGCTTCTTTCTGCTGAAGAAGGTCTACTAGCGTGAGTGTGCCTCGCGGTTCGGCGAATGAGGGGAGAGTTATGCTGTTAAGATGTTGATGGTCGTGGTTTGCCATTGTATAGGTTAGGGTACTCCGCAAACTTTCAGGGCGGCTTTTTGCCTTGTCGCGGAAATGGTTTGAAAGCAAAGTTAGCAACATTTTTGAGATGTGCAAAGTTTTTTTAGAGTGTGGCGCTATAAAATACCGTTGTCTAATTTTTGCACATACCTTCGGCGGCATTTCATAAAACATCCGTTAGTTGTTTGGCATTGTTGCTGTGAGGGGCTAAAGCGAAGGGCGGACAATGTGGCGGCAGTGCGGTTGTCGGAATGACGGCCAACGGGACTATTGTCTGCGTAGGCAAAGGCGTGTTTTTCTCTTCAGATGGAGGCGGAATTGTAATAGGTTGATTTACAACGATGTGCAGTTTCAAAACGAATCCCCTCTTTTGAAACAAAAATTCCAAGCCTTGGAATTTTAATTTCAAGGCTTGGAATTTTAATTTCAACGCTTGGAATTTTTGCGGAATGCGCATCCCGTGGCGGTAGCGTGCTACTTCATGGGCCAAAGCGTGCGGTGAGGCATGGCGGCAGCGTATTTCTTGCGCAGGCGGTCGAAGACAGCGATGCTTTCCTTTGCGAAACCATGTCCGCGCCAAGTGCTGGTGTTGGTGATGAGCACCCAACACTCGCCGTCGGGGAAGCGAACCACGTTGGCACTTGTGCCCGAGAGCGTGCCGGTGCGGAGCCAAGGACCGTTGGTGGGCGTCACGTTCCATCCGAGCGCAAACTGGTGGCCGGGAAGCATGGTGGTCATGGTGCGAATGCTTTCGTCGGTGAGTACGTCCTTGAGTTCGGGTGCACCGTCAATGGAAGCGATGATGCGGCAGAGTTCTGGGGCCGAAGCAATCCATCCGCCAGCGCCTTGAAGGCTGTGGATGTCGTTCTCGCCGTAGCATTTCACCACCTGGTTCCCGCTGTTGTTGAACTCATAGGTTGGTTCGCTGCCGTCGTGCATATAATAATGTACCTCTCCCTCGCGGCGGTCCTTTAGGTAGTTGCCCGCAATGTGAAGAGAGTAGCATCCGGCCGGTTCGAATACTTGCTTCTGCATGAATTCCTCATAGGGTGTGTGCGACACGCGTTCTATGATTTGCGAGAGAAGCATGTAGCCGAAGTTGGAGTATTTGTGCATGGTGCCCGGTGTGTAGCCGAGGCGTCGTTTCAGTACGATGCGTATGAGTTCTTGGTTGGTGGGTGGTGCGGCGAGGTGGTTCTGCATGATGATGTAGCGGGTGGAGAACATGGGGTCGCCTGCCGCATTGTTAAATCCGCCTTCGTGGCGCAGGAGTTGCTCCACGGTGATGTCGAAGTGGCGTTTGTCGCGCACGGCATTGGTGTAAGTGGTATCGTTGAGCACGCCGTTGGCTCCGAACACGTGGTCCGAGAGGTGTAGACGGCCAGTTTCCACAAGTTTCATTATGCCCACAGCCGTTAGAAGTTTCGACACGGAGGCTACGCGCAGCATGTGGCCCGGTTGCATAGGGGTGTGTGCTTCTTCGTCGGCCCATCCGTAACCTTTGGCGTAGACCAGCGAGTCGTTGCGAGAGATGGCGAGCGACGCGCCCTTTATTTCCCAGCGCTTGAGGTAGCGCTCTATTTCGGCATCCATCGGACGCAGCGCTTCCACGTCGCTTTTCGCATTGGTGAGCTCTTTGTTGAGCTCATAGCGCGGTGCTTTTTTCTCTTCTTCTTTGAAAGTGATGGAAGCAATGTGTCCACTATTATATATAAGGCCTGCCCCGAAGCCGACTACTATGCCGACCACAACGATGAGCCATCGCTGCCCTACGGTGAGGCTTTGACTGTTTGGTTTCATTCGTGAAAGATTTGGAATAAAAGAAAGCAAAACGCGCACGTAGCTTTGTGCCGGGCCGTTTTGCTTAGCAAATTTACGTCATGCTGCTGATTGGGCAAACGGGCATGCGGGCATTTTCGGCAACAAAGGCATAAAAAGTCTGTTTTTCGGCATTGAATATCTATTGGCAAGGCCCGTTATTTCGGTCGAAATCGTTGGCGATAGACGAAAAGGGCAGTTTTGTCGAGCTAAGCGTGTAAAAACGTGTAAGCGGTGCTTTGGCTTATCAAGATAAATCGTACATTTGCCAAGTAAAGGGCACAAAAGCAGCGCATCCTTGCTGTCACCGTGAAGAACAACCGGTGCCCTAGACCTTTCAACGAGAAACTTTAATAACCAAATAACTCATGGAATTCGATATTGAAAAACCTTATGTGATTGGCCTTGACATGGGCGGCACAAACTCCGTATTTGGCATTGTGGACCAGCGCGGCAACATCAAGTCGCAGACTGCCATTTCCACGAAAGCCTACCCCGACTTTGACGACTACGTTAAAGCTTCCGTAGAAGCCCTTCAGCCTGCGCTCGACACCGTGGGCGGCATTGAAAACGTGCGTGCCATGGGCATTGGCGCACCTAACGGCAACTACTACACGGGCAACATTGAATATGCAGCCAATCTCCTTTGGAACGGCGTCGTTCCCGTGGCTCAGAAGTTTGAGGAAGCGCTCGGCATTCCCGTGCGCGTGACGAACGATGCCAATGCGGCTGCTATGGGCGAGATGACTTACGGCGTGGCTCGCGGCATGAAAAACTTCATCATGATAACGCTTGGCACCGGTGTAGGTTCGGGCATCGTGGTGGACGGCCGAATCTGTTACGGAAGCGATGGCTTCGCCGGAGAGTTGGGCCACTTCGTAGTAGACCATACCCCTGCCGGACGTTCCTGTGGCTGTGGACGCCACGGTTGCCTTGAAACGTACACTTCCGCTACGGGTGTGGCTCGCACGGCACGTGAATTGCTCGCAAAGTTTGAGGGCGAAACGCTGCTCCGCAATGTGGACCCCGAAAACATCACGTCGTACGACGTGTTTAAGGCTGCGGAACAGGGCGACAAACTTGCGCTCGACATCTTTGAATTTACGGGCACGCTCCTTGGCCGCTCTTGTGCCGACTTTGCCACGTTCAACACTCCGGAGGCCTTCGTGTTCTTTGGCGGACTTACCAAAGCTGGCGAATATCTGATGAAGCCTCTGCGCAAAGCCTACGACGAAAATGTGCTGAGCATCTTCCGCGGAAAAGCCAAACTCCTCATCTCCTCGCTCAACGGTAGCGAAGCTGCTGTGCTTGGCGCAAGCGCGCTCGGTTGGGAGTAAGTTGATGCATACTTCTTCCAGTTGAAATCATAAAAAGAGTCATCCCTCTGCTGCGGCAAAGGGATGACTCTTTTTCTTTGTGCCTGCCTGTAGGCAGAGTGAGGCATCAGTTGATGAAGTTCCACGAAAGTCCGAGGCGGAGCACCATGCGGTTCATCGGATAGTGGGGCACCAGGAACGGATTGCCCGAGCCCGAGGAATAGTTGACGTGCGATGCCATCACGTAGAAGCGTGTGCGCTTCAGGTGGAAGTTGATGTAGGCATTCACAATGGGGTAGTTGCCCACTTTCGTGCTGTAGTTCTCGTCCTGAAGGGCATATTGGCCGATGAGGGGGGAGTAGGCTGGCGCCTTGTACTTGGTGAAGTAGCGGCAGTCGGCACCCAATTCCGTGAGGAGCACTTTGGCCAGGCGGAACTTAAGGTAGACGTTCGTGTAGCCCGTAAAGGCGGGCACGGGGAGTACGTCCTGGTTGGTGGAAGTTTGGAAGGTGAGTTCCGTGTCCCAATGGAAAATGCCCCAATGGAGGTTCTCGCCAAGCGTTAAGGCCATGAGCTGCGCATTCTTCGAAGCTTGGCCCACATTTACGCCGTGGGTGTAGTGGGCATATCCGTCGGTGCTTTCAGTGGGAGTGAGCGTTTCGGCAAAGTATATCTGGTTTTGCACGTTCTCAAGTGTGGCGCTGAGACTCGTTGTACCGTAACTCAAAGTGGCACCCACGCGGGCGCGGAACACCTTGTTGAGATCCGAATTGTCCCACCAGGCGTTGCGCGCATGGTAGTGGCGGTAGTAAAAGGACGGTTGCTCGTTGCGCACAAATCCGTGGAAAGAAAAGCGAAGCGTGTCCTTGCGGAGCGGAATGTTCAGCGAAGCGTTTCCTTCCACGTTGAATTCTCCCCAGTCCTTACCGTTAGTGCGCAATTCGCCGAGCACATTGTAACGGATAATGCGGCTCTGCTGGCTGAGAATCTGTGCGCCAAGCGTGACGTAGTTCTCCGTGTAGTTTTTCACGCGTTTGTTTTCGTCGGGGAGGCGGAAACGGTCAAACTCGTGCTTGGCAAAGAGGCGGAAGCCCATCTTCATCCATTTGTTCAAGCCTTCGTGCATCTCTAGGGCCAGGGTGTTTTCCACGCTGAGCGCTTCGGTGTTGTCGCGGGCGGAGTCGCCGGGAAGGAAGAAGTTGGTGAAGTAGCCGGGAGTCGTTTCGTTGTTGCGCGTGTTGGAGGTGAAGGTGCGCGCATTGCCCGTAATCTTCATAGTGTGTATGAAGCTGGTGACAGGCACGAACTCCTCGTGTATGCCCAGCGAGTCCATCTTCGTTTGCCGAACGTCGGCACGGTTCTCGTCGGCTTGCTTGGGAATGCGCGGCATTCGCGGAGTGGCTGCCGAGGAGTCGTTGGCAGCAACGGCTTGGGCGGAGTCGGCCGCAAGGGGCTTGGCGGCGGGGGCAAGTTGCTTGACGGTGTCGACCGGAAAGAGACGGTCCATTTGTTCACGCGTATAGGTCACGCCATTCTTGTCGCGGAAACGGTGGAAGCCAACGTTGTAGCGGTGAGTGAGGAAGAAGGTGTGGCTCTTCATCTTGTTCCACGCCTTAGGTAGGTTGACGGGCATGTCGGCCGTACCATATTTCGTAGGGAAACTCTCGGGGCGCGTCACGTAGTCGTCGTTTTCTACGCCACCATTCTCGCGGTTCTTCAACTGCTTCGCGGAGTAGAAAGCGTGGAGCTGGTAATTGTCGGAAATATAGGTGGAGAACAGCGTGCCGTCGAAGTGGGCGGTAGACTGCCCCGTGTAGTAACCGCGACCATAGAGATAGTCGGCCTTGAAACCGAAGCCCAACTTCTTTCCGGCATTTACGGAGAAAAGGGCACGCAGGCGGTCTTCGCCGTTCTGCTTGTTGCCACACTCGTGGTAAGTGATGTTTGTGAAAGGCGACTTGGTGTTGGTGAAGAGAAGGTCTTCTTCGGTCTTTACAAAGTAGTCGTAGGGAAGGAGAAAGATGAAGGGGTTCTGCATCATGCTCGGACTCTGCTCTGCAAAGTGGCGGCTGATGCGCGGCGCACCGGCATTTCCCGTGTAGTTGTAGTGTCCTGTGGGACCGGAGGTGAACACTTCGTTTTGGAACATATGGGGCACCGTGTCGTAGCGTGCCAGTACGATGTCGCCGAAGCGGCGGTTCACGTGCCAAGCATAGATTCCTTCCGGCACGTCGGTCTTTTCTACGCTGTCTTTGGAAAATCCGCCGGTCTTGCGGTCGTCTTCAAGCAAAGAGGACCTTTGGTTGAAGCGCTGGGCAGAGGCTTGGAGCGCGAAAAGGGTAAGTGCAAAAAGCAGGGTTAAGAATTTCGTGTGCATAGACTGTAGTTTCGGCAGCGTTAGGGTGGAAATGCCGAAAGCGGCTTATTTGTACTTCTTTATAAATGTGTCGACCGTGTCGTCGCCCAGTTCCTTGGCCTTTTGCAGGTTTTGCTGCGCAAGCGCCTTCTTGCCAAGTTCGCCATAGGATATGCCGATTATTTTATAGCAGTCAGGGTTCTCGGGAAGTTCCTTGAGCACGTTCTGGGCTGCCTCGATGGCGCGTTGAAACTCGCTGACGCGGAGCAACGCATAGGCTTCTTCAAGACGGAATACGAGCGGAGTGGACGAGTGGGCTATGGCTGCATGAATATCGTCGATGGCCTGCTGATACATGTGCGCTTCCATTTCGGCTTGGTAGCGGAGAAAATAAAATTGGTCCGTAAGATTGTTGGCTCCCACGGCTTTCTGGTATTCGTTGTAGTCCTTCACAGCATCGCGGAAGCGGCTCATGCGGATGAGGCGCTGTGAACGCTCAATGTAGTACTGGGCATTGCGGGCACTGACGGGTTGCGGTATGCAGGCCACGGCGCTGTCGAGCAAGGCAAGCACTTTCGTGGAGTCGCCTCCTGCAAGTTCGAGCGAACGTGCGGCACAGTAGTAGATTTCGCTTGAGGCGTACTGCTTGTCGTCCGCTGCCTGTTGGAACTTGGCGTAGGCTTCGGCATATTTCTTTTGAGCAAAGAGACATTTGCCCTGTTGGTCGATGTAGAGCATGTAGGGCTTCGCTGCATAGGCGGCTTCGGCCTCGGCACAAGCCTTCTCAAAACTCCATCCTGCAGCTTTGGCCTTCGATTCAGGGTCTTGGGCGAGTGTGCGATACATCATGTTGCTATACTGGTAATGCACGCCGTCGGCAGTAGTGAGCGTGTCGTTGGCTCCGGCAGCCTGCGCTTTGGAAAGAGCCGTCTGCACGTCGGCATCGGCTGCGGCAAAGTTTCCGTCGGCACAGAACATAGCGGCACGACCTATGTAGCCGTCGGCCAAGTCGGGGTAAGTGCTGATGAAGTCGGCATAGGCCGTGTGAACAGCTGCCGAGTCGGACGTCGGAAGCATGTAGATGTAGTTGATGGCTTCCTTGGGGGTGGCGGGAAGTGCTTTGGCAATTTTTATGTCGCTGAGGTCGCGGCTAAGGGCAGAGTAGGGCTTGATGACAAGTTCGTTGATGAAACGCGCATCTATGGCGTAGGCCGTCTTGGCTTCCTTGCCCACGTTGCGCTGACTGATGGCCACCACATTTCCTTGCTCGTCAATCAAAGGACGTGCCCAGTTGTCTTTTTCGTTGGCAGAGCTGATGCCGTAATACTTGTAGCTGCCGTAGTTTTCAAGGCTTGTAATGCTTGCGGGCGTTATTGGCGTTTTCTTATTGGCGGAGTATTGTGCCAGACAAAGCTGTGCGCCTTGCGCTACAGTGTCGGTCGTGACGCGGAAGAAGTCGCATTTCTTCACACCCGTCACGCTGAACTTCACGAGGTCGTAGCTGTCGCTGGCACCGAGTATGCGGCTCACTTCGTAACGCTGTCCTTTGCTGTCTACCACCTCAGCCCGTGAGGCGTTGCGGAAGAGTGCGTACTGGCTGACGGCAGTGCCTTCGGCCGAGATGAAGAAACCGTTGCCCGAACCGAGCAACTTGCCTTCCGCATCGTAGACGAAAACGTTGAGCATGGCTTTGTAGCTGTCCGTCTGCTTGGTGATGACGGAAGCTGCTGCGGGAGTGGTTAAGTAAGGTGCCGGCGCAGCAGCGAAGAGTGCTGCGGCGAGGAGATATTGTGCGATTCGTGTGTTCATGCTGTGGGATGTGGTCGGCGCGGGAAGCGGCCGTGTTGTGTTAGAAAGAGTTGTGCTGCGCAAGGAGAGCCTTGGCGTTGGTCCGAGCTGCTTCGGTGATTTCGGCACCTGAGAGCATGTGGGCAATTTCGGTGATGCGCTCTTCGGGAGATATCTGCACGATGTGGCTGCGAGTGCCCTGGGCGGTGTCTTCCTTATATACGCGGTAGTGATGTGCCCCGAGTGCGGCAATCTGAGGCAGGTGGGTGATGCAGATCACCTGACAGTGGTCAGCAATCTGCTTCATGACGTGAGCCATGCGGTCGGCCATCGTGCCCGAAACGCCGGTGTCTATTTCGTCAAAGACAATGGTGGGCAGATTGGTACGCTTGGCGATAAGCGCCTTGAGCGAAAGCATCAAGCGGGCTATTTCGCCGCCAGAAGCTATCTGACTGACGTCTTGGGGCGGCATGTTCTTGTTGGCAGAGAAGAGGAAGGTCACGGCATCGGCCCCCGAGGCATCCGGCTCTGTGCGTGGCGCGATGTGGATGTCTATGACTACATGAGGCATGCCTAAGAGTTGGAGAGCTTCCGTAAGTTCTTTGCACATGACCTTTGCGGCTGCTTGGCGTGAGGCCGTCAGTTGGGCGGCAGCCTGGGTGCGAAGTGCCACGAGGCGGTTCACTTCTTCCTGTTGGAGGCGTATGTCTTCGTCGACGTTCTCGATGGCTGCAATTTTCTGCCGTAGATTTTCGGCAATTTCCAAGAGTTCGGCCACGGAGGTTACGCGGTGTTTCTGCTCCAGCTCATAGATGGTGTTGAGCCGGCTTTCTACTTGTTCGAGGCGCTGGGGGTCGTAGTCTACGCTTTGGCCTTCGCGGTCGAGTTCGCCGTCGACGTCTTCGAGTTCTATGCACGCGCTTTCTATGCGTGCTGCCAAGTTGCCGGCTTCGGCGTAACTTTCTTCTATGCTTCGCAGACTCTCGGCAGCTTTTCGCAAACTGCGGCAGAGGTCTGCCTCTTCGTTTTCAAAACATTGGTGTGCAGCGAAAAAGGCTGCCTTGATGTCTTCTGCATGTGCCAGGAGTTGCTGCTCTTGCTCTAGCTCGCTCTGCTCGTCGGGGGCGAGAGCGGCATCGTCGAGTTGCTTGAGCTGAAACTCCATGTATTCGCGGTCCGTTTCGCCTTGCGTCTTGCGTTTCTGCAGTTCGTCGAGTACGTGCTGTGCGTTTCGGCACTGTCCGTAGAGGCACTTGTAGGCGCTCGGAAGGTTGGGTTGCTGCGCCATGACGTCGAGTGTGTCAATGAGAAAGTTCTCGCGCCGTATGAGCAGGTTTTGATGTTGCGAATGGATGTCGATGAGCAGTGCGCCAATCTCTTTAAGTTTTGCGGCGGGCACTGGTGTGTCGTTGATGAAGGAGCGACTTTTTCCAGTCTGCGTCACTTCGCGTCGGATGATGCACTCTGTGGCGTCGTAGTCGATGTCGTTGGCAGCGAAGAGGGGTTCAAGTCCAATGCCCTCTATGTTGAACGTTCCTTCCACGCAGCATTTTTTTTCGCCGGGCTGTATGGCTTTTGCGTCGGCGCGGTTGCCGAGCAGAAGCCCTAGGGCTCCGAGCATGATGCTCTTACCCGCACCTGTTTCGCCCGTGATGACGGAGAATCCCGAGGCGAAGTCGATGTCGAGTTCCTCAATCAGCGCGTAGTGGGAGATGTGGAGGTGTGTGAGTCCGTATGAGTGGTTTGGTGATGTGGCTTTCTGTGGCATGTGGAATGGGTGTTGTGCGTAGGGCGTGGCTTGGCGTGAAGTTTTTGCCTAAGGTGCTTTATTGGCTAATCTGTCGCCAGTAGGCGTTCTGCGAGGCATTGATGCGGCTGAGCGTTTCGGTGATTTCCTGCTTCTCTTTTGCGGCGCCGTGGCCTTTGTAGATGCTGACGAGCTCGTCGCGCTTGTATTCGGTAAATATTTGGGGAAGCATGCTCATAGACTTGTTTTCGCGTGCTTGCTTGAGCAGGGTCATGGCTTCTGTGATGCCGGCGCGTCCGCGCTCTACATTTTCGCTCATCACGTCGAGTCCTTGCCGGTAGTAGGTGTATTGCATTTTTCGGAAGGGTTCCATGCTGTTGTCAAGCAAGTCTGTTATGATGGCGTAGCGGTTCTTGCTGCTGTCGAAGGCTTTCCAGCCTTTGGCCTGCAAGCCTTGTGCGTTGGTCACGATGCTTTGTGCTGTGGTGAGCATTTCTGTGCCTCCGAGCGACGACATGCTGTCCATGTCGAAGCCGAGCATGAGATAGACGTAGTAGCCAATGACGGCGGTGAGGTTGTTGTCGATGACGTCGGGGCGGAATTCGAGTTGGTCGTACTCTTGGTAGTTGAAGTTGAACTCGGTGTCGTTGAAGGCGAAAGTGGTGGTGGTGTAGTTCGAACCGTAGACGGGGCGCGTGGCCTGCACCATGAGGGTGCACTCAAAGGCATTGGTGTCGGCGGTATACTTTTTCACCGTGATGTTGAACGTGCAGCTGATGCGTTCGCTGGGTTTGAACTGCATGGTTGTCCACTGCCGCTCGTTGATGAGCTGCGTGAGTGAAGTTTCGAGCGTTTCGAAGATGCTTGTACTTGTGCCCTGGACTTGCTGGTGGTTGATGCTCACGCGGGCATTGAGTTCTTGTGCACGGAGGGGCGTGTGCGTAAGAACGAGAAGTGCCGCTGCGGCGAGGATGTGGCGGAAGGTTCGTGGGGCAAGGCTTAGAGTATGGAGCATAGGCGGTCTATGATGTCGTTGGCCACTTCGGTTTTTGCCTTGAGCGGAAAGGCTTCTGACGTGCCGTCGGCTGAGAGAATGGTGATCTTGTTTGTGTCGCAGGCGAAGCCTGCTCCTTTGTCGCGCAAGGAGTTGAGCACGATGAAGTCGAGGTTCTTTCGGCGCAGTTTGTCGTTGGCGTGTTGCGCTTCGTTGTCGGTTTCGAGTGCAAAACCCACGAGGCGTTGTGCGGATGTCTTGCGGCGTCCGAGTTCTGCGGCGATGTCGTGCGTGGGCTTGAGGCGGATGGTCCACTCGCCTGTAGTCTCGCGTTTTATTTTCGTTTCGCTCACGGTTTCGGGCGTGAAGTCGGCCACAGCTGCACAAAGGATGGCCGCATGAGCGAAGGGGAAACGGCAAGTTGCGGCTTCGTACATTTCGGCAGCCGTTTTGACGTGTATCACTTCGATAGCGGGATGACGGGCTGTGAGGTTGACGGGACCGGACACGAGTTTCACCCTTGCGCCGCGTTCTGCACAGGCTTCAGCCAGCGCGTAGCCCATTTTTCCTGAGGAGTAGTTGCCAATGAAACGCACGGCGTCGATGTTTTCGTATGTGGGGCCGGCTGTGATGAGAATTTCTTTTCCCTCGAGGGCGTTTGTTGTTGCGTTTGTCCCGTTGGCCATAGTTACTTTCTGAAAGAATGCGTTCAGAACTTCGGCTATGTTTTCGGGTTCTTCCATGCGTCCTTTTCCTACGAGGTGGCTTGCCAGTTCTCCCTCGGCGGGTTCAATGATGTGGTTGCCGTAGGTGCGAAGCGTGTCGATGTTGTGCTGCGTGGCGGGGTGTTGGAACATGTCGAGGTCCATGGCCGGTGCCACGAAGACGGGTGCCTTCATGGAGAGGTAGGTGGTGATGAGCATGTTGTCGGCTATGCCGTGTGCCATCTTGCCGATGGTCGATGCGGTGGCGGGTGCTACGACCATGGCATCGGCCCAAAGTCCGAGTGCGACGTGGCTGTGCCACGAACCGTCGCGCTGTGCGAAAAATTCCGATATGACGGGTTTGCTCGTCAGGGCGGAAAGCGTGACGGGCGTGATGAATTCTTTTCCTGCGGGGGTGATGACCACTTGTACTTCGGCGCCGGCTTTCACCATGAGGCGTATGAGGGTGCATGCTTTGTATGCTGCGATGCTTCCTGTTATTCCGAGTACGATGTGTTTGCCTTTCAGAAAGGGGAGTTCCATGGGTCTGTGGTGTATGGTTGTCCGAAAGTTTGAAGAGAACGGTTCGCCCGTGTCGCTCTAGAGCAAAAGGGGCGGCTTGTTCTTTACAAGTTTTCGCGGAGTTTGATTCTCATGAATGCTTGCTTGGTGTTTTGTGTGAAGTCGCCCTGTTGAATCCATCTGAAATAGGCGGGGTCGCGTCGGAGCACGTCGGCAACAGCGCGTCCGCGGTATTTCCCGAAGTTGATGGTCTCAATGCCTTGTTCGTTGAGCACGATGCGTCCGGCGAGGTCCACGTTGCGGTTTCGTCGGGTATATTCGGCTAGGAAGGCGATGTCGTTATGCAGCGTGTCGGCATATCGGTCGAGCTGCGCTTCGAGCACTTCGAGCGTGGCGCGTGTGTCGGCTTCGGCGGTGTGTGCTTCGGTGAGGTCTTTTTGGCAGTAGAATTTGTAGGCGGCGGTGAGGTCGCGCTTTTCCATCTTGTGGAAAATGGTCTGAACGTCTACGAGGCGTGCGGCGGAGATGTCGAAATTGATGCCGGCGCGTATGAATTCTTCAACGAGAAGGGGAATGTCGAAATGGTTGGAGTTGTAACCGGCGAAGTCGCAGTTTTCAAAGTCGGCGGCAATGCGTGGTGCTTCGTCTTTGAAGGAGGGGCAGTCTGCCACGTCGGCATCGCTGATGCCGTTGACCTGTGTGGCTTCTTCTGAAATGTGCATACCTGGGTTGAAGCGCTGTGTGGTGGCGTGTTCGGTGCCGTCGGGCATGCATTTGATGTAGCAGAGTTCCACAATGCGGTCTGTGGCTATGTTGAGTCCGGTTGCTTCTATGTCGAAGAAGATGATGGGGCGTTCGAGATGGAGTTTCATTCTTGTGGAATGGGATATGCGTAGTGTGCACAGCGTACGACGGCCTATTATATATAATGCGTGGCGGAATGGCCGCGGGTCTGTGAGCCGTGTAGTGTGTGCGGGTTGTTGCGGGAAGTAATGTTGAAGGGTGGTTGCAGCATGGAGGCTTGCAACCACCCTTTGTGAATGGGGAGGCCGACCTTGCAGTGTGGCTGGGGCCTTAGTCGTTGAAAACGGACGGCATGAGAAGCATGAGCACCTCTTCTGTTTCGTCCTCTACAGTGGGCACTATGAGTGCTGCACGGCTGGGGTCGGACACTTTGAAGGTGATGTCGTCGGTTTCGAAGTTTTGAATCATGTTCATCAGCGAGTCACCACGGAATGCGATGCGCATGGGCTGTCCGCTGTAGTCGCAAAGGAGGTTTTCTTCGGCAGACATTCCGAAGTCCATGTCTTGTGTGGAGATGTTGATGGAGTTGGGCTCTATGCGCATCTTTACGATGACAGCTTGGGGGTTGGCGAAGATGAGCACGCGGCGCAGAACGCTGATGATGGACGTGCGGTTCACGCTGAAGGTGATGGGATTGGCCGTGGGGATTACGCTGCGGTAGTTGGGGTAGCGTCCTTCTACGAGACGTGAGGAGAACGTGTATTCTGTGGTCTCGAATGTGGCTCCGCGTTGGCCGAAATGCATGCGCACCACGCCGTTCTCTTTGGCGAGGATGCCTTTGAGCACGGATGCGGGACGGGCAGCGAGGAGGAAGATGCCTTCGCCGCTAGAGGCACCGGCGCTCTTGATGCTGGTGAGGGCCAGTTGGTTGCCGTTGCTTGCCACCATGGAGAGGCTGTCGTTGCGCACGTCGAAACATACGGCGTTGAGCTGCGGACGGCTGTTGTCAACAGCTGCGGCTACTATGGCGCGCGATATGCCGTGGAGCAGACTCGTGACGCTCTGTTCCACTTCTATTTCGCCTTCTTTGTCGAAGACGGGCACGGGGTAGTCCTCAGCGCTTTGTCCGGTGAGCTTGTACTGTCCGTTCTGGTAGGCAATGGTAATCTCGTAGTTGGCCGTGTTTACGAAGATGTCGAGCGGCTGTTCGGGAATTTCCTTGATGGCGTCCTGAAGTGTCTTTGCGTTGACGGCAAAGCGTATGTCTTCTTCGCTCTCAATAAGCTCGAGTGTGGTGGTGAGGGTTGAATCGTTGTCGGAAGCCGTGACTTCAAGTGTTCCGCCTTTGATGTCGAAGCAGAAGCAGTTGAGGATGGGCATGCTGTTCTTCTGGGCAATGATTCTGCCGAGGGTGAGCAGGTGTGATGAGAGTTTGGTACTTGAGATTACGAATTTCATGTGGCTTTTTGCTTGAAAGCACCCTCCTTGTTCTTCTTGGTGCCGCGGGTGTGGCTTTGAAGTGGTGTCCACACGTGTGGGGTGGGGACGGAGTGCCTTGGTTTCGTGGTTGCGATAGAAATAGGTTGCCGCACGGGCAACGGACTTTGCACCGGAGGGGCGAAACGTCTCGCTTGAAGGGTTAGAACCGGTACAATAACTGTGGGCAAAATTACTCAAAAAAACATTGTTGCTATGGTTTTGCGCTTCAAAAAAGGGTTATGGTAAAAAAGAAAATCGTAATTTCGCCACGCAATTGTCCGCAGCGTTCCCCCTTGGACGGCACGCGGCCGCGTGGCTCATCTGCCGCCTGCTGTGTGCTTTACGTGCCTTGAAAGGGGCTGTACGAACGGGAATCTTGTGAAGACATTGCGATGAAACTGTTTACTAATCACCTTCAAATAGAAGAAATACGAAATGGATATTACAGGTAAAATCATCCACGCTGGCGAACCCCGTGGCGGACAGTCTCAGCGTACGGGCAACACATGGAAATCTCAGGATTTCGTTGTAGAAACTCACGAACAATACCCGAAGAAGTGCGTGTTCACCGTATTTGGCGAGGACCGCTTGCGTGAATTCAACATAAAGGTAGGCGACGAAGTGACCGTGTCGTTCGACATTGATGCACACGAGTGGAACGGCCGTTGGTTCAACGACATCCGTGCTTGGCGCGTGACTCCCGCTGTGGCCGGCGCTACCGTTGCAGGCGCTCCTGCCGCACAGGCTCCCGCTGCCGCTGCCATTCCCAGCCCCACGGCTGCCGCTCCTGCCGCACCCGCCGCTCCCGCAGAGGGCGCAGCAGACGACCTCCCCTTCTAAGCGATGGGCATAAGCTCCAGGCCGATATGCACACGTTGTTTTGACGCATGGCACATATGGCTGACGGACGTAAAACCTCATAAAGAGTTCCTAACTTGCTTCGGCCGGTGAGGAACTCTTCTTGTATGCAAGAGAAAAACGTAGAAACAACTCAATAAGTGCAATTGACGATGAAATTATTGCGCAAGCCGCTTCGCATAGTCAAATGGTGTGTAGCTTTCTTCTTTGTGAGCAGTGTGGCCGCAGTGTTGATTTATCGCTGGGTGCCAGTAAAGGTCACTCCGCTCATGGTTATCCGCAGTTTGCAGAGCATTTCGCGTGGCGAGTCGCCGGCCTATGCCCACGAGTGGGTTCCGCTCAGCAAAATGTCGAAATATATGCCCGTTGCCGTGCAGGCTTCTGAGGACCAGAACTTCATGTATCACCACGGCTTCGACTTCGGCGCCATCGAAGATGCTGCGCGCGAGAAGGCTGCCGGCAAACGTACGCGCGGAGCCAGCACCATCAGTCAGCAAACGGCCAAGAACGTGTTTCTCTGGCCTTCATCGACGTGGGTGCGTAAGGGCTTCGAAGCCTACTTTACGGTGCTTATTGAACTGTGTTGGTCGAAGGAGCGCATTATGGAGGTCTATCTCAACAGCATAGAGATGGGTCCCGCTATTTACGGCACCGAAGCTGTGGCTCAGAAGCACTTCGGCTGTTCGGCATCGCAGCTGCGGCGCTCGGACTGCGCACTGATAGCTGCCACGTTGCCTGCTCCGCTCCGTTTCAGCTCGCTCCATCCTTCGCGCTATATGCGTAAGCGTCAGGCGCAGATAGAACGTCAAATGAAGTTCATTCCGCTCATGAAGGAAAATTGATAGAGTGGATTGTTCAATAGTTCGTATTTTTGCTTGTCCCTATTGAACGGGACGGGCCTGCTGAAATTGTTAATGTGAGGTATAAAATATTGACAAATGGCAAGTGCGAAATAGAAACGAAAAGCGGCGTTTTTCAACTTTTCTGCCGCATTAATTTTCTTCCAAGGCATCTGGAAAAAATTCCAAGGCATCTCAAAAATTTGGGCTGCCTTGGAATTTTTTCCAGATGCCTTGCAATTTTTGCTTCAAACGAGTCTCTTTCTCGTGTCTCGGGGCTGTTTATGCATTGAATTATGCAGAAAATAAATATATGCAGTGCTTTCGGGTTGCAGTCTGTATATTTATGCACGCTGTGGCTCGCGTATTTTCGTGCAAGTGCAGAGACGGACGATTCTGCGCGATTCTCGCGCGTTAAAAACAAGGGAAGGAGGACGCAAATAGGATAGGGGAGAGCGGAAAACGGCGTTCGGCTAATTTTCCTTTTCGGAAAACAGTGCCAAACGCAACATGCCGCGAATTTTTTCGCGGCATGCTGAAAAAAGTTTTGTGCATAATGGTCTGTGAAACGTCGGCAATAGGCGGATGTACCGTATGCACCTCAGAATATATGGCCTTATAGATACACCCTCAGTGCCCGCTTCATGGCCGAGGTTCGGAGAATGCTGAGCGCACGTTCCTTGATTTGCCTTACACGTTCGCGACTGAGGTGCATGCGTTCGCCTATTTCTTCCAATGCAAGTTGTTTGGTGCGTATGCCGTAGAACATGCGCAGCACCTTGTTTTCGCGCTCCGGAAGCGTGTTTAGCACTTTGTCGACCTCTGTCTGTAACGACTCTTGGGCGAGTTTGGCATCGGGTTCGGGCGTGTCCTGGCTGGTGAGAAGGTCCACGAGCGAACCGTTCTCGTCGTCGGCCAACGGAGCGTCCATCGACACGTGACGGCCTGCCGAAAGAATGGCGCTGTTGAGCTTCTCCTTCGGTATGTCGAGCGCTTCAGAAATTTCGTCCATAGATGGGCGACGCTCGTTCTTCTGCATAAACTGGTTGAGAAAGCGGTTCACCTTGCTCACGTTGCCAATTTGGTTGAGCGGAAGGCGCACAAGGCGACTGTTGTCCGCAAGTGCCTGAAGAATGCTTTGTCGAATCCACCACACGGCATAGGAAATGAACTTGAAGCCGCGCGTTTCGTCAAATTTCTGCGCAGCGGTGATGAGTCCCACGTTGCCCTCGTTGATGAGGTCAATGAGTCCGAGTCCCTGCCCTTGGTACTGTTTGGCCACCGACACCACAAAGCGCAAGTTGGAACGGACAAGCCTCTCCAAGGCCGCCTGGTCGCCCTTGTGGATGCGGACGGCGAGCTCGGCTTCTTCTTCCGAGCCGAGCATTTCCTCCTTCGAGATTTCCTGAAGATAGAGTTCGAGTGACGAACTCTCGCGGTTGGTGATGCACTGAAGTATCTTGAGTTGACGCATGGTGGTAGATGTTCAAGTTGGCGCCCAAAAGTAGGAGTTTGACGGCGGACGACAAACTCTTTTCCCCGACTTTATGTCCTAATATGCTCAAAAACATAACTTTAGCCCCGTCGGAATGCCGTTTTTGCACCATTTTCCGCCAAAGCGCGCGCTACAGTTTGCAAGAAGTTCCCTTCGCCGTGCGACGCCGAGCACGAAAATAGATGCGCGCAAGTTAGCCAATAAGAAAAAAAAAGCATAATTTTGCCACACCAAACTACAAATCAAAACTTCTAAGTCTCATGAAAAAGACTATCCTTGTAACAGGTGGCACGGGCTTCATTGGCTCTCACACCACCGTAGAGCTGCAAAATGCAGGCTATGATGTAGTCATCATCGACAACCTCTCCAACTCCAAAGCCGACGTGGTTGACGGTATCGAAAAGATTACAGGTGTACGTCCCGCCTTTGAACAGGTAGACTGCTGCGACTATGCAGCCCTTGAAGGCGTGTTCGCCAAGCATCCCGGCATTTGTGGCATCATCCACTTCGCTGCATCGAAAGCTGTGGGCGAAAGCGTTGAAAAGCCCCTCAAGTATTACGAAAACAACTTGCTGAGCCTCATCAATCTGCTCAAGCTCATGCCCAAGTACGACGTGAAGGGCATCATCTTCTCCTCTTCCTGCACCGTCTACGGCCAGCCCGACCCCGAAAATCTCCCCGTTACTGAAAAGGCTCCCATCAAGAAGGCCGAAAGCCCCTACGGCAACACCAAGCAGATCAACGAGGAAATCATTCAGGACTACGTGAAGAGCGGCGCACCCATCAGTGCCATCATTCTCCGCTACTTCAATCCCATCGGTTCCCATCCCTCTGGCATCATTGGCGAAATGCCCAACGGCGTGCCCGCCAACCTCATCCCCTATCTCACCCAGACGGCTATGGGCATTCGTCCCTGTCTCAAGGTGTTCGGCGACGACTACAACACACCCGACGGTTCCTGCATCCGCGACTACATCTACGTTGTTGACCTTGCCAAGGCCCACGTGGCAGCTATGGCCCGCATCGTAGACGGCAAGAATGCCGACCCCGTTGAAGTGTTCAACATCGGTACAGGTAATGGCGTCAGCGTACTCGAACTCATCAACACGTTCGAGAAGTGCACTGGCGTGAAACTCAACTACGAGATTGCACCCCGCCGTGCCGGCGACATCGAGAAAGTATGGGGCAACGTCGACAAAGCCAACCAGGTGCTCGGATGGAAAGCCGTCCACACGCTCGAAGAAGCCCTCTCCAGCGCATGGAACTGGCAGAAGAAACTCCGTGAAGAAGGTGTGATGTAAAATCCTCCTCCCCTACGGCATACACCAAGCCGTGTATGTTGCGCAAGGAATCAGGAAATCGTACGACGATGACTTCCTGATTCCTTGTTTCGTAACGTGAGAACAATGCTAAGGTATGGTGCGGCGCCGGGACGTACAGTCCTCTGCCAAAGCGTAGCCGTTGCAGACGACAGATTGCGCATTACGGCGCAGCCAAACGTCACATCATTCATACAAGACCCATTATATATACAACATGCAACCCATCGCAGACAAAAACGCAGTGCCCTCGCCCTGCTACGTGATGAACGAAACGCTGCTCCGCCGCAATCTGCAGCTCATAAGCAGCATCGCCCAGCGCGCCGGCGTAGAGTTCATCCTGGCTTTCAAGGCCTTCGCCTTGTGGAAAACGTTCGGCATATTCCGCGAATACATTTCCCACACCACAGCCTCCTCGCTCTACGAAGCCCGCCTCGCTTTTGAAGAATTCGGCTCCAAGGCCCACACCTATTCGCCCGCTTACGAAGACAGTACGTTTGGCGACGTAGTGCGTTGTTCCAGTCACATCTCCTTCAACTCCCTCAGTCAGTACAGCCATTTCGCTCCCCGTCTTCAAGAGTTGCCCTCCAGCGAACGCCCCGAAGCCGGACTGCGCATCAATCCCGAGGCTAGCGAGATCGAAACCGAACTCTACAATCCCTGCGCTCCCGGATCGCGCTTCGGTGTGCTCCAAAGTCAGCTTCAGAAAGAAGGACTGCCCGAAGGCATAGTAGGCTTTCACTGTCATTGCCACTGCGAAAGTTCCTCCTACGCTTTGGAACACACGTTGGCCCACATCGAAGAAAAATTCGGAGCTTGGCTGCCCCGCCTCAAATGGCTTAACCTCGGCGGCGGACATCTTGTGACGCGCAAAGGCTACGACGTGGAGCACCTCGTCCGTACGCTCAAAGCCTTCAAGGCAAAGTATCCCAACCTTCAGCTCATACTCGAACCCGGTTCCGCCTTCGCTTGGCAAACCGGAACGCTCGAGGCAAAAGTAGTTGACATCGTGGAAAACCACGGCATAAAGACCGCCATACTCAACGTGAGCTTCACCTGTCACATGCCCGACTGCCTTGAAATGCCCTACCATCCCGCAGTGCGCGGAGCCGAGACCCTCGAAAATGCACGAGAAGAAGGACTCGAAACCACCCCTTGCGTATACCGCCTCGGCGGCAACAGTTGTCTGAGCGGCGACTACATGGGCTATTGGCGCTTTGAACGCCCGCTTGAAATAGGCGACGACATCATTTTTGAGGACATGATTCACTACACCACCGTCAAGACCAACATGTTCAACGGCATTCATCATCCATCCCTCGCCCTCCGTCACACCGACGGACATCTTGAGGTGTTGCGCAACTATACCTACGAGGACTATCGCGACCGAATGGACTAACTGCTGCGTTGCAGTAGGACGTGAAACATTGTCAGTTATCCAACTTCATCAGATATGTTGTATTTACCACAAGGCATTCCCGCCGCCACCGCACTTCGTCAAGAAGGCATAGCCGTCAGCGAATATCCGTTGGGCGAAAAGGTCATTGCCGCCAAGTGTCGTCTGCTTCTCCTCAATCTCATGCCCCAGAAAGCCGTCACCGAGCTCGACTTGGCGCGGATGATGGGACTTTCAGGCATAGACGTGCAGCTCGTGTTCCTTAAAATAAAAGGACAGACCTATAAAAACACGCCCGCAGCGCACATGAATACCTTCTATCTCGACTTCGAGGATGTGCAAAGCGGCACGTGGGACGGACTTGTAGTGACCGGAGCTCCCGTGGAGCAGATACCCTTCGAACAGGTACGCTACTGGCCGCAACTTTGCCACATCATGGACTGGGCGTATGCGTCCGTAAAGAGCACCTTATATATATGCTGGGGCGCGCAAGCCGGACTCTACCACTTCTATGGTGTGGAGAAACACGCACTCCCCGAAAAGCGCTTCGGCATATTCCCCCAACGCGTCACCAAAGCCGGATGCCCCATTCTGCAAGGCATGGAACCGCAGTTTGTCATGCCCAACAGCCGACATACCGAAGTGTGGAAAGACGAAATAGCACGAAAGGCAGGTCCGAAAGGGGCACACGTCGTGGCCGAAAGCGAAGAAAGCGGCGTAGGCATCGTATGTACCGACGATTCGCGCCTCATCTTCATCGTAGGTCACCTTGAATATGAGCCCTTTACGCTCGACAACGAGTACAAGCGCGACCTCAGCCGTAATCTGCCCATCCATGCTCCAGAACACTACTATGCCCCCGACGGCAAGGTGCTTTACAGCTGGAAAACCGATGCGCAGCGTTTTTATGCCAACTATCTTGCAATAATTTCTGACAATCTACGTTAGTATCATTTGAATCATGATTGAATATATCCGCGGGAAAGTGGACGAACTCACACCGACACTCGCCGTCATCGACGCAAACGGTGTGGGATACGCACTGCTCATTTCCCTCAACACCTATTCTGCCGTCCAGGGTAAGGCCGAAGCCAAACTCTACGTCTTTGAGTCTATCCGCGAAGACGCCTATACGCTCTACGGATTTGCCACACGTGCCGAGCGCGAGCTTTTCTCTCTCCTCACAAGCGTTTCCGGCATAGGCGGACAGACCGCACGCATGGTGCTTTCCGCATTCACTCCCACCGACCTCACACAAATTGTTCAGGCCGAAGATGTGCGTTCGCTCAAGTCCGTAAAAGGCATAGGGCCCAAGGCCGCTCAGCGCATCATCGTAGACCTTAAAGACAAGGTGGCCGCTTTCGCCCTCTCTGGCAACGCATCAGGAGCCGACGGCATGGCAACTTCTGCCGCCGGCATCTCGCGCGAACTCGTCGACGAGGCCGTACAGGCTCTCGCCGTACTTGGCTTCTCGCCCGCCCCCACACAAAAGGTCGTCATGCAGATTATAAAGGACGAACCCACCATAGCAGTGGAAGGCATCATCAAGAAAGCGCTGAAAATGCTCTGACGCGTACGCATCTCGCTGTCGTCAACGTATTCTTCCCAACTTCATTACAACATATCCATCCGTTTTGAAATCTTTTGCTTCAAACATTACGTTACTTTCACTCCTCCTCGGTGGCGGCATCGGGGTAGGAGGCTATGCCATGTATCTGCAGCGCAGTGCTTCCATGTCGAGAACCGACGCCGTCACGCCTGAAGATGCAAGCCAAAAGCCCGAAAGCGACGCTACGGAGCAAAACTCTTCCGATACCCACACATCCCTTCCCACCAACAGCAAGGCTCCCCTTGAGAGCCAGTTGCCCGAAGCCATGGCCGACACCGTCACTCCGCGCTTCCCCGTGAAGATGACCACCCAGCCCACAATGGATGCTAAGGACAAGGAAACCATTGACCTCAAAGACCCCGAAAACCTCAAGACCGAAGCCGTCTACGACGAGAAAACCGGACTTTACATGTACGGCACACGGCTCGGCAACTATTTCCTCGAAGCTCCGTTCCATCTCGAGCCCGACGAATACATGCGTTGGAGTCTTCAGCGTTCGCTCAACGCTTACTACAAGCAGAAAAACGCCGAAGAGTACAAAAACAAAGGAAAAGACAAGTTCGACTTCACCGACATGCATTTCGACCTCGGACCGATGAACAAAATATTCGGTCCCGGCGGCGTGCGCATCAAGACTCAAGGTTCCGCCGAACTCAAAATTGGTGCCAACACCCGAAACACCGACAATCCCTCCCTTTCCGAACGCAATCGCAAAGTGTTCGGCTTCGACTTCGATGAGAAAATCAACCTCAGCCTCAACGGAAAAGTAGGTGATAAGGTCAATATGGACTTCAACTACAACTCTGAAGCCACGTTCGACTTCGATACGCAAAACCTCAAGCTTCGCTACGAAGGAAAGGAAGACGAAATAATCAAACTCATTGAGGCCGGTAACGTAAGCATGCCGACCAATTCCAACCTCATACGCGGCGCCTCGTCACTCTTCGGCGTGCGCGCCGATATGCAGTTCGGAAAACTCAAACTCAGCACCGTCATCTCCCAAAAGAAGTCGAGTTCGCAAAGCGTAAGTTCCAAAGGCGGCGTACAGCTCACAAGCTACGAATTCTCCGCCGACGCCTACGACGAAAACCGCCACTTCTTCCTTTCCCACTTCTTCCGCGACCGCTACGACGACAATATGAAGCAGTTGCCCACAATCACTTCCGGCGTCACCATAAACCGCGTAGAGATATGGGTAACCAACAAAACCGGTACGACCACCGACACCCGCAACATTGTGGGCCTTACCGACCTCGGCGAGCACGACCACATTTCCAACACACAGTGGACAGCAGGAGCCGACACCAATCCTTCCAATTCTTCCAATACAGAATACGGCATCCTCACAGGAAGTTACGCTGCAGCGCGCGACATCTCTCAAGCCTCCACCACACTTGAGAGCGCAGGACTCGTAGGCGGTATCGACTACGAGAAACTCGAATCGGCGCGCAAACTTTCCTCTTCAGAATATACCCTCAACTCTTCCCTCGGATACGTTTCACTCAAGTCCACGCTGCAGACAGATCAAGTCCTCGCGGTAGCTTTTGAATACACCTACAAAGGACAAGTCTACCAAGTGGGTGAATTCTCTTCCGACCGTAAGGACAACAAGGAAGTACTCTTCGTAAAGTCCCTCAAAAACACCGCCTGCACACCGCAGATGGGAAACTGGGATCTCATGATGAAGAACGTTTACTCCCTCGGGGCAACTTCTGTACAGAAGGACAAGTTTAAACTCGACATCAAACTTCTCAGCGACACCTCCGGAGTATATCTTTCCTACATCCCCGAACCTGAGGTGAAAAACAAGAAAATACTTTCCCTCATGGGGCTCGATCGCTTGGACAATAACAACAAAATCGGGCCCAACGGCTATTTCGATTACGTCGAAGGCTACACTATTGACGCCCAGCAAGGTCGCGTATACTTCCCCGTCGTAGAACCTTTCGGAAAGAACCTTGCAAAAGCCATCGGCAACGACGCCGTGGCAGAAAAGTACGTCTTCCAGGAACTCTACGACTCAACCCGTACGGTCGCCCGGCAGATTGCGGAGAAGAACAAATACATCATCACCGGCGAATACAAAGCCTCGCGCAACGACGAAATACAACTCGGCGCAATGAACATACCCCGCGGCTCCGTAGTAGTCACCGCGGGAGGACAAACCCTTACCGAAGGCACAGACTATACCGTCGACTATAACTCAGGTATCGTCAAAATACTCAACAAAAGTATACTCGACGCAGGAACTTCCGTCAACGTAAGCCTCGAAAGCAACACCGACTACGGAATGCAACGCAAAACCATGTTCGGACTCAACTGGGAATACGACTTCTCAAAGGATTTCCAAGTGGGAGGTACCTTCATGCACCTCGGAGAGAAGCCCCTTACCACAAAAGTAAGCATGGGAAGCGAACCCCTCAACAATACGTTGTGGGGACTCAATCTTTCGTGGAAAAAGCAAAGCCAGCGTCTAACCGACTGGCTCGACAAACTCCCCTTCGTGCATTGCACCACGCCTTCGAGCATCAACTTCACGGCAGAGTTCGCACAACTCATTGCTGGAAAGAGCAAAGGCGCACAGGGCAACGCTTCCTATATTGACGACTTCGAGAACACGAAAGGCGAGATAGACATCTCGTCACCACAGGAATGGATGCTCTCTAGCGTGCCTGCCATGTTCAGCGAATCGAAACTCACCAACGACGTGCGCTACGGCTACAACCGAGCACTCCTTGCCTGGTATTACATCGACCCCCTGTTCACGCGCCGATCCTCTGCGCTAACGCCCGGACACATCAAGAGCGACCTCAAACAACTCTCCGACCCCGACGTGCGCGAAGTGTACAAGTCGGAACTTTTCCCCAATAAGAGCATAAACATGCGCGAGTCCAACACGCTGAACGTGCTCAACCTCGCGTTTTACCCCAATGAGCGCGGACCGTACAACCTCGACCCCTCGCTCGACTCCGACGGACATCTTTCCAACCCCTCGCAACGATGGGGTGGAATGATGAGAAAACTCGACACCTCCGACTTCGAAACGGCAAACATAGAGTACATCGAATTTTGGATGCAGGATCCCTTCATCAACGCACGCGAAAACAACACGCCGATGCCCGAAGGTGACCTTTACTTCAATCTTGGCGAAATTAGCGAGGACGTACTCAAGGATGGACGCAAGTTCTACGAAAGCGGACTCCCCATCGACGACGATCCATCCCAGTATACCGAAACCATATGGGGACGTGTGCCCACGCAGAATACTGTCACTTACGCCTTCAACACCTCCAGTGGCTCCCGCGCCAAGCAGGATGTGGGTTTCAACGGACTCTCTTCCGAACAGGAAAAGACTTTTCCCGCTTATCAGTCGTTCCTTCAGGCCGTGCAGCCCAAAGTGCGCGCCGAAGTCTACGACTCCCTTCTCATGTCGCCTTCTGCCGACAAGTACCACTATTTCCGTGGCACCGACTACGACCAGCAGCAGCGCTCCATACTTGACCGTTATAAATATATCAACAATCCTAACGGCAACTCCGTAGACGCTGATTCCTCTCCCGAGAAATACAGTACCGCCTACAAGACTACGCCCGACGTGGAGGATATCAATCAGGACTTTACGCTCAACGAGTACGACAAGTACTATCAGTATCGCGTGCGCATAGCTCCTGATGCCATGGAAGTGGGACAAAACTACATCGTCGACAAGCGTACTTCTTCGCAGAAGACGCGCGACGGAAACACTCACGAGTTCACGTGGTACCAGTTCCGCATTCCTGTGGACCAGTTCGAGAAACGCGAAGGCGGTATCACCGACTTCTCCTCCATCCGCTTCATGAGAATGTTCATGACCGGCTTCGAGCGTCCCGTCGTGTTGCGCTTCGCCACACTCAACCTTGTCCACGGAGAATGGAGAGCCTACGAGCAGGCACTTTATCAAGGCAAATCGCCCGACACAAGCGGTACGCTTGAAGTAAGTGCCGTAAACTTTGAAGAAAACAACGAGAAGCAACCGGTCAACTACGTCATCCCGCCTGGAATAAGCCGTGTTGTTGACCCCGGACAGGACCAAATTCTCCAAAACAACGAGCAAGCGCTCTCGCTCACCGTTCGCAACCTTTCTTCCAACGACGCACGCGCTGTCTACAAGAGCACTTCGCTAGACCTTCGCCGTTACAAGCACCTTCAGATGTTTGCCCACGCCAACTCGCTGCCTGCTGAAACGGCAGTGGAGGACGGGCAGACCTCGCTCTTCATACGTCTTGGTTCGGACTACAAGAGTAATTACTACGAATACGAGATTCCCCTCAAAATTACGCCCGAAGGAAAGTATTCCAACGGTACTGAGGGCGCTCGCAACGTTTGGCCGACAGACAACATGCTCGACATCGACCTCTCGCTCCTTACCGATCTCAAGCGCAACCGTAACAAGCAGAAAGCCCTCGGACTAGCTTCCTACACCACGGCTTATGCCGAGTACGACCCCGACAAACCTGCCAACAAAATCACAATTGTTGGTAATCCTACCCTTGGAGAGGTGCGCACCATCATGATTGGTGTGCGCAACAACTCACGCTCCGTACAGAACGTGGAAGTGTGGGCCAACGAACTGCGTTTGCAGCAGTTCTCCAACAAAGGTGGATGGGCTGCGCAGTCTCAACTCAACATCCAACTCTCAGACCTTGCCACCGTCAACCTTACGGGACACATCGAGACCGATGGCTTTGGCGGCTTGGAGGAAGGCGTGAGCCAGCGGCGCGATGACAATCTCTACGAATACTCTGTCACGACGAACGTGCAGGCAGGAAAGTTCCTCCCCGAGAAAGTAAAGCTTAATGCTCCCATTTACTATTCTTTCTCCAAGAGTCGCACCTCGCCGCGTTACAATCCGCTCGACACCGACATGGAACTGAAGGAAGCGCTCAACGCACTTTCTACAGAAGCCGAGCGCGACTCTTTGCGCAACATCGCAGAGAAAGTGGTGGAAAACCGCAACTTCAGCGTGTCCGGCGCACGGTTCAACATCAGCACCAAACGCCATCCCATGCCTTACGACCCGGCTAACTTCACCTTCGGTTATGCCTACTCCTCGCGTAATACGACGGGCGAGACCACCGCTTGGGAGAAGACGAAGAGTTGGAAGTGGAGTTTCAACTATGCCTATACGCCCAACTTCAAGGCTTATGAGCCGTTCAAGAAGATGAAGAGCAAGTCGAAATGGCTTCGCATTCTCAAGGACCAAAGTTTCAACTACGCTCCGCAGAGCATCTCTTTCAATAGCGATATCACACGCTCTTACTACGAGCTTCAGGAGCGCGACATGGAGAATCTCGACAACTCGTCGCTCCCCTTGACGTGGTCCAGTGACTTCCTTTGGAACCGTTCCTTCCAACTTCGTTGGGACTTGACGAAGAACATTCACATGAATTTCTCTTCCGGCACCAATGCCGAGATTGAACAGCCGTACACCGCCGTCAACAAGGATCTCTACCCCGACCGTTACAGTGCGTGGAAGGATTCCGTGTGGCATTCCATCAAGGAACTTGGTCGTCCCCTCAGCTATCAGCAAAATTTCGACTTTTCCTGGAAACTCCCCATCAACAAGATTCCCGCCTTCGACTGGCTTACGACCGACTTTACGTACAATGCTACCTACAACTGGACACGCGGTACGGAACTTGAGGACGGAACTTCCATGGGGCATACTGTGACGAACTCCCGTAGCGTAGGAGGTAATGGGCGCGCCAATCTTGAAACGCTCTACAACCACGTGCCTTTCCTCAAGAACGTCAACCGCAAGTACTCGCAGACGCCGAAGGATAAGTCCAAAGGTGAAGAGAAGCCCAAGAACGTGATGAAGGAAATCACGCTGAAAGCCGACACCACCCAGACGCTTATTCATAACCTCCGCACCAAAAAAGTTCGTGTCACGGCCTTTCGCAGCGACGGCTCGCGCTATCCTTTGCGCTACAAGGTGACCGATGCGAACAAGCTTCTCATACTCACCACCGACACGGCCAAGATAAAAGTGAACGTCGTGCCCGGAAAGCGCACCGAGGACCAAGCTTGGTTCAAGGCACTCCAATTGACTACGCGCTTCCTCATGATGGTGCGTAGCGTGAGTGTTCAGTATAGCAACAAGTTCAACACTTCGCTCCCCGGCTTCCTTCCCCAGGTGGGCGACGTCTTTGGTCAGCGAAGCGGTGTGGCTGGCGGAATGGCGCCCGGACTTGATTTTGCTTTCGGCCTTACGGGTGAGAACTACATTCGCCGTGCGGCCGACAAAGGTTGGCTACTTATGGCCGACAGCATCATAACTCCTGCCACCACCAACCTTACGGAGAGCCTGCAGATAAGAGCCACGCTCGAACCTTTCCGCGACGTGAAGATAGACCTCAACGCTTCGCGCAACACCACCCGCAACCGCTCCATACAATATATGTTCAGCGGAATGCCAACCACTGAAACCGGCAACTTCACGATGACCACCATATCCTTTGGTTCGGCATTCGAGAAAGTAGGTTCGGCCGACAAGGGCTACAAGAGCAAGACGTTCAGTAAGTTCGTATCCTCCCTCGCCGGCTATCAGCAGCGTGTAGAACGCCTCTACGACGGCGCCGTCTATCCCTCAGGCTCCGACCTCGCAGGGCAGACGTTCAACGCAGAGAACGGCACGGTAAGCCAATATTCCTCCGAAGTGATGATTCCTGCCTTCCTCAAAGCCTACACTTTGGGCGGCGGAAGCGGGCTCGACA
Source organism: Prevotellamassilia timonensis (assembly GCA_963589615.1). Lineage (GTDB taxonomy): Bacteria > Bacteroidota > Bacteroidia > Bacteroidales > Bacteroidaceae > Alloprevotella > Alloprevotella timonensis_A. The sequence continues at coordinate 60,133 of CAVALA010000002.1, forward strand.
TCTTCCCTTCGCTCTTTAAGTTGCTTCCCAACTGGAGCATTACTTATGCTGGCTTGTCCAAGTTGCCCAAGATGAAGAAGGTGTTCAAGAGTTTCAATCTCAACCATGCTTACAAGAGCGTTTACTCCGTAGGCTCGTACAGTACGTTCAGTTCTTATCAGGAATACATGAACGGTTTTGGCTTTGTCAACGATGTGACGACGGGCAACCCCATACCGAGCAGCATGTACGACATAAGCACCGTAAGCATCAATGAAAGCTTCTCGCCCCTGTTTGGCGTGGACATGACATTCCTCAACAACTTGACGGCAAAAGTGGAGATGCGAAAGACACGCGTGCTTACGCTAAGCATGACGTCGCAGCAACTCACCGAAACGCGTTCCAACGATTTCGTTGTGGGACTTGGTTACAAAATAGCAGACCTCAAGCTCTTTGCCCCGAAACGCACCGTACGCAGCAAGGGAAAGAAAAACAGCGACGGAAAGACGCAGACCAACTCTTCGGGCTTTGCCAACGATCTCAATCTGCGCCTTGACTTCACGTTCCGCAACCAGGCAGCCATCAATCGTGACATCCTTACCGAACTTTCGCAGGCGACTAGCGGAAATAAGGCTGTGCAAGTCAGCTTCTCGGCAGACTATGCGCTGAGTAAACTCCTCACCCTTACGGCCTACTACGACCGACAGATGAATCGCCCGCTTCTCACTTCAAGTTCCTATCCCGTCACCACGCAAGACTTCGGTGTGAGCATTAAGTTCGTGCTCAACCACTAACGCAACAATCCTTCCCTTTTCAAAATGAAAATCAATTCTGCAGAATTCCTTATAAGCAACAGTCGCGCCGACAAGTGTCCCGACAGCCACTTGCCAGAGTACGCTTTCATCGGCCGAAGCAATGTGGGCAAGAGTAGTCTCATCAACATGCTTACAGGCCGCCGTGCCCTTGCCATGACCTCGTCAACTCCCGGAAAGACCATGCTCATAAACCATTTCGTTATCAACGGCGACTGGTACCTCGTGGACCTTCCCGGTTACGGCTATGCCAAACGCGGCAAGAAGGAAATGGAGAAACTCAAGAACCTCATTTCCCATTATGTGCTCGACCGTCAGCAGCTCACCTGCCTCTTTGTGCTCATAGACTCGCGCATTCCCCCTCAGCGCATAGACTTGGAATTCATTCGCTTCCTCGGAGAGAACGGAGTGCCCTTTGGAATTATCTTTACCAAGGCCGACAAACCCAAACTCAATGAGCTCAAGACCAACGTGCAACTTTTCCTAGACACACTCTCGGAAGAATGGGAAGAACTGCCGCCCCATTTCATCACCAGCAGTGAGAGTAAGCGTGGACGCGAGGAATTCCTCGACTACATCGACCAGCTGAACCGTTCGCTCGCTGAGCAAAACTGACATCCCCGGCTCCGTCGTCCGTTTTCGTTTGATGGAGCACACCCACCAATGAATCCCAACAGAAAGAGAAACCGAATTGCTCTGGACAGACCGCTTCAATAAAGTCAAGACGGTGCTCATCGGCATAGCCGTGACCATCTCCCTTGTATCGCTCATCATTTCCCATACCCTTACGCGTGACCTCTATCACGAAGAAGTGGGGAAAATGGAAGTATGGGCTGAGGCTATGCGCTCGTTGACGGCCGCCGACGAAACCACCGACCTCAACCTGGTGCTGAAAGTAATCAACAGCAACAACACCATCCCCGTTGTGGTCTTTGACTCCCATGGCGACGTGCTTGCTTCGCGCAACCTGCGTCCTTCGCCAGAGGGAAAGGACTCTGTAAGGATGGTACGCGAAGCGGCAGAGCGGATGCGCGCACAGGGGCAGCACATGCGAATGGACGTCACGCCCTGTGGTGATAAAATCCACGACTACATATATATATACTATGAGGAGTCCATCATGTTGCGCCGTCTAACGGTCTATCCCTACGTGCAACTCGTAGTTGTGGCCATATTCGCCCTCGTTTGCCTCTTTGCCCTTTTGGCTTCCAAACGTGCTGAGCAAAACAGAGTGTGGGTGGGACTCTCGCGCGAGACGGCCCATCAGTTGGGCACCCCCATTTCTTCCCTCATGGCATGGAGTGAGGTGTTGCGCGAGACCTATCCCGATGACGCCCTGCTTCCAGAAATGGACAAGGACGTTCGCCGCCTACAGCTCATCGCTGAGCGTTTTTCAAAAATAGGTTCTGCTCCCGAACTCAAGGACGAAAATTTGGTGGACGTCATAGGCCGTGTGGTCGACTACTACGACCGCCGCACATCTCGCAAAGTTGTCTTCACCTATGCGGTACCTCCCCGCCCCGTCGTGGCACAAGTCAATGCGCCCCTCTTTGAGTGGGTCATCGAAAACCTTTGTAAAAATGCGGTCGATGCCATGCAGGGCGAAGGCCACATAGACATCCGTTTGGAGGAACACGCGAAGGGAATCGCCATAGAAGTGAGCGACACGGGAAAAGGCATTTCCCGAAAACATTTCAAGAGCGTGTTCAAACCCGGATTCACCACCAAAAAGCGAGGGTGGGGGCTCGGCCTCTCTTTGGCCAAACGCATCGTAGAGGAATACCATCACGGCCACATCTTCGTCAAGAACAGCGAAGTGGGCCGCGGCACCACGTTCCGAATTGAACTCTAAGAACACTTTATCCGTTCGCATTCCTAGCGGCAAACCCTCTGAGCAATCCATCAGCAGACGGTTTGCCGCTTTCTCGTTGTCTGAAAATAGCGGCCTGGTTTTTCTTGAAAAGACTCACCAAATTCGCATTTCGTAAAAAGCCATTCCGCTTGGCTAAACACCCTCCGAAGGTGCATCAAACGCCCGATTAAGCCTCCGGAATGCACACTCCGCTTAGCAACCATTGTTTAAAAACATACTTTTCGCCTTTTGCTTATCCGCGAAATATCACTAATTTGCGCGGCATACGGAGAAACACCCCGTTCTTGCCCCTCTCGCAACGCCCCGAAGCGTTGCCGAAAAAGAACTTGGCAGGGAACTTCAACCTCTTGTCCTTGCCACCATGAAAGGCAAGTCATACTGCAAACTTAAATCCCGTCGAATCCATGAAAGTTTACAATTCGCACGAAATCAAGAACATTTCACTCCTGGGCAACGATGGCTCAGGCAAGACCACCCTCACCGAGGCGCTCCTCTTTGAGAGTGGTCAGCTCAAACGCCGCGGACGCATCACGGCCAAAAACACCGTGAGCGACTATTTCCCCGTCGAGCAGGACTACGGTTACTCAGTCTTCTCGACGGTGTTCCATGTAGAGTGGAACAACAAGAAACTTAATATCATCGACTGTCCGGGTTCCGACGATTTCGTGGGAGCTGCCATGACTTCCCTCAACGTTACCGACACCGCCGTGCTACTTATTAACGGACAGTTCGGTCCTGAAGTGGGCACGCAGAATCATTTCCGTTACACCGAGAAGCTCCACAAGCCCGTCATCTTCCTCGTGAATCAACTCGACGACGAGAAGTGCGACTACGATGCCATCGTGGACGAACTCCAAGGCATCTACGGCCCCAAGGTCGTGCCCGTGCAGTATCCCGTACAGACCGGCGAGGGATTCCATGAGCTTATCGACGTAATTCTCATGAAGAAACTCACATGGGGTCCCGATGGTGGTGAACCTACCCTTGAGGAAATTCCCGCCGAAGAGCAGGAAAAAGCCAACGCCATGCATAAAGCCCTCGTAGAAGCTGCCGCCGAAAACGACGAAGGCCTCATGGAGAAATTCTTCGAAACGGAACATCTCACAGAAGACGAGATGCGCGAAGGCATCCGCAAGGGCATGGTCACCCGCAGCATATTCCCCGTGTTCTGTGTGTGCGCATCGCGCAACATGGGCGTGGGACGTCTAATGGAATTCCTCGGAAATGTTGTCCCCTTCGTAGACGAAATGCCTCCCGTCCACAACACTCGTGGCGAAGAAGTCAAGCTCGATCCCGAAGCACCCACATCCGTCTATTTCTTCAAGACTGGCGTGGAACCCCACATCGGCGAAGTCCAGTACTTTAAGGTGATGAGCGGAACCGTTCATGAGGGCGACGACCTCACCAATGCCGACCGCGGTTCAAAGGAACGCATGGCGCAGCTTTTCGTTTGCTCCGGTGCTACGCGCGACAAGGTGGAACAACTTTCGGCCGGCGACATCGGCTGCACCGTAAAGCTCAAGGACGTACGCACGGGCAATACGCTCAACGGAAAAGGCACGGAAAACCGTTTCAACTTCATCAAATATCCCAATCCTAAGTATACGCGTGCCATTCGTGCCGTCACCGAGGCCGACACCGAGAAGATGATGGCTGCGCTCAACCGCATGCGTCAGGAAGATCCCACGTGGGAAGTGGAACAAAGCAAGGAACTCCGTCAGATACTCGTTCACGGACAAGGCGAATTCCACCTCCGCACGTTGAAATGGCGTCTTGAAAACCTCGACAAGATTCCTGTAGAATTTTACGAGCAGCGAATCCCCTACAGAGAGACCATCACGAAGTCTGCACGCGCTGACTATCGCCATAAGAAGCAGAGCGGCGGTGCCGGACAGTTTGGCGAAGTGCACCTCATCGTTGAACCTTACAGCGACGGCATGCCCGACCCCACGGTCTACAAGTTTGGCGGTCAGGAAATCCGCGTAGCCATCAAAGGCAAGGAAGAAATACCCCTTGAATGGGGCGGAAAACTCGTTTTCATCAACTCCGTAGTGGGTGGCGCCATCGACGCACGTTTCATGCCCGCTATCCTCAAAGGCGTCATGAGCCGAATGGAGCAAGGGCCGCTTACCGGAAGCTATGCACGTGACGTCCGCGTGGTAGTCTACGATGGAAAGATGCACCCCGTAGACTCTAACGAACTTTCCTTCATGCTTGCCGGACGCAATGCCTTTAGTCAGGCTTTCAAGGACGCTGGTCCCAAGATCCTTGAACCCATTTACGACGTGGAAGTCTTCGTTCCGTCCGACAAGATGGGCGACGTGATGAGCGATCTCCAAGGTCGTCGCGGCATGATTGTAGGTATGAGCAGCGAGAATGGTTACGAAAAACTTCAGGCCAAAGTTCCTCTCAAGGAAATGGCAAGCTATTCCACCACGCTCAGTTCCCTCACAGGCGGTCGCGCTTCCTTCATCATGAAGTTTGCCAGCTACGAACTCGTTCCTGGCGATTTGCAGACGAAACTCATTGCCGAGCACGAAAAGGAAACGGCAGAATAAAAACAACGTGGGCATAGCCCCATCCTAAAACAAAGTCCCCGTTCTTCAGTTTGCCATTCAGCAACTGTAAGAACGGGGACTTTTTGTGCATCTATGCGCAAAAGTGTATGTCTAAGGCATGGCATCGCAAAAAGGTGTAGACATTATTGCTGAGCAACGTCATGACGCGTTGATGATAAACGGCCGAAGTTTCGCGGCGTGCCTTATGGACAAAACGCCATGCCCTGCGTAAATTACTGCGTGCGCATTTCGTGAAAATTCCAAGGCTTGAAACTAAAATTCCAAGGCTTGGAATTTAAATTCCAAGCCTTGGAATTTTTGTCCCAAACAAGGGAATTTATTTTGGGACTGCATCTATTTGAAAATCAATCACTTCGAATTCTTCGTCAAAAGCTATTGGTTCTTGGAGTCCGTGGCGCTGCAAACATAGGATAGTAAACTCCAACGATTTGCCCGAAAGGGGCATTTCGCCACTGCGATATCGGTAAAATGCAGAGCGTCCGAAGTGTACCGTCATCTCGTTGCGGAAAGCTGAATAGCCACTAACGGAGAGCTTGCTGATGGGCAACTTCAGTCCGCGTACACTGCGCACGTAGCGCGCTTCGGAAAATTCAGGGCAGTTTGTGCCTGCTGCGGGGGCAATGCACTTGGGATTGAAACACGGAAAGCTCTTCTTTTGTTCGTCTTCGGCTTCAGCGGCCAAGCAGTGAATGCAAGTGGAAGCAGCCTTGCAGTCTGTGGCAAGACAATGCACAAATTGAGCGGGAATGTCCGCTGGATGGATGGTGAACTTTTGTTCCATAAAATAAGATATAGGGGTTAATGAGTGGGTAATGTGTGTGGCAAAAACGGGTTAAGCCTCTTCGTGGGCCGTTCGTTCCTTTCCACTTTATAGCCAACGACAAATGTACGATTTTTCCTCGTCTTAACCCTTATTCCGTGCCATGAAAAAAGACCTTGCGCAAGGACTTTTCAAAATCCTTGCGCAAGGTCGAGTGTTTAGCTCTAGGGCCGTTTAGAGTTCGTTGTGGCTTCCTTTCGGGAAAATCACTTTCGGGCTGAAAGTGCGAGCTTCTTCTTCGTCCATTTGGGCGAAAGCCATGATAATCACTTCGTCGCCCACTTGGAAAAGCCTTGCTGCAGCACCGTTGAGGCAGATGCAGCCCGTTCCGCGCGGTCCGGCAATGATGTAGGTTACTACGCGTTCGCCGTTCATGTTGTTCACCACGTGCACTTGCTCGCCGGCAATCATGCCGCAGGCATCCATCAAGTCCTGGTCAATGGTGATGCTACCCATGTAGTGGAGGTTGGCCTCCGTCACCGTGGCGCAGTGAATTTTCGATTTGAGTAAGGTGAGCAGCATGTCAGGCTTGTTTGTATTTGATGTTGTCAATGAGGCGCACGGGGCGGCTACCGCAGTAGACCGTGATGCAACCTACCACGTAGTCGGCATCGTCCCATGACGAAACGCTTTGCAGCGTGATGCCGTTCACTATCTCGAAATATTCTACCTCAAGTCCTTTCGTGGCGTTCAGTGCGCCGACCACGAAGTCGTGTGTCTCTTTCACCGTGTGGCTTTTGGCATACTCCACGCTCGTCTTTAAGGCTTGCGAGATGCATACGGCTGTGCGCTTCTCGGCATCGGTGAGGAGCGAGTTGCGTGAACTGAGGGCAAGTCCGCTCTCTTCGCGCACGATGGGGCAGGGGCAAAGTTCTACGGGAATCTTCAGGTCGTTGACCATGGCGCGTACTACAGCAATTTGCTGGAAGTCCTTCTCGCCGAAGTAGGCGCGGTCCGGACGAACCATGTAGAAGAGCTTGCTCACAATCTGGCAAACGCCGTTGAAGTGGCCCGGACGACGTGCACCTTCCATCACCGTGTCGATGGGAGGGTAGGAGAATGAACGGGTGTCCGGTTCGGGATATACTTCCTCCACTGAAGGGGCAAACACATAGTCTGCTCCCAAAGAAGCAAGCAGCGTGCAGTCGGCTTCAAGCGTGCGAGGATAGTTCTTTAAGTCGTTTTTGTCGTTAAACTGGGTGGGATTGACAAAGACGCTCACTACGGTGACGTCGTTGTCGGCTACGGAACGCTTGACCAGCGAGGCGTGTCCTTCGTGGAGCGCACCCATTGTCGGTACCAAGCCAATCTTCTTGCCTGCGACGCGAACTTCTTCAAGCGCGTCCTCAAGGCTTTTTGTTGTGTTGAAGACTATCATTGTGTTGTTTGGATGTATTTTCTTGCACCAGCATCAGACGGTTCGTCGCGTCACTTCGTGTTGCCGCTTGTGGCGGGACAAGCCGAAAAAATGGCCGCCCTCGCTTTTTGAGGCGGCTGAAAATGTAAAAAGTCTGGCGCTTTTGCGCTGCAAAGTAACAGAAAAACTGCCAAATATGCGTCCGTATGCATGCATAAATTGCCCCTAAAACCCCTTGATGACGCTTTTAGAGGCTCATAACCAATGCCGTACCAAATATTTTTGTTAATTTTGCACCAAATTTAAGTGAAAGAAATAATGAAGTCAAAGAAGGTTCTGTTCATCACGCAGGAGATGACTCCTTACGTGCCTGAAACCGCAATGGCCGCAGATGGCCGCAAACTGCCGCAGGCTTTGCAGGAAAATGGTTGTGAAATCCGTACGTTCATGCCCCGTTGGGGAATTATCAACGAGCGTCGTAACCAGCTGCACGAGGTAATTCGTCTCTCGGGAATGAATATTATCATTGACGACACCGACCACCCTCTCATCATTAAGGTAGCCTCCATTCCTGCAGCCCGTATGCAGGTCTATTTCATTGACAACGACGACTATTTCCACAAACGCTCGCTTATCAACGACCCAGAAGGCAACGAATATGCCGACAACGTGGAGCGTGCCGTATTCTACGCGCGAGGCGTGCTCGAGACTGTGAAGAAGCTCCGCTGGTGCCCCGATGTAATCTATTGTCAAGGATGGATGTCGGCAGTGGCCGCGTTCTTCATCAAAACGGCCTATCGCGAAGAGCCACCTTTCGCCGAAGCAAAAGTCGTCTACTCCGTCTACAACGAAATGCCCGATGCTACATTGGCACAGCGCATAGAAGAATGCCTTACGTTCCGCTCTGCCGACAAGGCCGCGCTCGACGCTGCAGGCGTAGACCTCTCGTTGCCCGACATGCTCGGTCGTCTCGGCGTGGCATTCTCCGATGGCGTTATTGAAGGCGAACCCAATGCAGCGCCCGCTGTCATGGAGTTTGCACAAGGCAAAGAAAAGCCCGTGCTCAAGTACGTGTCGCTCGAAGACGGTGCCGCAGATGCCTACAAGAACTTCTTCGCCCAGTTGTGTGGCGACGAAGCCGAATAAGACTTTCCCTTAGGCGTGCTCTACGCCTATAATATAGAATAAACGACGCGGATGTGAGTGGCTGGCACTCTCGTCCGCGTTTTTTTTCGTTTGTTTGTCAATGAAAATGGACCGTTCGCAAAACACCGCACATCATTATTCTAACATAGCTTAAAACTTCTGTGCGCAAAGACCGAAAGTGCCCATTAGTTCGTATATTTGCAGCGCTAACAACACATTCTTTTTACAGCGCAACGTCTGCAGGTCACGTTTTCTGCATCCTGCGTAGACTTACAACCCCGACATATGAACAAATCATTAGCGCTCCTCCTTCTTTCCGGAGCAATATTTGCCGCATGCACCGACGACACCTCGTCCATCGGCATGGACGTGATGCCCGATGGCGACCAGATAACCACATCAAGTGCCGTATATCAGTTCTCCACCACTACGGTACGCGCCGACTCTGTGCTGGCAAACACGTCAAAGAGCCACCTCGGCAGCATCATCGACCCCGAAATGCACGTCCGCACCACTTGCAATTTCCTTGCGCAGTTTCATGTGCCCGACAACTTCACCATCCCTTCAAAAGACAAACTCTACATTCCCGAAAGCGGCAATGTAGAGGCAGACTCTTGCGTGATACGTCTTTTCTTTGATGAATATTACGGCGACTCCCTTGCAACGATGAAGCTCAACGTACACTCGCTCAGCAAGGAGCACGTCATGGAAGAAGACGACAAGTTCTACACCAACCTCAAACCATCTGACTATCTCGACACGACATCGCCCGTCACAAAGTCCGTGAGCTATGCCGTGAAGAACCTCGCCGTGTCGTCTTCCCAGAACAGCGGTACAAGATACTACCGAAGCGTGGTGGTGAAGCTCCCCGTGTCCTACGGCACTTACCTCATGGAGCAGTACTTTGCCAACCCCACAAACTTCTCCAACTCCTACAAGTTCATTCACAACGTGTGCCCCGGTTTCTATTTCGAAAGTGCCGGTGGCGTAGGTTCCATGATTACCGTGGATCGCATGTGTCTCGACCTCTATTTCCGCTACCACACGACGACAACTGCGGGCAACGACACCATTGTTGACGGTATGCAGCGTATGGGCGCCACGGAAGAAGTCATTCAAAACACACAAGTAGAAAATAACTATCCGCAAGGCTACACAGCCGACGACCTTGCCAACGCCACTTGTTCCTACGTGAAGACCCCCGCGAGCCTCTTCACCGAAGCTACGCTCCCCGTATCGGACATCGTGGGCGGGACGCACTACACCGACAGCATCAACCAGGTGAAAATAGTGCTTCGCCGCTACAATGTGGACCAACGCGACGACTACAACCTTTCTTGCCCCAATTACCTCCTTATGGTGCGTAAGGGAAAGATGAAGAGTTTCTTTGAAGACAACCAAATTGCCAATTCGTCCGACTCTTATCTCACGCAGTACAGCTCGTCGAACAACGTCTACCAGTTTAGCAACATTGCCCGCCTCATCACGTTGCTCAAGCAAGAGCGCGACAACGGTGCTGGCGTTGTAGCCTCCGACACCGAAGCACAGCGTCAGGCCAAATATGCCGTGTGGGAAGCTGCCAATCCCGACTGGAACAAGGTGATGCTCCTTCCCGTCGACGCAGAATACGCCACCATCACTTCCACCACAGGCACGAGCAGCAAACAGCTCATGCGCATTCGTCACAACCTAGGTCTGACTTCAGCACGACTTGAAGGTGGAAAGGACAATCCCGTGGAAGTCAGTGTGATATACGGAACTTACAACCGCAAAACGAAGTAAGCGTAATGAAAGCAATGCTCTTTGCTGCCGGAATGGGCACACGCCTCAAACCGCTTACGGACCATATGCCCAAGGCACTTGTTCCCGTGGACGGAAAGCCTTTGCTTGCCATCACCCTCGCACGGCTTGTCGATGCAGGAGCAACGGAAATCGTGGTGAACGTTCATCATTTTTCGGAGCAAATAATCAGTTACGTCAAATCCCACTCGTGGGGCGTGCCTGTCCTCATCTCTGACGAAACGCAAGTACTTCTCGACACGGGTGGAGGTTTGCGGAAAGCACTTCCCCTCTTTTCCGAGCAAGACGCCCCAGTGCTCCTCCACAACGTAGACATCCTTTCCAACGCAGATCTTGGAGCGTTCTACAAGCGAAGCTTGCCTTTCGATGCAGCCCTCATGGTGAGCGAACGCAAGACGCAGCGTTATCTCCTTTTCAACGACGAAGGACGTCTTTGCGGATGGACAAACATAGCAACCGGCGAAGTGCGTTCGCCTTATCCCGACCTCGACGTGGAGGCAATGCACCGCTATGCTTTTTCTGGAATACAATGTTTCTCTCCCCGCTTGAAAAAGTGGATGCAGACGCTTCCCGAAAAGTTCCCCATCATGGATTTCTATCTTTCCATCTGTGACAAGGTGAACATCCATGCCGACGTGCAAACCTCGCTCAAACTCCTCGACGTAGGAAAGCAAGACACCCTGCGCGAAGCCGAAGCGTTCTACCGCGAACTATATCAATAAAGAACAACGCGCCCTACAAGTGAAAGGCCGGACATGACGTTACTCAACAGTGACGCATGTCCGGCCTTATTGCGTATTTATATTTTACTCAAGAGCAGTGAAGGCATTTTCTCTCCAATATATCGTTGTACGTTAGAAAGTTCTAAACTTCTCTATGCACTGTTCAATTGCAAATGTAACATGGCTTATTCTTTTTATCTTTACAACTCACAAACAGTGAACCCAAACAATGAAAAAGAAAACCATGCTTGCCACGCTGGCCGTGGCGCTCGTTTCCCATGAAGGCGTTGCGCAGACGCCGCGCTTGGGAGTTGATCCAATAGACAAGGTGATAGAAGCTATGACGCTCGACGAAAAGCTAAGTCTGCTTGTCGGCTCTGAAGGAAACCGACAGAGCGATGCAAAGGTAACCGTCGGAAATTCGTCGGTGCTTGTGCCAGGCGCTGCCGGAGAGCTTAATGCCATTCCTAGACTCGGCATTCCATCAACAGTGCTTGCCGACGGCCCTGCAGGCTTGCGCTTTGATTCCATTCGCAAGGGAATTGACGGTACTTTCTACTGCACCCATTTCCCCATATCCACAGTAATGAGCGCTACATGGAACACAGAGCTTGTGGAACAGGTGGGAATGGCCGTCGGCGACGAGGCAAAACACTACGGAGTGGATGTGCTTCTTGCACCGTCTACCAACATTCAGCGCAATCCGCTCAATGGGCGCAACTACGAGTACTATTCCGAAGATCCTCTGCTTGCTGGAAAAATTTGTGCGGCAATGATTAAAGGCGTTCAACGCAATGGTGTGGGCACTTCGCTTAAACATTTTGCGCTCAACAACCAGGAAACAAATCGCGCTGCGAACAACGTGATTGGTTCGCCGCGTACGTTCCGAGAAATCTACCTGAAGCCATTCGAGATAGCCGTCAAAGAGGCGCAGCCGTGGACCGTGATGACTTCTTACAACAAGATAAATGGCACGATGGCAAGTGAGCGGTGCGACCTCATAACGGAAATCCTGCGCAAGGAATGGGGCTTTCGCGGCATGGTGATGAGCGATTGGCTAGGTGGCGAAAACGCTGTGGCGCAAATGGAAGCCGGCAACGATTTGCTTATGCCTGGCAAGCTTTCGCAGCGCGAAGACATCAGAAAAGCAGTCCTCAACGGACATCTCTCGCTCGAAATTGTGGACCGCAACGTGAAGCATGTGCTTGAATACATTCTTCGTACTAACCGCTTCAATGGCATTTTGCCCGACAACGCTCCCGATTTGAAAGCCCATGCACTCACCACGAGGCAAGCCGCAACGGAGGGTATCGTGCTCCTAAAAAATGAGAAAAGCACGCTTCCCCTTTCCTCCCGAACAAAGCGCATCGCAGTCTTCGGGCGTTCCTCTTACGACTTCATTGCTGGCGGTTCCGGTTCTGGCAATGTCAATCATGCCTATGTGGTAAATCTCCTCGACGGTCTGCAAAATGCGGGTCTTGTTGTAGACGAAACTATCAGTGCTGACTATGTAAAATACATTCCTTTGGCAAAAGAGAAACTCGTTATGCCCGAAGGTCCGTTCGCGGCTCTGCTTCCCAAGCCGTTGGTGCCGGAGATGCCGCTCGACGAAGCAAAAATTGCACAAGCCGCACGCGACAACGATTTGGCCATACTGACCATTGGGAAGTCTTCCGGAGAATTCGCCGACCGCAAAGTTGCCGACGACTTCAACTTGTCAAAAGAAGAGCAGGACATGATAGAAAAAGTAAGTAAGGCTTTTCATCGTGCAGGAAAGAAGGTCGTTGTCATACTGAACGTGTGTGGCGTGGTAGAAACCCATAGTTGGGTCAACAAGGCCGATGCCGTTCTTCTTGCATGGCTACCCGGCCAGGAAGGCGGAAACTCCGTGACAGACATACTCATAGGAAACGTTTCGCCATCGGGCCGTTTGCCCATGACGTGGCCTTTGACTTACGACGACGTGCCTTCAAAAGAATGGTTTCCTTGTACCGACAGCATCAGCCACGAACTTTTGACTTCAAGCATGGCTATGACAAACGACACCACAACGCGTGAATCGATGCCAAACTTCGACTTCACTGAATACAAAGACGGCATTTATGTGGGTTATCGCCATTACTGTTCGAAACATAAGCCCGTGGCTTATCCCTTTGGTTACGGGTTGAGCTATACAAAGTTTAAATACACAAACCAGTGCGCCACTACCGACGCTTTTGGTAACATAACGGTAAAACTTCACGTGAAAAACATTGGCAGCGTGGCCGGAAAAGAAGTGGTGCAAGTGTATGTTTCGGCGCCCGGCAAAGACATGGAAAAACCGGAACGCGAAATGAAAGCATTTCTCAAGTCGCGTTGTCTTAAACCTGGTGAAACTCAAGAAATTGCAATGACAATTCCTTACGCAGATTTGGCTTCTTTCAACGAAGCCGACAGCCAATGGCAAGTAGAGGAAGGCGACTATAAAGTTATGGTCGCAAAAAATGCAGGCGATGCAGAACCTCTGGTCTTGACCATACATGTAAATGGCGGCATAACGGAAAAGGTTCGGCCATGTCTGCTTGAAGAGCAATAGTTCTGCTCGTAGAAAACGGAATGTAACACACTGATGTTGTGTACTTTCCTTCCTCGATGAACAATACGGCTATGCTGCAAAGCAAAAAAACGGCGCAAGCCCGAAAAGAGTTCATTCCTCCTTTATCGCTTAAGGGGAACGGATTCTTTTCGGGCTTGCGCTACGTAAAGAAAATAAGCGGCCGCTGCTTTATTCCACACGTTCTGTGCCATCGGCATGGAAACCGCGAAGGAAATCTGTTGTTTCCATGCGTTTCTTGCCTGACAGTTGTATGGTCAATAGATGGAGATATCCGTCAGCGAGTGCTATTTTCAAGAAGGTCTTTCCGTCTGTTACCACACTGCCTGAGGCTTCTGCCGGAGTGCAGAATTCTTTCGACGTCTTGTAGACTTTTAGCGTGAGTTCCTTTCCGCCGTGAATCAGCGTAGTCCATGCGGCAGGGTAGGGCGAGAGTCCGCGAACAAAGTCGTAGCAGCGTTTCACGCCCATGCTCCAGTCTATGCGGCAAGTGTCTTTGAAAATTTTTGGCGCGGGGCGGAGTGGTTCGTCGGACGTGAGTTCCGATTGCGGAATCGGGTTGACCGTGCCCGCAATGATATTGTCTACAGTCTCTGTTACTAAGTCCGCACCGAGAACCATGAGCTTGTCGTGAACATCCTCCACGTTGTCCGTTTCAAGTATGGGCACCGGCACGCGTTGGATAACCTTTCCCGTGTCAATGTCGTGGTCAAGGAAGAAAGTGGTTATGCCCGTTTCCTTGTCGCCGTTAATAATGGCCCAGTTGATGGGGGCCGCACCGCGATATTGCGGGAGCAGCGCCGCGTGAAGGTTGAATGTGCCGAAACGGGGCATGGCCCATACCACTTCTGGCAACATCCTGAAAGCTACCACAATCTGAAGGTCGGCTTTCAAGGCACGCAGCTCGTTGAGGAACGTTTCGTCTTTGAGCTTGGCCGGCTGCAGTACTTTCAGTCCGTGGTCAACGGCAAATTTCTTTACAGGCGAAGCAGAAAGTTCCGTTTGGTGGCGCCCCATGGGTTTGTCGGGCATGGTGATTACCCCCACCACGTTGTATCCGCCCTCAACGAGGCGTTGCAGTGGTAGTACGGCAAAGTCGGGCGTACCCATATATACGATGCGAAGTTCGTTCTTGGTCATGTTCGTAAGGTTGCGATGTAAAATGAAAAGTAGTTTTGTATAAAGCTAAAGCCGCTCCTCTCATTTAGCAGCAGTGTAGAGTGTGCTCAGTCCGAATGTGAAGCGTTTGAAACGAATGTCTGTGAAGCCAGCTTTCTTCAAAATCTCCGACATCACCTCGCCTTGTGGAAAGGCTTCCATTGTGGCGGGAAGATAAGTATAGGCCTTGGAGTCGTGCGACACGATTTTTCCCACAAGCGGCATGAGTACGTGGGAATAAAGCCAAAAGAGTTGCTTCATTGGGAATCGTTGCGGGCTGGTAAGCTCAATAATCACCAATCGGCCTGACGGCTTCAGCACGCGGCGCATTTCGCGCAAACCGCGGTCAAGGTCTTCAAAATTTCTGATGCCGTAAGCCACAGTGAGCGCGTCAAAAGAATCGTCGGGAAAGGACAACTGCAAGCAGTCCTCCTGCTGAAAACTGATGGTTTGCGCAAGGCCTTCTTTTTTCACCTTTTCGCGCGCTACGTTCATCATGCCTTCTGAAAGATCCACGCCCAACAATGAATCGGGGCGCAGTTCTTTGGCGGACATAATGGCAAAGTCGCCCGTGCCAGTCGCCACATCAAGCATTTTGCGAGGCGCAAAGGGCTTGAGAGAGTTAATGGCGGCGCGGCGCCAGTGCTTGTCGATGCCCATGGAAAGCAGATGATTCAGCAAGTCGTAGGAATGTGCAATGCTGTCGAACATCTTTTCAACCTGCTTTCCTTTCGCTTCGCCCTCTCCGTAGGGTTTGATGTGTTCTTGTTTGTATGTCATGAATGTAAGTTCGTTGTTCGTAAAACTGCTATGCGGCAACGTGTAGGCGGTAAAGGATTTACAGACTGAGCACTACTGCGCCGTATGCAGGAATCTCTACATAAACCGGACTATTGCGCTTCAACTCAAGCGTCTGCGTGTTCCCGCTCAGAAGCTCAAGGGCGGAAACCATGCCGGCACGCAGGTGGAGGTATTCATAAGCATGGTCGGGAACGTTTATTCCTACATGCACGGGAGTTGCGTCAAAGTTGACCGCTACAAGAATAGTCTCACCGTTTGCAGCTTGGCGGAAAAATGCATATTGTCGGTCGCAGTTGTAACCATATTCGTGGTTGTAGTTGGCATACTGCAAATCGTAGAACGTACCGCTGTTTATGGCTTTATTGTCCCTGCACATGCGCATGAGATTGCGGTGAAAATCGTAGAGATAGGCCTCTTCTTTTGTCAACACGTCCTCAACTTTGTCACTGCAGAGCTTTTGGAGTGACTTTACGCCCCAATAGTCAAAAATCGTTGTGCGTCCGTCAAGTCCGCTGAAGCCTTCTACTTCCATTCCGCTTTCGCCTATTTCTTCACCGGCGTAGAGCATGAAGGGGTTTGTGCCCATCAGCGCACTTACGGCTAAGGCTGGTAGCGCCTTGCGGGCATCGCCGGCAAAAAAGGCCGAAGCGATGCGTTGCTCGTCGTGGTTTTCGAGGAACGAGAGCATGTGGTCTTTGATGTCGTCTATGGCTTGCCAACAGCCCGTAATGCACGAGGCGGACGCTTGGCCGCAAACAATGGCGCGTAAGGTATCGTAGAGCCCCACTTTGTCGTAAAGGTAGTCAAATCCTGCGTGCAAGTAGTTGCGATATTCACCGGGATTGTAAACTTCAGCAATGAACAGCACGTTGGGATAGGCTGCTTTCACTTCTTTAGTAGCGTAGTTCCAAAAAGCTGCGGGAACCATTTCAGCCATGTCGCAGCGGAATGCGTCAACACCTTTCTTTGCCCAAAACTTGAGTATGGCTGTCATCTTTAGCCAAGTGGAAGGTATGGGCGAAAAGTGTTCGGCGCGTCCTCCAAGGTAGTCTATTCCGTAGTTGAGCTTTACCGTCTCGTACCAGTCGTTGCGCGAAGGATAAGCGTCGAAGTGGTCGTTGCCTGTGGCCTTCGCCGGATATTCGCTGTAGGGCGAAGAAGCAAGACGCGTGGTTTCAAAGTCCGTATGGAGCGTCTGTCCAAGAATATAATAGAAGTTGTTCTGCGGACTGAATGCCTTCGTTGTGTCGTCGTCTGCTCCGAGATCACGGACACCGCGTGGTTTCGCATCACTCTTGTACTGACGGGCCACATGGTTGGGCACAAAATCCATGACGAACTTCAGTCCGGCCTTGTGCGTGCGGCGAAGAAGGGCTTCAAACTCTTTCATTCGCTTTTCCACGTTCACTGCAAGGTCTGGATCGATGTCGTAATAGTCTTTAATGGCGTAAGGCGAACCTGCATGCCCTTTCACTACGGCAGGGTGGTCGGGCGTGATGCCTTCGGCTGAGTAGTCCGTCATTGTAGCGTGCTCAAGGAGCCCGGTATACCAAATGTGCGTAAAACCGAAGTCTGCAATACGTTGCAGACGCGTTGCCGTAAAATCGTTCATCTTGCCCACACCGTTCTGCTCCAAGGTACCGTTGTGTACGTTGTTTGTACATGTGTTTCCGTAGAGGCGGGGAAGAACTTGGTATATTAGAATTTTCTTTTCGTTCGTCATGATTGGATGTTTAGGTTGTTTGGGGACAAATGTCTCCTTTCCTCTGCGAAGTTAGTGCTTTGCGATGAATAAAAGAAGAGGCCACAAGGTTTAAAGCACCTTTGTGCTCCGAAATGGGAACAAAAAGCGAACTCAAACCTTGTGGCCTGTTGTAGTTTCCTACCTAAGTATCCTTATTCGTAGGGGGATAAGTGAAAATGGGGTAGGGAATTGCGAAATACTATTAGTCGTTCACGCCATGAGCTTTGACGTCGGCGTTGCCTTTGCAAATCTTGGCAATCATGCCTTGCAGCGTCTTGCCCGGTCCGCATTCGGTGAAGTCCGTTGCACCGTCGGCCACCATATTGTTCACTTCTTTGGTCCAAAGAACAGACGAAGTGAGTTGCTGGATAAGGTTTGCCTTGATTTCTTCGGGGTCGGTGTGTGCCTTTCCGTCCACGTTCTGGTAAACAGGACAGATGGGCTTGTGAAATTCCGTAGTGGCGATGGCAGCCTCAAGTTCTTCCTGTGCAGGAAGCATGAGGGGAGAGTGGAAAGCACCGCCCACGGGGAGAACAAGTGCACGCTTGGCACCAGCTTCTTTGAGCTTTATGCAAGCAGCTTCGATGGCTTCTGCCTCGCCTGAGATGACGAGCTGGCCAGGGCAGTTGTAGTTGGCAGGAACTACCACTTTGCCGGTTTCTTTGCAGACTTCGGCGCAAACTTCTTCCACCTTGTCGTCAGAGAGAGCAATGATGGCAGCCATAGTTCCGGGCTTGGCTTCGCAAGCCTTCTGCATGGCTTTAGCACGGGCGGCCACGAGCTTGAGACCGTCTTCAAAGCTGAGGCAACGTGCGGCCGTAAGAGCTGAAAGTTCGCCCAAGGAGTGACCTGCTACCATGGCGGGCTGAAAGTCTGAACCAAGGCAAAGTGCGCTTACCACGCTGTGGAGAAACATTGCGGGCTGCGTTACTTTTGTCTGCTTGAGTTCTTCGTCAGTTCCGTTGAACATGATGTCAGTAATGCGGAAACCGAGAATTTCGTTGGCCTTCTCAAAAAACTGCTTGGCGATGGGGTGCTTTTCGTAGAGGTCTTTTCCCATACCTACGAATTGTGCTCCCTGGCCGGGGAATACGAATGCGTTCATTTATCTGTTTGTTACGATTTGGATTGTTCTAGTTGAGATTCCGTGGGGAAAAAATCCGCTTCCGTGCGTTGGGGCTGAAATGAAAAAGAAACGTGCGCCTGCTAGGTTGCTTAGTTGCACAGGAGAAAGGCTTTGCGCAGAAACGGAAAGGTTTTCCAAAAATCAATGCAAAGTTACTTATTTTCTTTGACTATAGCTTTTTCGGGATTGAAAAAGTGGCATAGCGGTCCTGTGCCATGTCCTGTGTGGATGTCGGCTCCGTGCCTCAAGGCCTGCGTAAGAAAATTCTTGGCCGAAGCTACGGCTTGTGGCAGCGACAGACCTCGCGCTGCAAAGGCGGCAATGGCGGAGGACAGGGTACAGCCTGTTCCGTGCGTGTTGGGAGAAACGATGCGCGAGGATGTATATGCGAAGTCTCCTTCGTCACAATGCAAAAAGTCTGTAGGCGCTCCATCGGCGTGTCCGCCTTTAACAAGTACGGGCGTGCCTCTGAGAACGGAGGATAACCGTGTGGCGAGAACCGAAGGTGCGGTGGCGTCGGTGGAGGGCAGATTCAGAAGCGCCTTTGCTTCGGGGAGGTTGGGTGTGATGAGGGAGCATTGTGGCATAAGCTTCGTGAGTAGTGCGCTTTCTGCGCTGGCATCCATCAGATGGTGCCCCGACGATGAAATCATGACGGGGTCGAGTACAATGAACTTTGGGCTGTATGTGTTGAGAAGCTTTGAAATGGCCATAACGATGTCGGCCGTTCCTGTAATTCCTATTTTTATTGCATCGGGAAGCCAATCGGCCCACACTGCATCCACTTGTTCCGCTACCAATTGTGCTTTTACGTTCACGCTTTTGCTCACTCCTTTGGTGTTCTGCACAGTGAGTGCCGTGACGGCGGCTTGTCCGTAGCATCCTAAGGCCGAAAAGGTTTTGAGGTCGGCTTGGATTCCGGCGCCTCCTGAAGGGTCGGAACCTGCAATGGTCATACAAGTGACATAACGTTTCATGGCGCAAAATTAAGCAATAAGTCTGTGCGTATGTGCCGGCAGACAGCTTTTTGCTCCTTTGTGGGCAAAAGTGCTGCGTATGAAGTAAAAGTTTCGGAAAAAAGGCTTAACTTCGCTACGTATCTTTTGTTGAACACAAGTAAAATCGTAAAAATTATATGATACAGTCAATGACGGGCTACGGCAAGTCTGATGCCGTGTATAACGGAAAAAAAATTCATGCCGAGATTAAGTCGCTCAATAGTAAGAATTTGGATCTGTCCACGCGTATAGCTCCTGTTTACCGCGAGAAAGAGATGGAAATCCGCAAGCTAATAGCTGCCAAGTTGGAGCGTGGGAAAGTGGATTTCAACCTTTGGGTGGAGAAGGACGCCGTACAGGCGGCTCCCGTTGTGAATGCAGAAGTTGTTGCAAACTATTTGGAGCAAATTCGTGTCATAAGCGAAGCGCAGTGCATTCCCAGTCCGTCTGGCCAGCAAATATGGGACGTGCTCGTGCGTCTGCCGGAAATCACATCATCGGTATCCGTTGAAGAACTCACCGAAGAAGAGTGGGCCGTGGCTCGAGGCGTAGTGGAACAGGCTGTGAGCAATTTGGTAGACTTCCGCATACAGGAAGGCGAGGCACTGTGCCGTAAATTCAACGAAAAGGTGGACAACATAGAGCGCTTGCTTTCGCAGATTGAACCCTTCGAAACGTCGCGCGTGGAAAAGATTCGGCAGCGTCTTGAAGACCGCTTGGCTGAACTCCGAGGCGTGGACTACGACAAGAATCGTTTGGAGCAGGAACTCATCTATTATATAGAGAAACTCGATATTAGCGAGGAAAAACAGCGTTTGACGAACCATCTCAAGTACTTCCGCGAGACGTTGCAGAATGGCCACGGGCAAGGAAAGAAACTGGGCTTCATTGCTCAAGAAATGGGACGCGAAATCAACACTACTGGCTCAAAGAGCAACCAAGCCGAGATGCAAAATATTGTAGTGAAGATGAAAGACGAACTTGAGCAGATAAAGGAACAAGTGCTTAATGCGCTTTAAGCTGCAACGCTTCCTTTTCTAATAATAACGGAATAAAACGGAATAAGAACGCATTGTGTGCCGATTGTAAACGCATCATTTGGCATCTCTCAATATCTACGTGCAATGAAAGTGGTTATATTTTCCGCGCCAAGCGGAAGTGGTAAAAGTACCATCATTAATTATTTGATGCAGCAAGGACTTAATCTTCATTTTTCGGTGTCTGCTACGAGCCGTCCGCCACGAGGCACGGAACAGAACGGAGTGGAGTATTATTTCCTTAGTCCTGAGGAATTCAAAGAGCATATTTCTGCCGGCGATTTCCTTGAATATGAAGAGGTTTATGCCGGACGTTTCTACGGGACGCTCAAGGCGCAAGTGGACAAGCAACTTGCCGATGGGCAGAACGTAGTTTGCGATGTCGATGTGCTGGGGTCGCAAAATATTAAGAAGGCTTACGGCAATCAGGCCTTGAGCGTGTTCATTCAGCCACCTTCAATAGAAGCGCTGCGTGCCCGATTGGAAGGACGCGGCACGGACTCTGCAGAAGTGATAGCCGATCGCTTGGCGCGAGCTGAGTTTGAGTTGACATTTGCTGCGAAGGCCGACGTGGTTATTGTGAACGACGAGCTAGAACGTGCCGAGGCCGAGGCTTTGGAAGCCGTGCGCAAATTCCTTGAAGCATGATTCGCACAGCCGTCTTCGGTGGATCGTTCAATCCGATACATGTAGGTCATCTTCAGTTGGCGCGCGAAGTTGTGAAGCAGCATTTGGCGGATGAGGTGTGGCTGATGGTATCGCCACAGAATCCGCTAAAGCAAAACAAAGAGTTGCTTGACGAGGAGGCGCGCTATCAATTGGCTTCGCTGGCCGTGGAAGGCGAAACGGGAATAAAGGCTTCGCGTTTTGAGTTTGACTTGCCTCGTCCGTCTTATACGTTCCGTACGTTGGAAAGCCTTTGTCGAGCATATCCCGAGCGCGAGTTTTCGCTTTTGATAGGTGGTGACAATTGGGCACTCTTTGACTGTTGGGCTCACTACGAGGAAATTCTTGCGCGTTACCCGATAATTGTTTATCCCCGCGAGGACAGTCCGCTTGTGGCCGAATCTCTTCCCGAAGGAGTGTCGCTACTTCGTGCTCCGCTATGGCCTGTGAGTTCTACGGAGATTCGGAGGCGGATTCGTGCGGCGGAAGATTGCTCTTCGCTCCTTCCGCAGCGTGTTGATGAGGCAATAAAGCGTTTGGGCTATTATAGATAGTTTGAATGCGGCGTTACTAAAAACGAAGAAAGAAGTCATCCCGTTTCTATGCTAAAGTTTGGCATAGAAGCGGGATGACTTCTTTTTGTTTGTGTGAAGAGTGCGCAGAAAAAGGGAGCGCTTTCTAGCGTGTGTTTCCTTTGTTCAGAAGCTTACGTTGAGGCCGAGGCTTAAAAGTTCGTTGAACTGAATGTATGATTCTCCTTCTTTACGTGTTCTGCTGTCGTCGAAACGCGGGTAGAGGAAGAGTCGTGTGGAGAGGTACTTGTTGATGGTGAGGTTGAAGGTGTTTTCCCATTCAATTTGCACCTTGCTGTAGTCTGTGAAGTAGTATACGCGTCCTTGCCAAGTGATGGGTTTTGCTATGGTCCACTTGTAATTTACGGTGATGTTTGAACCTCGTTCCCACTTTGTATGATGGTTTTTTGTGAGTCCGAAGGAAGTTTCGAGTGAAGGGCGGGCTACGTATTTCAACTTCAGCGCTAGCGGGGAGATGGTAGCTGACACGTTGAATTTCTTTTTGCTCAGCTGATAGTCCATACCGATGGAGAGCAACGACTCGAAGGGTGACATGAAGTCGGAGTATATCTTTTTGTCGTTGGCCTTGTATCCTCTGTAGAACTGTGTCCAGCTTTGAAGCATGAGGGTGTAGTACCAATTTTTTAAGGCTCGCAGTCCGAATTTGTTGGTAAGACGAATCAAGTCGGAGTTCGTTTTGTATTTGTGTTCCTTGTCGTCGTGTGAGGTTTGGAAGCCGAGGCGCATTTCCAACTTGTTGTCGAAAGCCACTTTGCTTTGGTTGTTGAAGTTCGCTTCTATGGTTGTGGTTGCCAAGAGCGCGTTGTGGCTTTCCCCACCTTTGTACCAGTTGTCGGAAATGTAGTTCTGCGTGAACTGTAGGGAAAAGTTCGTTTTAATGGTCCAAAAGTTGGGCCGACGAATGATGAGCGGCGTGTCGTCGCCAGTGAAGAAGATATCTCCTTGCGTGGTGGTGGGCTTCTTTCCGTATGTTTCGGTCAGGCTTACTTCGGGTTTGGGAATGGGTTTGTCGTGTACGTCAATGGGGAGTGTACCGTGCTTTTCCTCTTCGTTGTGGATGAACCAAGGTGTGTGGGCGTAGGTTTGAACGAGCACGCTGTCTGTCATGGCAAGCACGTCGTGGATGTGCTGTGAAGAACTGAGAATGGGCGTTTGCTGCGCTGCCGTTTCGTTGCTAGTTCCGATGGTGCGTCCGAGGGTTGAAGAAGAGAGTGTGACGGGCGAAAACAGCAGCGCATAGTATGGGTTGCTGAGCGTGTCGGCAGCTTCGTATTTCCATGCAGCGTAGTGGCTGATGAGCGAGTCGAGCTTGGCCGAATATTTGTGTGCAAAGGCGTTGTGCTTGCTTTTGGCTTGCTGTTGGGCACGCGTTCCTTGTGAATGGACCTGCGCTGAGGCTTGTGTGGTGGCAAGTCCCAGGAGTAAGGCTGCAAGTATGTGTTTTGAACCGGTCATTTCGGGCAAGTTTGTAGGTTACGCATTGAAGGAGAAAGCAAGAAACTGAAAGTATGTCCCTTGCACAAAATCTAATGTGGGGAAGTTTGTCAACGTGCCACGGACTGCATGGCTTGGAGAATGGCTTCGACTGCAATTTCGGATGTCTCCATGGTGGCATATTCGTCGGCGCCTTTAGTTCCCATGTTTACGTCGTTTCGTACGAAGCGCATGTGGCTTTTGTAAGGTGCGCGCGCCGAGGCGTGAAGTTCGTTGGCTCCCGTCTCACGCAGCAAGCGTGCTGCATTTGAGGCATTGACGCCACATCCCGGCATGATGGAAAGTTCCTGCGGCGCTTCCTTTACTAAAGTTGCCAACAAACCGATGCCTTCTACGGCCGAGGCCGCTTGTCCTGAGGTGAGGATGCGGTTTGCTCCGGCCTCGGCAATCTGCTTCATGGCGCGCAAGGCATCGGCGCAAAGATCGAAGGCACGGTGGAACGTCACGTTGCGCCCAGCCGCATGGCTTACACAATCTTTGAGGAAGGGAATGTCCACCTCACCATTGTCAGTGAGTGCGCCAACAACCACTCCGTCGGCTCCGGCGCTGATGGCCGCATCGATGTCGTCGAGAATGATGCGTTTCTCTATGTCGGTATAGAGGAAGTCGCCGCCTCGCGGGCGGATGAGCACGTGGTGCACCACATTGGGCAGTGTGCATGCCGAACGTATCAGTCCGAGAGAAGGTGTGAGTCCCCCTTCGGCAAGCCCGCTGCACAGTTCAATGCGCGAGGCTCCGGCTTTGCTTGCAGCGAGGGCACTAAGGTAGCTGCCGCAACAGATTTCGAGATTCATGTTTACGTTGGTCTTTTCGGAGAAATAGGCTGTGCGAAGCGTTCCGTTGTGGAACGATAGGCCTAGTTAGGCACGAAGATAGTAACAAATGTTGGAGCGCTGGACATAGAGTGGACTATTTTTTATAAATTTGCGCCAATGGATTGCTCGTTCCTTCTTGTTCTATGTTGCCTAGTGAGGCTATTGGGGAACGGGCATGAAAGAGGATATATTATAGAACCATCGTAAATGGCTAAAGTTAAACGCAACCATTTGTTATAATGAAGAAATATGCATTAGACCTCTCCGTGCGCCAAGTTGAGACTCCGCGCGAGGGGTATGTATTGCTCAAACTTGGCATCGACGGGCAACAACTTCCAGAAGTGCGTCCCGGCCAGTTTGTAGAAGTTCTCGTCAAAGATTCCCCTACCACTTTTCTTCGCCGTCCTATTTCCATCAATTTTGTGGATGAGGAACGTGGCGAACTTTGGCTCCTCGTTCATGTTGTAGGCGACGGCACACGTTCCATGAGCCAGCTCGCCGTTGGCGACAAGCTCAACTGCGTGTTTCCCTTGGGCAACGGATTTACGGTACCCGAGGGTGCAGGAAAGCGCGTGCTGCTCGTTGGCGGTGGCGTGGGCACAGCGCCACTCCTCCAGTTTGGCAAGGTGCTTAAAAACTGTGGTCACGAACCTGTGTTTCTCCTTGGCGGACGCAGCGCAGGCGACCTCATGCAACTCGACCTTTTCCGTCAGTATGGCGAGGTGCATGTCACCACAGAGGACGGCACCGACGGTGAACGGGGCTTTGTTACGAACCACAGCGTGCTCGACAGTGAGCGCTTCGACCAGATTTCCACTTGTGGCCCCAAGCCAATGATGGTGGCCGTGGCGCGATGGGCTGCTGCCCACGACGTAGCGTGCGAGGCATCGCTCGAGAACCTCATGGCGTGTGGCCTTGGCGCTTGCTTGTGCTGTGTGGAGAAGAAAGCCGACGGTCACAACGTGTGCGTCTGCAAGGAAGGACCTGTGTTTAACGTAAAAGATTTGTCATGGCTCAGTTAAGTGTAAACGTAGGAGGTCTGTCGCTCAAGAACCCCGTGATGACGGCCTCGGGAACATTCGGTTACGGCATAGAGTTTGCCGACTTTGTGGACCTGAACCGCTTGGGCGGCTTCATTGTAAAGGGAACCACGCTCCTTCCCCGCGAGGGCAACGACTATCCCCGCATGGCCGAAACCGCTTCCGGCATGCTCAACTGCGTGGGCTTGCAGAACAAAGGCGTGGAATACTTTTGTGAGAAAATCTATCCGCAGATAAAGGACTACCGCACCAATGTGCTCGTCAACGTAAGTGGCAATTCGCCTGAGGACTATGCCGCCTGCGCCGCCCGCATTGGCGAATTGGAAGGCATTCCCGGCATAGAACTGAACATCTCGTGTCCTAACGTGAAAAGCGGTGGTATGGCTTTCGGCGTGACGTGCGAAGGTGCTGCTTCGGTGGTGAAAGCTGTGCGCAAAGCCTATGGGAAAACGCTCATCGTGAAGCTTTCGCCCAACGTCACCGACATTGCCGAGATTGCCCGTGCTGTAGAGGCAGAAGGCGCCGACAGCGTGTCGCTCATCAATACGCTCATGGGTATGAGCATCGATGTGGAGCGCCGTTGCTCCCGCTTGAGCATCGGTACCGGCGGTTTGAGTGGTCCTTGCGTAAAGCCTGTGGCGCTTCGCATGGTGTGGCAAGTGGCGCGCGCGGTGAAGATTCCCGTAGTGGGCCTTGGCGGCATTATGAATGCCACGGATGCCATAGAGTTTCTCATGGCAGGTGCTACCGCCATAGAGGTAGGAACGGCCAACTTCATTGATCCGTCTGCCACGGAAAAGATTGTGGACGGCATCGACGCTTGGCTTGATAGTCACGGCGTGAAGGACGTGAAGGACATTATCGGTTGCATTTGACCGAGACACACATTGATATATAATTAAGGAGTGCGGATCTTCGTTGAAGAAGGTTCGCACTCCTTATTATATATGGTATGTTCAAGAAACTCAGTTGTCGGTGCGCTTATGGCAACCTTTCGTGTTATGCTTTTTCGGTTGGTTGTCCTTTGCTCTTCTCGTAGGCTTCCACCTGTTGGCGGTTTCGGCTGATGCTGACGAGATATACGCCGCCGAAGATGAGGAGCACTGCCACGCACTTGAGTGGGGTGATGCGGTCCATGCCCAAGCATATGGTGACGATGCATGCCACGACGGGCTGCACATAGTTGTACATTCCAGCCACTGTGGGTCGGAGATTCTTCTGACCCACCACGATGAACATGTAGCTGACGAACGTGGCAATGCACACTATGAAGGCGATGCTTGCCCACGTTTCGGTGTTGAGGGCCTCCCATTGTGTGGTGACGAGTCCGTGGTAGGAGAAGGGGAGTGTGCAAACGAAGGCGTAGGTGAACATCCATTTCATGATGGTCACGAGCGAATAGCGTTCGGCAAAGTGCTTGAAGAACACGAGGTAGCTGGCATAGCTCAGTTGGGCGAAGAGTACGAGCAAATCGCCGCAGATGGAGCGTGCCGACGGCCCTGCTGCGCTTCCTCCGCTGAAGTTAGCGCCAGCCATGATGAGCAGCAGCGCACCGAGTGCGCCGGAAGCAATGCCGAGCACTTTCTTGCCCGTGATGGGCTCCTTCAGATAAAAGGCGGCTAGTACCATAGCCCAAAGTGGCATGCTTGTGGTGATGATGGAAGCGTCGGCAGGGGAGGAGAGCGATACGCCGAAAATGAAACTTCCCTGGTTGAGCACGATGGCGAGGAGGGAGGCAACGAAAAGTCGGGCGAGGTCGCGGTGTGGCACGTGCTCGGGTTTTTGGAGGAACGAAACGAGCCAGAAGAGAACCATGGCGCCGAAGAGGCGCAAGTCGGTAAGTACGATGGGTGTGATGAGTCCTGTGCTCATCACGATTTTTGCCAATGGCGACATGAGTCCCCACGACGCGTTGGCGGTGAGCATGGCGGCGTGGCCTTTGGCTTGGTTGGGTATTTTCATTAGGTGGTCTTGTTTAGTCGTGTGGTAAGTATGTTGTTGTGCGGAGCAAAAAGGAAACCGCCCGACGCGTTGTCGCTTCGGGCGGCTGTTCTTAGAACGTATGGGCTACGCAGTCCTGCAAGGCTTTGTGTGTGGCCTCGGTGGCCGGCACGAGCGGTAGACGGAGCACGTCTTCAGCTTTGCCCGTGATGCCTAGCAAGGCTTTTATGCCTGCGGGATTTCCGTCGGCAGAGAGCAGTTTGTAAAATAGACTGAATTTGCGGTGCATGCGCAGCGACGTGTTGTAGTCGTGGTGGAGCGCTGTGTGAACCATGTCGCCAAACTCCTTGGGGTAGGCATTGCCTACTACGGAGATGACGCCCGTAGCGCCGATGGTGAGGAGTTCGAAGGTGATGGCGTCGTCGCCGCTGAGCACTTCGAAGCCTTCGGGTGCGCCTTCGATGATTTCTTCAATCTGCGTGATTCGGCCGGAGGCTTCTTTGATGGCTACCACGTTGGGGCATGCTTGGGCTATGCGCAGCGTGGTGGCGGCTTCGAGGTTTACACCCGTGCGGCCGGGCACGTTGTAGAGCACTACGGGTACTGGGCTTCCTTCTGCCACGGCCTTGAAATGCTGGTAGAGTCCTTCCTGTGAGGGCTTGTTGTAGTAGGGACAAACGATGAGCACACCGCTGAACACTGCGGGGTCGACGTCCTTAAGTCCGTCAATGACGGCCTGCGTGTTGTTGCCACCGGCGCCCAATAAAAGAGGAACGCGTCCGTTGTTTTTGCGCACGACGGTCTCAATGACGGCCGTGCGTTCGCGTTCGTCGAGACAAGGTGTTTCGGCAGTTGTGCCGAGTACGCAAAGAAAGTCTATGCCGTTTGTTATCTGTTCTTCAACGAGGCGCTCAAGCGCTTCAAAATCGATGCTCCCGTCTTTGTGGAACGGAGTGACGAGGGCTATGCCTAAACCTTGGAATGGGTTGGTGCGTTTCATGTTTTGAGTGAATTGTTGTGAATGCAAAGTTACGTAATAATTGTGGGAACGCATTACGCTCCCCGTGTTTTTCCATGTTGTAGAAAGGGCGTTTTGTATAGATTTTCGCAGAAGAACGATGCATTGTGT
>CAVALA010000002.1:88365-109151 GCA_963589615.1 Prevotellamassilia timonensis
CGTTTTAGTGTGCCGTTTTGGACGAAGAAAGGCGTGAGTCAGTGCCTATTTTAACACTGAGAATCGCGTAGAATTTTTAGTCGGACGGTTGCTCGGAAATACGCTCGCCACGGCGTGCATAAACATTCCGTTTTATTCCTTAAATATGCAGATATTGCATAAAATAGTGCATACGAATGAATAAAAGTACTTAGTGTTGGAGAAAATGGCCCGTTTTTGGTGAAAACGACAAGGCTTCGAGAAAAAAATCCAAGGCAGCAAATTCAAATTTGCTGCCTTGGAATTTAAATTTGCTGCCTTGGAGTGAAAAGCGTGTGCTTGCGAAGCGCAGAAAAAGCACTTTGTTTTTCTAGTTTGTGGCCTTTCGGTGAACGGAAAAACGTTGTGTTTTTAACAATAGTGAAGGAATTTAAATTGTGGGATGAGTGTCTAAAGGGGGCAACCATTGTAGTCAATAAATAGTTCCGTCAAATTCCAGTCCAAAACCTTCGGAAGTCTCGTTGCCAAGGCCTTTTTCTGAGAAGCTTATCACCCATTCATATAAAATTGCTAAATTTGCAGACATCAAACAAACCGAAACAAACAAACATGAACGTTTTAGACCTTAGCGAACAAGAAATACAGCGTCGCAACTCCCTTCAGGAATTGCGCAATATGGGCATTGAGCCATATCCCGCAGCAGAATATCCCGTCAACGCATACAGCGAGGAAATTAAAACTTCTTTCACTGAAGATGCCCCTCAGCGCGAAGTGTGCATTGCAGGCCGCTTGATGGGACGCCGTGTGATGGGCAAGGCCAGCTTTGCCGAGATTATGGATTCCAAAGGTCGCATTCAGGTCTATGTGACCCGCGACGACATTTGTCCTGAAGACGACAAGACCCTCTATAACACGTTCTTCAAGAAGCTTCTTGACCTTGGCGACTTCGTAGGCGTCAAAGGCTTCGTGTTCCGCACGCAGACCGGCGAAATATCCGTTCATGCCCGCGAACTTGTGCTGCTCTCCAAGAGTCTTAAACCGCTTCCCGTGGTGAAGGAAAAGGACGGCGTTACCTACGATGCTTTCAACGATCCCGAACTTCGCTACCGTCAGCGTTATGTGGACCTCCTCGTTAATCCCGGCGTGAAGGACATCTTCCTTAAGCGTACGAAGGTCATCAAGACCATGCGCGAGTATTTCGACGAGGCCGGCTACACGGAGGTAGAAACCCCGATACTTCAGCCCATTCCTGGCGGCGCAAGCGCACGTCCTTTCATCACTCATCACAACTCGCTCGACGTAGACCTCTATCTTCGCATCGCCACCGAACTCTATTTGAAGCGTCTCATTGTGGGCGGTTTTGAAGGCGTATACGAAATAGGCAAGAACTTCCGTAACGAGGGTATGGACCGCAGCCACAATCCCGAGTTCACCTGCATGGAACTCTACGTGCAGTACAAAGACTACAATTGGATGATGTCGTTCACCGAACGTCTACTCGAACGCATCTGCGTAGCCGTGAACGGTTCGACGGATAGCGTGGTGGACGGAAAGACCATTAGCTTCAAGGCACCTTTCCGCCGTCTGCCTATTCTTGAAGCCATCAAGGAAAAGACTGGCTACGACCTTAACGGCAAAAGCGAGGACGAAATCCGCGCCATCTGCAAGGCCCTCAACATGGAGATTGACGACACTATGGGTAAGGGTAAGCTCATTGACGAAATCTTCGGCGAGTTCTGCGAAGGCACCTACATCCAGCCTACGTTCATCACCGACTATCCCGTGGAGATGTCTCCCCTTACCAAAAAGCATCGTTCCAACCCCGCCCTCACCGAACGCTTTGAGCTCATGGTCAACGGAAAGGAACTTGCCAATGCCTACTCCGAACTCAACGACCCCATCGACCAGGAAGAACGCTTCCAGGATCAGCTCCGTCTCTCTGAGAAGGGCGACGACGAAGCTATGTTCATCGATCAGGACTTCCTCCGTGCACTTCAGTACGGCATGCCTCCTACCTCTGGTATCGGCATCGGTATAGACCGCCTCGTGATGCTTATGACGGGCCAGACGCAGATTCAGGAAGTACTCTTCTTCCCTCAGATGCGCCCCGAAAAGAAAGCACCGCGCGACGCTGCCGCAAAATATGTGGAAGCCGGCATTGCCGAAGAACTCGTGCCCATTCTCCAGAAAGTAGGATATTACCTCGTGAGCGACCTTAAGGACGTGAAGGCCCAGAAGGTGCAGCAGCAGATAGGCGAAGTAATCAAGAAATACAAGCTGGAAGTTGAAAAGCCCAGCGTGGCCGACATAGAAGGCTGGAACGTGTAATGCGTTTTCATTCTTCGTCAAGGAAAAGCAACTGCTGCGGAAATGGCTAGAACGCATTTCTAGCGTTTCCGCAGCCCAAAGCATCTTATTGTAACAGCTTTTCTTTGATACAATGAACATTCAAGGAGTTCGCCAAGTGCACCCCTAACCAAACGTCATTCGTTATGGACTCATTACAAGCCGGCACAATCGAGCTCAGTAATCTCTTTCCGAGCGACAAGGCCACGGCCGAAACGTTGGGACAAATAGCCGTGCTGGGCAGTGGCAGTTGGGCCACAGCTATAGCCAAGATGCTGCTTGAAAAAGTACCGCATCTACATTGGTATATGCGTAAGCAAGAAACGATAGACGACTTCATACGCATGGAGCACAATCCGTCGTACTTGACAAGCGTTCATTTCGACCCACAACGCATCACCTTCACAGCCGACATCAACGAAGTGGTACGTCAGTGCCGCACGCTCGTGTTTGTCACCCCCTCGCCCTATCTGAAGAACCATCTCAAGAAACTCAAATGCCGGCTCAGCGACAAAATCGTCGTGACCGCCATCAAAGGCATCGTACCCGACGAGAATCTTGTGTGCTCAGAGTTCTTTCGGCAAGTATATAACGTGCCCGACGAAAATCTTGCCGTGCTCGGCGGACCGAGTCATGCTGAAGAAGTGGCTCTCGGTCGCTTGACCTACCTCACCGTGGGATGTTCCGACCAGGTCAAAGCCCGCGCTTTAGCGGACACCATCGCTTCGAGCTATGTCAAGACCAAAACGTCGTGCGACGTCATTGGCATCGAATACGCTTCCGTACTCAAGAACGTCTATGCCATAGCCGCCGGCATTTGCAACGGTCTCAAATATGGCGATAACTTTCAGAGTGTGCTCATGTCAAATGCCGTGCAGGAGATGAACCGTTTTCTGCGCGCTGTCTATCCCATAGACCGTCAGATATACGATTCCGTCTATCTGGGTGACCTCCTCGTTACGGGCTATTCCAACTTTTCCCGAAACCGTGTGTTTGGTACCATGATAGGAAAAGGCTACAGCGTGAAGTCGGCTCAGATAGAGATGGAGATGATTGCCGAAGGCTACTACGGAACAAAGTGCATGAAGAGCATCAATCGTCACTACCACGTGAACATGCCCATTCTCGACGCCGTCTACAACATTCTCTACGAACGCATATCGCCCACCATAGAAATCAAACTCTTGACCGACTCTTTCCGGTAGTGCCGGCATGGTCAGATTGAATCAAAACGGAACCAAGGAATTGTCCTTCCAACAAGAAGGCAAATCCTTGGTTCCGCTTCTATTTGTCTTCATAACTACTCTTTTTGCCCCTTTCGGCGCATGGCATTCTGCATTATTCGCTATTTTTGCATATTAAACGCTCTTTGCGCAAGAGCGTCAGGCCATTCCGTAAAGCTATGGCCGCCGGCAATCCACAGTCGCTCCAAGTAAACCACCATGTGTCATGCCACAACTCCTCAAACTCCTCATCGTTCTCGTCCTTTCTCTGCAGCCCCTTCGGGCGGCAGCGCAAAGTGCTGCATATAAAAGCTACATCGACCGCTATTCTTCTATGGCCGTGGAACAGATGCACCGCTACGGCGTACCCGCCAGCATTACCCTTGCTCAAGGACTGCTCGAAAGTGCGGCGGGCACAAGCACCCTGGCCCGCAAAGCCAACAACCATTTCGGTATCAAGTGCGGCGGACGGTGGAACGGCCCTTACATTCTGCGCAACGACGATGCACCGAACGATAAGTTCCGTGTGTACAAATCCGTGCAAGAGAGTTATGAAGACCATTCGCGTTTTCTGCGAAACGGTCCGCGCTATGCATTCCTCTTTTCCTATAAAATAACCGACTACAAGAATTGGGCGCACGGCTTGAAGAAAGCTGGCTATGCCACCAATCCCCGTTACGCGCAGATGATAATCGATTGCATTGAGCGCAACGAACTTTGGCGTTACGACAGCGACAAACGCCCCTCACACCGTGAGCGTCACGAAGAAGAACGCAAGCAGAAGATTGAACAACGTTCCGATTACGCCTATCCCATACACCGGTGTAACGGCCTGTTCTACGTAATTGCCCGTAAGGGCGACACCTACGCCTCCATCGCTAAGGCACTCAAGAGCCGCGAGCGCAAGTTGCGCAAATATAACGATGTAGACGACTCCTACAAACTCAAGGAAGGCGACATCGTATACCTCGGTAAAAAAGCCAAAAAGGCCGACAAGGGATTGCGCACCAAGTACCACACAATGGAAGCCGGAGAGTCGCTCTACACCATCTCGCAGCGTTTCGGTGTGCGTCTATCTTCACTCTGCAAAATGAATCCCGTCACTCCCACGTTCCACTTCAGCGTAGGCGACAGCGTGAGAATCCGTTGATCCATCCATTCCAAACATTCCGAAAACGTACCCACACAATATGACATTCGACTCCAACCAGCCCACCGCTTTCTCCTTTGAAGTGCTTCCCCCGCTCCGCGGAAAAAGCATAGAGAGCGTATACCGCACCATAGACCGGCTCATGCCGTTCAACCCCGCCTATATCAACATCACTACACATCGCAACGAGAACGTCTACTGCGAACTCCCCGACGGGCGCTATGAGCGCATGAGCGTGAGAAGTCGTCCCGGCACAGTGGCCATTGCCGCAGCTTTGAAGGGACGTTACGGCATTCCCGCTGTACCCCACGTCATCTGTAGCGGATTTAACCGTACGGAAATAGAGAACGAACTCTTCGATCTCTCATTTCTTGGCATCACCGACCTGCTCGTGCTCCGTGGCGACCGTGCCCGCGACGAGAACCGCTTTATCCCTACACCCGGTGGCTATTCTCATGCCGCGGAACTCTGCCAGCAGGTCAACAACTTCAACGAAGGACTGCTCATCGACGGAACACATCGCGACAAGCCCGATGTGCCCTTTACCTACGGCGTGGCTGGTTACCCCGAAAAGCACGATGAGGCCATGAATATCGAAACCGACATCATGCACCTCAAAGAAAAAGTTGACGCCGGAGCAAAGTACGTCGTCACGCAGATGTTCTTCGACAACGCAAAGTATTTTGAGTTCGTCGAACGCATTCGCAAAGCCGGCATCAACGTGCCCGTTGTGCCCGGTATCAAACCCCTTACCACTTTGAACCATTGCACAATGCTTCCTAAGACCTTCCATGTGGACTTCCCGCAGGAATTGGCTACAGAATTCGTCAAATGCCGCAACAACGACGATGTCAAGGCGCTCGGCGTGGAGTGGGGCATACATCAGGCACGCGAACTGAAAGAAGCCCACGTGCCCAGCATTCATTTCTACTCTATGAATGCCGCCGAAAGCATAGAAAAAATCGCAAAGGCTGTCTATTGATCGTTTTTACTTGGCCTTTAGTTAATGGTCTTTGTATATAGAAGCGATCAGCAAACGCACAAAAGGAGTGCATAGACCACCCTATACACACAAACCGAAAGCATTCTGCACATTCCAAAGCAATGCCCCACTACGACTTAGCATATTTCAGAAAACTGCTCTCGCAGCGAATACTTATTCTCGACGGTGCCATGGGCACCATGATACAGCGCTACCATCTAGGCGAGGACGACTTTCGCGGAGAAATCTTCAAGGACAGTCCTGTGAAGCTTCTCGGCAACAACGACCTCATTGCACTGACGCGTCCCGATGTGCTCCATGACATACACCGCGCTTATCTCGAAGCAGGAGCCGACATCATAGAGAGCAACACCTTCAACGCCCAGCGCATCTCCCAAGCCGACTATCACACCGAAGCCTATGTGGAGCAGATGAACGCAGCGGCCATGCGCATAGCCCGTGAAGAGGCCGACCGAATGACGGCCATCACTCCCGACAAGCCACGCTTCGTTGCCGCCTCCATTGGTCCGACCAACAAAACGCTTTCCATGTCGCCCGACGTGGAGAACCCTGCATATCGCGCTGTGACCTTCGACGAAATGTACGAAGCCTACGCTGAACAGATGGAAGTGCTTTCGCGCGAAGGTGCCGACCTGTTTCTCCTTGAGACTATCTTTGACACACTCAACGTGAAAGCCGCGCTCCGCGCCGCTGCCGACGTCAGCGAACGCCAAGGACGTGTGGTGCCGGTGATGCTCAGTGTGACGATTGCCGACGCGAGTGGCCGTATGCTCTCGGGGCAGACACTCGAAGCATCCCTTGCCTCCGTGGCTCACGACCCGCACATCATTTCCGTGGGGCTGAACTGCTCGTTTGGCGCCGAAGATATGCGTCCGTACGTCAGGTTGCTGGCCGAGAAGTCGCCCCTCTTTGTAAGTTCCCACCCCAATGCGGGCCTGCCCGACGAAGAAGGCTGTTACACGGAAACTCCCGAGATGATGGCGCACGCGCTCTCCACTTTTGTCGACGACGGAAGCGTCAACATCATTGGTGGCTGCTGCGGTTCTACGCCCGACCACATACGCGCCATAGCCCAAATGGCACAAGGACGCGCCCCCCGTCGGCCCGACATCTCAGTTCGCCCCGACTGGCTTGCGGGCTTGGAAGGCTTCACACCGATGTCGGGTACTTTCATGAACGTCGGTGAGCGTTGCAACGTGGCAGGTAGCCGCAAGTTCCTACGCCTCATTAGCGAGAAGCAATACGACGAAGCGCTCGGCATAGCCCGTAAACAAGTGCGCGATGGAGCTACTCTCCTCGACGTCAATATGGACGATGGAATGCTCGATGCGCGCGAGGAAATGTGTCATTTCCTCAATCTCATGGCTTCCGATCCCGAGGTAGCACGCATACCGTGGATGATAGACTCTTCGCGCTTCGAAGTGGTAGAGGCCGCACTCAAGTGCGTGCAGGGAAAATGTGTGGTTAACTCCATTTCCTTAAAAGAAGGCGAGGAAAAATTTCTTGACCACGCACGAACCATCGCCAAATATGGCGCAGCCATGGTTGTAATGGCTTTTGACGAAGAAGGACAAGCCACTACCTACGAACGGAAAATAGAAGTGTGCGAGCGTGCTTACAAACTACTGACGGAACAAGCAGGCATAGCCGCACGCGACATCATATTCGACCCCAATGTGCTTACTGTAGCCACAGGCATGAAGGAACACGACCGCTACGGACTTGACTTCATACGTGCCACGGGGTGGATACACCAAAATCTGCCCGAAGCACATGTGAGCGGAGGCGTCAGCAACCTGTCGTTCGCCTTCCGCGGAAACAATTATCTGCGCGAAGCAATGCATGCCGTGTTCCTCTTCTACGGAATGAAGCAAGGGATGGACATGGGCATCGTCAATCCCGCATCGAAAGTAATGTTTCAGGACATTTCTTCCGATTTGTTGGAACTTATCGAAGACGTGGTGCTCTGCCGGCGCGACGATGCGGCTGACCGCCTCATAGAACGTGCCCAAAAACTCCTTGAAGAAAAGAGCAACGCTCCGAAGCAGGAAGCCCCCAAGGTGGACCGCACTACCATCTCTCTAGAAGAACGTCTTATGTCCGCTCTACGTACCGGCGATGACGAGTTCCTCGATGCCGACCTCCATGAAGCGCTTGCCGCGGGTATGGCTCCGGGCGCGGTGATAGAAGGTCCGCTCATGAGCGGCATGCAACGTGTGGGCGACCTCTTTGGAGAGGGAAAAATGTTCCTTCCCCAAGTGGTCAAGTCGGCACGTACCATGAAGAAAGCCGTAAGCATTCTTCAACCCTTTCTTGAAAAGGCCAAGCAAGCCTCGTCAAAGAGCAACGGACGCTATCTCGTGGCCACCGTAAAAGGCGATGTGCACGACATCGGCAAGAACATCGTGGCCGTCGTGCTTGGTTGCAACAACTTCCACGTAATAGACCTAGGCGTAATGGTTCCTGCTGAGAAAATTGTAGAAACAGTGCTCCAGGAAAAAGTAGACTTCGTAGCGCTCAGCGGACTTATCACTCCCTCGCTCGACGAAATGTGTCACACAGCTGAGGCTATGGCAAAGGCCGGCATAACCATTCCTCTTTTTATAGGAGGTGCCACCACGAGCGAACTGCATACAGCGCTGAAGATAGCACCGCTTTACAAAGGCCCCGTGTTCCACGTAAAGGACGCTTCGCAAAATCCGGTTCTCGCCTTGCAACTGCAAAGCGCCGACGCTGAAAAACTCATTCGTGACAACCGCTTGCGCCAACAAGAACTCGTGCGTCAACACGAATATCGCAAAACGGCCAAACAACTGCTGCAATGTCCCTGTTGTGGTGCACCTCATCCCAACGGCATTGCTTTCCATCGCCTCAAAATAGATTGGCAAAAGGAAACTCTTCCACAGCCGTCCTATCTTGGTTGCCGCTACATCCCAAACATTCCCATCGCCCAAGTGCGGCCACTTATCAATTGGGTCTACTTCTACAACCTCTGGCGCGTGCGTAAGGGAACGCCCGAAGCCGAAGACATTCGGCACGAAGCGGAACGCTTACTCGATGAACTTCAACAGCGCCACCACATGCAGGGGCAGGTGGCTTTCTACGAAGCTAACGGCACGGACCGAAGCATCGTATTCCACAATGCCGGCGGAAAGGGGACGGACGTTGAACTTCCCACACCGCGACAAGCGCATCCTGCGGAAAGTGGCGGTCCTTGTCTTTCGCTCTGCGATTTCGTGGCACCCGAACCTTACAAAGACTATGTGGGGGCATTCGCACTGACCGTGTCGCCATCTTTCATAGAAGAATTGGAAAGGGTAAAGGCCGAAGGCGACGACGTGCGCTCGCTCCTCATGCAGTCCGTGGGCGATCGCTTGGCAGAAGCCACAGCCGAATGGATTCACCGCGAAGTACGTCGCAACCTTTGGGGCTATTCTCCAGGAGAAGCTCTTCCGCTTTCCGACTTGGCACGAGCTGCCTATCAAGGTATACGTCCTGCGGTAGGATATCCCTCCTTGCCAGTACAGAAACTCATCTTCCCCGTCGCCTCCTTGCTCAAGTTTGAACAAATGAACTTGAAGTTGACCGAGTCTGGCGCAATGTATCCCCAAAGCTCTATTTGCGGTCTCCTCCTAAGCAGTCCGCATGCCAAATATTTTGTGATAACCACTTAATAACGGTGAAAAGTAACACGAAAGTGCCGTATTTTTAGCCTCCTACGTGCAAGGTTCCGTTCTTAAAGTCGTTATCTTTGCATCAGAAGGTTACATCTCAGCAATTTGTAGCCACACCAAAAAAGAACTACAATGAAAAAGTCACTCTTGTTATTGGCATTGGGTCTCAGCAGCATTGGGACTTATGCACAGGACGACGATGTATATTTCGTTCCCTCAGCAAAAGACAAAGTGGAATCTAACGACATCTATACGTCGGGACGTTCTTCATATGAACCTATCGGAAGCGACGGCTCTGCCTACGAGTCAAGCAACTGGGCAGACCATCGCGGCAACGGCAAATGGGATGTCGACGCCTATAACCGTCGCGGTCCAAAGTACAAAGGACAGTGCTACACCGACACCACTTCACAAACCGCTGCAACTTCCTCTCGTCAGTCTTACGACGAAGGTTACGACGACGGTTACGACGATGGTTACTTCACCTCCCGACTCGTTCGCTTCTGGTCACCGCGTATTGGCGTCTATGTAAGCAGTCCTTATTATTGGGACTATTACGACTACTGCTACGACCCATTCTACTATGGCTACGGTTCACCTTGGAGTTGGGGATGGAGCGGTTGGTACGGTTGGGGTAGTTGGTATGGCTGGCGCCCCTATTACAACAACTGGTACGCTTGGGGCGGTTGGTACAACCCCTGGTGGGGCGGTTCATGGGGCTGGCATCATCCGCATTTCGACGGCTGGCATCCACATCCAAATCCCAGAGGATTCAACGGTGGCTACTTTGCCGGAAACTACAACCGTAGCGGCATTTCGCGCAACTTCAGCACGGTGCGTCCCAACTATGGCTCTATCAGTCATCCCTCAAGAAATTTTGGTGGAGCAGACACCCGCAACAACGGCATATCACGTTCTATGTACCAAAATGGTACGCGGCCTTCTCGCCAGTTCGGCAATTCGCAGACTCCTTCCCGTCAGTTCAACACGAACCAGACTAATCGCAACGTGCAACGAAGCACACCATCACGATCCTTCAGTCAGCCCTCACAGTCTGCTCCTTCACGTTCCTTCGGAACTCCCTCACGTAGCGGAGGATTCAGCGGAGGCGGAAACATGGGCGGAGGCGGACGCAGCTTCGGCGGCGGTGGCGGAGGCGGACGCAGCTTCGGCGGACGACGCTAAAGTTTCAGAATAGAATCTTAAGGCTCAACGAATCAATAAGAACGTTTGCAAACAGTAGGGATTGGCTCAGATGCCAGTTCTTAAACAACATCCAATATGAAACGCAAATACATCGTAGCATTAGCAGCCCTTACGCTTTGCGCAACGGCCAGTGCACAAGATATATATAAAGCCGAAACCTTTTCTGGCTCCGATTTGAACGGAACCGCACGCTTCGTTGGAATGGGCGGCGCCATGAGCGCTCTCGGTGCCGACCTCTCCGTAATGGGACAGAATCCAGCAGGTATAGGACTCTACCGACGTAGCGATGTGGCACTCACCGGAAGCGTAACACAGCAACCCAACGCAAAGGAATTCTCCGAACTGAATCCTGCACGTGCTTCTTTTGACCAAGCTGGCTTCGTTTATGCTTGCAAGATAGGTGGACAATCGTTGAAGTACCTCAACTTTGGCTTCAACTACCAAAAACGGCGCAATTTGAAGAACTACATAGGCTTGGATAATGTAGCGCTTTCTGACGGTATGTCGCAGTCGTGGCAAATGCTCGACCTCTCTTACGTTAACAATGCTTGGCTAGATCTTTCTACCGACGCAGGTCGGCAATTGACTACTCCTCTTACCTGTGTGGGCTACGACACTCAAATGCTCGACCCAATAAAAGATGCTAATGGTAAGATAACCGGCTATAATCCCGTTAACTCACAAAGCTACAACTATCATCGTGCACAATGGGGCGGCATTCAGCAATACGACTTCAACGTATCTTTCAACGTGAAGAATCGTTTCTATGGAGGCATTACGCTTGGTGTGTACAATGTAGATATTCATTCTAATCTCCTCTATGGCGAAAGCATTATAGAAGAGCTGTCGGACAACAAAATAGCGCTTCACGACTATTCCATGGTCAATAGCGAAAACCTCACCGGTACAGGTTTCGACCTTAAGTTCGGCTTCATCTTCCGCCCCATAGAAGAGTCGCCTTTCCGCATAGGCTTCTCATTCTCCACTCCCACCTTCTACGATCTTACGCAGAGTTCCTATCTTTATATGCAAACCCCCTTCGTATGGACTGATAGCCAGACGGGAGAAGTTCATGAACAGTCCACAGGAGATTACCCTGTACAAGACTACAACTATCGCATCTATACGCCTTGGCGTTTGAACATCAGCATGGGTACAACGGTAGGAAACTATCTGGCACTTGATGCCGAGTACGAACTCAGTCGTTACAGCGGTGCACAAGTGCGTTACCCCAATTACGACGGATGGAACGAATGGGGTTCTACATCTTCAACAAAAGACAAGGCGCTCAATCAGGAGATAGACTACTTCATGAAGCCCGTAAGCACCTTCCGTGTCGGTGCCGAAGTTCGTCTTGCACCAAGAATATTCGGCCGTGTGGGATACAACTACGTAAGTGCACCTTTCAAGAAAGACGCTTATCTCAACCTCTTTACCGCTAGTCCCTCCTACAATTGCAGTACAAACACCGACTATGTGAATCTCGGCGCCATTAACCGCGTGACTGCAGGCGTGGGATACCATGGCAAGCATTTCTATGCCGATTTGGCGTACCAGTATCAGCATCAGCAAGGCGATGTCTATGCCTTCCATATTCCCGAAAAAAACTCCGAGATCAACCGTCTTCAAGGACAAAAGGTCGATTTGAACCGCAATAACCTCATGCTGACGTTGGGATATAAGTTCTAAATCACTAATTTTGTGTGGGCTTCTTAGAAATAGCCCGCTTTGAAACCACCGAACCATACGTTTCGGCTGCGCCACAGAGCAAGTCGCCCTGCGACGCAGCCGATTCTTTTTCTATCCATAACATGAAAGTTCCTGCAGAAATTGGTATGGCCTCCCTTCTAGCCTTATCGGCTTGTAATGCCTCGAAGCAAACGCTCAGTCTAGGCGGAGAATGGGACGTCATACAGATCGATACGATGCGCATTACGCCAGAAAAGGACGTAACTCCATTCCTTGGTTTCAATGCGGCTAATGGTGAAGTGTACGGATTCACAGGATGTAACCGCTTGACCGGGAAAATCAATAAGAAGAACTTAGACAAAGGCATTATAGACTTTTCCCAAATTGGAAGCACACGTATGCTTTGTCGCGACAATGTGTATGAGTCAGCCATGCTTGAGGCTATGCAACGCGTGAGCAGGGCAAAGATCTGCAATGATACTCTTCGGCTGATGGAAGCTAACGGAAAACCCACATTAACACTAAAGAAACGATAATACCACAGATTATATGGCAACAGTAGACGACAAGAAAATAATCTTTTCAATGGTCGGACTTTCAAAGACCATCCGACAAAACAATAAGCAGGTTCTCAAAAATATTTATCTCAGCTTCTTCTACGGAGCAAAGATTGGCATCATCGGTCTCAACGGTGCGGGTAAGTCAACCTTGATGAAAATCATTGCCGGACTTGACAACGATTATCAAGGCGAAGTGGTGTTCTCGCCAGGATATACGGTGGGGTACTTGGCACAGGATCCGCATCTAGATAACGATAAGACCGTAAAAGAAATTGTTCAGGAAGGCGTGCAGAACGTCGTGGACGCACTTGCCGAATACGAGGAAATCAATCAAAAGTTCGGTCTTCCGGAATATTACGAGAACGAAGATAAAATGAACGAGCTTTTCGCTCGTCAAGGCGAGCTTCAGGACGTGCTTGACGCTACGGACGCTTGGAATCTAGACTCACGCTTGGACCGCGCCATGGCGGCCCTTCGCCTTCCGCCCGCAGATCAAAAGGCTGAATTCCTTTCCGGTGGTGAACGCCGTCGTGTGGCTCTTTGTCGTCTGCTTTTGCAGAAGCCCGACGTGCTTTTGCTTGACGAACCTACCAACCACCTTGACGCCGAGAGCATAGATTGGCTCGAACAGCACCTTAACCAGTATGAAGGAACGGTAATTGCGGTTACGCACGACCGTTATTTCCTTGATGACGTGGCAGGATGGATCCTTGAACTAGACCGTGGCGAAGGCATTCCTTGGAAAGGTAACTATTCTTCTTGGCTTGATCAAAAGAGCAAACGTATGGCTCAAGAGGAGAAAGTGGCTAGTAAACGTCGCAAGACGCTTGAACGCGAATTGGAATGGGTTCGTATGGCTCCCAAAGCACGTCAGGCCAAAGGCAAGGCTCGCCTTAACTCTTACGACAAACTTCTCAATGAAGACCAGAAGGAGCGTGAGCAGAATCTGGAGATTTTCATCCCCAATGGCCCGCGTTTGGGCAACAAGGTCATTGAGGCGCACCACGTGGCCAAGGCTTTCGGCGACAAGGTGCTTTATTCCGACCTAGACTTCACACTGCCTCCTGCCGGCATCATAGGTGTAATCGGTCCCAATGGTGTGGGTAAAACCACGCTCTTTCGCTTGATAATGGGTCTCGATACTCCTGATAGCGGTACCTTTGAATGTGGTGAGACTGTGAAACTTTCATATGTTGACCAGCAACATACGGATATTGATCCGGAGAAGAGTGTTTACGAAGTTATTTCCGGCGGAAATGAGCTCATGCGCATGGGCGGCCGCGACGTGAATGCACGTGCCTACCTCAGTCGTTTCAACTTTGCCGGTGCCGACCAAGAGAAAAAGTGTGGCGTGCTTTCCGGTGGTGAACGCAACCGCTTGCAACTCGCTTTGGCCTTGAAGCAGGAAGGTAACGTGCTTTTGCTCGATGAACCGACCAACGACATAGACGTCAACACCTTGCGCGCACTTGAAGAAGGTTTGGAACAATTTGCAGGCTGTGCCGTCGTTATTAGCCATGACCGATGGTTCCTTGACCGAATCTGCACACATATCCTTGCTTTTGAAGGCGATGGAAAAGTGTTCTTCTTCGAAGGCTCTTACTCCGACTACGAAGTAAACAAAGCCAAACGTTTAGGTATTGAAGAGCCAAAACGCATACGCTATCGTAAATTGGAGGCTTAGTGCCTTGTTCTTGAAACGGAATATTCTTCTTATTGAACGGAATGTTCTTCTTATTGAAAAGTCCGGTTTGGAAATCCACAAAAGGCAATTGAACTATAATTTTGCATAGTGGAACTTCCAAACCGGACTTTTCGTATTTGATTTTCTTGCTTTGTTGACAAAATGAAGCGAATCGGTGTGTTGGAATGCTCGTAATGTTATATATTTGCAAAATATCCTAGCAAAAACTTACGACTATGACAGCAGCACTAAACGACTTCCTTTCGTCATGCAATGCCATTCTATGGGGTGTGCCTATGATTGTGGTATTGATTGGTACCCACGTTTTCCTCACCGTCCGCTTACGTTTCCCGCAGCGTCACCTATTTAAGGCTATCCGCCTCAGTCTTTCACGCGACAAAGGCTCAACTGGTGATGTAAGTCAGTTCTCAGCTTTGGCAACAAGTTTGGCTGGGACAATTGGTACGGGAAATATCATAGGGGTGGCTACGGCCGTCACGATGGGTGGACCGGGTGCTGTGTTTTGGTGCTGGATGACGGGTTTTCTTGGTATATCTACGAAATATGCCGAAGGTTTGTTGGCTATAAAATACCGTACGACGACCAAGGATGGTAAGATGCTTGGCGGACCTATGTATGCTTTAGAACGCGGACTCCATTGCAAATGGTTGGGCGTGGTCTTTGCACTATGTACAGTCATGGCTTCTTTCTTTATAGGCAACATGATTCAGTGTAACTCCATTTCCATGGTGCTTTCAGAAGGCTACGACGTGCCACCTTTTGCAACGGGTGTAACTATTGCCTTGCTCACATGTGCTGTCATCATCTTCGGTGTGAAGGGCATAGCGCGGGTGTGTGAAGGCTTGGTGCCGTTTATGGCTGTCTTCTACGTGGGAGGTTGTATTTGGTTGCTGGTGCACAATGGTGCCTTTGTATGGCCGGCGATCAAGTTGATTTTTCATGACGCTTTTACAGCTCGCGCTGCGGGTGGCGGCTTTGTTGGCGCTTCTGTAATGGTTGCTGCGCGTTATGGTATTGCACGCGGACTTTTTTCCAATGAATCGGGTTTGGGCTCCGCTCCGATTGTAGCTGCAGCTGCGCAAACGC
This sequence comes from Prevotellamassilia timonensis, assembly GCA_963589615.1. Classification (GTDB taxonomy): domain Bacteria; phylum Bacteroidota; class Bacteroidia; order Bacteroidales; family Bacteroidaceae; genus Alloprevotella; species Alloprevotella timonensis_A. The sequence continues at coordinate 103,987 of CAVALA010000002.1, forward strand.
GCAATCCTGTGCGGCAGGCATTGGTTTCTTCCACTTCTCCTTTTTGGGATACCGTGGTGATTTGTGCTATTACGGGCATTGTGCTAGTAAGTTCTGTGATGGCAGATCCGAGCATCGACTCAACAGCAGGTGCCACGCTTACGAAGGTGGCTTTTGCTCAGATTCCAACAATAGGACCAGCCTTGCTCACGATTGGAATCGTGACCTTTGCTTTTAGCACAATTCTAGGTTGGAGTTATTTGGGCGAAAAGGCACTTGAATACCTTTTCGGTAAAAATGCGCGTTACGTTTACCGCATTTTTTGGATATCGGCTACATTCGTGGGTTCTGTTACGGCTATAGACTTGGTATGGAATTTAGGCGATTTCTTTAATGCGTTGATGGCTATCCCCAATATTATATCTTTGTTGCTGCTTTCGGGCGTTGTGGTAAAAGAGACGCGCCATTATCTTTGGGAAAATCATTTGGATGAGGAGTAGAAACGTGTATACTCGCCCATAGTACGGCTTCGTATGGCTATTTTCGGCTTTGTCCTTTGGCAGTCTCGGTTGAAAATGCCAATTTAGCATCAGATAACGAAGATTTACGCAAAATCAGTTGCTATTAACTTTGGGTATATCAGTTATGCTTTTAATGAAGTAAAGTTTTCGACTAACCATAAGCCTTGACCGCCGAATTTCGATGAGCGCATATTACCACAAGAACGTAATTCACCATGCTCCTTTGCTGCTAGTGCCTTTCAGCATGGGGTGTGGCATTGCGTTGTCGCGTTATTGTTTAGGCTGCATAAATCCGGTTTGGTTGTTTGTCGTTGCTTTTGCCTTTGGCTTGGGGGCTCTTGTTTTGGACTATCGTGACCTTGATTGGAAGAAGAATTTTCAACTTCGTGACTCTTTGGGATATAATATTCGTAAGTTGCAAATTCGTCTTTGCTTTGTTGTGTTTGCTCCGCTATTTCTTGGTGCAGCACTAGCACAGGCTGAAATGAAACGTGTTGTGGTGCATTGGACTCCGCAGCCGATGACTTATTTGTTGGAGGTGGGCAATGTGAATAAAACATACGATGACGCCTTACAAGTAGATGCTTCTGTGCTGAAGGGAGAAAATGTGGGGAAACGCATTCGTCTTTATCTGCAAGGTTACTCGGAGAGGAAGGTATTCCCTGGCAATAGAATTGTTGTTCGTACACAAGTGAAGGAACCGCGCAATGCAGGAAATCCTTTTGAATTTGACTATGTGTCTTACTTGACGAACCACGGGATAAGTGGTACGGCCTATTGTCGCAAAGGTTCGTGGACAGTATTTGACTGCAGCACGAACAGATCGCTCAAGACGTTGCTTCTGGCTTTTAGAGAAAGGCTTTTGAAAGAATTCTCACTTCATTTTGACGGCGAAAGCATGGCCGTGTTGGCGGCAATGACTTTGGGGAATAAAACGTTCTTGGACAAATCCACGCGCCAGTTGTTTGCCGAAACGGGTAGTAGCCATATCCTTGCTCTTTCCGGTTTGCACATTGGAATCTTGTATTCCCTTTTCAGTTTGACGATAGTTCGTATGTGTCGGCGTCGAATTCAAGTGATGTATGCATCGCTTTTCTTTGTGTTGTGTCTTTGGGCTTTTGCTGTGATGTGCGGTATGTCGCCGTCTTTGGTGCGCGCAACGTTTATGATGAGTTTGGTGCAATTTACATCGTGTTTTCGACGTGATTATCATTGCATTAATAGTTTGGCATTGGCCGCAATTATAATGTTGGCTTATGATCCCCTTATGCTCTTTGACGTAAGCTTTCAACTGTCCTTTATGGCTGTGTTGAGTATAGCTCTTTATGTGGAGTATGTCAAACCTGTTTGGTTTCCTGCTCTAACGAGAAGTGATAAAAAATATCCTTACGCAGACTATGGTTACCCTAATCCACTGTACAAATTCCGTATTTGGCTCTGCAAGCGATATTACAAGAAGTTCGTCGTGTATCGTCGTGCCTTTTTCAATTTTACTTGCATCTCTTTGGTGGCACAACTTGGTACGCTGCCCTTGGTTGTTTATTATTTTCATCTGATTTCGCCTTATGCTCTTTTGGCCAACTATGTGGTCATTCCTATGGCGTATTTGATATTGGGCTTGACTCTCTTGTTTTTTATCGTTCCGTTTGCCCAGTCGGTTATTGCTTCTTGCCTTCAAGGTTGTCTTGACTTGCTCTTTTATTTGCTGGGCTCGCTATCTGCATTGCCAGGGGCTTCAATAGAGTGGTATGCCAATGCGTTTACGCTTTTCTGTATAGTGGTGATCGTTGTTTGTTATTTGCGCCATAGATGGTATCCTTATCGGAGGCTTGCGGCGTATACTCTACGAATTGCGCTTTTTCTGGCTCTTGCTTGTGAAGCCTTTGACTGGCGTCCCATGCGTGTGCCATCGTGCGTTTGGGTGTATAATGCACCGCATACAACGGCTGTTCACTTTGTTTCTTCTGCTCGTTCCTCTTATCTCGTGAGCCCTTTGCGTGCCGATTCTGCGTTGGACGGTCTCTCTTATGTGTCGGAGAATTATTGGAAACAGATGCATATGCAAACTCCACAGGTTATAGGAGAACGCTTTGCCAATAAGGAAATCATGCGTCTTGGCGGACTTGTGCAGTTTGGAAAAAGCCGATGCGTGTGGCTTGCTTCAAATAAAGTGCCTCGGCGCTCTGGTCGGAAAGTTCCGCTAGATGTGTTGATTGTGAGTCGGGGGTGTTCTTTGGCGGCTCACCAAATGCTTTATGCATATTCTCCCCGTTATGTGGTTTTGGACTCAAGCCTCCCCGAATATCGGCGCAGCCTGTTGAAAAAAGAATTCGATGCTTTGCACTTGAAGGTTCACGATGTGGCCTCTCAAGGAGCCTTTTGCTTTACGCTAGATACCTTACAATCATGAAAAACTACTGTCGGTTGTGGAAATATTTTATAGTAATCGTTGCAGTAACGTTCTCTCTTCCTTTGCGCGCGCAGATGCCTCAACGTTCGTTCCTGTCTTGGGATGAGTTTCTTGCTGAGTATGCAGATTTTCAAGATTCAGACGGGGGCGCTGGTGACGATAATTTGTGGGAGGAAGAGGTGGACCGCCTTGAACAGATGGCATCGCATCCTTTACAATTGAACCGTGCTTCGCGTGAGGAATTGTTGGAATTGCCTTTCCTTTCGGGAGCGCAGGTCGATTCGTTGCTTTCGTATCGTTCGGCGAAACACGGCTTTCTTGCATTGGGCGAATTGCAGTTGGTGCGCGGTATGGATTATTTTTCACGTCGGTGGATGTCGCTTTTCGTGCGTTGCGACTCTGCTTTTGTGGAAGAGCGCACATGGCCACGTCCACGCACGCTGGCCGAAAGACTAAAGGCTGGAACGCATGAGGTGGCTACGTTGGTAGAAGTGCCGTTCTATCGGAGAGAAGGCTATAAAACTCCAGCAACGCCTACGGCAAATAACTACTTTACGGGTAACTCTTTGCGCCATTTGCTACGTTACCGCTTTGCTCAAAAGAAAGAACTTATGTGGGGCGTTACAGTGGAAAAGGATGCGGGAGAACCGGTTGGGAAACGCGGCTTTTACCCGTACGACTATATTTCGGGCTATATATATGCCAAGCCGAAGGACCGGAAATGGAGCTTTGTTCTTGGCGACTATGAAGTGCGAAAGGGTAGGGGACTGCTTTTCGGACGCGCAATCTTCGGTGGTTCTCAACAATTCTATCAGTCGCAACGCTATTCAGGACTTACTTTGCGTCCGCATACTTCGGCTGCCGAGACCGGATTCTTTCGTGGAGCTGCGATGCAATGGACGTTACATGGCTTTAGTTTCTCGGCTTTTGCCTCAGCCAGAAAATTAGACGGACGTATGGAGAACGACACGGTACGTTCCATACTTACCACAGGCTTGCACCGCACGGTGAACGAAGTGTTGCGTCGTCGTAATGTGCTTTGCTTGACCGGAGGCTTGAGCGTGGATTGGCAATGTAAATGGTTTGCTTGCGGACTTTCGGCTTATGCCGCACATTACAATCATACGGTTTGGCCGGAAGAGAGATTCTATAATAAATACTACTTCCGTGGGAAAAATGCTGGTGGCATGTCGGGGACGTATTCTTACAAACGCAAGCTTTTCAGCTTACAAGGTGAATTGGCCCTGGACAAAGCGGGGCATTTTGCCACGGAACACGTCTTGGGTTTGTCGCGTTATGGGAAATGGGCGGCCAATCTTCAACTTCGTCATTATGATGCGCGCTACGTGAGTCTTTACGGGCGTGCTTTGCAGCAGGCTTCCCGTGTGGCCAACGAAGAGGGACTCTTGCTGGGCGGTTCGTATCGCATTTCGCGGCGGACAGAACTGGCTGCAAGTTTTGACGCTTTTCAGTTTATGAATCCTACCTATACCACCATTTTGCCTCATGCCAAAGGCTTTGAACTGAATGTGCGCGGAAACCACGCACTCAAGTCGGGTACGATGTTTCAACTTCGCTATAAATTGAAGGTTCGCCAACACACTGTGACGGGCCATCAATTGCTTGAGTACAGAACCGTGCAGCGACTTGTGGCCACGGCTAGTTTTACAAAAGGAAATGTGGACTACAACGTGACGTTGGCCGGGACATCTTCGGCTCGGCAGACAGGACGGCACGATTTAGGAGGACTAGGGTCGACGCGCATCTCATGGAAGTGTTCGAAGACGATGCGCCTTCGTGCTTTGGCAGCTTTGTTCTTTACGTCGGACTATGCCAGCGCTGTGTATCTGCAGGAGCCACAACTCTTGCAGAGCGTACGTGCTCAAGCTTTTGCCGACCATGGTGCTCATGTGGCAATGTTGATGGACTTTAAATTGTGGAAATGGTTGGATTTAGGTTTCCGCTTGTCGTCTATTCGTTATTTCAATGTGGACAAGCAGTCTTCGGGGGTTATGGCTATTTCTTCTCCTTGGAAAAATGATGCGAGTGTGTTGCTGCGTGTACGCATTTAGCAAGGGACGATAAGAAACGATATATTCTCTGTAGAGACTAGACTTTGGCTTGCTGTACAAGAGTACGGGGTAGGGAGAGAGATGTATAAAAGCAAAGAGAGAAATATACTATGTATATTCCTCTCTTTGTGACTCCTATAGGATTCAAACCTATAACCTTCTGATCCGTAGTCAGATGCTCTA
>CAVALA010000003.1:0-81913 GCA_963589615.1 Prevotellamassilia timonensis
TCTTCTTTCTCGTGCACCACGTCGAGCAAGGGAGCGTCGTATTCGTCTATGATGACCACCACCTTTTGGCCTGTTTGCTCGTAGGCACGCTTCACAAGTCCCTGCAGACGCTCGTTGGCATATTTTTCCTCTTCGTTTTTGCCGTACAACGTTTCGTAGTTGTACAGTTGCAGGTGAAGGTCGTGGCTCAACTGCTCTTCGTCGACGTGTTTCGCTCCGCTCATGTCGAAATGAAGCACGGGATGCTTTGTCCACTCCTTCTCGTAGGAGGCAATAGCAAGTCCTTCAAAGAGCTCCTTCCGACCTTCGAAATAAGCTTGCAACGTGGAGGCAAAGAGCGACTTTCCGAACCGTCGTGGGCGGCTCAGAAATACGTATTTCATTCCTTTCTTACGGAAGTCAACGATGTATTTCGTCTTGTCAATGTAAAGATACTTTCCTTCGCGAATGTCTTCAAAGGTCTGAATCCCCACAGGGTATTTGTTTACAATTTCAGCCATAGTAGTCGGTCGTTATGTTTTCACGTGGCTAAGTTAAGCGTTATTTCTTGAATTGCAAAAGAAGAGGTGACTACTACCGACCAAAAAGCATTTGCCTTTGTGGTGCGTAAGACGCTTTTCTTTATTTTTGCAACTAGAACCTTCTAAATCCTTACACACTTTCATAAGATGAACGCAAAACAATTCCTTCTCGCCCTCGCTTTCCTTCTTCCTTTGGGTGTCCATGCACAGCAGACTGCGCGGTGCGAGCTAGCTCCCACGCCGCCCATGGGCTGGATGACGTGGAACCTTTTCCAAGGCCGCATCAACGAGCAACTCATCCGCGAAACGGCCGATGCCATGGTCAGCGAAGGCTTTGCCGATGCCGGTTACAAATACATCTTCATCGACGACCTCTGGCAAGGCGGACGCGACGCACAGAACAACATCATCCCCGATCCCGTGAAGTTTCCCTCCGGCATGAAAGCCCTTGCCGACTACGTACACTCCAAAGGCTTGAAACTCGGCATCTACTCCGATGCCGCGCAACTCACTTGCGCTGGATGCACGGCGAGCCTTGGCTTTGAGGAACAAGACGCGCGCACCTTTGCCTCGTGGGGCATTGACTACCTTAAGTACGACTACTGCAACGCTCCTGAGGACAGCACCACGGCACGACGCCGCTACCGCGCTATGGCCAACGCGCTGCAGAAGTCGGGACGCGACATTGTGCTCGGCGTCTGCGAATGGGGGCAGCGCAATGCCGAAGAATGGTGTGCAGATGTGGGCGGTCAGCTTTGGCGCACCACCTACGATGTGCGCGACATGTGGAAAGACGTGGTCCATCAGGGTGGTATGGGCATTCTTGACATTATCAACGCTACGGCGCCCCTTGCACCTTACGTAAACCGCAGTCAGTGGCCGGATATGGACATGCTCGTTGTGGGCCTTAACGGCAAAGGCGGGCCGTCCAGCGACCTTGGCGGTGTGGGATGTACTACGGACGAGTATCAGACGCAGATGAGCCTTTGGTGCATGCTGTCCTCGCCGCTTGCCATGACCAACGATCTTCGCTGTCTTACGCCCGACGACCGCCGCATACTCCTCAACGGCGAGGTGATAGCCATCAACCAAGACCCGCTCGGCAAAGCGGCAGAGCGCAAGGTCTTCACCGACACCCATCAGGTCTTCGTGCGCGAACTGAGCGACGGAAGCCATGCCGTGGCGCTGCTCAACACGTCCGACACACCGCTCCGCACCAAGCTCAACTTTGCCTCCCTCGGACTCACGGGGCGCTACGCCGTGCGAGATGTGTGGCGCCACACAGAGCTCGCGCGCAAAGCCTCCAGCTGGAAGGGCACGGTGCCCACGCATGGCACTCTCGTGCTCGTGCTGAAATGAACGACATTTTGAAAAATAGCAAAGCGCGAGGAGTGGACTTTAAGCCCGCTCCTCGCGCTTTGCACATTTACACATGTGCTCATTTACCGATTTGCTCATTACGCTAACCCAAAGTTGTTAGCCCCTTTAAGCTTGCATATGCTTCCTTCTAGAAGAAGAATAGAAATGGTTGAGCTCACCACGCCTGCCGACAAGCCGGTAAGTTCTATGATGCGGTTCTGCGACAACCCGTCCGTACCCTTGAGCACGTCCACGATGGCTTGCGCCTCGGGCGAAAAGGCCGACGCGGGAAACAGTTCGGCTTCTTGCTTCGGCTGCATAGGGGCCGGCGTCCAGCCGAGTATGTCTATGATGTCCTGCGCGGAGGTCACCAGCTGCGCCGTGTTGTGGCGGATAAGGTTGTTGCACCCCTCGGAATATTTATCGCCAGCACGGCCCGGAAAAGCCGTTAATACGCGATTGTACGCCCCCGCAAGGCGCGCGGTAATAAGCGCACCACCGTGCGAAGCGCTTTCCACGACAACTATTACATCGCTCATACCCGCTACAATGCGGTTGCGGCGCACGAAGTTGCCTTTGTCTATTCGCGTGCCCGAGAGATATTCGGTGAGCAAGCCTCCATGTCGGGCCATATCCTCTGCCAAATGTTCGTGGAGTTGAGGATAGATGCGATCCTGGCCCGTGGCCATCACGCCTACGGTTTCGAGTCCGCTCTCCAAAGCCGCGCGGTGGGTGTGTACATCCACGCCATAGGCGAGTCCGCTCACTACGAGGGCGTCGGGCAAGAGTTGGCCGAAGTCCTCCATCAATTGGTGGCAGATGCGCTTGCCGTAGTCGGTAATTTTGCGCGTACCGACAACCGCCATCGTGTGACGGCAGTTGAGATTGGCCGTGCCGCGATAATAAAGCACGGCAGGGGCATCGGGACAGCCGTTTAAGCGCACAGGATAGGCGGGACTGCTCACGGGAAGCACGCACACGCCCTTCTCCTGGCAGAAGGCCATTTCTTCTTCGGCGCGCTTCATGGCCATGTTCAAGCCGCTCTCGTCGGCAAGAGCCAGGGCATATTCAGGGACGTCACGGCCCTTGTCGGCCAAAGCTTCCGCAGCCGTGCCGTAATGCAGAATGGCTTGCAGGGCCTGCGCTTGCGTCAAGCCAGGCAAGCGCGTAAGCACTATGGCACTGAAACATTCATTGTCAAGATTCATCGGAGGAAGAATTTCAAGGGAAAAAGAAAGACCACACAGCTTTTATCGTGCGGCTTCAAGTAGGGAGGCAAGCTCGTTGCAGTCGCCAAGGCGACCATTCACAAGACACACGGCCTCAACGGTCGATTTGAGCGCGCATTTGCGGTCGGGAAGGCGGTAAATGTCCTGCGTAAAGATGTATTTGATGCCTTCTTTCTTCCACGAGAGGCACGACTCAAACTCGTCGCCACTGCGAAGTGGTGTCTTGAACTGCATCTGCATGCGCGCCACCACGGCATCGATGCCTTTTGCGTGGAGCGCCGCAAAACTCACACCGCGCGAGAGTAAAAACTCGTGGCGTGTGTGTTCGGTGTAATGCTGATAGTTGGCATTGTTCACAATGCCCTGAAGGTCGCATTCGTAGTCGCGCACCTTCATGCGGAGGGTATATTCGTAGGTCATGGGGAATGTGCTAATGAGCTAATATGTAAATGTGCGAATGATGGAATGCTCGAAACGGGAAATCTCTACCCGCGCTTCTGCCTGAGATACTCGGCACCAAAGCGGCAACGCAGGCAGTCCTTGCGGTCGCAGTAGGCGGTGCGGAGCTGGATGAGGGCCTGGCTGTCGGCTGCCGACTGGCTGCCAATGCCGGCGCGCTCCCAGCAACGGGTGATGTAGTTGCGCTCGCAGGGCACGTGCTCCAGAATGTCAAAAGCACGCTCGGCAAGGTCTTCGTCCATCTGCTCACGGCCGTAGGCGAAGAGCAGCGGCGAGACGGTGTTGATGAGCAAAAGGTTGAGCGAACTCTGCTGTAGAGTTTTCAAACTCTTCGCACTTTCTTCGCCGAAGGCATAGTGGGTTTGCCAATAGGGCGTGACGCCCACGCGGAACAGAGCACGGAGCGCGTCGGCGTCCGAAGCTTCGAGCAAGCGTGAAAAGTCGGCCTTGCCCTCATGGTAAAGGCGCGCCAACTGCGAGAGGCGGACGTGGGGAAAGTTCTGCGGACGCAGCCGCCCAAACTTCCACGACTCGGGCGCCATGGGCGTGAGCCCAAACTTGTGACGGAGGAAGGCATACTCTTCCTTGAGTTGCATGTAGTAGCTGTCGCGACGCTCAAGGGGCACGAGGTCGTCGGTGAGCAAACCGGCCTGACCCATGAAGAAGGCCTCAACCTGCACCACGTTGTCGCGGTGCTTGCCCACGGCGGATGGTTCTATGCTGAAAGCCCAGCGTTCAAAGGGCTCGGCATTGGTGCCGAAGCCGAAATTGCGAGCCAGGGTGATGAAGAAGGCACGTTCCCAGTCGTTGCCCGTGCGGTCGAGGTAGTTGCGGATGCGTGCGGTCTTCGTTTCGAGGCGTTCTACGGTAAGGCGGCTCAGCCAACTCCTCACGACGACGGGAGCTACGGAGGGTATCACCCGATAGCATGGGGGATAGGTCTCTTCGTTGAGCAAGTCGCGGTAGTTCTCGTAAAGCTCGCGCGGAATGCCTATGCACACCTGCGGTGGGTGCTTCCCGTCTTTCGTACAGACGTCGCCGTCAACGTCGGAGGCTACGTGGAGCACAACGTTGTTGTAAGCGGCATCGGTTTCGTGGTGATGGCGAAACCAGTCGGACGAACGGAGATGTATCTCTACGTTGCCGGCCCAAAGGGTGCCGTCGATGCGCACTTTTGCGTTGAAGAAGTCGGGACCGGAGCCGAGGTTATGCACGCCAGGGTCCACCACCTCCACGTTGCGGCCGTCGGGGGTGGTAAGGGGATTGGCGTAGAGTCGGTGTTGCCAAACGTAATGGAGCAGATATTCCATAATGTCGCTCATATTGGTTAAACTGACAAAGGTAAGTTTTTTACTATGGCAAACAAAGCAGGCCACGTCATTTTCCTCAGCACGGCTGCCGTTTTAGGCTTTCCCACGCGCGCCACGACCTTGTAGACACGGAAAAGGCGCACACCTTCACTAAAAGGTGTGCGCCTGAATTTTTCGTTTCCTGCCTCAGAAGCGGCTTTGGAAACGGCCAAGAGATGAGCGAAATGCATTGCGATGCATTTCAGCGTTCAGATCATTTTACGATGACCTTCTTGCCACCTACTACGTAGATGCCTGCGGGCAGGCCGTTGGTAGCAGCAGCGCCGCTAACGTTGGCACGAATCTTCACACCGCTGAGGGTGTAAACGTCGGAGTTGACTGTGCGGTTAACTACAGCGTTGCCAATGGCGGTGAGTTCGCCTTCTGATACGAGGTAAACGTCGGTAGCTTCGCTTTCGCTGATTACGGGCACTGCACCGAAGTAACCGGTGTTGGCGGCAACGGTTTCGCCGTCGGTAGAGAGGGCGATGCTTCCGTTGATAACCTTACCCATGCCTGCGCCTACAGTCTGCTCTGCGAGCGTACCTACGAGGCCGTTCACGGTCTTCGGAGTGAATACGTATTCGAGGTCTTCTACGGCTGCAATCTCGAAGAGAATAGCATCTTCCATCTCTTCGTTAGGAACGAAGACGAACGGTGTGCCGGCTGCGATGGTGCCAGTGAGGGGCTCGAGGTATACCTTGTGGTCGGAGGTCTGACCCTTCACGCTGTAGAGCGTACCTTCGTAGATCTTAGCTTCAACATCGATCGGGAGAGTGATTACCTGAGCGTTGTTGGTCGTAGCGTAAGCGTAACCGTCGAGTTCAACCTCGGCGTTGAGGATGCGGAATGCGGAGTTGTCCGTACCATTGCAAGAGTTCCAAACTACCACGTTGTGGCTGTTGGGCTGTGCGTTGACGTAGAGACCTTCGGCGAGTACGAAGTTGATGCTACCGCCTACCTTGGCAGACTGGAGACCTACCCAGCAAGTGTCGGCTGCCTGGCTTGTGGTGACAGCGGCGCTGAGGGTCTTGGGATCGTTGAGGTATTCACCAGTACCTACGTTCTGGAAGCGGAACTTGCCGTCCTTCTTCTCTACGTGCCAGATGTAGTTGGGCTTGGTGAGGAGGTCGTCAGAGATGGCCCACTTCACGCGTGCACCGCCGTTGTTGGCTGCATAGAGATATGCGTCGGTTGCGGGGTTGTTGTCGGTAGAGGTCGTGGTGCTCTGGATGTAGATGTAAGAGCCGTCGGCCGGGAGGATGAGCTTCTGGTTGAAGGCTTCGAGAGCAGCGTTGATCTGTGCCTTGAGGGCCTGGATTTCAGCTACGGTCATCACGTCCTTAACCTGAGCTTCGATGGGAGCGAGGGCAGCTTCGAGTTCTGCCTTGGCACCTTCCTGGAAGTAACCGATTGCGTCGGAGGTTTCATCGGCGGCAGCAGCCTGAGCCTTGGCTTCAGCTACGAGCTTGGTGATGATGGTAGGATCGGGATAGTTGTTCATGAAGTCTTCGTAAGCTGCGTTGAGCTTGTCGATGGTAGCCTGAGTGGCTTTCTCGGCAGCGAGTTCAGCCTTGGCAGTTTCCATCGTAGAGAGAAGTGTGTTGCGCACTTCTTCAGGAACAGCTTCGTTGAGTGACTTCTCCTTGTCGTAGTAAGTACCTCCTTCGTAAACACGGATTTCACCGAGGTTGTAGAACTTGTTGGTACCACCGTTCATACGTTCCTTCATGAAGAAGGTGTAGTAGCGGTAAGCCTTGGGAGCTGCTACAGCGCAGTAACCGATACCGTTGGCAACGGTCTTGTCGAGTTCGGCATTGTAAGCAGAAGTGGTCCAGTCGCAAGTGATTTCGCCGATGGAGTCGGTTGCTTCGCCCATGGCAGAGTTAGAACCATAAACGATGAATACCTTAGGAGCGGGGTTGTTGCCGCCGTTGTTGATACCAGACCAGTCGGCGTTCATACGGCGCCACATCTTGAGCACGATGTTGCTGTAAGCGTCCTTGAGGTCTACGGCGAGGCTGTGGTACTGCACGTCGTAAGCGCCGTGCCAGTCGGAGTGGAAGAAGGTGTTGGTGTTGCCGTCGATGAGCAAACCGTAGTCTTGACCTTCGGAAGCATCGGGAGCGTTGCTGGAGATCTGATCTGTGCTGGTTACGAGACCGCTAACGGAGAGGTCGTCCTTGCCTTCGCAACCCGTGAGGTTGTAAGAGTAAACCTGACCAGCCTTGTAGGCAGCGTCGGCCTTGTCGTAAGCGGCCTGGAGGTTTTCGTTGAGGTCGTACTGAACGGTGCTGGCTTCAATCTGCTTTACGAAGTCTTCGTCAACAGAGCGGAACTGCCAAGCGCAGCCGTCGGTGTCGGTGTTGGACCAGAGCACTACGATGTCGGTCCAGTTGGGGCAGTGCATAGCAGTACACTTGGTAGACTGCCAGCCGAGAACGGGATTGTCGATGAGGTCAACGCCTTCAACGGTGAAGTAACCCTTGTTGCCGTCCTGCGGGAGGATAACCCAGGGGTCTTCAGCTTCGACAGTGGTGGGAAGGGCGGTATCGCTCTTCTTGATGAGGCCTACGTAGCGCTTAGTGTGTACGTTCTGGATGAAGTAACCGCCGCGGTTGTCCTTCGTGTTGGGGATGATGTGCCAGATGTACTTGGCGTCTGCGGGGTTGGGAGTTTCAGAGAGTTCCCAGTCGGTCTTGTAGCTCCAGCGGATGTAGCTACCGTTGTCGTAAGCAGCGTTCTTGTCGCGGTAAGTACCGTCGATCTTCTGGTGAACGCGGAAGTAGTAGTAACCTTCCTTCACGGGCACTGCACCGTTCTTTGCAGCGGCAATAGAAGCTACGCTACGGTTGTAAGCTGCGATGCATTCTTCCTGAGAGGGTTTGTCCTGCATGCCGAGGTTGTTGAGGTTGTTGTAAGCATTGATGAGCTCGTCGTAGAGTTCCTGGCTGATCTGGCCGGGCTGGTCACCGACGTCATAAAGACCGCTCACAGTAGCTTCACCGTTGGGGTAGAGTTCGGTCATCACCTGGTTGACGTAGTCGGCACCGGTGAGTTCGGAAACTTTGTAGATAACCCATACGTTCTTGTCGTAAGCGTTGCCGAAGGAGGGCTTGGAACCCTTGGCGTTGGAGAGGAGCTGGCTCACGTTGGCGCGTGCAGTCGTCTCGGTCACGTCGGAACGGGTGAGGACTACGGCGCCTTCGAGAGCGGGAGTCACGGTGGTGGCGCTGCGCCAGTCGCGCGTCTCATCGTCAGCGGGAACGATGACGTCGGAAGGCCATGTTTCACAGTCGTTCACCGTAAACACGAAGGCACGGGCCTTGGAGTCGGTGAAAGAGATGGTGGTAGCTCCGCTTACTTTGGGATCTTCCACATACTTGCCGGTGGCAACATTCTTCAGACGGTAAGTTTTCTGTCCGGAAGCCGTAGCTTCAGCTCCTTCAAAGACGTAAACTGCGTCGTCGCCTACATAACTTGCTTTGGCATTGCCGTTGAACACGTCATAGTCGGCAACGCTGGCGTTTTGCAAGGCACAGGGCACACCTTCCTGGACAGTTTCTTCCGTCCAAGCGTATGCCTCGTCGCCGTAGCCTTCCAACTGGTAACGCTTCTGGGCGTTGGCGCAGACGGCGCTCATGCAAAACATCAACAAGAGCATGAAGAGGTAATTGATTCTTCTCATGATACGTTGATTTTTAATTAGTAATTGTAAGATTGATTATTTTGATTGTTTGGATTCTCACTTAGATTAGTGCTTAGAGCGCTGGAACTTTTCTCAGCCTCTTAAGCACCGATTTGCGCAGCAAAGATTGCAAAAAGTTTTGATAACGGTCTAATTTACTCCCGCTTTTTTCATTTCACGACCTTTGAGGAGAGGCTGCGCTGCCCGTCGGTAAGCCGAACGGCATAGACGCCGTTGCTGAGAGTGTCGAGCGCAGGTACTTCTACCGACGTGCCGGCTACGGCTTGCTCGGCAAGGAGTTTTCCGCTCATGTCGTAGACTTGAACCTTGGCGCGGTCGGCGAAATCGGCTGCATTGACGGTCCAACGTCCGCCGTTGACTTGGCGGAGCCACTCACGGCAAGGGGCTTCGGCAGAGGCTTCGCTAATGCCGGTTTGCGACCATTTGCCGTAGGCTTCGTACCACTGGCCGGGCTTTTGGTACATGCGTACGTAGTCTATCTTATATTCGAGGGGCAAAAGGCTTTGGTCTATGGTGCCTCCGTTGTCGCCGCCCATGGCGAGATTGAGCAATACGTAGTTCGAATTGTCGCGGAAGGGGGTCTTGCCGGCTGCGGAGCCATAGGTATTGAAGGTGTCGTCAATGCGCACAGCATTGATGAGTTCGTTGTCGAGGTAGAGCTTGATGCTTTCGGAGTCCCAGTCCATGCGCCATTTGTGGTAGAGCGTGGCCCATGCGGAGTTCATGCTGTTCCAGTAGTCCATCTGCGTGTAGCGGGAGTTCCACGAAGCGGTCCACGAACCGTTGCCGCCCCAGCATACGTTGGCCCACGTGCGGGAGTTGTAATACTCCAGAAGATCTATCTCGCCGCTGTGAGGCCAATGGAAATCGCCGCTTCCACCGTAGCCAAGGAACCAAATGGCGGGCCACGAACCTGAGCCTACAGGTATCTTGGCGCGCACTTCCACGCGTCCGTAAGTGATGGAGTGCTTGCCGCTGGTGGTTATGCTGGACGAAGTGTAGTCGATGTACTCTCGGCTTTTCTTCCAATCGCTCGATCCGGCTTCGTAGTTGGGATTCTCGCGACGCTCGGCGCGAGCCTGGATCACGAGGTTGCCATCGCTAACGATAGCGTTGTCCTCCTGGTACCACTGTGCTTCGTGGTTGCGGGCAAAACCATGCTCGAAATTCCAGTCGGCGGAGTTGGGCACGGAGCCAGCGTCGAATTCATCGCTCCAAACGAGTTGGTAGTCCTCATTGTCGCTGCGCGTCTTCTCTTCAGCTTGTGCCACTTCTTCAGCGGTGGCTTTCACAAAATACCACGATGCGGCGGAACCCGTGTCGGTGTTGTCGTAAGTGACCACAAAACCTCCAGCGTTTTGAGCAAACACGGGGTTGCCGTCAACAGCAGCGAAGGTGTAGGTGGCAGAACTTTTCTGCTTGGTAAACACAAAGCGCGAGCCGGAACTCTTGGTCTTCATGCTGAACACTGTGCCGGTGCCACCGCTCACTGTGCGGGCCAACATATAGGAACCGTTGGCTTTGTTCACTATATAATAGGTACCGTCGCCGGCATCCACAAATTTCCAAAGTGCATTCTCGTCGGTGCTCTTGCCGCCCCAGCGAAGACGGGTGTTGGCCGTCGGCTTGGTGTTGTAGATTACGCTCTTCGTGCAATAGCTGGCGTCGCCGGAAGCATAAGAGGTAATGTAGTACCAATTCTCTTCTGCGTCGGTCGAAGGCTTGAAGGGGAGCGTATCCGCTGCAAGGGATGCCATGCAAGCGAAGAGAGTGGCGGTTAGTGTGGTCTTAAGTCTATTCATAAGTCAATCGTCGTTCTTTTACAAGTGCACCTTGCAATTTGTGCTGTTATCGTTTTGCAGTGGCAAAATTACAGACATTTCTGCCATGTGCACTTGAAAAATTATGCATTGAGGGGGTAAAAATTGAGCATTCGCCGAATTTTTCGTCACTCAACCGGCAAATGCAAGACGTGAAAGCACCGCATCGAAGAACCTGCAAAGCGCCGCAAACCATTATCAATTTTCTGGTTGAGAAAGTCCCGTTGTCTATAAAACGTCACAGCACTACTACTTTTGTTACGCGCTTCTCTGCTCATTTCCAATCGTTTAACGTCCTTCCACTCTACTCGCGACACATAAATTTCAGCCCGCAAGAATTGAATATTTGCGCTCTGCCCTACCCTCGGCTGCATTTACGCGAACGGCCGAACGCAAATTTTTGCAAACACACGTTAATCGCATCTAAGCACGCCTTCGGAGGCGAATTTAGCCCCATAAGAATTGGCAATTCTTATGCATTGAAAAATTCGAGCATGACACAAGAAATCAAAGGAAACCGCTGGGCACAAAAAATCGCAAGGTGTGCCGAAAATTTCTTTGAACAATCCGCACACGCAAGATGGGAATAGAACGCAAACAAACAGAACACTTAGGGATTAGCAAACAGATGTAAACAACTTTCTGCGAGCTCAACGTGTTGGGCTCGCAGATAATTTAAATTTGCTGCCTTGGAATTTTTACGGCGTGCTTGTAGCGAAATCGTAAGCACACGGCTTGTCGAATTTTCCGCGCTGCGTGATTGGAATAAGGCAGCGAGAAAGCAAGTTATTTGTGCAAGCGGGCAAAAAAAAGTAATTTTGCTGCAAACTACACGTCTTGTGCCACAAATCGAAAGCGCGCAAGACCGACGGGCCTACACTTACAGCAGACCGTCGTGAAGAACAACCCACAATAAATGGATACTACATTTCACTACGACGTGGTGGTGATCGGTGCCGGACACGCTGGATGCGAAGCTGCTTCGGCAGCCGCAAGAATGGGTGCGCACACCGTGCTCATCACCATGGACATGAACAAGATTGCGCAGATGAGTTGCAATCCGGCCGTAGGCGGAATTGCCAAAGGACAGATTGTACGCGAAATTGACGCCCTCGGCGGAAAAATGGGCGAAGTGACCGACGCTTGCGCCATTCAGTTCCGCATGCTCAACCGCTCTAAAGGTCCCGCCATGTGGAGTCCGCGCGCACAGTGCGACCGTCGACGTTTCATCCACGAATGGCGAAGAATTCTCGAAAACACTGACGGCCTCGACATCTGGCAAGACGAAGTGGCGGAAGTAATTGCCGAGAACGGCGAAGTGAAAGGCGTACGCACCATATGGGGCGCCACATTCCTCGCCCGAGCCGTAGTGGTGACCGCAGGTACTTTCCTCCGCGGACTAATGCACATAGGCCGCAAAAAGGTGAGTGGCGGACGCTGCGCCGAACCCGCGGCCTCGTTTCTTACTGAATCCATCGAAAAACTTGGCATCACCTCGGCCCGAATGAAAACAGGAACGCCTGTAAGAATAGACAAACGCTCCGTACATCTAGAGGACATGGTGGAACAACCGGGCGAGACGGACTACCACCGCTTCTCCTACATTTCACCGCTGCGCCCCCTGCCGCAACTCCCGTGCTGGACGTGCGAAACGAATGCCGCCGTACACGAAGTGCTGCGCAGCGGACTAGCCGATTCACCGCTCTACAACGGACAAATCCAAAGCATCGGGCCACGCTACTGCCCCAGCATCGAAACAAAACTCGTCACATTCCCCGACCGAACGCACCACCCGCTCTTTCTGGAGCCCGAAGGACTGGACACAAACGAGCTTTACTTGAACGGATTCTCCTCCTCGCTGCCGATGGACGTGCAAATCCGCGCACTGAAGGAGATGCCGTGCTTCCGCGACATCGTGGTGTACCGTCCGGGCTACGCCATAGAATATGACTTCTTTCCGCCCACGCAGCTCCACCATTCGCTGGAATCGAAGAAGGTCAGCGGTCTGTTCTTCGCCGGACAAGTGAACGGCACAACGGGCTACGAAGAAGCGGCAGGCCAAGGTCTGATGGCGGGCATCAATGCCGCGCTCGCCTGCGGAGCCGGAAAAAGCACGGAGGGCTTCGAAACGACCGATTCCAACGGCAAAAAGCAATTCGTGCTCGGCCGCGACGAAGCCTACATCGGCGTACTCATCGACGACCTCGTCACAAAAGGCGTGGACGAACCTTACCGCATGTTCACCTCGCGCGCCGAATATCGCATACTGCTGCGCCAGGACAACGCCGACATTCGCCTCACACCGTACGCCGCACAACTGGGCCTTGCATCGCCCGAACGTATCCATCGCTTCAATGCGAAGAAAGAGGGCATCGAACGCATCATCAATTTTTGCAAAACTTATGCGGTGAAGCCCGCAGAAATGAACGACTGGCTCGAGAGCATCGGCACGAATCCGCTGCGAAACGGTTGCAAACTCTTCGACCTCATAAACCGTCCGCAAATATCGCTTCTCGGCCTAAGCGGCAAAGTCGGTGAATTTGCCGATTTCCTCACACAGTTCGCCACAGACCGCGAAGAAATCATTGAGGCGGCAGAAATAGAAATGAAGTACCACGGCTACATTGCCCGCGAGCGCGCACTTGCCGACAAAATGCAACGACTCGAAGACATCAAAATACGCGGACACTTCCGCTACGATGAAATCACGCAGCTCAGCACCGAAGCGCGCCAAAAGCTCACTTCCATCGACCCCGAGACGCTGGCGCAAGCTAGCCGCATACCCGGCGTTTCACCGAGCGACATCAGCGTGCTCCTTGTGCTAATGGGACGATGAAAGCGCGAAGCCTGTTTTTAAGCGCTTCGCCTCGTCCACTTAAAGCATTGCTCTAACCATTTTAAGCCGAAACCTCACGCAAACGCGCCAAAACGCCTAAAAACGCCCATTCCAACGGCGTTTTGCCTCGCGTTCCACGTGAAACAAACCCGCAAAACCTCATTTTAAATCAATAAGTTATGAATTCAAAACTGCTATTGGACAATCTCCGTAATGTTCCCGATTTTCCGAAGCCCGGCATACATTTTAAAGATGTAAGCACCCTTTTCAAAAACCCCGAATGCCTGAAGGAAATGACGGACGAACTGGTGCGCATCTATAAGGACAAAGGCATTACAAAAGTCGTAGGCATCGAAAGCCGCGGATTCGTCATGGGAGCCATCCTTGCAGAAAAACTCGGAGCAGGATTCGTCATGTGTCGCAAACCCGGAAAACTCCCCGCAGAGACACGAAAGGCCACATACCTCAAAGAGTACGGCTACGACACCATAGAGATTCACACCGATGCCATCACACCCGACGACGTGGTGCTCATCCACGACGACCTCCTCGCCACCGGCGGATCCATGCAAGCAGCCTACGAACTCGTGCAGCACTTCGGCCCGAAGAAAACGTACATCAACTTCCTCATAGAACTCCAGATGGAAGGACTCGAAGGCCGCAAATTCCTCGGAAAAGACCACGACATCACCACACTCCTCACCATCACCGAATAATCCGCGCGACCGCGCACCCATCACCACACAAAAGCTTATAAGCGACGATTCCTCCCACTACAATCGCCCTTATAAGCTTTCTCTTTTTGCAGCATATGAAAACAAAAGACGAACTCGAAACCTACCTCAAAGGCATCGTACTGAATCTGCCCGAAACACCGGGATGTTATCAGTACCTCAACGACGAAGGAACCATCATCTACGTAGGTAAGGCCAAGAACCTCAAACGTAGAGTCAGTTCGTATTTCAACAAAGAGCAACAGTCGCGGAAAACACGCCTACTCGTGCAGCACATTCGCGACATCCGTTACGTGGTGGTACCAACAGAGGAAGACGCACTGCTTTTGGAGAACAACCTCATCAAACGCTACAAACCGCACTACAACGTTCTGCTGAAGGACGACAAAACCTACCCGTCCATCGCCATATCCACCGAATATCTGCCCCGAATCTTCAAAACGCGGCAGCGCGGAAAGCGCGGCGCAAACTATTTCGGTCCCTACAGCCACGTACCAACCATGTACGCCCTGCTCGACCTCTGCCAGAAGCTCTATCAGCCGCGCCCGTGCCACACTGCAATGACACGCGAGGGCGTAATGCAGGGAAAATACGACGTATGTCTCGACTACCACATCCATCGCTGCAAAGGCCCCTGCGTAGGCCGCCAGTCGCACGACGACTATATGCGCGGCATTGAAGCCTGCAAAGAGATTCTCAAAGGAAACACCGCCGAAGTGCAGCGCAAAATGCGCGAGCGCATGCTGCAACTCGCCGAAGAACTGCGCTTTGAAGAAGCACAGGAACTGAAGGTGAAATACGAACTCATAGAGAAATTCCGCGCCAAAAGCCAAGTCGTGTCCAACGTCATGCACAACATCGACGTCTTCAACATCGAAACCGAAGAACGCGTGGCTTACATCAACTATCTCCACGTCACAAACGGCTGCATCAACCAGGCTTTTACGTTCGAATACAAGAAAAAACTCGACGAAACGGAGGAAGAGCTCCTCACCTACGGCATCATCGAAATGCGTGAGCGCTACGGCAGCACGTCAAAGGAGATTGTCGTGCCGTTCCACGTAGACATCCCCGAAGAAATGGCCCAGCAGACCATCCCCGTCAAAGGAGAGAAGAAGAAGTTGCTGGATTTGTCGAAACTCAACGTAAAGCAGTACAAATTCGACCGCCTCAAACAGGCCGAAAAGCTCAATCCGGAGCAAAAACAAGTGCGCTTGATGAAAGAAATACAGCGCGACCTCGGACTACCCAAGCTCCCGATGCGCATAGAACTCTTCGACAACTCAAACATCAGCGGCGACGACGCCGTGGCGGCTTGCGTAGTGTTCGAAAAACTCAAGCCGAACAAACAGATGTACCGCAAATTCAACATCAAAACCGTCACGGGACCCGACGACTATGCCTCCATGAAAGAAGTAGTGCGCCGACGCTACAGCCGCCTGAAAGAAGAAGGAGCAGAAATGCCCGACCTCATCATTGCCGACGGTGGAAAAGGACAGATGGAGATGATACGCGAAATCATTGAGGACGAACTCCACCTGGACATCCCCATTGCCGGTCTGGCAAAGGACGACCGCCACCGCACCCGCGAGATGCTCTACGGCTTCCCCCCTGCCGTGGTGGGCATCAAGCCCGAAAGCCAACTCTTCCGTACCCTCACCGCCATGCAAGACGAGGTGCACCGCTTTGCCATCACCTTCCACCGCGACAAACGCTCAAAACGACAGACGGCCTCCGAGCTCGACAGCGTGAAGGGCATCGGCCCCGCCACGAAAGCCGCACTCCTGAAACATTTCAAGAGCGTGAAACGCATCAAAGAGGCGACAGAAGAAGAAATCTGCGCACTCCTCGGCCCTGCAAAAGGCCAAAAACTCTACAGCGCAATCCACGCATCCACCGAAAAGTAGTACATTTGCAAAGAAAGAGGCCGTTTTAAGCCCCTCTAAGCGCAAAACACATCACAAACCGAACAATCCCTTATGAGAGCCGTAATACAGCGCGTAAGCCACGCTTCCGTCACCATTGACGGACAAGTAAAATCGTCCATCGGCAAAGGATTTCTCGTTCTGTTAGGCGTTGAAGCCGCCGACACCCGAGAAGATGCCGACTGGCTATGCCGAAAAATAGCCGGACTACGCGTCTTCGACGACGAGAAAGGCGTGATGAACCTCGACCTCGCCGGCGTGGACGGCAACGTCATCGTGGTGAGCCAGTTCACGCTCATGGCCTCATACAAGAAAGGCAACCGTCCCTCATGGCTGCGTGCTGCCACCCACGACATAGCCATTCCGCTCTACGAACACTTCGTCAGCACGCTTTCCGTCGCCATAGGCAAACCCGTCGGTACGGGCGAATTTGGCGCAGACATGAAAGTAGAACTGCTCAACGACGGCCCTGTGACCATCTGCATGGACACAAAAAACAAAGAATAGGGCAAACGAAAAAGCTGCCCAAAAGACGTTCGCAGCATCTCGCTCCTCGCGAAAATTTCAAAGCAAAAAAGCACAACGATGACCATTAAAGAAGCACAAGAAGCCGTAGACCGCTGGATAAAAACCTATGGCGTACGCTACTTCAGCGAACTCACAAACATGGCATGCCTCACCGAAGAAACAGGCGAGCTTGCCCGCGTCATAGCCCGCAAATACGGCGACCAGTCCTTCAAGGAAGGCGAGACGCAAGACCCGTCTGAAGAAATGGCCGACGTGCTCTGGGTACTTATCTGCCTCGCAAACCAGACGGGAGTGGACCTGGAAGAAGCTTTACGCAAGAGCATTGAAAAGAAAACAAAGCGCGATGCACAGCGACACATCAACAATCCGAAACTCAACAACCAAAACCACTGATACAACACCATTTATGACAACAAATTCCACTTTCGACGCCACTGAAGGCGCAGCAAAAGGACAGAACGAAGCCAAAAGCCAATACGAACAGGCTTTCGCTAAATACGACACCGAACTCAACGACAACGCCGTCAGCGAAGCCGTAAAAACGCTCGTAGAAAAGAACCGCGACAAGTACGACACGCCCGAAGTGCTCCGCACACTTCTCAGCACCGTAGAGCTCACCACGCTCAAGGTGACCGACTCGCAGGAGAGCGTGCTCAAGTTCACAGAAAATGTCAACAAATTTGCCGACGAACACCCCGATCTCCCCCCTCTCGCCACCATTTGCGTCTATCCCAACTACGCAAAAATTGTGAGCGAAAGCCTTGAGGCCGACGATGTCAAGGTAGCCTGCGTAACAGGCGGCTTCCCCTCATCGCAGACCTTCATCGAAATTAAAACTGCCGAGACAGCCCTCGCCGTACACGACGGTGCCGACGAAGTAGACATGGTGCTCAGCGTAGGAGAATTCCTCGACGGCGACTACGAAACGTGTGCCGACGAAATAAGCGAGATTAAAGCCGCAGCAGGCAGCGCACCGCTCAAGGTGATCCTCGAAACCGGCGCACTCAAGAGCGCAAAAAACATAAAGAAAGCCTCCATCCTTTCCATGTATGCAGGTGCCGACTTCATAAAGACCTCTACGGGCAAAATAGAGCCCGCTGCGACGCTCGAAGCAGCCTATGTGATGTGCACAGCCATTAAGGAATATCACGAGCTTACAGGCAATCTTGTCGGCTTCAAGGCTGCCGGTGGCATCAAAACCACGGCAGAGGCCGTTTCGTTCTACACTGTAGTGGCTGAAATACTCGGCGAAGAATTTGCCAAGGACGGCCATTTCCGCATCGGCACCAGCCGCTTGGCCAACCTCCTCGTGAGCGACATTCTCGGCGAAGACGTGAAGCCGTTCTAAGCCGAAAAGCCAATAGACACAAAGCAAACAAAAACGCGACGCGCAAATAAGGGTTCCCCACCCTATTTGCGCGTCGTTTCTTTTTACGAATAGAGAAAAGTTAGTCAGCAAAAAAAATTACCCGACGCTTAACAGCATCTGGTAAATCGTTTATTGTCAAGAATTTACCGAAGTGAAAAACCTCTGTGAGGGCGAAAATGCAACTTCACGTATGGGCAAAAAAATTGCCGCGCCTCTGCGCGGCACCTTTAAAAAGGAAAACAATGTGGCGTTAAGCCAACAAAAAATATGTTCATAATTTACGTTCCATTACATAGTCTATGTAATGGTGCAAAGCCTCTTTCACTGTGGCATTTTTCCATTCCGAGAGAAGCTCAAGCGCTTCGTCGTGGAGTTCTGCCATACGCTGCTCAGCGTAAGCAATGCCACCGGAAACTTTACTATACTCAACGAGCGAACTTATTTCGCTTGCCGAAGCAGTTCCTTCTTTGACTTTCTTTGCCCAAAGCTTCACGTCTTCGCGAGAAGTATTGTTGATGGCGTAGATGGCAGGCAAGGTGATTTTACCTTCGCGCATATCGTTGCCAGTGGGCTTGCCAATTTCGGAATTCTCGTAATAATCGAAGATATCGTCGCGAATTTGGAAACAAAGTCCGACAATTTCACCGAATCTGCGTGCCTTGTTGACGTAATCTTCGTCTGCACCGCAAGAAATGGCTCCCAACTCTGCACAAGCTGCAAACAAAGCTGCCGTTTTGTGCTTGATGATGGTGAAGTAAGCCTCTTCGGTAATTGCTTCGCTGCGAATGTTTGCCAACTGCTTGATTTCGCCCTCTGAAAGTTGTCCGCCAAGTTTAGAGATAATCTCTACAACGCGAATGTTTTGCGTTTTGGCAGCTTGCAGAAGTGAGGCAGAAAGCAGATAATCGCCTACGAGAACTGCTACCTTGTTGTCGTAAACAGCGTTAACTGATTGTTGTCCGCGCCGTTCGCTGCTTTCATCCACTACATCGTCGTGAACGAGCGAAGCAGTATGGAGAAGTTCGAGAGTCACTGCAGCACGCAAGGTTTGCGTATCTACATTGCCCTTTTCCTTTGCAACAAGGAGTACAAGAACAGGACGCATCATTTTTCCCTGCCTTCCTCTAACGTAAGCTAACGCCTGACCCAAAAAATCGTCTTCGTGGGTCAGCGCATCTGCAAATAGTTTTTGGTATGCCGTCAATTCTTGAGCGACGGACTGGCGGATGGCTGATAATTTGTCCATGTCTCGGCTTTACACTTGCAAAACTACAACTTTTCTTTCATAGTAACCAAGCTTTTTCCTAATTTTGTGAAGAAAATTTTTCAACAACCCCGAAAAAAGGCCCAAAACCACGAAAATTCCCCTTATGAAGACACTTTTTTTGCTCGACGCTTATGCGTTGATCTTCCGAGCATACTACGCGCTGATCCGTTCGCCGCGTATTAATTCCAAAGGTCAGAACACTTCTGCCGTGTTTGGTTTCGTCAACACACTTGAAGATGTGCTGAAAAACGAACGCCCCGATTATATAGGTATAGCCTTTGATCCTGCCGGCGGCACTTTTCGCCACGAAGCCTATCCGCAGTACAAGGCCCAGCGCGAAGCCACACCCGAAGACATCAAGAGTGCTGTGCCCGTGATTAAAAAAATCATCGAGGCTTACGGCATTCCCATCCTTGAAGTAGCAGGCTACGAGGCCGACGACGTGATTGGCACGCTTGCCCTTCAGGGTGCGGAGCAAGGACTTGAGGTTCACATGGTTACGCCCGATAAGGACTACGCTCAGCTCGTTCGCCCCAACGTATTCATGCGCCGTCCGGGCCATGGTGCTGCGGGTATGGAAAAATTGGGCGAAGCGGAAGTCTGTGCCAAATACGGCATCAGCCACACGTCGCAAGTTATAGATTTGCTCGGTTTGATGGGCGACACGGCCGACAACGTGCCGGGCTGTCCGGGCGTGGGCGAAAAAACTGCCGCCAAACTGATTGAACAGTTCGGTTCCATAGAAAGCCTTCTTCAAAGGACCGACGAACTGAAAGGCGCGCTGAAGAAGAAAGTGGAGGACAACAAAGAACAAATTTCCTTTTCGCGTTTCTTGGTGACCATCAAAACGGACGTACCCATTGAACTCGACCTCGAAGCTTTGGCGCGCAAGGAACCCGATGCCGAAAAGTTGCGACCCATCTACGAAGATTTGGAATTCCGTAACTTCTTGAAGAAACTCGACGGCGGAGAAGCTCCATTGTTAACTAATGCGAAAAAAGAGCCTTCTCTCTTCGACGCAGAAGTGAGCGACTTACCGAGCGGAATCGTACACGCGAATCTCGCAAGCCTAAAATCGACGCCACACGAGTATCATCTCGTTGAATCAGAAGCTGATGCGCACGAATTGTGTGACCTTTTATTGACATTTGACACTTTCGCGTTAGACACAGAAACCACTTCGACCGACGCAATTCGGGCAAAATTGGTAGGATTGAGCTTTGCCGTGGCCGGAAACCGTGCTTGGTACGTCGCTGTTCCACGTGAAACTGAACTTGCGCAACGTATGGTGGAAATTTTCCGCCCCGTCTATGAAAACGCTGAAAAATTGAAAGTAGGGCAAAACCTAAAGTACGACCTCACGGTGCTCGCCTCTTACGGAATCGCCTTGGCCGGCCCCATGTTCGACACCATGTTGGCCCACTACCTCATCCAGCCCGAACTCCACCACAACATGGACTACCTGGCCGAAATCTATCTCGGCTACCAGACCATCCACATTGAGCAACTCATCGGACCGAAAGGAAAAGGACAACTCAACATGGCCGACCTTGCCCCGAAGGACATATGCGACTACGCCTGCGAAGACGCCCATGTGACGCTGCGCCTCATGGACCCCCTAAAAAAGAAACTCGAAGAGGACGGGTTAATGCGTGTGTTCCAAGAAGTGGAAATGCCCCTCATGCCCGTGTTGGCCCGCATGGAACGCAACGGTGTATGTCTCGACACGCAAACGCTAGCCGAGACGGGCAAACACTTTGAAGAACGACTCGCCACGCTCGAAAGCGAAATCTACGAACTTGCTGGCCATCCCTTCCTCCTCACCTCGCCACGCCAAGTGGGCGAAGTGCTCTTTGCCGAACTCCGCCTCAACGACAAGGCCAAGAAAACGAAAAGCGGACAGTACTCTACGGGCGAAGAAGTGCTTGAGGCCATCAAGGGCAAACACCCCATTGTGCAGAAGATCCTTGATCACCGTGCGCTGAAGAAACTCCTCAGCACCTACGTTGATGCCCTGCCCAAACTCATCAACCCTGCCACGGGGCACATACACACCTCGTTCAACCAAGCCGTGACGGCCACCGGCCGACTCTCTTCGTCGAACCCCAACCTACAGAACATCCCCGTGCGCGGCGACGACGGCCGCGAAATACGCAAAGCCTTCGTGCCGGAAGAAGGATGTACGTTCTTCTCCGCCGACTATTCGCAGATAGAACTGCGCATCATGGCCCACCTCAGCCAAGACGAGCACCTCGTGGCCGACTTCCGCGAGGGTCGCGACATTCATGCCGCCACCGCAGCCCGCGTGTTCCACAAAGCCATCGACGACGTGACGCGCGATGAGCGACGCAAGGCCAAGACGGCCAACTTCGGCATTATATACGGCATTTCGGCCTTCGGTCTTGCCGAACGGATGGACGTAAGCCGCACTGAAGCAAAGGAACTGATAGACAACTACTTTGCGACCTATCCGAAAGTGCGCGAATATATGCTCAAAAGCGTAGATGCTGCCCGCGAAAAGGGATACATCGAGACGGCTTGGGGGCGCCGCCGCTACTTGCCCGACATCACTTCGCGCAACTCCGTGGTGCGCGGCTATGCAGAGCGCAATGCCGTGAACGCACCCATTCAGGGCACAGCTGCCGACATCATTAAAGTAGCCATGGTGCGCATTGACGAACGTTTCCGCCGCGAAGACATCCACTCGAAGATGATACTCCAAGTGCACGACGAACTCAACTTCTCCGTCCTTCCCGAAGAGCGCGAAAAAGTGGAGCAGATCGTCATAGAAGAAATGGAACACGCCTTCACGATGAGCGTTCCCCTCGTGGCCGACTGCGGCGAGGGCAAGAACTGGCTCGAAGCACATTAACAACACAACCCCACGAACAAAAAAGCGAAGAAGAATAGACCGCCCAGTGTCAAGCCGAGAAAGCATTCCGACACGAAGGCGGTCTTTTTCGTGCGTTTTTAGGCAATAGGAACGGCGGGGAAAGAAGAATTCAGAGCGTTTTACCTAATTTTGCACAACACACAAAAACAACACACACATGCGGTTCGCACTCCGCATGCACTACGACACAAAAACCAAACGTAAGGCCAATGGACTTCATGCACATCCTGACCCAAATGCTGATGATATTCGGCATTGTGCTGGTCGGACTTTTTGCCGCAAAGCGCAACCTCTGGTCGGGCGACCTCGACCGCAAACTCTCCATCTTCATTATGAACATTTCGATGCCGGCGCTCATCCTCGCCTCGGTGATGGGAAAAGACCTGGCATTTGAAAACTCCGAACTCCTTGCCCTTGTAATCGTAGCCATTGTGAACTACGTGGTGCTCATTGGCATGGCCTACCTCATCCCCCACATATGGAAGGTGAACCGCTCGCGAGAGGGCATACTCAAGTTCATGCTCGCCTTCGGCAACGTGAGCTTCATTGGCTACCCCGTATGCGACGCTGTGTTCGGCCCGAAAGCCGTGTTCTGCGCCTCCGTGCTCAACATTCCGTTCAATCTTCTCGTCTTCACCATAGGCGTTTCGTTCATCAACGGCGGAAAGGCCAAAAGCGCATTCTCTCCCAAACTCATCCTGTCGCCGTGCGTCATCACGTCGCTCATTGCCGTGCTCATTGCCGTGTGTCGCATACAAGTTCCGGCCCCTGTGGGACAGTGGTTTCACCTCCTCGGCGACCTCACCATCCCCTGCGCACTGCTCATCATCGGTTCCAGCCTCAGCCACATCCCCGTGCGCGACATGTTGGGCAACCGATTTGTCTATGCAATGACCGCCCTCCGCCTCATCGTGCTCCCCCTCTTGGTAGGAGCCGTGCTGGCACTCATGGGCATTAATGCTTTCGTTTGCGACGTGGCAGTAGTGCTCAGCGCCATGCCCGTTGCCACCAACGGCATCATGCTCTGCCTCCAATATGGACAGGACGAACGCGTAATGACGCAGGGCCTCTTCTTCACCACGCTCCTCTCCGTCATCACCATTCCGCTCGTGGCCTACATCGCCATGCTCTTCTAAAAACAGCCGCAAAGGGAGTCAAACCATAACACATTGACAATCAAAGATGTGCAGTTTCAAACGGAACTACCCGATTTGAAACAAAAATTCCAAGCCTTGGAATTAAAATTTCAAGGCTTGGAATTTTTGTTTCAAGGCTTGGAATTTTTACGAAATGCCGTGTAGAACCGAAATGATATGAGATATCACGGATAGAATGGAAGATATGTCCACAAATCCCATATTCTCTCTTTACTTTTTCGTAGATTTGCTTCACGAAAAGAAAACTACAAAAAACATTGTAGTTTCCACAAAAGAAAAGTTCACCGAAAAAACCTCCTTCCTAAAAGCAAAGACATGGAAACCATCCGCACCCTTCACGACCTTACGACCCACTTGAAGAAAAGAGCACAACGCTGCCGCCTCGCAGTGGTGTGTGGAAGCGACGAAAGCACCTCGCGCGCCGTGATGCGCACCGTGGAGGATGGATTTGCCGAAGTCTACTTCGTGGGCGACTGCGAAGCCATTCGTCGACTGCCGCAGGTGGAAGCCCAACGGGGCGCCTACACACACTTCGTAGAAGCTGCGAGCCACGAAGAAGCTGCCGAAAAAGCCGTGCGCATGGCACGCGAGGGAAGCGCCGACATCGTGGTGAAAGGACTGCTCCACACCGCCACGCTCCTTCGCGCCGTGCTCAACAAAGAGTGGGGCATACTGCAGAAAGACAAGGTGCTCACCCACATTGCCATGGCCGAACTGCCCAGTCGCGACAAACTCCTTTTCTTCTCCGATGCCGCCGTCATCCCCTACCCCACCGACGAGCAACGCGCGCAGCAAGTGGCCTACATGAGCCGCATGCTCCACGCCTTCGGCATTGAAGAACCGCGAATTGCCTTGATTCACTGCGCCGAAACGGTGAGCGAAAAATTTCCCCACACGCTGGGATACAGCGCCCTTTGTCAGCGCGCAAAGGAAGGCGAATGGGGCAAACTCATCCTCGACGGACCGCTAGACCTCCGCACGGCCTGCGACGCCGAAGCGCTTCGCATAAAAGGCATCGACTCTCCCCTTGAAGGCCAAGCCGACGGCCTCATCGTGCCCGACATCGAAGCCGGCAACGTGCTCTACAAAGTGTTGCCGCTCTACGCTGGCGCCAAAATGGCCGGCACGCTCCAAGGCACCGATGCACCCGTGGTACTCCCCTCACGTGGCGACGACGCCGAAGCCAAATACCACAGCATAGCCCTCGCCGCCATGAGTTTGTGATTTTCCGCTTCTAAACATCGCCCAAACGCAAGCGCTAAAACAGAAAACCGCACAAAACGCACGTTTTCGTGCAAGATTCGCACAAAGCCGTTGTTTAGGGGTTGTAACAACTCGGGAACACGCAAAAAAAGCGTCTCGTCCCTACACTATTTTGCCCCAAGGCCAACATACACTCTATGCGCATATTAGTCATCAACCCAGGTTCAACATCCACGAAAGTCGGCGTGTTCGACGACGAGAAGAAAGTCGTCTGCAGCGCCATACGCCATACCCCCGAAGAACTCCTGCCTTTTAAGAAAATCACCGACCAGCACGAATTTCGCAAGCAGCACGTGCTCTCTTGGCTCAAGGAAAACGGATTTGACCTGACGTTCGACGCCATCATCAGCCGTGGCGGACTGACGAAGCCCATACCCGGCGGCGTTTATCGCGTGAACCGCAAAATGTGTTACGACACGTTTCACGCCATGCGCAAGCACGCTTGCAACCTCGGCTGCCTCATAGCCCTCGAAATATCGCAGATGCAGGAGACGCCCTGCCCCGCCCTCATGGCCGACCCCGGCGTGGTAGACGAACTCGTGCCCGAAGCCCGCATCAGCGGTTCGCCCCTCATGCCCCGCATCACCATTTGGCACGCACTGAACCAGAAAGCCATTGCCCGCCGCTACGCACAGTCCATCGGCAAGACCTACGAGGACCTCAACCTCATCATCTGCCACCTCGGCGGCGGCATCTCCGTGGCCGCCCACGACCACGGCCGTGCCATCGACGCCAACAACGGACTCGACGGCGAAGGTCCCTTCTCGCCCGAAAGAGCCGGTTCGCTTCCCGCTGCCGACCTCATTCACCTCTGCTACAGCGGGCGTTACACCGAGGACCAGCTCAAGCGCCGCATAGCTGGCGAAGCCGGACTCATGGCACACCTCGGCACCACCGACATACCCGCCATTCTCCGCGCCATAGAAGAAGGCGACAAGCACGCCAAGCTCATCATCGACGCCATGATATTCCACACCGCCAAGACCATAGCCTCCGAGAGCGCCGTGCTCTACGGCCACATCGACGCCATTCTCCTCACCGGCGGCATAGCCCACTCGGAATACATCACCTCGCGCATCGCGGAACGCGTGGAGCACCTCGCCCCCGTCCACATCTATCCCGGCGAAGACGAAATGGAAGCCCTCGCCCTCAATGCCCTTGCCGTGATGCGCGGAGAGCGCACAGCGAAAGAGTATGAATAGAGCCACACATTGAACGATACGAAAGTATTGTAACAAGACATATAAAACCACACGAAACGGCTTCGCTACGAATTGTAGCGAAGCCGTTTCGTGTGGTTTATACGTTGTATTTCAATTCCAATTACTACAATCAATGTAGCATTTACTGCGCTTCTTGCGCCTTAGTCAAAATGGTGCGGAGCTTTTCGCACTCCTCGTCCGTCAAGCCGCACTCCTTGAGATATTTCTTGGCAGATGCCATGAGTCTGAGACCCTGAAAGGTAGACGTCTTGTAGAATCCGAGGCCGTTCCAGTCAATGTTTGAAACGTCCGTCTCGTCCCAATTGATGGACTGATAGTTGGCAAGCGCCTCTTCGTTGCACATAAGCCAAATCATGCGGTCGATAGACAGTTCCTGACGCTTCTGGTACGACTCGCCGTAGTCTGGAATCTTGTAGAAGTTGAGCATCGTCACCATGTAGTCCCTACGCAGTTCGTCGACGCTAGCGCCAACAAAAGCCTCAAAGAGCATCGACACGAAACCGCAGCGATCCTTGCCTTCGTTGCAATGAAGGAGGTAAGGAGGCTCGTGAGCAATCATGAACTTCACAGCCTTGCCAAGGCGAGTCTTGAAGTCGTCGCAGAAAGAGTTGGCCATCATGCCGCAAGCAATGGTGTTGCCCGCTTTGAAGAGCTGCGGACAGTAGGTCGACGCGTACCCTTCAGTCTGCATGTACTTCTCCACGCTTTCGGGCGTATCGGCAAGATCTATCTCCGTCTTTATCCCCACCACACGCGCCAGACTGTCGACCACGCCGTAGCGACCAGGGTTTTTCGCGCAGTTGAGCGGATTGCTCGAGCGGTAAAGCACGCCCGGCGCAATGCCCGTAGTGGTGACCATGCGAAAGTTGGCATACTCCTCCGCGCTCTCACCGGGTTGGCGATCGATGGAATAGACCGACTTCATCAGATTGTAGGTCGTGCTGTAGCCCCCTTTCTGGGAGAGCTTCATCGTGATTTTGTCGCCCACTTCGCCACCAATATAATAATGGAAGTCACCGTTGAGCATGGCAAAGCCGTAGTCGTCGCCGCGAGCGTTGTAGTCGACAAACGACGGCCCCAATATGGCCACCTCGTTAAACGAACTCACATAAGGCACGTTGTGGAGTTTCACTTTGTCGCCAATCACCACATCGACGAGGTCGGCATAGTCAAGTCCCGCCTTCTTCATCTCGGCCGGCGTAAAACTGGGAATAGGCTGACCGTAGCCATTCACCTCGGTGACATAGCCCGTGATGGAATTGTCGGACGAAGCGACGTTCTCGTTGTCGCTGCACGACGAAAGCGAAACGGCAATGGCAGCTGCGGCAAGAATAAAGAATTTTCTCATAACAAATCAATTTTACGGATTCAAACAAAGCGCAACAAGCCGTTGAACAGCAACAAGTTGTCCACGGCCTACGCACGTCGGAGCGTTCACCTCTTCTGCAAGACAAAGAAACGGCTAAAAAATACAACCGACATACGGCAAAGGTATACATAAAGTCCGTAACGCTCACACCTTTTGTCGTCTTATGTTACGCCAACGGGGCATTTGCGGACAAATCTAAAAATGCCGTCGCATAATATGCAACGCTCCGGCGCAAACACGGATATTGCAGAATAGTTGCAACGGAGGAAAAGAGGCCAATAAATTGCGTTAAAAAGTTTCGGAACACAAAAGGATTTTAGTACTTTTGCTCCGGTTAAGCGCAAGGCTTCGCACGGCCTGGCGCAAAGCCGAAATAAGACAAACCTTTATTTATCAAATCAATAAATCATTATGGCAACATTAGATTTAACCAAGTACGGTATTACCGGTGTTACTGAGATCGTACACAACCCCTCTTACGAGCAGCTCTTCGAAGAAGAGACTAAGGCTAGCCTCGAAGGCTTCGAGAAGGGTCAGGAAACTGAGCTCGGCGCCGTCAACGTAATGACAGGTATCTACACTGGCCGTTCTCCTAAGGATAAGTTCATCGTTATGGACGAGAACTCTAAGGATACGGTATGGTGGACTACTCCCGAATATCCCAACGACAACAAACCCGCCTCTCAGGAAGCTTGGGCTGCCGTGAAGGAAATCGCAAAGAAGGAGCTTTCCAACAAGCGCCTCTTCGTAGTAGATGGTTTCTGTGGTGCCAACAAGGAGACCCGCATGGCCGTCCGCTTCATCGTGGAAGTAGCATGGCAGGCACACTTCGTGACCAACATGTTCATCCGTCCCTCTGAAGAAGAACTCGCTAGCTTCGAGCCCGACTTCATCGTATACAACGCTTCTAAGGCAAAGGTAGAAAACTACAAGGAACTCGGCCTCAACTCCGAAACTGCTGTAGTCTTCAACATCACCAGCCGCGAGCAGGTTATCATCAACACTTGGTACGGTGGCGAAATGAAGAAGGGTATGTTCTCCATGATGAACTACTACAACCCCCTCAAGGGCATCGCTTCTATGCACTGCTCTGCCAACACCAACATGGAAGAGACCAGCTCTGCCATCTTCTTCGGCCTCAGCGGTACCGGCAAGACCACCCTTTCTACCGACCCGAAGCGTAAGCTCATCGGCGACGACGAACACGGATGGGACGACAACGGCGTCTTCAACTACGAAGGCGGCTGCTACGCTAAGGTTATCAACCTCGACAAGGAAAGCGAACCCGATATCTACGGTGCCATCAAGCGCGACGCCCTCCTCGAGAACGTTACCGTTGACGCTAACGGCAAGATTGACTTCGCCGACAAGAGCGTTACGGAGAACACCCGCGTAAGCTACCCCATCTACCACATCCAGAACATCGTGAAGCCCATCAGCAAGGGTCCCGCTGCAAAGCAGGTCATCATGCTTTCTGCCGACGCCTTCGGTGTACTTCCTCCCGTATCTATCCTCTCTTCTGAGCAGGCTCAGTACTACTTCCTCTCTGGCTTCACCGCCAAGCTCGCAGGTACTGAACGCGGCATCACGGAGCCCACTCCTACCTTCTCCGCATGCTTCGGCCAGGCATTCCTCGAACTCCACCCCACGAAGTACGCTGAAGAACTCGTGAAGAAGATGGAAGCCAACGGTGCTAAGGCATACCTCGTCAACACTGGTTGGAACGGTAGCGGCAAGCGCATCTCCATCCGCGACACCCGCGGTATCATCGATGCCATCCTCGACGGTTCTATCGACAAGGCTCCCACCAAGACTGTTCCCTACTTCGACTTCGTCGTTCCTACGGAACTCCCCGGTGTAGATCCCAAGATCCTCGATCCCCGCGACACTTACGCCGACGCTTCCACTTGGGAAGAGAAGGCCAAGGACCTCGCTGCTCGCTTCATCAAGAACTTCAAGAAGTACGAGACCAACGAAGCTGGTAAGGCTCTCGTTGCTGCTGGTCCCCAGCTCTAAGACTGACGCTTCACTGAAAGCATCATAAACCCCTGCGGGGCACTGTCCATCACGGACGGTGCCCCGCTTTTTGTATATGAACGCCCCATAAACCACCACGAACGCGAATTAAGCAAGAGAGACGGCGGTTCTAAACAAGAACCTCAACGATTCGGCAAAAGGCCGGCGCAAGTTAGTCTATAACGAGGGGGAATGTGAGTAACTTTGCACCACCAAATGCAAAAGACTAAACACCAATGACCAACAAAGACAACCTCCGCCTCACGGGAAAGATTTTCGCCACGGGCATCATGTCGTTCTGCGGCGTGGTAAGCGAAACCGCCATGAACGTCACCTTCCCCGCCCTCATGAAAGAATTCAGCGTAGACACAAGCACCGTGCAGTGGATTACCACCGGCTATCTCCTCGTTCTCTCCCTCGTCATCACCCTCTCGAGCTACCTCAAGCGCAACACCTCTCAGCGCACACTCTTCCTCATAGCCATAGGAAGCTTTATCTGCGCCACGGTAGCTTGCTTCGCCGCGCAAAACTTCGCCATTCTCATGGCTGGACGCATGGTACAAGGCGTCGGCACGGGCATCGCGCTACCGCTTATGTTCAACATAATCCTCTCCGAAGCCCCACGCGAGAAGACAGGCACGTTCATGGGCGTAGGCATGCTCATCAGCGCCGTAGCCCCCGCCGTAGGCCCCGTGTTGGGCGGCTTCGTCGTCGACATGTTCGGTTGGCGCTACATCTTCCTCTCCCTCCTCCCCCTCCTTCTCCTCTCGTTCATTGTGGGCGCACGGCTCATCAAGCGCAACGTACCTACGGAACGCAGCCGATTCCACTTCACGGACTATCTGCTCATCGTTGTGAGCTACACCACCTTCATCCTCGCCCTCGTCAAAGCCTCATCGGCCGGATGGCTCAGCGCACCGGTGCTCACCCTGCTCGTCATAGCCGTAGCCGCCTTGACGTGGTTCGTTCGTCAGGCACGTCGCGAAGAGCACCCGCTTCTGCGTCCCGAAGTGCTCGGCTATCTGCGCTTCATGCTGGCCCTCGGCGCCATCCTCGTCACGCAGTTCACCGTGCTCGCCATGGGCTACGCCATCCCCAACTACTCGCAGATTGCCAACCACACGAATGCCTTCCTCGCCGGGCTGCTACTCGTGCCCGGTTGCGTGGTCGGCGCCATCGTATCGCTGCTTAGCGGCCGCCTCTACGACAAAGTGGGCGCACGCATACCACTCGTCACGGGCTACGGCTTCATGCTCCTCGCCACGGTGCTCTTTGCCTGGCACGGCAACGCGCTCACCACGGAGATGTTCTTCACCATCTACGTCGTCTTCACCTTAGGCCAGGGCCTCGGCTGCCCCAGTGCCATCACCTTCGGCCTTTCGCAGCTCCCCAAAGACCTTTCGGCCGACGGCAATGCGCTCATCAACAGTTTTCAGCAACTTGCAGGCGCCATGGGCACAGCCGTAGTGTCCACCATCGTGGCATCCGCCCAGCACAGCGCCGATGCAGCCCACTTTCCCGAAGCCACAGCCGCAGGAAGCCAGCACGCCTTCGCAGTGCTCGCGCTCTTGATGCTCGCCGCCTTCGTTTTTTGTTGTACAATGACACGAAAGGCGCGCGCAGCGGAATAACACCCCGACCTTATCCAACGCAAAACGCGCAGCAAGACGCTTTTAAGGCTCTTGCTGCGCGTTTTGCAGTTCAGACGGAGGACGGACTACTTGCCGTTCAAAATCTTCTTTATATCGTTGAGTTTGTTCAAAGCCTCGAGAGGCGTGAGGGAATTGACGTCGAGATGGAGTATTTCGTCGCGAATTTGGCTCAGTACGGGGTCGTCGAGTTGGAAGAAGCTGAGCTGCACGCCCTCGTCGGTACGCGTGCGGCTTTCAGCGCGGGGCACGTCGCGTCCTGCTTCGGCTCCGGCGCGCTCCAGTTCCACAAGAATCTGTTCGGCACGCTTCACGATGCTCTGCGGCATGCCCGCCAAACGCGCCACGTGGATACCAAACGAGTGTTCCGAACCGCCGCGCTGCAGTTTGCGCAGGAAAACCACGCGACCGTCCACTTCGCGCACCGAAACGTTCCAGTTCTTAATGCGCTGGAACTTCTGTTCCATTTCGTTCAGTTCGTGATAGTGCGTGGCGAAGAGCGTACGGGCGTGCGCCTTAGGATTCTCGTGGATATATTCTACAATAGCCCACGCGATGGATATGCCGTCGTAGGTCGACGTGCCGCGTCCAAGCTCGTCGAAGAGCACGAGCGAACGCTCCGTAAGGTTGTTCATGATGTTCGACGCTTCGCTCATCTCCACCATGAAGGTACTCTCGCCCACGGAGATGTTGTCGCTTGCGCCTACGCGTGTGAAAATCTTGTCCACTACGCCCACGTGTGCCGACTCGGCAGGTACGAACGAACCTACCTGCGCGAGGAGCGTGATGAGC
This sequence comes from Prevotellamassilia timonensis, assembly GCA_963589615.1. Lineage (GTDB taxonomy): Bacteria > Bacteroidota > Bacteroidia > Bacteroidales > Bacteroidaceae > Alloprevotella > Alloprevotella timonensis_A. Next base: position 31,468 of record CAVALA010000003.1, read on the forward strand.
GCCGTTTGGCGCAGCAGTGCACTCTTACCCGCCATGTTGGGTCCGGTGACGATGATAATCTGTTGCTGCGTCGTGTCGAGTTCCACGTCGTTTGCCACGTATTCCTCGCCCACGGGCATGAGCGTTTCGATGACCGGATGGCGGCCGCCTTTGATGTCGAGCACAAGGCCCTCGTCCACCACGGGGCGCACGTAGCGGCGTTCGCGTGCCACGTGGGCCAGACTCTGCAGACAGTCGAGCATGGAGATGGCCGCCGCGTCGCGCTGCAGCGGAGCCACGTAGCGCGCCACCTCGCGCACAAGTTCGGCGTAAAGCTGCGTTTCGAGCGCGAGTATGCGGTCCTCCGCGTTGAGTATCTTGTCCTCATATTCCTTGAGTTCCTGCGTGATGTAGCGCTCGGCGTTGGCAAGCGTCTGCTTACGCACCCAGCCTTCGGGCACACGGTCTTTAAACGTGTTGCGCACTTCGATGTAGTAGCCGAACACGTTGTTGAAGCCAATCTTAAGGGAGGGAATGCCCGTCGTTTCGCTTTCGCGCTGTTGGATTTGCAGGAGGAAGTCCTTGCTGGAGGTCGAAATGGCACGCAGCTCGTCGAGTTCGGCGCTCACGCCGGGGGCCACAACGCCGCCCTTGTTCACGAGCACGGGCGGATCGGGGAGGAGCGTCTGCTTGATGCGGTCGCGCAAGGCGGTGAGGGCATCGAGTTGCTCGCTCACCTTCTTCACGGCAGCGCAGTCGGCGTGGGCGCAGGCGTACTTGAGGAGCGCGGTGCTTTCGAGCGCAGCGCGGAGTTGCTGGAGTTCGCGCGGATTGACGCGTCCCACAGCCACGCGGCTTACGATGCGTTCCATGTCGCCAATCTTCGGAAGTTCCATCTCGCAAAGTTCGCGGAAGTCGGGCTCGCGGAAGAAGTGTTCCACGCCGTCCTGCCGCATGACGATGTTCTTCACCGAACGCAGCGGGAAGATGAGCCAGCGGTGGAGCATACGCGCTCCCATGGGCGTGAGCGTGCGGTCCATGACCTGTAGGAGCGACGTACCGCCTTCGGCCATTGGCGTAACGAGTTCGAGGTTGCGTGTGGTGAAGCGGTCGAGGCGCACGTAGAGGTCTTCCTCAATGCGACGTAGCGAGGTGATGTGGCTCGTCTGCTTGTGTTCCGTAAGTTCGAGATACGAGAGTATGGCACCGGCAGCCACAACGCCGTCGCGCAGGTGGTCAACGCCGAAGCCTTTGAGGTTGCGCACCTGAAAGTGTTTGGTGAGCTTGTCGTTTGCCGTTTGGGGCGTGAAGGCCCAGTCGTCGAGGTCGAAGATAAAGAATTTGCTGCCGTAGAGCCCTTCGAAGCGGGCTTTCGTGCCGTGTTTGACAAGCACTTCTTTCGGCGCGAAGCCTACAAGGAGTTTGTCGATATATTCGGGTGCACCTTCTGCCACGAGAAACTCTCCCGTGGAGATGTCGAGGAAGGAAATGCCCACGGCTGCCGCACCGAAATGGACGGCAGCGAGGAAGTTGTTCTCGCGTGCTGAGAGCACGTTGTCGGACATGGCCACACCGGGCGTAACCAGTTCGGTGATACCGCGCTTCACGAGTTTCTTTGTGAGCTTCGGGTCTTCGAGTTGGTCGCAGATGGCCACGCGGTAGCCGGCACGTATGAGTCGGGGGAGATAGGTGTCGAGGGCATGGTGGGGGAATCCCGCCATGGCGGCCGCATTGGCATTGGACGATGCCTTGCCATTGTTTCGACGCGTGAGGGTGATGCCGAGCACCTGAGAGGCCGTCACGGCGTCGTCGGCATAGGTTTCGTAGAAGTCGCCGCAGCGGAAGAGCAGTATGGCATCAGGGTTTTTGGCCTTGAGGTCATAGAACTGTTTCATCATCGGTGTGAGCGCTTCTTTGTCGTTTGCCATTGTAGGGGAGGGTATTTACGATTATAGGGCAAAGTTAGCAATAAAAAGCGAACGCATCTTTCTCGTGCGAGATGCGGGGGTGCAAAATAAACAAGTGCCAAGAGCGGACCGGCGGTCTGTTCTTGGCACATTGCATAAGTTGTTAGTTCTCTTTTTTAACAAAGACAGCGTAAAAACCAAGTCTTGTATTCTGTACACCTTGCGTTATTTGTCGGCAACGGGACGGATGTTGTATCCTTTGTAGACCATCGTTTCTTGTATGTTGTAAATACCAGAGCCATAAGAAGTCGATGATTGGTTTGTTCTTCCGTTAAGGAAATAGGCCGAGCGCAAACCATTTACCAGTGAAGCGTTTGCCGTACTTGTCCAATAATTAGCTTCTGAGTATGCAGAGTCATCAGGCCCGACGGAGATACTTTCGCCATCATACGTTCCTGTTGCTGGTAGTATAATGTAACGATTGTTTTGGTCGCTTTTGTTGTAGATATTGAAGAAGAACCTCCGATAAGGTTTCGGCCAAGTTCCGTTATATTCGTTTTTCCACAACCTCGCAGTGTTCTTATCGTTGCTCAAATTCTCAAAATCCTCCTGTGTCGGCGTGCGGATACCCGAACCCCAGTTGGCTGTAGCTGCGTCATCTTCGGGGCGCAGTGTGGTTTGGGGGTAGGCGGTGCTGGCCCAGGTTGCGTTATCGTTGGTGAAGTTTGTTTTGGCTTCCGTCTCGCCCCAGGCGAAGTAATCGCCGGGGAGGTAGGGCGACGTAGCACCTATGTTCATCTCGGCCCAAAGCAACCCGTCCGAGAGTCCAAGGTCCATGAAGCGGCGGTTGTTCACAAGGTATTCGTTGTTACCTAGCGAGCGTATGTTGCGCAGCACGCCCTTAGTATTGGTTGTGAGTGAGATGGCATGGATTTCGCCGCGTCCAATGGTAAGCGAACCATAGGGGATTGTGTAGTCAATTGTGCTGTTGCCTCTGTGGTGGAAGCCAATTGTCAGATTGTTGTACGTCCCAGTTGCCAAGGGAAGGAAGAACACGGCGGGGCTTCCGACCTTTGTGCCCTCGAAGTGTATGTCAATGAGGCTTCCGCCGCCCGTTCCGTTCTCTGTGCTGATTTGTGCGTCGCTAGCCGAGAGGTCGCTTATGGTGTAGGTGTCCCAAAGGTGATCATCGGCGGTAATCTCTATCTGCCCGTCCAGGCAAGGCATTTTGTCGATGCGCAAAACCGCCAGACCGCCCAAGTGCCTAAAGGTGATGTTGTTGTCTGCGATATTTCCCACCATGGGCATGCCGGTGGTGTGTGCGGGGTAGATGGTTGTACCGTCCACATTTTTGGGGAAGTAGAGGGTATCAGGCACACCGAGATCTTCGTTAAAGGTGTAAGCCCCAGGCATGGGTAGCTCAATTGACTTCTCTGTGATTGTAAAGGCTCTTGATGCCTCGAAATAGGGGTACACTGCATACTGCTGCAGCACTTCGTCCTCGGCCACTTGTCCTTTGAACGTGGCGGTTGTACTTCCTGTCTCGTCGTCGGTAGTAAACTTCGTGAGGCCATAGTTTCCGTTGTAGTATTTCGTCAGAATGCCAATGGAATCGCCCTTGTGCCAGTAGAACGACACGTAGCCGTCGCCATCGTTCTTCATGCCCGTGCGTAGATTCTTCCCAACAGTTGCGGTAAGAGTGACGGTGCGTGTGAGGGTGCTATCGTTATTTTCTTTACTTCCATTTGTACCATCTTCATTCGCCAATTCGTCGGCCGACGAACAGGAGGTGGCCAGCAAAGCAACTATGGCGCAAAGTGCGAATTGCAGGAGCTTTTTCATCTTCATAAGGCTAATCTTCATTGTCTTCATTGTCGGTCGCAAAAGGATCGTCAAAATCAAAATCAACAAGTTTTGCTCTCTATTGATTGCGCATTTCGTGACTCGCTCTGAACGAGCAAGCCGGGGGCTTCGAGCGCTACGCTATGTAGGGCGGGCTTTTCGTAAAGTCTTTTGCGTTTCATTTGGTTGGTTTTGTTTGTCTGGTTCTAAAAACGCCATCGTAAAATAATCAAAATTGGGCAACTTCCTTTCTGTCGGTTTTCGCTTTCCTTTGCTTTTTTACTTAGTCGTAAAAGCCCACTTTTGACGATATTGTACGTTTTAGAAATTCTGCAAGACAAAATACGAATTTAGAGCCCTAATAAAGAATAAAAGAGGAATAATCTTTCTGCATGAGATAATACTTAACAGATATTGGCAACAACTCTGGTAGGTAGGATACACAGACTCGCAAAACAATACACCCTAATAATTTATAGAACCACCCTAAAATACGAACGCATCTTTCTTGTGCGAGATGCGGGGGTGCAAAATAAACAAGTGCCAAGAGCGGACCGGCGGTCTGTTCTTGGCACTTGGGGTTACTTATGTAAGATTATTTCAGAGCGTCACCTTGAAGGTTTCGCCGTCGGCCACAACGACGTAGACGCCGCTGGGGAGGGTGCCGTCGATGCTTACGGTGCGTCCTTCGGCGTTGTAGACGCTGAAGTGGGTTGCACCCGTCACGCTGATGCGGTGGTTTGCCGCGACTACCTTCACGGAAGAGGTTTGTGCGGCATCAACGCCCGTGGTGTTGCCGGACACATTTTCGGTAGACGCGCCGCTGGTGTAGCGGTCGGTCACCTCGAGCAGAGCGGCCATGTCCTTCACCACATCGGAGGAGGTGAGGTAGGGATAGTCGAGCTCGTCCTGAGCGGCGGCAATGGCGGCTTTCACGTCGGCCACGGCCTGCTCGTCGGTGAGCGTAGCCAAGAGGGCTTCGGCTTGGGCGATGGCGCTTTGGAGCTTGTCGACGTCGTCCTTGGCGGGAAGGGGCACAAGGCGGAAGGTGAATGCATTGCTCAGCGTGAGGGACGAAACGGTCACGTTGGCACCTGTGGAGTTGGCTGCCACGCACTTGAGGCTTTCCGTGAGCGAAGCTTCGGAGGTGCTGCCGGCATGGATGGCCACGTGGGTGTCGAGGCCGAGCGCGTCGGTGTTCATGAAGAAGACGAAGGAGGCCTTGTCGCGATAGGTGTCGACGCTTTCCTTAGCACCCTTCAGCGCGGCACTGTTGAGATAGACGTAGAGTTCGCTTTGGGGAAGGGTGATGGTGGTGATGCCGTCGGCATCGGTCTTGAGCAGGAAGCGCGACTTGGTGTAGGTGTAGTTCGTGGTAAGCGAGGGCGTACCCGAGGTGGAGAACGAGAGGAAGCGTCCTTCGCTCATGTAGTTGTAGGACGGATAGGCGCTCACGGCCTGGATGGCGTAGTAGCCATTGGGGAGGGCTTTGGGAGCCGTGGGGAGTGAAGCCTTGACGAGCTTTATCTGCGAATTGGCGTCGGTCTTGGCACGGAGCGTGAAGGTGCCGTCGTCGTTGTAGCCGTAGCATTTTGCAGCGTTTTCGTAAGGCACCATGAAGTAGTTGCCGTCGTCGGCAGCCACGAATTTCCATTTTTGGTTGTTACCGCCAGATGTTTGCCACTGAAGGAGCTGGTTGTTCCACTTTGCGTGCGACTCGGAGGGGTTGTCGGCACACACGTTGCCCACGCTGCTCTTTATCTGCCAGTAGCCGGCGCTTTCGGTGAGTTCCCAGAGCTGTCCTTCATCGGTGTCGTCCACGGCGGTCATGCGGAGCACCACGTTGTTGTTGGCCGAACCGCCATTGGTGAGTGCGGAGAGTCCATCGGCGGTGCATATTCTGTAGGTCTGTCCGCTCACGGGCTCGTCGGCGTGTGCCGTAAGGCTGCATAGAAGGAGCACGAAGAGCGAGAATATTGTCTTTTTCATATACGTTGTCGTCAGATTAATGAATTACTGAAGGTCCATGTAGTCGGTAGGCATGGAGAAAGTCACGCCACGGCGCTGAAGGTCGAGCATGAGGGGACGCGAGCGCTTGAGGAATCCTTTCCACGAGCGGTTCTTCTGTGCGCTCCAGCCAGCTTCGGCAAGGATGAGCGAACGGGGGTAGGCTTGGTAGAAAATGCGTTCGGGGGAGTTGATACACTCGCTCCAGAGCGTGCCTGCCACGCCGAAGAGGTTGTTTTCTTCGAAGTCGGAACCTTTGTTCCATCCCGGGTCGAACTGATAGACGGTCTCGAACGTGCGCACGGGCATGCCCCAGTTCGTTTCGGGCATGTCGCCGGAAGCCATGGGGTAGTCGAAGTAGCAGTAGTCGCCGGGGCACATCATAATCTTGGCCTTGTTGCTGACAGCCGCGTTGACGGCAGCGTCGGTCAGGCCGTTGCGCCAAGCAAAGGTGACGCAGCCTTCCTGAATTTCCTGGAAGTCGGTTTCGTACCAGAACATGGGAGTCTTGTCGTACTTGGTGCGGAGCGTGTCGATGATGCGGTCGAACATGTACTTCTGCAGGCGCCAGTTTTCGGAGCGGTCGGTGGTGGTGATGCCGAGTTTCTTTTTGAGTGCCTTGTCCTTCTCGCAGGTGGTCCAGCAGTCGAGGGCGGGGCTACCGGCTTCGTCGCCACCGAGGTGGATGTATTTGCAGGGGAACACGTCTGCGAGTTCGCGGAACACGTTGCCGAGGAATTCATAGGTAAACTCGTTGCCGGGGCAGAGGAGTTCGTTCGAAACGCCGCAGGTGGTGCGGATGGGTACTTCCTTGGCGCCGCAGGTGAGTTCGGGGAAAGCGTGGATGGCTGCCACTTCGTGACCAGGCATTTCTATTTCGGGCACTACCATGACGTGGTATTTGGCACAGTATTCGACGAAATCCTTCATCTGCTCCTGCGTGTAGTAGCCGGAGATGGGCATCTGCATGTCGTCCATGCCCACGCGTGAGGTACTCTTCTCGAGGAGTTCGGGATATTTCTTGATTTCTATGCGCCAAGCCTGGTCGTCGACGAGGTGGAGGTGGATGCTGTTGAGTTTGTAGCGCGCCATCTCGGGCACGAGTTCCTTGAGCCGTTCGTAGGGCACGAAGATGCGGCAGGGGTCTACCATGAGTTCACGCACGTGGGTGCGGGGGGTGTCTTCGATGTCGATGGGTGAGGTGGAGATGCAGCGGGCAGAGGCGTTGTCGTCTATCATGAGCTGCTCTAGGGTCATGAGGCCGTAGAACACGCCTGCGGCGGTCTTGCCGTAAATCTTCACGCCGTCGGACGAGAGGGAGAGGGTGTAGGCTTCGTCGTCGGCGAGGGAGGTGTCGAGGCCGAGGGTGATGGTGGCTGTGCCTGAAGCGTTGAGCGTTTTGATGCCGGCGCGGTCGGCGAGGATGCGCAGCAGGTGTTCCTTCTCGTTGGCGAGGGTTTCGGGGCAGTCTATCTGACCCACGTTGAGCCAAACGAGCGGAGTGCCTGTAGCGGTCTGCATCTTAAGGGGTATGGGCACGAGGTTTTGGGCTGTGACGGCTACGGGTGCAAGGAAAGAGCCCAAAAGGAGTGCAAGGGAAAGTATGGTTTTCTTCATGATGAGAAATGTCGATTTAGTATTTCACTTTTTGGCTCTTGCCGTTGACTTTGAGGAGGTATACTCCCTGCTGGGGCAACGTGAAGTGGACTTCGCCCGTGGCTTCGGCCGATTCGAGGAGCTGACCGTTCACTTGGTAGAGGGCCACGGCGGAAGAGGCGGGAAGATTCTTCACGGTGAGCACACCGTCGGCCACGGACCATGTGTAGGCAGAAGTTTCGGCGGTGTGGATACCGGCCACGATGGTTTCTATCTTGAATTCTTTCCACACGTCGGCTTCCTTATAGGCTGCCTCGCTGCCTTCGGGCACATAGAGCGACACGTTCTTGCAGTCCACTCCGGCAAAGGCGGTGGCGTCGGCCACGGGGGGCGTGGCGGCGAAGACGTAGAGCGCTGTCAGTCCGGTGCATCCGGCAAAGGTGGCGGCGGGCACGGAGGTAAGGGTGGAAGGAAGGGTGAAGCTTTCTACGGACGAACAGCCGCAGAAGGCGCCTTGGCCTATCTGCTGCACGCTTTCGGGGAGGGTGAGGCTACCGCCGAGTGAGGTGCATCCGGCAAAGGCGGCATCGCCGAGCTGCTGGAGGGCACGGGGAAGGCTGATGTGGGTGAGGCTTTCGCATCCGGCAAAAGCGGAGGCTCCGATGCGGGTGACCATACGACCGAGTTCCACTTCGCCCGTGAGTTTGGCGCAACCGCTGAAGGTGTTGGCACCGATGCTCTGAAGCGTGGAGGGGAGGTTCACGCCTTCGAGGTTTCGGCAACCGGAGAATACGCCGTCGCGGAGCACCACGAGTTTAGAGGGTATGGTGACCTTGCCGCTGAGGCTCTCGCAACCTTCGAAGGCATAGGAACCGATGTTTTGGAGCGAACTGGTGGCGGGTATGTCCACTGCCTCTATGCTCTTACACTGGGCAAAGGCGCTGGCGCCGATGCTGGTGGTCGTCTTGGGAATGGAGAGGGTGCCGCTGAGGGAGTCGCAAGCGAAGAAGGCTTGCGAACCGATGGTCTTGAGGGAATTGGGGAGGGTGAGGGTGTGGAGGCGGTGGCGCGAGTGGAGTGCGTTCTTGGGAATGTTGGGGCAGGTGGCACTCTTGAGGTTGAGCGTCTGCATCTGGTAGCAGAGGTCGCGCAGCTGGCGGAAGTCGCCGTTACCACTGGTGGAGAGCGTTCCGGTGAGGGTGACGTCGACGGCTGCGGCCTTGGCCGTGGCCGAGAGCGACGTGATGTTGGACGTGCTCACCTTCTGGGCAAAGACTGCCGAAGGCGAACCCGCTAGCGCCGCACCGAGAAGGAGCAGTTGTAGAGTTTTTTTCATAGTGGAAAACTAAGATTTTGTTTTATCATGCTAGAATAGTTGTGCGGTGCGTAGGCCATACGTTTTTGGCCTACGCGCCTCACCCGTGCGAAGTTACGGCAAAGATTGCGTTTTGCCAAGGAAATGGAACGCGAAAGTGTGTGCGGCTTAGGGATAATTTTGCGAGCGCAAGCGCATGGAGATTTAACGGGCAAGGAGGAAATTCAAATTATCTCCCATCTCAACGCGTTGAGCTAGGAGAAAGTTGTTTGCGATTGTTCACATACTATGGGAGCACTAGCGCATGGGGCGTTAGCGCATGGGGGTCACGTCTCCGACGTGACGCTCTACACGACCTCACGCCGCCACGCCGTCACGCCACCACGCCGTCACGCCGTCACGGACGGTTCTTCGTGCTGCGCCTTGTATTTTCGCGCTTTACGTCACGTCGGAGACGTGACCCCCATGCGCTTTCGCCTGCAAAATCCAAGGCAGCAAATTCAAATTTCCTCCTAGCCCAACACGTTGGGCCCGCAGCCCAAATTTTGAATATCTTTACACATTCACACTACTGATATTTCGGTACGCTCCCGCTCGTTCGCGTGCGCGCGCATACGCGCGTTTCACCGAAGTTTATACATTCTACTTTCATCTGTCACCGCGTGCTTAGCAAATGAGCGAAGCGGCCGGTGACGGGTGACAGCAACTTGCACAAACTTCGGTGTATACGCGCGCGCGTTGGCAGAGAAAAATAGGCGTTTTCCTTTGCTCTTCACTCACCTTGCACTACTTTTGCTTGGCAATAAGCAACGAGTCATCGCAGCGGAACCATGAACGCTGCTTTACGCGCTGTGCTTTTCCTCCCCAAAAAATAAAGATCAACCAACCCCTCCCCGATATCCTAAGCCGATATGGACTGGATAAAAGAAACCCTACTAACCCCCTCGGCACTCCAGGCCGTCATCATCATTTGCCTCGTCTGCGCCCTCGGGCTGGCATTCAGCAAACTCAAATTTCGCGGCATAAGCCTCGGCGGCACATACGTGTTCTTCTTCGGCATCCTGGCCGGCGCCATCGGCCTTGAAATAGACCCACAAATGTTGAGCTACGCCGAAAGCTTCGGACTCGTGCTCTTCGTCTACATGCTTGGACTGCAAGTAGGTCCGGGCTTCGTCAGCGCATTCCGCCAAGGCGGCACGCGCCTCAACCTCATGGCCATCGGCGTGGTCGTAATAGGCACCGTCATGGCGCTCATCGTGGGGTGGACCGGACTTCTTCCGCTCCAGGACATGATGGGTGTGCTCTGCGGTGCAACAACCAACACACCCGCCCTCGGTGCCGCACAGCAAACACTAAAGCAACTCGGACAACCCGCCTCGGGAGCCGCCTTGAGCTGCGCCGTCACCTATCCGCTCGGCATGGTGGGCGTCATCATCGCCCTCATCCTCGTGAAAGGTTGGCTGGGTCGGCACGAACGCGCCAAGGAGAGCCACGACGCCGACGAAGCCTTCATCGCCTCGTTCCTCGTTTGCAACCCCGCCGTGTTCAACCACACGCTAGGCGAGATAAGCGGCATGGACGAGTCGAAGTTCGTCGTTTCGCGACTCTGGCGCGACGGAAAAGTGATCCTGCCCAACGCGCAGACGCGTCTTGAAAAGGACGACCGCATACTCGTCATCACCAAACCCGCAGAACTCAACCACCTCACCATCTACTTCGGACAGCGCGACGAGACCAACTGGAACCGCAACGACGTAGACTGGAACGCCATCGACTCCAACCTCATCTCCCAACGCATCCTCGTGACGCGCTCCGAGATAAACGGACGCCACCTCGGTTCGCTGCAACTCCGCAACCGCTACGGCGTGAACGTGAGCCGTGTGCAGCGCGCGGGCATTCAGCTCGTAGCCACCCCCGACCTCACCATGCGCATTGGCGACCGCGTGACGGTGGTAGGCGAGGCAGAAAGCATCAAAAAGGTGGCAGAAGAAATGGGCAACGTGGTGAAACGCCTCGACGAACCCAACATGGTGACCATCTTCCTCGGCATCGTACTGGGACTCACCCTCGGTTCCATCCCCTTCTTCATCCCAGGCATGAGTTACCCCGTAAAACTCGGTTTGGCGGGTGGCCCCATCGTGATGGGCATTCTCATCGGCGCCTACGGTCCGCGTCTTCACATGGTGGCCTACACCACCACAAGTGCCGGACTCATGCTGCGCTCGTTGGGCATCAGCATGTATCTGGCTTGCCTGGGCATCGATGCAGGTCGCGACTTCTTCTCCGTGGTGATGCAGCCGGCAGCGCTTTGGTGGATTGTTATCGGCCTGGTACTCACGCTCGTGCCAGTCATCATCATGAGTGTGGTAACGGTGGTAATGGGAAAGAAAAGCTACGCCACCACCGCCGGCATGCTCTGTGGTGCCATGGCCAACCCCATCGCGCTCGACTACGTGAACGACACCACACAGGGCGACAAAGCCTCCGTGGCCTACGCTACGGTCTATCCCCTCTGCATGTTCCTCCGCGTCATCATAGCCCAGCTCATCGTCATGTTCTGGGTGGGATAAGGCGCAGCGCATAGAGGTTAACTATTCGGGCTGACAGCGCTACACGGCCCTCCAACGACCTCAAAAACATCGACCTTAACGAGCCTCCCGTGAACAAACACACCGCACCAAAACGCATTTTATAGAAAAAGCGTTAAGGCGCTTTCGGAAAAATGCCTTATATTTGCACGTCAAACACGTTTGCCGGGCTCTGCATACGATGCCTGGCTCTAGCGTTTTAGCACAGACAAGAAAAACAAAACAAAACAATAAATCAATAATCTCACAATCACACAATGCAAAACAAAGGATTTGTTAAAGTAATTGCAGTGTTGCTGACTTTGATTTGCCTCTTCTACCTCTCCTTCTCCTTCGTCACCAGCAAGTACGAAAAGAAGGCCGAGGCCCTCACGGCACAAGGCAAAGACGGCGCCGCTTACCTTGACTCCATGCGTAACGAGAAGGTGTTCCTCAACTGGAAAACCCTCAAGGAGTGCGAGGAACTGCAGATCGGCCTTGGTCTTGACCTCAAGGGCGGTATGAACGTTGTGCTTGAGGTGAGCGTGCCCGACGTGGTCAAAAACCTCGCCGGCGAAAGCGCCAACGACCCCAAGTTCAAAAAAGCCTATACCGATGCTCAGGCAAAAGCCAAGAAAGAAAACTCCGACTTCGTAGACGCCTTCGTAGCTACCTATGAGCAGCAGAACGGCAAAAACCAGCTCGGCGGAGTGTTCGCTTCCAAACTCAAGGAAAAGAACATCTCCTACAACTCCTCCGACGCCGACGTAAAGAAGGTGCTCAACGAGGAAGTCTCTGCCGCCGTCGAAAACTCCAACAAGGTAGTCCGCTCACGTATTGACCGCTTCGGTGTGGCTCAGCCCAACATCCAGGTGCTCCACGGCAAAGGCCAGATGGGCCAGATCATGGTGGAGATGCCGGGTATCAAAGAGCCCGAACGTGTGCGCAAGCTCCTTCAGGGTAGCGCCAACCTCGAGTTCTGGGAAACCTACACGCTCAGCGAAATCTACCCCACCCTCCTGGCTCTCGACCGCCGCTTGGCTAAAGCCGACGTAGACACCGTTGCCAACGACAGCACCAAGACTGCTGCCGACAGCACAAAGGCTGCCGTTGCCCAGAACAATAAGGTCGACGCCGGCAAGAAGAATCCCCTTCTCTCCAAGCTCGTACAGGTTCAGGGCATGCAGCCCAACAGCTGCGTAGTAGGCTACGCCGTAGCAGCCGACACCGCAGAAGTGAACAAGCTCCTCGCCTCGGCTGACGCCAAGGGCATACTTCCCGCCGACCTCCGCCTCGCTTGGGGCGTGAAGAGCGCAGAAGGCATGAAGGGCAACGTGTTTGAACTCTACGCACTTCGCGCCGTAAACGGTGCTCCCTCCATGAGCGGCGACGTCATTGCCGACGCCAAGGACGACTTCGACCAGAACCACCAGCCCATCGTTTCCATGACGATGACCACCAACGGTGCTCGCGACTGGGCAGCACTCACCAAGAAAAACCTCAAGAAGTGCGTAGCCATCGTACTCGACGGTTATGTATACAGCGCACCCGTCGTTCAGAGCGAAATCACCGGCGGCAACTCACAGATCTCCGGTCACTTCACCACCGACGACACCCGCGACCTTGCCAACGTGCTCAAGAGCGGTAAGATGCCCGCCCCCACCAAGATTGTTCAGGAAGAGACCGTAGGTCCGAGCCTCGGTGCCGCATCCATCCAGGCCGGCTTCACCGCCTGCGTAGTGGCATTCGTGCTCCTCATGATTTTCATGTGCCTCTTCTACGGATTCATCCCCGGCATGGTGGCCAACTGCGCACTCATTCTCAACTTCTTCTTCACCTTCGGTATTCTCATCTCCTTCCAGGCAGCACTCACCATGAGCGGCATTGCCGGTATGGTGCTCTCGCTCGGTATGGCCGTCGACGCCAACGTGCTCATCTATGAGCGTACGAAGGAAGAACTTGCTCACGGAAAGAACATCCGCACCGCCCTCGCCGACGGTTACGGAAACGCCTTCTCCGCTATCTTCGACTCCAACCTCACGTCCATCATCACCGCCGTAATCCTCTACAACTTCGGTACAGGACCCATCCGCGGTTTTGCCATGACGCTCGGCATCGGTATCGTTGCATCCTTCTTCACCGCCGTATGGGTGACCCGTATGGTTTACGAACACTTCCAGGAACGCGACAAGTGGCTCGGACTCACCTTCACCACCGCACTTTCCAAGAACTTCCTCGTCGGTAAGAAGATCAACTTCATGAAGATGGGCAAGAAGAGCATCCTCGCCTTCATCATCGGTGCCATCATCAGCATCGGCTTCCTCGCTACCCGCGGACTCTCCAGCGGTATCGACTTCACCGGTGGTCGCAACTACGTCATCGAATTCGAGCAGAAGGGCGTAACCCCCGAACAGGTACGTCAGGCTGTTGCCGAGAAGGTCCACGCCAAGGATCCCGAAGCCATCGTGAGCGCCATCGCCATCACCACAACGAGCAACGAAGCCGTTCGTCTCACCACGAACTACCGCATCAACGACGACAACGAGAGCATCGACCAGGACGTTGAACGCTTCATCTTCGACGCACTCCACGAAGCCAACCTCATCAAGGCCGACTACAAGACCTTCATCGACCGCGACAACCACGCTGGCGGCTCCATCATCTCCGCCCAGAAGGTAGGTCCTACCGTTGCTGCCGACATGACGAAGGGCGCCATCATCGCCGTAGTACTCTCGCTCGTTGCCATCTTCCTCTACATCCTCGTACGTTTCCGCAACGTGGCATTCTCCATCGGTAGCGTCGTAGCGCTGTTCTTCGACACACTCCTCGTAATCGGTGTGTTCTCCATCTGCTGGGGCTGGATTGGATTCTCTCTCGAAGTGGACCAGACGTTCATCGGCGCCATCCTTACCGTAATCGGTTACTCCATCAACGATAAGGTGGTAGTCTTCGACCGTATGCGCGAAAACCTCGCACTCTATCCCACCCGCGACCACTGGACGCTCTTCAACGACTCGCTCAACAGCACGTTGACACGTACGGTGATGACTTCAGCTACCACGCTCCTCGTACTCCTTTGCATCTTCATCCTCGGTGGCGACAGCATCCGCTCCTTCGCCTTCGCCATGATTCTCGGTGTAATCTTCGGTACGCTCTCTTCCATCTTCCTTGCTGCACCCATCGCCTACCGCACACTCAGCAAGAAAAGAGCAAACAAAGCCGCAGAAGCTGAATAAGCCCGCATAGCAACACACACGCTCACAATAACAAGCCCCGCAACCTGCCTCATGAGGCGGATTGCGGGGCTTGATGCATTCTTCCACAAACCCTTTCAAGAAAGAAAACGAAGGTTTTTCTTCATTCTTCACCGAGCATACATTAACTTTGCTACGTGAAAGATTGTGCACATACGTACTTAGTCCGCAAAAGACCGTGCGCAAGCCCCCACCCTACACGCTCTGAAACAATACAAAACAATGAAAATAGACCAACAACTCACACAAGCTGTCATCGATGCCGTAAAAGCCCTTTACGGCCAGGACATCACCGCCGACCAGGTAACCCTGCAGAAAACAAAAAAAGAATTCGAAGGACACCTCACTCTCGTAGTCTTCCCCTTCCTCCGCATCTCACGCAAGAAGCCCGAAGACACAGCAAGCGAAATCGGTGCTTGGATTAAGGAAAACACCAACCTCATTGCCTCTTACAACGCCGTAAAAGGCTTCCTCAACCTCGTCATCGCTCCCGCACAGTGGGTGGCACTGCTCGACGACATCAACGCCGACAGCGAATTCGGCATCACTCGCCCCAGCGAGAACAGTCCGTTGGTCATGATTGAATACTCCTCGCCCAACACCAACAAGCCCCTACACCTCGGACACGTACGCAACAACCTCCTCGGCTGGGCACTTGCCAACGTGGTGGAAGCCAACGGCAACCGCGTGGTGAAGACCAACATCGTCAACGACCGCGGCATTCACATCTGCAAGTCCATGCTCGCCTGGCTCAAATATGGCAACGGCGAAACGCCCCAAACTTCCGGCAAGAAAGGCGACCACCTCATTGGCGACTACTACGTGGCTTTCGACAAGCACTACCGCGAGGAAGTAAAGGAACTCAAGGCCAAGTACGAAAAAGAAGGACTCTCCGACGAAGCTGCCGAAGAGAAGGCCAAGCAGGAGGCGCCCCTCATCAAGGAAGCCCACGAAATGCTCGTGAAGTGGGAGCACAACGATCCCGAAGTGCGTGCCCTCTGGCGCAAGATGAACGAATGGGTTTACGCCGGATTCGACGAAACATACAAAGCCCTCGGCGTAAGTTTCGACAAAATATACTACGAAAGCGACACCTACCTCGAAGGCAAGGAAAAGGTCGACGAAGGTCTTGCCAAAGGCATCTTCTTCCGCAAAGAAGACGGTTCCGTATGGGCCGACCTCACCGCTGAAGGCCTCGACGAGAAACTCCTCCTCCGCGCCGACGGCACAAGCGTTTACATGACGCAGGACATCGGCACCGCAAAACTGCGCTTCCAGGACTTCCCCATCAACAAGATGATCTACGTCGTGGGCAACGAGCAGAACTACCACTTCCAGGTGCTCTCCATTCTCCTCGACAAACTAGGTTTCTCCTGGGGCAAGAGCCTCGTGCACTTCTCCTACGGCATGGTGGAACTCCCCAACGGAAAGATGAAGAGCCGCGAGGGTACCGTTGTCGACGCCGACGACCTCATAGCCACCATGGTGGCACAGGCACGCGCCAAAGCAGAAGAAGCCGGCAAGTTTGCCGACATGAGCGAAGAAGAAAAGGCCGAAGTGGCACGCATTGTGGGCCTCGGTGCGCTCAAGTACTTCCTTCTCAAGGTCGATGCACGCAAGAACATGCTCTTCAACCCCGAAGAGAGCATCGACTTCAACGGAAACACGGGTCCCTTCATCCAGTACACCTACGCACGTATCCGTTCCATTCTCCGCAAAGCCGCCGACGCCGGCATCTCCATTCCCGAAAAGCTCCCCACCGACGTGGAACTCTCCACGAAAGAGGAAGAAATTGTGCAGCACGTGGCAGACTTCGCCGCCGTGGTACGCCAAGCCGGAACGGAATACCAGCCAGCCGCCATCGCCAACTACTGCTACGAACTCGTGAAGGAATACAACCAGTTCTACCACGACTTCAGCATTCTCCGCGAAGAAGACGAAAAGAAGAAAGCCTTCCGCCTTGTACTTTCAAAGAACGTGGCAAAGGTTATCCGTCTCGGCATGGGCTTGCTCGGCATAGAAATGCCCGAACGCATGTAATGCGCACGGACACTTTAGTTTGAAAATCCAATAACCATCACGCACCCGATGCGGAAACCCGAATGTCACCGTCTTGCACTGTAGGCCGCCACGCGGCACAGCGCGAAAAGACCACACATTCCGGTTTCCGCATTGCTTTTCAACAAAGAAGAACTCATGGCAAAGAAATACTACGTCGTTTGGCAAGGCACCACACCCGGCATCTACACTACTTGGGAGGAATGCCGGGCACAAGTGCACGGCGTGGCAGGAGCCGCCTACAAGTCGTTCCCGACCGAGGCAGAAGCCCAAGCTGCATTTGCCGCACCTCCGCCCCGCGTCGTAGCAAAGAAAGCAAGCAACGGAGAAAATTCTGCCGACAAGGCTTCCACCGACCATTCTTCCATAACCCCAACAAAGAAGCCGTCGGCACGCCGAAGCGCGAACCTTCCGCCCAATCCGCCTTCCGACCGCCACGACACCGTGCTGCCCCTTCCGCCCGAAGTGACCGCCAACGCCATTGCCGTCGACGCCGCCTGTTCGGGCAATCCCGGACCAATGGAATACCGCGGCGTAGATCTTGCCACGGGAGCTACCATCTTTCACTTCGGGCCTGTTCACGGAACGAACAACATCGGCGAATTTCTCGCCATTGTCCATGCCCTCGCCCTGCTCAAGCAACAAGGCATCAGCAAGACGGTCTATTCCGACAGTCGCAACGCCTTGCTCTGGGTCAGGGCACACAAATGCAAAACCACGCTGCAGCGTAACGCACGCACCGAAAAGCTGTTCCAACTCATAGAAAGGGCAGAAAACTGGCTCGCCACGCACTCCTGGAGCGACATCCCGCTACTCAAGTGGCAAACCTCACGATGGGGCGAAGTGCCAGCCGACTTCGGAAGAAAGTGAAGCCGCGCCGCGCAGACATTATTTTCTATTAGCGCAACGAAATCCTTTCTCCCCCACCCCACTGTGCGCATCGCGAGAATAAAGGGTGGTTCTATAAATTACCACCGTAATATGTACAAATTCACCCAAATGGCGTTTTGTCAGCTTTCGGGCTCTTTTCCGCCCCTTTTGCTTGTTCGCTCAGTCGCATAGCCCGCTATGCTCCTTCGTTCACAAACAAAAGGAACGAAAAATAGCACCGAAATCTGACAAAGCTAATTTATAGAACCACCCTAAAGAAAAAAGGGCTTTTCCTTTATTCTTCACCCACCATGCAGTAACTTTGCTTCGCAAAAGCACAAAAAGCATACATTTCATACCCAAGAAAATGGACTACAACTTCAGAGATATTGAGAAAAAGTGGCAACAGACATGGGCCACAGAGAAAACATACCACGTAGAAGCCGACACGACAAAGCCGAAGTTCTACGTGCTCAACATGTTCCCCTACCCCTCCGGCGCCGGACTCCACGTGGGACACCCGCTCGGATATATTGCCTCCGACATCTACGCCCGCTACAAGCGTCAGCAAGGCTACAACGTGCTCAACCCCATGGGTTACGACGCATACGGCCTTCCCGCTGAACAGTATGCCATACAAACAGGGCAGCACCCCGCCATCACCACCGAAACGAACATAAAGCGCTACCGCGAACAGCTCGACAAGATTGGCTTCTCGTTCGACTGGGACCGCGAAGTGCGCACCTGCGACCCTAAATACTACCACTGGACACAGTGGGCCTTCCAGCAGATGTTCAACCACTTCTACTGCAACAAATGCCAAAAGGCGCAGCCCATCAGCAAACTCATTGAGCACTTCGAAGCCCAAGGCACTGAAGGACTCGAAAGCGTGGCATGCAGCGAAGAACTGCACTTCTCGGCCGAAGACTGGAAGCAGATGAGCAGTGTGGAGCAGCAGCAAGTGCTCATGAACTACCGCATAGCCTACCTCGGCGAAACGATGGTCAACTGGTGCCCGAAGCTCGGCACCGTGCTCGCCAACGACGAAGTGGTCGACGGCGTGAGCGAACGTGGCGGCTACCCCGTTGTGCAGAAGAAGATGAAGCAATGGTGCCTTCGCGTGTCGGCCTATGCACAGCGCATGCTCGACGGACTTGACACCATCGACTGGACCGACTCGCTGAAAGAGACGCAGCGCAACTGGATTGGCCGCTCGGAAGGTACAGAAATGGAATTCGCCGTAAAGGATTCCGACGTGAAGTTCACCATCTTCACCACGCGTGCCGACACCATCTTCGGCGTGACCTTCATGGTGCTCGCTCCCGAAAGCGAACTCGTGGCTCAGCTCACCACTCCCGAGCAGAAAGCCGAAGTGGACGCCTACCTTGAAGCCACAAAGAAGCGCACCGAACGCGAACGCATCGCCGACCGCCGCGTGACGGGCGTCTTCACCGGTTCGTACGCCATCAATCCTTTCACGGGCGACGCCATCCCCGTGTGGACAAGCGACTACGTGCTTGCTGGCTACGGCACAGGAGCCATTATGGCCGTGCCCGCCCACGACTCGCGCGACTATGCCTTTGCCCGCCATTTCGGTCTGCCCATCATTCCCCTCATTGAAGGTGCCGACGTGAGCGAAGAGAGTTTCGACGCCAAGGAAGGCATTGTGATGAACTCGCCCGCCGAAGGCAAGCAGACGCTCAAAGGCTTCACGCTCAACGGACTTTCCGTGAAGGAAGCCATCGCTGCTACGAAGAAGTTTGTCACCGAAAACCATTTGGGTCGCGTGAAGGTCAACTTCCGTCTCCGCGATGCCATCTTCTCGCGCCAGCGCTACTGGGGCGAGCCTTTCCCCGTATACTACAAAGACGGTATGCCGCAGATGGTGCCCGCCGAATGTCTGCCCCTTGAACTTCCCGAGGTGACGAAGTTCCTTCCCACCGAAACGGGCGAGCCGCCTCTCGGCAACGCCACACGCTGGGCCTGGGACACAGCAGCTAACTGCGTGACCGAAAACAGCCGCATTGACAACGTCACGGTGTTCCCCCTCGAACTTTCCACCATGCCGGGCTTCGCAGGTTCTTCGGCCTACTACCTCCGCTACATGGATCCGCACAACGACAAGGAACTCCTGAGCAAAGAAGCCGACAACTACTGGCAAAACGTGGACCTCTACATCGGCGGTTCGGAACACGCCACGGGTCACCTCATGTACAGCCGTTTCTGGAACAAGTTCCTCTTCGACCTTGGCATTTCGTGCAAGGACGAGCCGTTCCAGAAGCTCATCAACCAGGGCATGATTCAGGGACGTTCCAACTTCGTGTACCGCATCAAGGACACCAACACTTTTGTCAGCCTTGGACTGAAGGACCAATACGACACTACGCCCATCCACGTGGACGTAAACATTGTGCAGAACGATGTGCTCGACGTGGAAGCCTTCAAGCAGTGGCGTCCCGAATATGCCACAGCTGAGTTCGTCCTCGAAGACGGCAAGTATGTGTGCGGCTGGGCCGTGGAAAAGATGTCGAAGTCGATGTACAACGTGGTCAACCCCGACCTCATCGTAGAAAAGTATGGCGCCGACACGCTCCGCCTCTACGAAATGTTCCTCGGCCCCATCAACCAGAGCAAGCCTTGGGACTCCAACGGCATTGACGGTTGCTTCCGCTTCCTCCGCAAGGCATGGAACCTCTTCTATCCGAAGAACGGCGACTGGGCTGTGACCGACAGCGAACCTACTAAAGAAAACCTCAAGACGCTCCACAAACTCATCAAGAAAGTGAGCGAGGACATCGAGGTGTTCTCCTACAACACGAGCATTCCCGCCTTTATGATTGCCGTTGGCGAACTCGCCCAGCAGAAATGCACGAGCCGCCAGGTGCTTGAACAGCTCGTGGCCCTCCTTGCCCCCTTCACGCCCCATATGGCAGAAGAACTCTGGCACGCCCTCGGCCACAACACTACGGTGAGCAGCGCACCCTGGCCGAAGTACGACGAAGCGTATCTCAAGGAAGACACGCAGACGCTCTCCGTCTCGTTCAACGGAAAGACGCGCTTCACGCTCGACTTCCCCGCCGGAGCTGCCAAGGACGACATCGAAAAAGCGGCACTCGCTTCCGAACAGGCACAGAAGTACCTCGAAGGAAAGCAAGTGGTGAAGGTGATTGTTGTGCCCGGCCGCATTGTCAACGTGGTAATCAAGTAAACTCCTATTTCCATGCCAACCCTCATCAAGACAAGCCTTTTCCAGGACGTCCGCGACTACGTGACCATCACGCTCGGCCTGCTGCTCTACGCCATCGGCTTCACGTGTTTCCAGTTGCCGTACGAAATCACCAACGGCGGACTGGCCGGTGCCGGAGCCGTGATTTTCTACGCCACGGGATTTCCCGTGCAATACACGTTCTTCATGGTCAACATCATTCTCTTGGCCGTTGCAGTGCGTGTACTTGGATGGCGCTTCTGCGTGAAAACGATTTATGCCGTGTTCATGCTCACGTTCCTCATGGGCATCACGCAGGAAGTGATGATATACCTTGCCGCCCACAACCCCGGCATGTTTGCCTACGTCAATCCTCGAAGCGGACTGCCACAAGTGGTTACGGACAACATCTTCATGTCGTGCATCCTCGGTGCATCGATTGAAGGCGTGGGCATCGGCATGGTGTTCCTGAGCAACGGGTCGACGGGTGGAACGGATATCATTGCCGCCATCATCAACAAATACCGCGACGTGACGTTCGGCCAGATGATGATGCTTTGCGACATCGTCATTATCACCTCCTCGCTCTTCACACCCACTGGCAGTGTGGACAAACTGCTCTACGGCTACTGCACGCTCATCATCACCAACCTCCTGCTCGACTACGTGGTGGACCGCGGACGCCAGTCCGTACAGTTCCTCATCTTCTCGCGCAAGTTCAACGACATAGCCGCTGCCATCTCCGCCACCCACCGCGGCGTGACGGTGCTCAACGGTTGGGGCTGGTACACGAAGGAAGAGCGCAAGGTGCTCGTGGTGCTCGCCAAGAAGCGCGAGAGCACAAACATCTTCCGCATCATTCAGGGCATCGACCCGCAGGCTTTCGTTTCGCAGTCGAAAGTCATCGGTGTGTTCGGCGAAGGCTTCGACCGCATCAAGGTGAAATACGACGAAAGCAAAGTGGCTGCCGACACCGCCCGTGCAGCCCAAATCAATGCGAAGACCAATCCTGGGACGCAAGCTAAGGACAACGCACCCCAACAGAAGTCCTGAAGCACCGTCCATCCACAAGCCGTACATCCCGTGCGCAGCCGGTGCAAAAAGCCCAAGCCTTGTACCTGCTGCGCACGTTTCGTTTCCTCGAAGGCTTCCAAAGCCTTCTTTCTCCTCCAACCTTCATATGTTAACTCTCGTTCCTATGGGCGGACTGTGCAACCGGCTTCGCGTGGTTCTCTCCGCTCTGGCGCTCTCACACGACTACGACGGACAGATACGCATAGAATGGGGAGCAACGGCCGAATGCAAAGCATGGTTCGAAGAACTCTTCGTTCCGCTCAACTCCGGCCGCCTTACCATCTGCCACCGCCACTGGTGGGCCTATCCTTCACGAAAAGCCCACCTCCACCTTCTGCGTCTGATGCGTTGCCTTTTGGGCTACACTTGCCAGCACGACGACTACGCTCCGCAAAGCGCCGACGACGTGCGCCACATGCTCGATAAGCACAGCAAGGTATACATCTCCTCGGGCAGCAATCTTGCCCCCTACCCTGCCGACTGCCTGCGCCGTATCAAGCCCCGCTTTGAACTTCAACAACGCATAGACCAGATTTGCAACCAGTTTGCCGACCACACCATCGGCGTACACATCCGCCGCACGGACAACACGAAAAGCAAAACCGAAAGTCCGCTCTCTGCTTTCATCAAAGCCATGAAGCGCGAAGTGGCAGCCGACGGCGACGTGCGCTTTTTCCTTGCCACGGACGAAGCTGAGGTGAAAACCGAACTCAAACGCATCTTCCCCAAGCGCATCATCACCCAAGAACACCCGCTGCAGCGCCACACGCTCGAAGGCATGCAAGGCGCACTCGTTGACCTCTGGTGTCTGGCTTCCACGCAGTCCCTCCTCGGTTCCTACTGGAGTTCCTTCAGCGACGCAGCGGCAGAGATTGGCCACATTCCGCTCACCGTGGTGCGCGGATAACGAACAACTAACCACCCTTTACCCCAACGACATCCCCAATGAAACTCGTTTTTGCCACCAACAACGCCCACAAACTGGAAGAAATACGCGCCATGCTGGGCACAGACATAGAAATTCTCAGTTTGGCGGACATTGACTGCCACGACGACATTCCCGAAACAGCCGATACGCTCCAGGGCAACGCGCTCATCAAAGCCCGCTGGGTGAAAGAGCGCTACGGCTTCGACTGCTTTGCCGACGACACGGGACTTGAAGTCAGCGCTTTAGGCGGAGCGCCCGGTGTGCATACCGCCCGCTACGCCTACCCCGACCGCCACGATCCCGAAGCCAACACACAGAAACTTCTCGAAGCACTGAAAAATAAAAACGACCGCAGCGCACGATTCCGCACCGTCATTGCGTTAATATATAATGGCGAGGAACACCTCTTTGAAGGCATCGTCAACGGACAGATAGCCACTGAGAAACGCGGAACGGAAGGTTTCGGCTACGACCCCGTGTTCTCGCCCGAAGACACCGGCCGCACGTTTGCCGAACTGGGCGTGGAAGTGAAAAACCGCATCAGCCACCGCGCCCGTGCCGTGCAGAAACTCGTGGACTTCCTCCGCAAATAGCGTTCCTCACCCTATCGGACGAAGCAAGCCTTTGCTCCACTTCGCCACCCCATCAAGAACCCTAGCCCCATGCCCACAATGAAACGCATCATCACCTGCATACTCCTGTTGCTTTCCGCCCTGCCCTCCGCGCTCCGCGCCGACGACAGCAGCCTTTGGACTTACCACCTCTCCTACCGCAACGCACAGCGCGTCGTCTGCGGCGGAGACCTCGTCTACGGCCTGTTCGGCGGAAACTTGCTCGCTTACGACACCACCGACGGCTCCGTGCGCGAGTACGACCGCCGCAACGCGCTCTCCGACAAGAACGTGAGCTACATGGGCTACTCCCTTACGCAGCACTGCCTCGTACTGCTCTACTCCGACCGCAACGTAGACCTTCTCTACGACAACGGCACGGTGGTCAACATACCTCAGATAAAAAGCTACTCCGACTACGACATCAGCGTCAGCAACCTTTGCGTCAATGCCGACTGGGCCACCATTTCCACCACCGAGGGCATCATTGCCCTCGACCTCAAAAAGCAGGAAGTGAAGGGCTACTACCGCATTCAGCAGAGCGTGAGCGATGCCGTCGTCACCGCCGACGGCACCGTCTTCGCAGCCATCGGCAGCAACGTCTACAGTAGTAAACTGACTGACAACATCTACTCCTTCTCCGCCTGGGAGAAAGCCTACGGCGTGCTCGTGAGCAGCTTCGTGCCCTTTGCAGGAGGCTTCTACATGATAGCCCCCTTCCTCACCGGCCAGGCTGACGGCGAGGGCGGACTTTACTTCACGGCGAAAGACGACGTCGGCAAATGGGCTACCGAACGCATCAACACCGTTTGGCTCGACCGAGGCAACGCCACGGCACAACGTGCACAGTTCGTAGGCTCGAACGGCGTCTACATGGCTTCTGCCGACAGTCCGAAAGCCGTTACGGGCACCACCCTGGGCCATTACCTCTACGACGTGACGCGCGATGCGAAAGGCAACGTGTGGCTTGCCGACGGCGAGAACGGCCTCAACGGCTACGACCTCTCAGTGAATGGCAACGAAACCTCACTCCAACTAAACGGAAGCACCATCGGCGGCTTCGGTCCGCTCCGCGACTATGCGTTTCGCGTCAACTACAACGGAAATCGCCTGCTCGTCTCTGGCGGACAGTTCTTCATATCCCGTGCGGGTACGGCAGAAATCTACGAAGACGGCAAATGGACTTTCCTCAACGCCACAAGCGACGAACTCACCGACGGTGTGAGCTACATCGACGTGTCGTCCATTGCTGAGGACCCCGCTGACGCGAACCACCACTTCGTTTCGTTCTTCGGCGGACTTGCAGAGTTTCGCGACGGCAAACTCGCCCATCACTACAACGCCTCCAATTCGAGCCTCAAGCAAGAAGAGCGAAGCGGCAGCAACCGCCCGCAATACACCTTCGTAGACGGTCTACAGTACGACAGCGAAGAAAACCTTTGGATGCTCAACGTACAGACCAACGAGGTGGTGAAAGTGCTCACCCCCGAAGGAAAATGGCACGCCATCCCCGTTGACGGCTTCAACGCCAGTTCCACCCACGCCCAGACGCTCCTCTTCGACAGCGAAGGCCGTGCCTGGATCACCTCACGCCGTTCTTCGTCGGTCTCCTCCGGACTTGCCTGCCTCGACTACGCCGGTACCATCGACGACACCAGCGACGACCAAAGCCTCTTCCGCTCCACCGCACGCAACGAGGACGGCACACAGTGCGACATCAGCGACGTGCGCGACATCTGCTCCGACCGCAACGGACAACTCTGGATTGGTGCAGCCAACGGCGTGTTTGCCGTGACCGACCCCTCCACTTGGTTCAACTCCGACTTCACCATTTATCAGCCCAAAGTGCCGCGTAACGACGGCACAAACTACGCCGACTACCTCCTCACCGGCATCGACGTGACGGCCGTGGCCGTGGACGGCGGCAACCGCAAATGGCTCGGCACAGTAGGTTCGGGCGTCTACGTGGTCAACGAAGACGGCTCGGAAGTGCTCCAACACTTCACCACGAACAACTCCCCCATCCTCTCCGACAACATCTATTCCATTGCCATACATCCCACCACGGGCCAAGTGATGATTGCCACCGACCTCGGGCTCTGCTCCTACAGCAGCCGCATCACCGAACCCGCCGAAACGCTCACGAAAGCCAACGTGAAAGTCTACCCCAACCCCGTTCGCCCCGAACACCGCGGCAACGTGACCATCACCGGACTCACCGCAGGAGCCGAAGTGAAGATTCTCAGCACTTCGGGCCAACTCGTAGCCCGCGGACGCTCCACAGGAGGTTCGTTCATCTGGGACGTTTGCGGACCCAACGGCGACCGCGTAGCTGCCGGCGTCTACTACATCATGGTGGCCAACGCCAACGGCAGCACCAGCGTAGCTGCCAAGATGGTGGTCATCTAAAACATCACTACGCAAAAATTCCAAGGCTTCCCGCAAAAATTCCAAGGCTTGAAACTAAAATTCCAAGCCTTGAAATTTAAATTCCAAGCCTTGGAATTTTTGTCCCAAACCTTGGAATTTTATTTGGGACTGCACATCATTGACATTCAGCGCCTTACGTTTTTTCGTCAGTTGCGGCAATTTTTGAGCAAAATATCGGTGGCAACAAGACTAACGCCATCCGAAAAACCGCAACTCATTATACATTTGCACATTCGCATATTTGCACATTTGCACATTGGCTAAGCCCTGTTTTCCGAAAACGAATTTGTATTTTTGCACCGATAACCACCAAGGGCGAAGCACAAGCTGCACTCAACGCCCTCAAGCACACACAAACCATCTATGAATTTCATGAGCATGATAAAGAAAGCCACGCCCGACATCATCTTCATCGTGGCCTTTCTCGTACTGAGCACACTCTATTTCCTCACCCCCATGAGCGAAGGACTTGTGCTCGGCGGACACGACTCCGTGGCAGGCATAGGCCTCGGCCATGAGCAACAGGAATACCGTGCGTCGCACAACGGCGAAACCACACGCTGGACGAACGCCATATTCAGCGGTATGCCTACCTACCAGACCGCACCTTCGTATGGTGCAACCGACGCCGTGTCGACCGTCGAGACGGTCTACTCCCTCGGCACCGGCCACTGGTTCCCCGCCATCAGCTACCTGTTCCTCTACATGCTCGGATTCTACATTCTTCTGCGTGCGTTCAACTTCAAGCCCTACCTCGCCGCCCTCGGCTCCGTCATTTGGGCTTTCTCGTCCTATTTCCTCATCATCATCGCCGCCGGACACATCTGGAAGGTGATGACCCTCGCATTCATTCCGCCCACCATAGGCGGACTCGTGCTCTGCTACCGCCACAAATACCTTTGGGGCGGCGCCGTCACCGCACTTTTCACCGCCTTCCAAATTCAGAGCAACCACTTGCAAATGACGTACTACTTCCTCTTCGTCATGTTCCTGCTCGTGGTCTGCTACGCGGTCCATGCCATCGTAAAAAAGCAATTCGTTGGCTGGCTGAAGGCCACCGGTGTGCTCGTCGTGGCAGGACTGCTCGGTGTGGCAGCCAACCTTCCCAACATCTACCACACCTACTCCTACGCCAAAGAGTCCATGCGCGGTAAAGCAGAACTCACCGCACCGAAAAGCGAACAGAACGGCGCAAAAGCCACCGACGGACTCGACCGCGACTACATCACCGCATGGAGCTACGGCATCGACGAAACGCTCACACTCCTCATCCCCGACTACAAAGGCGGCGGCTCAACGTCCATTCTCGACCGCGAAGGCGTAGAAGAACTTCCCGGCTACGACGACTTCTACCAGCACGCCGGACAAACACAACAGATTTTCCAAGAAAAGCAAATACAAGCCTACCCTCCCGGCATCCAACTCTACTGGGGCGACCAGCCCTTCACCGTAGGCCCTGTCTACGTAGGCGCACTCGTATGTTTCCTCTTCATCCTCGGCCTCTTCTACGTGAAAGGTCCCGTGAAGTGGGCACTGCTCTTGGCCACCATCGTGAGCCTTGTCTTTGCATGGGGCAAGAACATCCCCGACGTGACCAACTTCCTCATTGACCATCTGCCCGTCTACGCCAAGTTCCGCACGGTAAGCTCCGCACTCGTCATTGCCGAGTTCACCATGCCACTCCTCGCCGTGCTCTGTTTGGCAGAAATCATAAAGAAGCCCGAACTCTTCACACTCACCGCCTGGAAAGGCGCCGACGCTCCGCTGCGCAAACGCATTGGCCTGCCCGTGTCGCTCGTCCTGACGCTCGGCGTTTGCCTCGCCCTGTGGATGGTACCCTCACTCGCCGGCAGTTGCATCTCGTCTGCCGACAGCGAAACGTTCGCTCAGATGCAGAGCAACGGATTCCCCACAGAGTTTGTCATGGCCTACCAAACGGCACTCTCGTCCATGCACAAGGCCATACTCTCGGCCGATGCGCTCCGCTCCGCAGGTTTCATCGTTGTAGGCGTGCTGCTCATCTGGCTCATGGCAGCAAAGAAACTGCCCAATTGGGCGGTCTGCATTCTCCTCGCCCTCGTTTGCGTCGTGGACCTCTGGCAAATTGACAAGCGCTACCTCAACGACGAAAGCTTCACCGACCCCACCGAACAGGCCGAAAGCTTTGCAAAAACACCGGCCGACGAAGCCATTCTGCGCGACACCTCCTACTACCGCGTCGTAAACCTCGGCGGCGGCAGTCCCTTCAACGAAACGAGCAACGCCACGTCGTACTACCACCACTCCATCGGTGGTTACCACGCCGCCAAGCTCCATCGCTACCAAGACCTCATTGACCGCCAGCTCAACCGCGAAATCACGCAGGCCGCAAGCGCCATCAACATGGCTGGCGGCGACATGGCGCGCGTCCCCATGGACAGCATCGCACCCGTGATGAACATGCTCAACACGAAGTACTTCATCTTCGGCAGCGGACAGACAGCCACCCCCGTTCTCAACCCCGCAGCCAACGGCAACGGATGGTTCGTAAGCCAACTCGACTTCGTGAAAGACGCCGACAGCGAAATGGCAGCACTCACCGGCCTCGACACCAAACACAAAGCCGTGGCCGACGCACGCTTCAAAGCACAACTCGACGGTTCGCCGCTCGACTCGGGCCACGTGACGCTCACTTCCTACGAGCCCAACCTCCTCAAATACACCATCGACACGCAGAAAGGCGGCGTGGCCGTATTCTCTGAAATCTACTATCCCGGATGGACGGCAACCATCGACGGAAAGCCCGCCGACCTCGGCCGCGTCAACTACGTGCTCCGCGCACTTAAAATCCCCGCTGGCAAGCACGAAGTGGTAATGGAATTCCGTCCCACATCGGTAAGCACCACCAACGCCATCGGCTACACAGCTCTCGCCGTCGTGCTCATCCTCTTCGCCGGAGCCCTCGTGGTAGCCGCAAGAAAGAGCAAGAAGGCATCTGCCCAAACCGAGGAGACAAACTAAAAAACGTAAGCACACAAAACGGTCGGAGAGAGGCGGCTCGCTCAATAAAAGCGCCGTGTCGCCCCGACCGTTTAGTTTTACAAGACCATCATTCCTCACTTTATATTATAATGGCTCAGAAACTCGAACAGACGCAAGCTGCCGTACAAACACAGCAACTTCAGACCCTTCAGGTGGCCCTCGCCAAAATGGTGGAGCTGCCCGTGGAGGAACTCGCCGAACGCGTACGCAACGAGATGCTCGACAATGCCGCACTTGAGGAAAAAGACGACGACTTCAGCGACTCCGACAACGAGGAAGGCAACGAACCAAGCGAAGACAACAGCGACAACAACGAGGAAGAGCACACCGACGACACCGACTACGACAACGGCAACGCCGACGACTTCGGCGCCGAGGCCGACGCCATGGGCGACTACTTCTCCGAAGACGATGTGCCCGACTACCTCCGTCAGCGCGCCGATGCCGAACGCGAACGCACGCAGATGGACTTCTCCGGAGCCACCTCCTTCTACGACGAACTCCGCAGTCAGATAAGAGAACACAACCTCACCCCACACGAGGAAGAACTCATGGAGTACATCATAGGATCGCTCGACAACGACGGATTTCTCCGCAAAGACCTGGCGACGCTCTGCGACGAACTCGCCATCTACCACAACGTGGAAACTACGCCCAACGAGCTCGAGCGCGTGCTCCACATCCTACAGCAATTCGAACCCCGAGGCATAGGTGCACGCAGCCTGCAGGAATGTCTGCACATCCAGCTCTCCGACCCCGACCGCCATTCGCCCTACGGCACGCTGGCCCTACAAGTGGTGGACCGCTGCTTCAAAGACTTCGCCTCAAGGCGATGGGACATCATTGCCAACCGGCTCCACATCGACGAGGAAACACTCGCCCACGTGAAGCACGAACTGACACATCTCAACCCCATGCCCGGCAGCGCACTGAGCGACAGCGCCACGGCAAACCTGCCCACTGTCACGCCCGACTTCTTCGTAAGCCTCTCGCCCGACGGCGAACCCATCGTGACGCTCAACAACGGCGACGTGCCCGAGCTTCGCGTGAGCCGAGCCTTCCGCCAAAGCATCAAGGAATACGGCGCAAACCGCACCAAACTCAACCGCCAGCAGCGCGATGCCTACACCTATGCCCGACAGAAGGTCGACGCCGCACAGTCGTTCATCAACCTCGTTACACGCCGCCGCCAAACGCTGCTCGCCGTGATGCGCACCATCGTAAGCCTGCAGTTGCCCTTCTTCGAAGACGACGACGAACAGCAGCTCCGCCCCCTCACGCTCAAAGACGTGGCCGAAAGGGTAGGGGTGGACATCAGCACCGTGTCGCGCGTGACGAACAGCAAATACGTACAAACACTCTACGGCACCTATCCCCTCAAGTTCTTCTTCGGCACACAGTTCACCTCCAGCGAGGGCGACGAACTCTCTGCGCGCCAAGTGCGCGCCGCACTGCGCGAAGTCATCGAAAACGAAGACAAAAGCCACCCCTTGTCCGACGAAGCCCTTGCCGCCGAACTCAAAAAGAAAGGGCTCGACGTGGCACGCCGCACCGTAGCAAAATATCGCGACATGCTCGGCTTCCCCACCGCACGGTTGAGGAAAGGATAACAAAGATTGATGGTAGCCCATTCATTACCATCACACACCACATCGAAACAGTCATATGGAAGAAAATCCCGACAGCAAATACATGCCGAAAGAAGAGGGACACGAGAAGCGTGCTCCCCACACGTCACGGCACTCTTTCATTCGCCACGAACTGCCCACCATGATTGAGGAACAGTCGCTGCGCGGACTTCACATGCTCGTGCCCGAAAGCACCATAGCACCAGAGACCGACGAGAAAGAGGAAAAGATTCAGTGGCACAGCGAAGAGAAAGGCAGCGCGAGCCGCCGCTACTTCTGGATTGTGCTTACGTCGCACGTCGTGTCGCTCGTCTTCTCGCCGTTCTACCTTCCTGCCGTGGCCTTCGTAGTGCTCTTTGCCTTCAGCTACCTCAACATGCTGCCCATGCAGACCAAAGTGGTGCTCACGCTCATCGTATATTTCTTCACCATACTACTGCCACATCTCACCATCTTCATCTACCGGAAGATAAACGGATGGACGCGCCACCAGCTCGGCAAACGCGAACGCCGCTACGTACCATACGTGCTGAGCATCACGAGCTATGCCGCCCTGCTCGCACTGCTCTACCGCATACACATGCCGCGCTTCACGCTCGGCATCATCGTGGGCGCACTCGCCATTCAAGTCATCTGCGCCCTCGTCAACAGCCGCATCAAAGTAAGCACCCATGCCGCAGCCTCAGCAGGGGTAGTAGGCGCACTCCTCGCCTTTTCGCTCATCTTCAACTTCGACCCCACTTGGTGGCTCTGCCTCACTGTGCTCCTCTGCGGCATGGTAAGCACTGCACGCCTCATCCTCCGTCAGCACACACTAAGGGAAATAGGGTGGGGCGTAGTCATCGGTTTCGTGAGCGGACTGCTTTCCATCATCCTTGTGTAGACCACGCCCGACTTATGCTTAAAAAATACACCACCTATCTCACACTTGAGCAGGGACTGTCGGCCAACACGCGCGAAGCCTACCATCACGACGTGGAAAAGATGCTCAGCTTCTTCCACGACGAAGGCATCGACTATCTCCACGCCACGCTCGACGACTTCCACCGCTTCGCCCTCGCCCTTTACGAACTCGGCATTGCGCAGACCTCCATAGGACGCATTCTCTCGGGCGTGCGGTCGTTTTACCGCTTTCTACTGATTGAAGGATACATCGAAGACGACCCCACAGAACTCCTCGAATCGCCCAAACATCCACGCCGCTTGCCCACGGTGCTCACCCTCGACGAGGTGGACCGCATAGAAGACGCCATAGACCTCTCCCTTCCGCAAGGCCAGCGCGACCGCGCCATCATAGAAATGCTCTACAGCTGCGGCCTGCGCGTGAGCGAACTCTGCGCTCTATTACTCAGCGACCTTTTCCTCGACGAAGGCTTCATCCGCGTCACCGGAAAAGGTTCAAAGCAACGCCTCGTGCCCATATCGCCCCGCGCCATAAAGGAACTCAACCTATGGTTTGCCTCGCGTTGCCACATCAACATCCGAAAGGGCGAAGAGGACTACGTGTTCGTCAGCGAGCAAAGAGGCAAACACCTCTCGCGCATCACCGTGTTTCACAATCTCCGCGTCTATGCCGAACTTGCCGGCATCAACAAGACCATCTCCCCCCACACCCTGCGCCACACCTTTGCCACACACCTCCTCGAAGGCGGCGCAAACCTGCGCGCCATACAAGCCATGCTCGGCCACGAAAGCATTTCCACCACGCAAGTCTACACCAACATAGACCGCTCGTTCCTCCGCTCGCAAGTGCTGGAGTGTTTCCCGAGAAATAAGGGGAATAAATCATAACATCTTCTCTTCTATACATTCATGCTTGACGACTACATACTCAGCCATACCACCGCACCCGACGAATACTTGCAGAAACTCTACCGCGCCACAAATCTCCACCTGTTGCGTCCACGTATGGCGTCGGGACATCTACAGGGACAGTTGCTGCGCATGCTCATGCAGATGGTCAATCCGCAGACGGTGGTTGAGATAGGCACTTTCTCGGGCTACTCCGCCCTTGCCATGGCATCGGGCATGAAAGCCGGAAGTAAAGTCTACACCTTTGAAATAAACGACGAGCAGGAATGCTTCACCAGACCTTGGCTCGATGCCGCACCTTACGAAGCGAAGGTCGAAATGATGGTGGGAAACGTCTTTGAACTCCTTCCACCGCTGAACCTTTCGATTGACGTGGCATTCGTCGACGCCAACAAGCGCGAATATGTAGAATACTACGAACTACTCATGCGCTTCACCCACTCAGGTTCGCTCATTCTTGCCGACAACGTGCTTTGGGACGGCCACGTCATAGACCCCGCCTACGACCGCGATGCGCAAACACAAGGTATCCGTCGCTTCAACGACCACGTGGCTCAGGACGACCGCGTGGAACAACTCATCCTCCCCGAACGCGACGGACTTTCCCTCATCCGCGTAAAATGACAACTCGTCTACCGCCGCTCCAAAAAGCCCCTCTTCAGCAAAGACGGCTAACAAAGCGAACGGCAAACGACAAAAATGTTGTAATTTTGCAACTTGTTACGGCAAACCGCCGAATTTTGTGCCGCACGAATCATCGGCAGACGGCATATCTATCACAAGAAACAGATCAACCCCATTATACAATCAATGAAAAAGTTCGTCACCCTCACCCTCATGCTCCTCGTGGCAGCCGTGACGGCCGTACAGGCGCAGGTGAACTTCAACGTGCAGTACAAGCGCGTAAACCCCACTACTGTCGACATCGTCTTCAGCGGTTCGGCACAGCCCGGATGGCACATCTACTCCACCAACATCGGTGAAGGAGGTCCCACACCCGCTACCTTCACGCTCGAAAACATCAAAGGGGCAAAACTCAAAGGAAAACTCACTCCCGGTCCCGGTGCAAAGACCATGCAGGACCCCATCTTTGAAATGCCCGTCACGTTCTTTGAAGGACACGCCACTTTCACACAGCGCGTAGAACTCCTCGACAAGAACTACGAACTGAGCGGTTATCTCAAATACGGTGCGTGCAACGACGAGAACTGCTTGCCGCCCACTAGCGTTGATGCTAAACTCAAAGGTACAGACGGTCCCGCACCTACCGCTGAGAGCAAAGCAGAAGAGGCTGCCGCACAAGCCGAACTCGCTGCGCCCGCCGCAGCCGACACTGCCGCAACCACAACTGCCGCTCCTGCCGACTCTGCCGCAGCTCCCATAGCCGTAACACCGTCCGACTCTGCCCAAATCAAAGCATGGTGGACGCCCGTCGTAGACCAACTCAAAAGCATGGGCGAAGGCAACGGCGACATGACCGGAAAAGCATGGTACTACATCTTCTTCCTCGGCTTCCTCGGCGGACTTGTAGCCCTCTTCACACCTTGCGTATGGCCCATCATCCCCATGACGGTAAGCTTCTTCCTCAAGCGCTCCGGCGATCGCAAAAAAGGCATACGCGACGCCGTAACCTACGGCATCAGCATCGTGGTCATCTACGTGGCGCTCGGACTCATCATCACCTCCATCTTCGGAGCCAACGCCCTTAACAACCTCTCCACAAACGCCATCTTCAACATTCTCTTCTTCCTCATGCTTGTGGTCTTTGCCGCAAGTTTCTTCGGAGGATTTGAGATTTCGCTGCCATCCTCTTGGGGTGCTGCCGTCGACAACAAAGCAGAAAAGACCACCGGTCTGCTCTCCATCTTCCTCATGGCGTTCACCCTCAGCCTCGTCAGCTTCTCCTGCACCGGCCCCATCATCGGCTTCCTGCTTGTAGAAGTGAGCACATCGGGCGGTTCGGCACTTGCGCCCACCATCGGCATGTTCGGCTTCGCCCTTGCCCTCGCCCTTCCCTTCACCCTCTTCGCCCTCTTCCCCACGTGGCTCAAGAGTGCACCCAAGAGCGGCGGATGGCTCAATGCTGTGAAGGTGACGCTAGGTTTCCTCGAACTCGCCTTCGCCCTCAAGTTCTTCTCCGTGGCCGACCTCGCCTACGGATGGCACCTGCTCGACCGCGAAACGTTCCTCGCCCTTTGGATTGTCATCTTCGCACTCCTCGGCGTATACCTCCTCGGCGGCATCAAGTTCCCCCACGACGACGAAGACGAGCACCACACCTCCGTGCCCCGCTTCTTCCTAGCCCTTTGCTCCCTGGCCTTCGCCGTTTACATGGTGCCTGGACTTTGGGGCGCTCCCGTCAAGGCCGTCAGTGCATTCGCTCCCCCCATCTCCACACAGGACTTCAACCTCGACCCCGTGAAGATTGAAGCCAAGTTCCGCGACTACGAAGAAGGCATGGCCTATGCGCGCCAAACCGGCAAACCCGTAGTGGTAGACTTCACCGGCCACGGCTGCGTAAACTGCCGCAAAATGGAGCTCGCCGTATGGCACGACGCCAAAGTGCGCGACCTCTTGATGAAAGACTACGTGCTCATCTCCCTCTACGTAGACGAGAAAGCACCGCTTCCCGAACCCATCAAGGTTCAGGAGAACGGACAGACCACCACACTGCGCACCGTAGGCGACAAGTGGAGCTATCTGCAGCGCTCCAAGTTCGGCGCCAATGCCCAGCCTTTCTATGTGCTCGTCGACAACGAAGGCCGTCCGCTCAACTCCTCCTACTCTTACGACGAGGACGTTGACAAATTCGTGAAATTCCTCAAGACGGGTCTCGACAACTACAATAAATGACACCACACACCATTAAAAAGTCATAAGTGCATCTCCCATATGCCAAAGCCGCAAAGGCTTCCGCGTATGGGAGATGGCGTTTTGAACCGACAAGCAAGCATGGCACTCTCCAACATAGAAAAGCATTACAACAAACATCCCGAGGACCTCCGACTGCAGCGCCGTCACGGCATAGTGGAGTTTGAAACCACCATGTACCACCTGCGCCGCTATCTGCGCCCCGGTTCCAATCTGCTCGACATAGGAGCCGGCACCGGCCGCTACACCTCTGCCCTCATGGCAGAAGGCTACAAGGTGAAAGCCGTAGAACTTGTGCGACGCAACATCGACGTATTCCTCAAACGCGAACCTACGGCCGACGTGGTGCAAGGCGATGCACGCCACATGCCCTTCCTACCCACCGCTTCGGCCGACGCCACCCTTCTGCTCGGCCCGCTCTATCACCTCATCGGCGATGAAGAAAAGCTGAAAGCCCTTGCTGAAGCCAAGCGTGTGACCAAACCCGGCGGCCCCATCTTTGTGGCCTATCTAATGAACGAGTACAGCATCCTCTCTTATTGTTTCGACGAAGATCGCATGGCTGGTCTAATGCAGCGCGGCGTGGTCGACGAAGATTTCCACATCCAGGCTCAAGCCGACGAACTTTACGACTACCTCCGCCTCGACGACATTGACCGCCTCAACGCCGAAGCCGGTTTGAAGCGCATCAGCATATTCTCGCCCGACGGCCCCGCGGACTTCATGCGCACACGCATCAACCAAATGAGCGAACAAACCTTTCGCTTGTTCCTTGACTATCAGAAACGCATGTCGGAGCGCTCCGACCTCTTGGGAGCCGGCAGCCACGTGGTGGACGTGGTGACCAATCTTGTCTAACCTTTTATTACTCAGCCCACAAAGTTTGCAGATTAAGCAGAAAGACATTACTTTTGCAAAAGTCTACTTCACAAAAAATCCACAACGCCCCGACTATGCGCCAATCAGAAGAAAAATACATCAGCCTACTGACCGACTTCGGCTTCAAGCGAATATTCGGCACCGAGCCCAACAAAGAGTTGCTCATCAACTTCCTCAACTCCCTCTTCGACGGAGAACAAGTGGTGACGGATGTTCACTACCGCAATAGTGAACACGTGGGCGACACCTACTCCGACCGCAAAGCCATCTTCGACGTCTACTGCGAAAACGAGCGCGGCGAAAAGTTCATTGTGGAAATGCAAAACGCTTTCCAGCAATTCTTCAAGGACCGCTCGCTCTTCTATTCCACTTTCCCCATCCGCGAACAGGCACCCGCCGGCTCCGATTGGAACTTCCGCCTCAACCACGTCTACGTAGTGGCGCTCCTCAACTTCAACATGCACGAAGAGGCTTTCTCACACGACGACATCAGCCACGACGTGGGACTGCTCGACAAGAAAACCCACCGCGTGTTCAACGACAAACTGACATTCAAGTACGTGGAAATAAGCAAGTTCAACAAGAGTTTGGATGAACTGGAAACGCTCTACGACAAGTGGCTCTACCTGCTGCGCAACCTCTCACGCCTTGAAGAACGTCCGACAGCATTGCGCGAAAAAATATTCACCCGCCTCTTTGAACAGGCAGAGATAGCCAAGTTCAGCCGTATGGAACTCCACGAATACGAGGATAGCCTAAAAACTTACCGCGACCTCAAGAACTCAATAGATACGGCCATACTGCAAGGACACGAAAAAGGACTTGAAGAGGGACTTGAACAAGGTCGCGCTGAAGGAAGAGCTGAAGGAAGAGCTGAAGGAAGAGCTGAAGGCAAAAAAGACAAAGCCTTAGAAATTGCTCAAAATCTCAGGAAAGCAGGGATGTCAATCAAAGAAATATCCCAAATGACAGGATTATCAGAAACAGACGTAAAGCATCTCTGATTAATTCGAAAAACAGTTCAGAAAGAGTGGAAAGCATAAACTTAACCGCTTTTTCGCAACGCTCCGTTTGCGTGGCTAATATATTTTGCGTTCCTTTGCACAACACATAATAAACAAACAGAAAAAACAAATGACAAGTCTTACCATCGCCATTGTAGTAGTGTTCGTTCTCGGATACTTCTGCATAGCCATTGAAAGCCTTACGAAAATCAACAAGGCAGCCATTGCGTTGCTGATGTTTGTCTTCTGCTGGACCATCTTCATGATTGATCCCGGACAATACATTGCCGCAGCCGTAGGCGAAAACACCGCACAAGCTGTCAGCTCCGTTATGGAGGCTCACTTGGGCAATACTGCTACCACGCTCTTCTTCCTCATGGGCGCCATGACCATCGTGGAACTCGTGGACCAAAACGGCGGATTCAACTTTGTGCGTGGCATGATGAGCACACGCTCCAAGCGTGCCCTGCTTTGGCGCATAGCCTTCATGACGTTCCTTCTTTCAGCCATCCTCGACAACCTCACCACGAGCATCGTGATGGTGATGATTCTCCGCAAACTCGTCAGCGACCACAAGGACCGCATCATCTACGCCTCGCTCGTAATCATCGCCGCCAACTCCGGCGGTGCATTCTCACCCATTGGTGATGTCACCACCATCATGCTTTGGAACAAGGGACTCATCTCCGCTGCCGGCGTAATCAAGGAAATACTTGTGCCTTCGCTCATCTCCATGATTCTTCCTGCCCTCATTCTGCAGTTTATGCTCAAGGGCGAACTGAAGGTAGCCGAACCTCAAACCACGCTCTCTGAGAGCGAACTCCTCACCGCAGCCCAGCGTAAAACCATATTCTTCCTCGGTGTAGGCGGACTCATCTTCGTGCCAATCTTCAAGAGCATCACGCACCTCCCGCCGTTCGTAGGCATCCTTCTCGTGCTCGGTCTCCTCTGGACTGTGACGGAACTTTTCTACCGTCACCTTCCCCACACCTCCGACAAAGGAGGCATGCAGAAACGCGTGAGCAACATGCTCGCCCGCATCGACATGAGCACGATTCTCTTCTTCCTCGGCATTCTCATGGCCGTAGCCTGTCTCGAAACCGTTGGCGTACTCACGCAGCTCGGCACTGGACTCAACACGGCATTCAACGGCAACCACTTCCTCGTCACTGGCATCATCGGCGTGCTTTCAAGCATTGTAGACAACGTGCCCCTCGTGGCTGGTTGCATGGGTATGTATCCCGTAGCCACTACCGGCGATTTTGCCCAAGACGGCGTGTTCTGGCAACTCCTTGCCTACTGTGCCGGTGTGGGCGGCTCTATGCTCATCATCGGTTCCGCTGCCGGCGTTGTGGTAATGGGACTTGAGAAAATCACTTTCGGTTGGTACATGAAGCACATCTCATGGATAGCCTTCGTAGGTTACATCGTGGGCATCCTCTGCTACTTCGTACAACGCGAAATACTCTGTTTCTAACGCACACACTCCACACTCGTTTCCTCAGTTTACATTCATAGAATGTAAGTTGTCATTTCTCAGACTCCCACATTTACTATAAATGTGGGAGTTTTTTTTGTGTTGCGTCACGTTCAGTTTACACCATTTTACGCTAACTTTGCACTTGCAATAGCGGTTCGCCGCAGGCATCAATCCTGCCGCGATGAAAAGGGAAACGGGTGAGAATCCCGTGCAGTCCCGCTGCTGTATGTTCCATTATCGCCGAGTTCACTCGCGCCACTCTCCGCCCAAGTCGGGCAAAAGGCAAGCATCGCAACGATGCGCTGCATTTTTGTCGAAACCAGGCTGTTCGGAGGGGAAGGCGAACCCGTGCGGGAACAAGCCAGAAGACCTGCCGCCTTTGCCGGACGCCACGAACGCTGCTTGACGAAAGCACCCGCGTCCTCACAGTTGCCGCTTTCCGAGGAGAGAGCAAGCAACAACTTGTCACCAATATGTTCCCCGTGCCACAGCAGCGATGTGTGCAACGAAAGGAACAATTTTTCCAAAACAAAAAAGAAAAATGAGCCAACTCTTGCCCCTGGCGTTCGCCACCCTAGCGGCAAGCGTCGGACACACATCCGTGTCCACCCCGTTGCCCGTCGACACGCTCGGAACGGCAGTTGTCACCGCCAGTGCCCGCATGCGCCTTCTAGCAGCACCAGCCCCTTTGCAGCGCATCGACTCACTTTCGCTCACCACGCGCGGCATCACCGACACGGGCGATGCCCTCCGGCGCCTTGCAGGAGTGAACCTCCGCGACTACGGCGGCGCAGGTGGACTCAAAACCGTCAGCGTACGTGGACTAGGCGCTTCCCACACCGCCGTCACTTACGACGGACTTCCCGTGACCGATGCACAGCAAGGACAGATAGACCTCCAGCGCTTTCAAGTGGAACGGCTCAGCGGCATAGAGTTGCAGACGCTCGACAACGACCGCTTACTGTGTCCCGTGCGCAGCATGGCAGCGGCAGTCATCAATCTGTATGCCGCTACAGCAACCCCATCCGACAATCGCCTCCACGGATCGCTCACGCTCCGCCAGTCGTCGTGGAACGTCTACAATCCTTCCTTCTCGCTCGCCAAAAGAAGTGGGCAACGAACCTGTCTCACATTCGGTGCAGACTATTTCTTCGGCCTCAACGACTATCCCTTCTTTGTGAGCAACGGAATAGCCTCGGAACACAAACGACGCACAAATAGCCGCATGCAAAGCTATACGCTCGAAGCCAACGCCACGCACACCACACGGCGGGGTGGGGCACTAAAGGCAAAGGCTTTCTACTACAACAACCACCGGCGGCTTCCCGGTCAAGTTGTGCTCTACGTCGACAACAACAACGAGCGTCAAAGTATGCAGAACGCCTTCGGACAAATGAACTGGACGCAAGCCTTCGGCCGATGGAACGTCATGGCTGCCGCCCGTTACAACTGGCAAGAGTCGCGCTACACCGACATCGACGGCCAGTACCCCGGTGGAGCCTTGCGTCAGAACTATTGGCAGAGCGAAGCCTACGCCACTGCAGGCGCCAGTTACCGCATCGTAGGCGGCTTAAGCGCTGCCTATGCCTTAGACTACGCCCATGCTTGGCTCACAAGCAACCTTACGACGGACAACGACGTGGCGCGCGACACATGGCAACAAGCCCTCTCGCTGCAATACCGCACACGAAGGTGGAACGTCATGGCACGTGCCGTCAACCTCGTGGCACGCGACGATGTCAGCGCCACGACAACCTCATCCGCCGTTTCCCCTTCGCAAAGCAAGGCACGCAACGTAAATCGCATCTCGCCTTCCGTCATGGCCTCGTATCTCGTGACGGAGCAAGTCTGCAGACTGTACCTCCGCGGCGGTTATAAGGAAACATACCGCCAGCCCACCTTCACCGAGTCGTACTACTACCATCTCGGTTCCACGTCGCTCCTTCCTGAGCGCACGAGCCAGTTGAGCGGCGGTCTGACCTTCCAGGCCTCACCCTTCCCGTGGTGCAGACTCGTTGCCCTCACCGCCGATGCCTACACCAACCGCGTGAAAGACCGCATTGTCAGCGTGCCATACAACTTACAAGTCTGGCGCACGGTGAATCTGGGCCGCACAAAAGCCACTGGGGTGGACCTCACACTCGAAAGCGAATTTGCTCCAGCTTCGCGCCACACCCTCTCGCTCGCCATGAACTATTCCTGGCAACGCGCCGTCAATGCGCGCCAACAGGGCACCATCAATGCCGGTGTGCAACTGCCCTACACGCCGCTCCACAGCGGTGCTGCGTCGCTCACGTGGCAGAATCCGTGGCTCTCGGCAGTGGTCCACACCACCTTTGCTGCCGGCCGCTGGAGCACGCTCGAGCATATGCCCACCACCCATATGCCAGCCTACAGCGAGTGGGGAGCAGCCGTGTTCCGCACGTTTACGCTCCGCCACATCGCGCTCGAAGCGCGTGCCGACCTCGTCAATGCCTTCAACAAGCGTTACGAAGTGATACGCCGTTACCCTATGCCGGGCCGCAGCTACAAGCTTTCACTCTCACTGAAATTCTAAATCAACAAAACATACACACAACAAATGAAACAATCGCTCAATCACCTCAAATTCGCAGCGCTTGCCCTGCTTCTCTCTGTAGGTTTCGCTGCCTGTTCCGACGATGAGTCCGAAGTAATCACTCCCAAAGACTGGACCAACGATGCCAATGGCGCCTACGTCATCAACCAAGGCAACCAATATGGCGGT
Source organism: Prevotellamassilia timonensis (assembly GCA_963589615.1). GTDB lineage: Bacteria > Bacteroidota > Bacteroidia > Bacteroidales > Bacteroidaceae > Alloprevotella > Alloprevotella timonensis_A. Next base: position 72,552 of record CAVALA010000003.1, read on the forward strand.
GTAGCTGGCAGCGTAAGCTACTTGGACCTCACCACGTGGAACGTCACCGACAACGTGTTCCAGGCTGCCAACGGCCAGAGCCTTGGCGACACGCCCCAGGCAGCCTTCCACTACGGCTCCAAGATTTATGTGCCTGTCTACGGCAGCAACAAGGTGTGGGTCGTTGACGGCACCACACTCAAGAAAGTTGCAGAAGTGACGACAAACGAGCCCGAAGCCGTATGTGGTGCCGGCAAGTATGTCTTCGTGACGAACAACGACGGCAAACTCACCCGTGTCGACACACTTTCCTACGAGACATCACAGATTGAAGTAGGTCCTAACCCCGCCAACCTTTGTGAGGCAAACGGTAAGATTTACGTGAGCATCAGCGACGGCTACAACTATGCCAACGCTTATGCCAACGGCAAGAAGGTGGCTGTGGTCAACCCCGAAACCTTCACAAAAGAACGCGATGTAACGGTGGGCACGAACCCCGGCGCCATCGTAGCCGACAAGTGGGGCTACGTTTATGTGGTGGTCCGTGGCGACTACTACACCGAAATGCCGAAGGTTCAGCGCATCGCCCCCGACTACACCGTGACAGACTACTGCTCCGGCCAACTCGTAGCTTGCAAGGACAACCGCCTCTACGTGGTGGACTATACAGCCGACTACAGCACCAACACGTGCGACGTGAAGTCTGCCCTCTACCTCACCTCTCAGGACGCTTCTACCACGCCTGCTGCTACAACCGGTTGGACGCTCGACGCTGCCCATCTTCCCGAAATGCCCAATGCTCTGGACATCAATCCTGCCAACGGCGACCTCTACATCTGCGCCGACAATGGTCCTTTGGGCTATTCATCCAACGGCTTTGTCTATGTTTACGGTGCCGACGGTTCGTTCAAGGCCAAGACCAACGTGGGCATTCACCCCTATGGCGTAGTCTTCACGCGCAAGTAAGTTATACATCAAGTCAAAAGAATCCCCTTCGCAAACGGGCCTTACCTCATTAAAGGAAAGGTTCGTTTGTGAAGGGGATATTGTTTTCTACATCAAGAAGTTTTCGTAGTTGTCGCGTGTAATCACTTTAAATTGAGCATCTGCATAAGACTTTGAAAACGACAATGGCAATGAAGCGTTCCGCTTCGGATTCCATTTAAATTCTACAGCCGACAACTGTCCGTCGATGTCCTCTATATAGTCAATTTCTTGCTTACTCTTTGTTCGCCAAAAATAGCTTTGTGCATACGACTTTTCGTAACGGAGCTTTTTAAGTCGCTCTGCGACCATGTAGTTTTCAAACAAAGCTCCAGTGTCCATTCTGCTTTCTGCCGGTTGATAGTTTCCTATTACAGAATTGCGTATACCACAATCCCAAAAATAGATTTTTCGCGAGAACTTGAGTTCGTTGCGCAAGTTACGGCTGAACGACCCAAGCCGAAATACAATATAGGATTGTTCTAAGAGAGTCACGTAGTTTTCTACAGTCTTTGGGTCCAAACCGGTAATTTGCGCCAACTCGTTATAAGAAACCTCAGAACCTATCTGGAAGGCCAAGGCTTGTAGCAACTTTGTGAGCCTGTCGCTTTTCTTCACCTTATCGAACATGAGGATATCCTTATAAAGATAGCTATTCGCCAACTCGCTCAACACCATACGCTCTTCACCGCCATTGTTTACCACGTCAGGATAACTTCCGTAAATCATGCGGTGTGTCAAGAGTCTTTTCTCCTCGAGCAATCCTATATTTTCTACAAGTTCGGAGAAACTCAGAGGGAACATCCAATATTCCTTTTTCCTACCTGTTAAAGGCTCATTGATTTTATTGGCCAAATCAAAGGAACTACTTCCGGTGGCTACAACTTGCACATCACCAATGTTGTCGGTGATCAGCTTTATGCCCAGTCCGATATTTACTATTCGTTGCGCTTCATCAATTACTACTATTTTCTTTTTTCCGATGATGGTACTCAGCAGTGTTGAGGAAATGTTTGCAAAGAGGTTTCTTACGTCCTGCTCGTCGCCATTGAGCCACAACACGTCGTCGCGGCCTTCAAAGAGTTTTTTGAGCATAGTAGTTTTGCCCACTTGTCTTGCGCCCATTATTATGAGAGCCTTTCCTTTCCCTAAATTTTGCTGTAGAGACGATTCTAATGTACGGGTTATCATATGCTGAGTTTCATAAAAGTTTCGTGATGCAAAAATAGTGGCATAACCTCCCAAATCCAAAAAAGTCGCGACTTTTTTGGATTTCATTCCTTAAAAGTCGCGACTTTTTTGGATTTGGGGCTTTAAAGCCTCATTTTACACGAAGGCCGACAGGGGCAAACGATGGCTGGAAAAAAGAAGGAATCAGTCTTTCTGTTCTTTCCGGTCGCTCTCGATGAGGGCGAGGAGTTTGTCGACGGCTTCTTCTGTGGGAATATTCTTCTCCACGCAGACCTTTCCGCGGTAGAGGCTCACCTTTCCGCGCGCAGCGCCCACGTAGCCGTAGTCGGCGTCGGCCATCTCGCCGGGACCGTTCACTATGCAGCCCATAATGCCAATTTTCAGACCTTTCAAGTGGGCTGTAGCGGCTTTTATGCGGGCTATGGTGCCCGGCAAGTCGTAGAGCGTGCGACCGCATCCCGGACAACTGATGTATTCGGTTTTCGAGGTGCGCAGACGGGCGGCTTGAAGAATGCCGAATGCCGTGGCGTTGACAACCTTCTGCGGAAGGGCGCGTGCATTCTTCGGTTTTTGACAGAAGAGCATCACACCGTCCGTGATGCCGTCGAAAAGGAGCGCGCCGAGATCGGCTGCAGCGTGGAGCTGGAAGTCTTCCTTCTCGTTGAAGCCCATGGCGTAATGTTCGAAGAATACCACGGGCGTGGGGATGTTCTCGCGCCAGAGTTCGTGAACGAGGGCGCGCTGTTCGCCAAGGCGGTTGGGGTGGTTGCTTTGGGCAATGACCACCACGTTGGGGTCGTGGCGCAGGCAGGCCTTCACTTCCTCGTTGAGGTCGAGGTAGCTAAGGAAGAGGAACTTCACGGTCGTGTGGCAAGCAGCCACATACATGAGGCACGACTTGTTGAAAGCGGGGTAGGTGTTCGCTTCGCCGTTCCACTTGTCGGCATCCACAATGTAGCCCGCACCAGCAATGCGCTGCGACGGTTCGGGGAGGTGCTGACCGCAATACACGTAATCGGGCTTGAGTTCGGGGTCCACGTCGGCCGGCGTCCCGTCGCTGACGGCTATGACCACGGGCACGTTTGTGCCGCCTATGTTGGCCACGGCACAGGTGTCGCGACGCACGGGGTGGAGGTAGTCGAACTGAAGGGCGGGGGTTGCGGGAATCATGGGGTGACCGGCACGCTGCACCACGTAAGAGGCGAGTTTGTAGGCTACGGGGATTTCGGCTTCGGGGGCTTCGGAGAGGGACACACGCAGCGTGTCGCCAATGCCGTCGGCAAGGAGTGCACCGATGCCCACGGCACTCTTGATGCGACCGTCTTCTCCCTCGCCGGCTTCGGTCACACCGAGATGGAGGGGGAAATCCATGTGCTCTTTCTCCATGGCGGCGCAAAGGAGGCGCACGGAGCGTACCATCACTTGGGTGTTGGAGGCTTTGATGGAGATAACCACGTCGGTGAAGTTTTCCTTCACGCAAACGCGCAAAAACTCCATGGCGCTCTCCACGATGCCCTCTGGCGTGTCGCCGTAGCGGCACATGATGCGGTCGGAGAGCGAACCGTGGTTCACGCCGATGCGCAGGGCGGTGTGGTGCTCGCGACAAATGGCGAGAAGGCGCTTGAATCGCGTTTCGAGTCGCTGAAGTTCGGCGGCATATTCCTCGTCGGTATATTCAAGGTGCTTGAACTGGCGGGCGGGGTCGACGTAGTTTCCGGGGTTGATGCGCACCTTTTCCACTATGGTGGCGGCGAGGTCGGCCACGGCGGGGTTGAAGTGTACGTCGGCCACGAGCGGACGGTCGTAGCCGAGGCGGCGAAGCTCGGCCTTTATGTCGCGGAGGTTTTCGGCCTCGCGCGAACCTTGTGTGGTGAGGCGCACGTAGTCGGCACCGGCATCGAAGAGTGCCACGCACTGCTGCACGCAACCTTCGGTGTCGGTGGTGGCGGTGGTGGTCATGCTCTGAATGCGGAGCGGGTTGTCGCCCCCGAGCGGACGGTTGCCTATGTTGACCGTGTGGGAACGGCGCGGGTTGTAGTTGAAAATGTCCATCAGTTGGTCTTGAACTTATACTTCACTTCCTTGAGGTCGGCGTTGGCCTTCACAATCTTTTCCTTGAGTCCGCCTTTGTAGGCGGCAAGGCGTGCGGCAACGTTCTCGTCGGAGAGTGCGAGCATTTCGGCGGCGAGGATGGCGGCGTTCTGTGCGCCGTTCACGCCAACGGTAGCTACGGGAATGCCGGGAGGCATTTGTATGATGGAGAGCATGGCATCGAGTCCGTCGAGCATGCCTTTTATGGGCACACCGATAACGGGAAGGGTGGTGCTGGCTGCGATGACGCCGGGGAGAGCGGCTGCCATGCCGGCACCGGCAATGACAACGCGCAAGCCGCGGTCTTTTGCCGTGCGGGCAAACTCTTCTACTTCAGAGGGTGTGCGGTGGGCGGAGAGGGCATTCATCTCGAAGGGTATTTCCATCTCTTCGAGAAATTTTGCCGCTTTCTCCATAACGGGCAGGTCGCTTGTACTGCCCATGATGATGCTTACTATAGGAGTCATATGGCTATGGGATTAGGGAGTTATGGATGCAAAGTTACAAGTTCGTGGGGGAATTGGGAACGGATTGGCGTTTGTTTCGTGTGGGAGCGCCTTAAGAGTGGTTCAATAGTTCATGCCGAAGTTCCACAAGGGAACGACTATTCCATGACCAGTTTCGATGTCGTCTTTTACCACTATTCCGTTTTTCACGTCTTCAATCTGCTTTTTGCCTTTGTTGCGTCCGCCTATTTCAAGGGTATACTCGCCAATGGTGAAGTCAGACACCCTTGAGGCGCTTACCATTTGCCGCTCGCGCATTTGGTTGTAGAAGAACGTTTCTCTCACGTTGCCTATGTTGGGCTGTGGGGTAAGTACTGCCATAAGGCTGGGGTTGTCCACGTATACTTTCTCTATTTTTCCAAGATTGCGCAGTCCGTTGGTGTCGTCTCTGAGCAGACCTATCATTCCTGCGCGCTGAAGGTAGACGAGGTAATCGGGCACGTTGTTTTTGCTTACGCCTATTTCGGATGCAATGTGTTCAAAGTTGGGTTTGAAGGGGGCAAGTTCAGAGATGATGACGAGCATTTGCTTGAGTTTCCTTGCAGTTGAAACTTTCATGTCGGCATATTGTGGGATGTCCACATCGAGCGTTTGGTCCACCACTTGCTGCATACGGAGTGTGAAGTCGCCTTCAGTGGCAAATGGATAGTAGCCCCACTGGAGGTATTCGCGGAAGAGCGGCAAGGGGTGTTCCAGTTGTGGAACGCTTACCTCGTGGTTGATGATTTCTTCAAAGGAATAGGAACGGCTGTCTATGTTGTGAAAGAGTTTGAGGAATTCTCTGAACGAAAGCCCCTGCATGGAATAGACGAGTGCCCTGCGGCTCAGGTCGGCCTCGCCGCGTTTGATGTCAAGCACGGACGAACCGGTGAATATTACGTGCAACGCTGGATGGGTGTCGTAGATTTGCTTCAGTTCGCGGCTCCATCCGGAATATTTGTGGATTTCGTCGAGGTAGAGGTGCGTGCCTCCTTCCTTGATGAAATCGTCGGCAAAATCTATCAGGCTGTTTTTGGCAAAGTATAAATTGTCGGCCGACACATAGAGGCGTTTGCCTGCTGTGCTTTGCTTGATGTGCTGCAGCAGCATGGTGGACTTGCCTACGCCGCGCGGACCTACTATTCCCACCAAACGGCTCTCCCAGTTCACCTCGCTGTATTTGTAACGGACAAAGTCGAGAGGGGTACGCTTCAACTGTTCCGTCATGTATTCATATAATCGGTTGTCTATCATCTTTGCGACTTCTTATTGTAAGTAACGCAGCAAATATACGCAGAAATCCCTCATTGAGGGACGAATTTGCCGGAATTCGTCCCTCAATGAGGGATTGAATCGTTGGTTTTGGTCCCTCAATGAGGGATTTCAAGGCTTTTTGATGTGTTTCGGGTTGATATATTCAATTTTTGGATTGAAGTGGAGTCCGTCGCGGCAACCGCGCTTCACGGCTTTGAGAAATTCGGCTTCGCTCCCGTCGCCGCGGCGCTTGATGCGGCGTTTCATCACGCGGAGTTTGTTGTAGGTGGATATCCAGAGGAGGGGATAGAACTTCACGTGGGTGTGTTTCATGTAGGTAGTGTTGCGCATCTGGTAGTAGAAGCGCGAAGCCATGTGGGCCGGGGCCTTGTCGACCGAGGGGAAATAGTTGGAGACGGACTTGTGGAGCGCCACGGCGCCTTTCACGTAGAACGACTGGAAGCCGGCATTGGAGATGCGGAGGGTGTACTCTATGTCGTCGCACCAGATGAAGAATTCCTTGATGGGGAGGCCCACTTTGAGCACGGCTTGGGTGTTCACGAGCAGCGAGACGAACGAGGCGGTGTGGCAGGGAGCACACTCTTCGGTGGGATTCGGATTGAATTTGCCAAAACCGGGAACGTTCATTTGGTGAATCTCGCCGTCGGTCCAGTTGACGCGACCGTAGACGAAGCCCACGTTTTCCCTTTCTTCTGCCACGGCAGAAAGACGGGCCAACTGGTCGGGGGCGGGTATGGTGTCGTCGTCCATGAGCCAAGTAAAGTCGGCTCCTAGTAAGACAGACTCTTTGAGTCCGCGTGAGAACCCGCCGGAACCGCCCACATTTTTGTCCATATGTACCACGTGCAGACCGAGCCGTTCGGCATTGTCGCGGAGGTAGTCGGTGGTGCCGTCGGTGGAGCAGTTGTCCACCACGATGATGCGGTCGGGGCGTCGGCTTTGGTTGGCGACGGCCTGCAGGCATTCTTTGAGCAGGGCAAGGCGGTTGTAGGTTACTACGACGCAATATATATTCATAGAGAGGGGATAATCAGTGAGGTAGGGCGATATATTTGGGTTTGCGGATGTGCAGACGGTAGGGGAGGAGTTTTACGGCGCGCGCGGCGGCATGCCAAAGCTTGGTGATGGGCGAACAGGGACATACGTTCACGGACTTTTGCTCGTAGAGGGCATAGAGGTGGCGCAGGGGGTGCTGGTTGTCCCACTCCCAGGGCTTGCGGTTGGTGAAGTGGAGTATGGCGGGGTGGAGTAGGTCGGCCGCGTTGTGGCGGTGGAGCACGGGGTCGAACTGCTGACGGGTGCGGTAGAAGGCATCCTGCATGTTCCACTTGATGCCGACGAACTTCTTGTCGGCATGGAAAAGGCTGTTGAGGAGGTCCTGGTCGTTGAAGAGGATGCGTTCGGGGTGGGCCTTGTAGTAGCGCGCACAGGCTTCGGGCACGTTGTGGCTGCGCCAGTAGTCGAGGTTCACGAGGAGCACGCCAGCGTTGAAGTAGGAGTCGTCGGCGGGGTAGTGGAGCGTTTCGTAGCGTGCAAGGTCGTTGCAAGCCATGTCGGCCACGGCTGCCACGGGGGCCGCGTCGAGGGGCATGTCGTAGAAGTCGTCGAGGGGTTCGAGCACGAGTATGTCGCAGTCGAGGTAGAGCACGCGGCTGAGGCTACGGGGCAGGAGGTCGGAGAGGAGGCAGCGGTAGTAGGTGGCCATGGTGATGCGATGGCTGAAGCGTTTGATGGCGAAGCCTTCAAGGGCATCGGCGGCGGGACGGTAGTAGCTCACGCGGTGGCCGTATTTTTCAGCATAGCTGCCTATGAGTCCGCGCTGCGCATCGCTGAGGGTTTCTTCCACGATGTGGAACCACAGCGGACGTGCGTTGCGGTTATTTTCCATGATGGAAACCATCGTCACGATGCATTGCTCGACGTAATGGCGGTCTATGTTGAAAGCGATGTGTATGGTGCTGTCCTGCATATATATAAAAACCGAAAATACTACATTTATTGCTTCTGACCGGAAAGTTTAAAATAGCGGTCCATGACGAGGAGGGAGATGAGGAGTTCGCGCTCTGGGTCCATGAACTGGCGCACGTAATCGTGAGCGTGTTCCACAATTTGTGCGGCCTGTTCGGGGTGGGCGTTGTAGTAGGCTATCTTCGCCTCAAGGTCGGAGAAGTCGTCTTTCACTTCTATGTAGTGGTAACCGGCGCGGAGCGTGCCTTCCATAAACCACGTTTCGCACGTGGGACGCGTCATGACGGCTATGGAGTTGGACGACATGACCCACTTCAAGTTGCTCGCCACGTCGTTGCCCTCGAGGGCCATGATGTATTTGTAGTCCAGGTGCTGGCGTATGGTTTTCTTCGGGCTCATCCACTTCTCGGGGCAACCTTCGTTGCGGCCTACCACGCCGCAGTCGAAACCCTCGCGACCGAAGAATTTTTCGAGGAAAAGGGTGCGCACGCGACTTTGGCGTATTTTTCCTCGGAAGATGACGAGGTTTTGCTTTTCGGCGAAGGGCACGGGGTCGTTCACGAAAAGGAAATGGCGGAGTTTGTCGAGCTTGAGGATTACGGAGTTGTGGTTGTCGGCAGCGAGGAGGCGACTTTTCACCACGGTGGGAAGGGTGGGGGTGAAGTAGACGTCGCCGGGGCAGAAGCTCCAGCGGAACGTGGCGGGGAACCACCGCGTGATTTCCTGCTGGTCGAGGTAGTAGGCTGAGTGGAACGTGTTGTGACGGAAACCGTTGAGCGGACCTATGTAGTGGAGCCAGCTGCGCTCACGCTTCTGGCTGTCGGTCGGGGGAAGGGCAAAGGGGGCGGTTTGTTTCATATAGTAGTCCACCCGTTGCGCAATGTAGGGATAGTCCGTCCGCTGGCGGGCACGCTCAAGCACACGCTCAAGGCGTTTGCGGAAGTACATGCCGGGAACGAGTGTACGCAAATAGCCTGTGAGGAAATGACGTAACTTGTTGGGCTTTCCGCTGCTCAACTTGTAGGCAATGCTGTCTTTCATTTCGGTGAGGAGAGGTTTGGGGTGACTACTTGGGCGAAATTTTGAAATTTCAAATTCAACATGCAAATTTAAGGATTAAGCACACGTGTGCAAAACGTAGGTGCACAACTTTTCACGCGTGCCAATATTTGGTAATGTGTAAAAAAATAAGTTCCGCTTGTTTGATAATAAATCAAGCTAGCGAAAAACGGGCTGAAAAATCGTGCAAGGCGAACGCAATGCCAAGCAAAGCTATGCTTGCTTGAGCATTGAAGAGCCGCAGCCGATTTTGTCAAAGAAAAGCCCAACAAGCCTATAGCCCAGGGCAAGCGAAGCGACACCCTGGGTTAACATGTTCGCGAGGAATGC
>CAVALA010000004.1:0-81181 GCA_963589615.1 Prevotellamassilia timonensis
CAGCTCGTAAAAATTCCAAGGCAGCAAATTTAAATTCCAAGGCAGCAAATTTTTTCTGGAAACCTTGGAATTTCTCCCGAAAACGCGCCATTTTTCGCCCTTCTTGGTCATGTCAAGCCGAGAAGTCTGCATTGTGTTATCGTTTAGTAGAAAGCGTTTTAATATTCTGAAATTCTTAGTGTGCTGAGAATTGCGTATTTTCGGACGAGTGTGCAGTCGGTGATTTCTACGAGATTCTCGCGTGTTAAAATGTGCGCTGAAGGAGCGGTGAAACGAGAAGCAAACAGAAAAAATGAAAGGCTCGAAAATCCTCTTTTGATGAAATCCGTTATAAGGTGGCTTTACAACTTTGCCGCGCATTTTGACAACTCAATCTGATAAATTCGTAACTTTGCCCCATCACGTGCGTATGTGTGTCGCCCAGACACTCTGCGCAAAGCATTCTAATACGCGAAAAATAACGAATCTAACAAATACCCAAATGAACAACATTCTGAAACTCACACTTTTGGCAGCCGCCGCGCTGCCGGGTACAATGAGCGCACAGGACGTTGACCGCACCAAGTATCCCGACTACTCCGACAAGGTCAACCCCGACTACTCGCTTCTCCGCCCCATGCGAAAGGTGGGTGCGAAGGCTGCTGAAACGCGGCCCGACCACTACAACAATGCCGACACGCCCTATTTCCCGCCCGTCTTTAACCAAAGCGGCGGTTCGTGCGGCTCCGCCTCCCGCATCTGCTACATGTTCAGCCATGAACTCAACTCCTTCCGCAACACCGACGGCAAGGATCCCCACAACTACTATCCCTCCCACTTCGTTTGGCTCTTGACCAACGGCAACTCTGGCAAAGATGCCTTCGTGCAGCACGTCGGCGTGCCCTCGGCAGCTACTTACGGCGGTCAGACCTACTCCAGCCTCTTCGGCTATCAGGAAGAGACCAACAACGACTTTGGCTGGATGACCGGTTACGAAAAATGGTACGAAGCCATGTTCAACCGTATGCTTCAGCCCTCCAACTTCCCCGTCAGCGTGCAGAGCGAAGAAGGACGCGAAGCCGTCAAGAACTGGCTTTGGAACCACAACGGCGACTCCGACTTCCACTCCGGCGGCATCGTCGGCATCGGTGTGGCAAGTGGTGGTAACTGGCAGCCCATTCCCTCCACCCCTACCAACGACGAACTTGGCGTGACCAACAAATACTACGTCAAAGCCTGGGGCAAGAGCGTGGACCACGCACTCACCGTGGTCGGCTACGACGACCGCATAGAATTTGACCTCGACGGCAACGGCGTCTATGGCGAAAAAGACAAGGACGAAGTCGGCGCTTGGATTGTTGTCAACTCCTGGGGCGACGGCTGGTGCAACGGCGGTTTCATCTACTGCCCCTACGCCAACGCAGGTCCCGCCTTTGCCGAAGGTGCTACCAAGCCCACCAGCTACTGGCAGCCCGAAATATACCGCGTGCGCAAGAACTATGTGCCTAAGCGCACCATTAAGATAAAGATGGACTACTCACGCCGCAGCGAACTCTACTTGAGTGCCGGCGTGTCGTCCGACGTCAATGCCACCGAACCCGAAAAGAGTCAGGCTTTCGACCACTTCAAGTATGCCGGCGACGGTGCTAACGGCGACACCAACCCCGCACCCGAGATACCGATGCTCGGTCGTTGGGCCGACGGCAAGCTCCACACCGAACCCATGGAGTTCGGCTACGACCTCACCGACCTCACCGACGGCTTCGACATGAACAAGCCCCTCAAGTACTTCTTCATGATCGACACCAAGTCCACCGCCATCGGTGAAGGCCACGTCTACAGCGCCTCCATCATCGACTACGTGCAGGACGCGCTCGGCATCGAAACTCCCTTCGCCACCGGCACCGACGGTGTGAGCATTCAGAACAAGGGCAACCGCACCATCATCTCCGTAGTGGTACAGGGCGAGGGTATCTACTCTCCCGAAAACGTGACCATTGCCGACGGTGCCATCCATTGGACCTCGCCCGTATCGTCTGCCAATAAAGTGACGGGCTACAAGGTATATCAGGGCGACAACGTCATTGCTACGCTCGACGCTTCAGCCACAAAATACGAGCTCACCTCCGACGAGGCTATGGAATATGGCGTGACTGCCGTCTACGGCACCAAGGAATCCACAAAAGTGACGGTTTCATCGCCCTCCACCGCTGTGGCCAACCAGATTATCAACCTCCAGAAGTCTGGCTTCAGCATTCCCGACGTGTTCGGCACGAAGTACAACGAAGCCACCATTGAATACTGGATCAGTCCCAACTCCCTCGCCAACTGGAACCAGAGCGCCGGACCGGGCTGGGGACAGTTTATGTTCCACGCCAACGCCGACGGCACCTTCACCGCAGGTTGGGACACCTCCAACCGTGCCAACATTTCCGGCGTGCTCACCAAGGGCAGTTGGACACACGTAGCCATCGTGGTGAAGAAGAACGTCCTCACCATTTATAAGAACGGTGCACGCGTAGGCGGACTCACCTCCGGCAAGTATAGCGGCGTAGGCGGCTTCGGCACGCTCACCTTCTCCAACTCCAACGGCAACACCTCTTACCAGGATGCCAAGTACGACGAAGTGCGCATTTGGAAGGTGGCACGTACCGCCAACGAAATCAAGAACAACTACAAGATGCAGTTTGGCGACGCAGGTCTGCCCGACGACCTCCTCGCTTACTACAAGGGCGACCTCGTCAGCGTAGGCGGCACGGCCATGCTTCGCGACCACACCAGCGGACAGCACCACGCCACGCTCCTCGACGCCAACTACAGCGTAGTCGCTTCGCCCACGCAGCCCAACCTCAAGACGCCCACCGACCTCAGCGTGAGCATCAACCAACCCACTTCTGCCGTCTATGCCGGAATGCCCGTGACGCTCACCGCCACCGCATCGACCGCAGCACAGACCCTCACGTGGAAAGCCGCAAGCGCCGGCATCGATTCTACCAATGCTGTCAGCCCCACCTTCAGCTTCCCCACCGCTGGCGACCACAAGGTAAGCGTCACGGCTAAGGACAAGGACGGCAACGCCGTTACCTCCGACGCCACCATCACCGTACAGGAAGCCCAGGCTCCCGATGCCTCCTTCACCTTCAGCCGTCCCACCGTGCCCACCGGTGAGCGCATCACCTTCCTTGCCGCCCATCCCGAAGTAGGCTATAGCTACAAGTGGGAACTCCCCGGCGCCGACCTCACCGAAGGTTCGCAGGCCAACGTAGCTACCTCCTACAGCGCCAAGGGCAACTACACCGTTCGCCTCACCGTTACCACTCCCGCAGGCAAGAGCGCCACTACGGAGCAGACCATCACCGTCACCGAAGTAGCTCCCGAAGCCGACCTCAGCGTAAGTCCCACCGTAGTAGTCAAGGGCGAGACCGTACAACTCACCGACAAGTCCGTCTACGGTCCTACCAACTGGCAGTGGAGTCTTGTAAGCGCCGAGAACGCCATCGTCTTCAACGACCACAATCCCGGTTTCGCACCCGAGAACGTCGGCGTGTTCGACGTCACACTCCATGCAGCCAACGGTTCCGGCCAGGGCATCAAGACCCTCGAACGCGGACTCATCGTCTGCAACGCCGACAGCAAGAACGGACTTAGCTTCAGCTACGACGCAGCCCGTCTGAGCCTCACCAAGATGCCTCTCGAAAGCGGACTCAAGACGTTCACCATCGACTGGTGGATGAATCCCAACGGCCTCGGCTCTCAGGCCAACTCCATTGGCGACACCAGCGAGTCGCTCCTCATGACCACCAACCAAAACGGTGCCATGAGCGTCAGCGTAGGCGGCAAGACCGTCAACTCCAAGAACGACTACCTCGTGAACGGACAGTGGCACCACTACGCCGTCACCATGGGCTCCGGCCAGGTTCGCTTCTACCGCGACGGCGTTCAGATCAACAGCGCTGCCATCGGTTCCTCCACAACCGTGGGCGAACTCAAGAGCTTCGTGCTCAGTTCCGACGCAGCACCCATGAGCGGTCAGATTGACGAATTCCGCGTGTGGAACAAGTGCCTTACCGCCACCCAGCTCAAGAGCTACTGCAACGAACCCATTGCCGACATCGCAGCTGCCGAAGCCGCCGGTCTGCAGGTATACTACCAGTTCAACCAGAGTTCGGGCGACGTCACCGACGCCACTTCCAACGCCAACACCGGTACCCGCACCGGCTTCGGTCCCGAAGGCGACGCCTGGGCACTCTCTAAGGGCGTCTTCTCCCTCAACTTCGCCGACAAGGCTTCCAACAACAACAGCCGCTTGAAGAACAACAAGTCGTCCTTCACCCACACGGCCGACCTCGTGAACACCACGAAGGAAACCTGCACCGCCATCTCCAACTGGACGGTAGAGAACACCACCGTGGGCAAGCAGCAGACCGGTTGTCACGTCGATGCCGACAGAAGCGGCTACATGTGCTTCGTGACGACAGAAGACGGATTTGACGACGTCATCAAGGACCACAAGGTTTACCAGACCATCACCGTGCCCGCCGGCACCTATGCCTTCACCGCCAACTACGGTACCTATGAAGGCGCCGGCAAGGGTTCCTACCTCGTCGTAGCCAACGGCACCGGACTTCCCAACACCGCCGACCTCCTCACCTCAGGAGCAGCCTTCACGGAACTCCAAGACAAGTCGAGCGACGTGACGTCCAATACCGTTTACTTCACCGTGAAGGAAGAAACCACGCTCAGCCTTGGCTTGCTCGTCAACATGGGCGCTTCCTCCGCACTCTGCTTCAACTCCTTCGAAGTGACACGCTACACCTACGTAGAACCTGTCATCCCCGATGGAATTGATGAGGCTGTGACCACCATCGAAAATCACGGTAGTGCCATTTACGACCTCTCCGGCCGTCGCGTAACGAACCCCGTCAAGGGCGGCGTCTACGTAATCGGTGGCAAGAAGGTCATTGTGAAGTAACACACTCTCGCACAATCTAGAAAAACTCCGCTCCGGTGCGCATAGCACCGAAGCGGAGCTTTTTTATGGGCTAAACGGGCATTGTGGGCATAGTGGATACATTTTACAAAAGTTCTGATTCGTGAGCAAAATAATACCGTACGGCAAATGTGCGTTAGTTTTATTAGTACATTTGTGGCTGAATATCAAAACAAACGTTTACGTCACGCTTCAAAGGCGTAAGCCCAAACTACAACAAAACATAACACCTATGAAACTAAAACATTTCCTGACAGGCATTGCAGCCTTGCTGACGTTCTCCGTATCGTTCACCGCTTGTGGTTCCGACGACGATTCCGACTCCCCGGTAACCCCGACCGACGAAATCGTAGAATACGTAGCCGACGAATGGGTAGGCACTTGGAAGTATTCCGACTTCACCCTCATCCTCACCAAGAACGGAATGGGTCAGGTAAAGAAGACCACCACCGAAGGCACAACAGCCTACAACTTCTCCTATTCCTACAACAAGACCAAGAATGTGCTTACCTGCACTTATTACGACAACGGTGCAACCTACACGGTGAAGGACATTCACCTCGACGCAAACGGTAACCTCGTTGTAACCCACAACTTTAACGGCGCCGAAAAGACAGAAAGCGGCGTGAAGCAGACCGAAGAAGAAACGCCCACCGACATCACTTACAACGCTCCCGAGCAGATGGTAAGCAAATGGGTATTCACCGACTGCACCATCACCATCGACAAGCGCGAGAACGGCATCATTGAATATACCGACGGAAGCAACATGCCTCGTTCCACGAGCGCGGTAGACAACTTCGTGTCCATGACTTACACCTACAGTCCTTCACGCAACGCACTCTACATCACTCCCCGCTACGGCGACAAGATCACTTTCAAGAACATCACTTTCAGCGCTGACGGCAACACGATGACCGTGACGCACAACATCGGTGGCACCGAGAAAACCGAAACTGCTACCAAGCAGACCTTCGCCGCCATCACCGCCGAACAGATTGTGGGCAAATGGTACAGCGAAAGCAAAGATGGCGAATACTTCAACTTCTCCGCCGACGGCAACGTCGTTCTCTACGGCCAAAATAACTACAGCGGCACTTGGAGAACCGACGGCAAATCTATCTATGTAACCATTCCTGGCATTGCCGACACCGAAACCGAACTCGTTCGTTACATCACCATCAGCGGCGACGTGATGAAAGCTCAAGTATATACATGGACCGGTACTTGGCAGCCCTACGAAGTGACGCGCATGGACGACGGCAGCAATTCCGTAGTGTAAGACAACCTCAAATTAATACCACAATGATATGAAACTTAAACATCTCCTCGTTGCAGCCTTTGCCCTGTCGGCTCTCACACCGATATTCACTGCATGCAGTTCCGACGACGAACCCACGATTCAAGGCGAAACTGCGTCTAAGAGCATTCCCGACGAATTTGTTGGCGAATGGGATTTCAACGGATTCACCCTCAATCTTGGAAAGGAAGAAGGTTCCATCTTTTTCGACAATGGCAGCAATCTTGCTAGCCTTGCCAGCCGCACCGCTTCCTACAAGACCTTCACTTACTCCTACGATAAGTCCAAGAAGGAACTCGTCTGCACCAGCGATGACGGCTCTTCCTTCACGCTGAAAAACATTCAGCTCGACAGCAACGGCAATCTGCAGGCGACCCACTCACTTACCGGCGCAGAAAAAACCGAAACGGCAACGAAGCATGTGGCAGACGTCTACACTGTGCCCGACGAATTTGTAGGCTCTTGGGACTTCGATGACTTCCGCCTTACCATCGATAAGAAGTCAAACGGCGTTGTCGTGTTCAGCAACGGCAGCAACGTCATCAGAAGCACGGAGAGTTCCAGCATCGTGTTCACCTACTCCTACAGCGAGGCCAAGAACGTCCTCACCTGCAAGAGCAACTTGCCCTACACCTACACCGTTTCCAATCTTCACATCGACAACGACGGTAAACTCACCATTACCCACAACTTCCAGGGAACAACGAAGACGGAAACCGGTGCGAAGCACACCTATGCTGCCATTACCAAAGAGCAGGTGCTCGGCACTTGGTCGTACAATGGCGTAGAAATCATCTCTTTGACCAACGACAAGGCCCAAATCTACGAAGACGAAGAAGGCACTTGGCGCGTGGACGGCAGTACCGTATATGTCACCATCGACGGTCGTGAGATTGAAGTCCTGAAGTGCGTAGAAGTCAACGGCAACACCATGAACGCTCACGTCTATGGCTACAGCAGCTACTGGAAGCCCTACACCCTCACTCGCACTTCTTCTAGCAGCGATACGTCCGACGAAATTTGATCCACACACACACAATAAAGAACGTGCAGACACGCCACGCATCAATGATGCTTCACGTGTCTGCACGTTCTTTTCGTAATCAAATGTAAGAAGAGTCTATGCCTTCTTGCCTTGCTGCTGCAAGCGTTCGTACAGATATCTGTAGTTGTAGACCTGCATGAACGGGTGGAGGAGTGCGCGCACCAGTGCCACGGGGTCTTTCTCGTAAGTGTAGAAAAGCACGTGGCGATATTTCACATACATGCGCCAAAGGCCGAAGAGGCCAAACAAGTCCGTGCGGCCCTCGTAGTGCAGGAGTTTCACCACGTCGCGATAGATGGGCGCGTCAGACTCTATGCTTTCCAGAAAACCGCAACGCACCGAGAAATGCTTCGCCATGAGCGGTTTGATGCGGCCATAGTGACGGATGCCAAACCAAACCATCGACAGCGCATTGTTGGCCGAGCGTATGCGCTTCGTGTCGTAGTTGGCATACGACGCCGCACTCACGTGCCGGCGCCAATGCACCACAAAGCGATCCACAAGCACGATGCTGTCAAGCGCTGCCGCCACCGTGCCGAGAATCACGTCGTACCACGTGTGGGTAAACACGGGACGCGTCTCGAGGTGGGAAGGTAGATGCTCGAGCAACTCGCGGCGGAATAGCATGCAGTGGCCGGGCATGCTGGCATAGCACAAGCGCACCACGTTGCAGTTCGGCTTGCGCGGGTCGACGTGGATGGTGACGTGCCCTTTGTCGCCACTGTCAACAAAAGGCTGCGAACGGCCCACGCACATCAACTTTTCGCCGATGCCCTCACTCAGCACTTCAAGCTTTTCGGGCAACCACACGTCGTCTTGATCGCTGATGGCAATGAAGTCGCCCGTGGCGCGGCTCATGGCACTGAAAAAGTTGCTGTTGATGCCCTTCGGCCCTTCGTTGCTGTAGACCTTTATGCAAGCGTGGCTTTCGGCATAAGTGTGTAGCAGAGCAAGCGTGCCGTCTGTCGACCCGTCGTCCTGTACGATAATCTCGTAAGGAGGCAACGTCTGGCCGAGTATGGAGTCCAACTGCTCGGGCAGATATTCCTCGCCGTTGTAGGTGCACATCACCACGGATATTTTCTTTGTCATTCTGATTGTCGTTGTTTCTAGTGCGCAAAGGTAAACATTTTGCCTTTTAAGGGGAGAGAAACAAAACGTCTAAAACAAATAAAACGGGCTTCGCAACAAACATCTTTCATGTTGTGTGCAAAGCCCGTTTTTATCTATTGTGGACGTTACCTTATATATAAGGTGTTCTTAGCGGATTATTTCAGCACGCCGAGTTCCTTGCCTACCTTTACGAAGGCTGCTACGCACTTGTCGAGGTGCTCGCGTTCGTGGCCGGCAGAAACCTGCACGCGGATGCGGGCCTGGTCCTTCGGCACAACGGGATAGTAGAAACCGGTCACGTAGATGCCCTCGTCCTGAAGCTTGGCGGCGAAAGTCTGCGAGAGCTTGGCGTCGTAGAGCATCACGGCGCAGATGGCGCTCTGCGTGGGCTTGATGTCAAAGCCGGCAGCGAGCATCTTGTCGCGGAAGTAGTTGACGTTCTCCACGAGTTTGTCGTGAATCTCGTTGCTCTCCTTGAGAATCTTGAACGTCTCGAGTGCAGCGCCCACGATGGCGGGGGCTACGGAGTTGGAGAAGAGGTAAGGACGTGAACGCTGACGGAGCATGTCGATGATTTCCTTGCGACCCGTGGTGAAACCGCCCATGGCACCGCCGAAGGCCTTGCCGAGCGTACCCGTGTAGATGTCCACACGGCCGTAGGTGTTGAAGAATTCGCTCACGCCGTGGCCCGTGGCACCAACCACGCCGGCAGAGTGGCTTTCGTCGACCATCACGAGCGCGTCGTACTTCTCAGCGAGGTCACAAATCTTGTCGATGGGAGCCACGTTGCCGTCCATGGAGAACACGCCGTCCGTCACGATGACGCGGAAGCGCTGTTCCTGTGCAGCCTGGAGCTGACGCTCGAGGTCTTCCATGTCGGCGTTGGCGTAGCGGTAGCGCTTCGCCTTGCAAAGGCGCACGCCGTCAATGATGGAAGCGTGGTTGAGCGCGTCAGAAATGATGGCGTCGTCGGCCGTAAGGAGCGGTTCGAACACACCGCCGTTGGCGTCGAAGCACGCAGCGTAGAGGATGGTGTCTTCCGTGTGGAAATAGTCAGAGATGGCAGCTTCAAGTTCCTTGTGGACGTCCTGCGTGCCGCAAATGAAGCGAACGCTCGACATGCCGTAGCCACGGCGGTCCATCATGTCTTTAGCGGCCTGGATGAGTCGTGGATTGTTGGAGAGTCCAAGGTAGTTGTTGGCGCAGAAGTTGAGCACTTCCTTGCCTTTAACCTGGATGGCGGCCTGCTGGGGGCCTTCGATGAGCCGTTCTTCCTTGTAGAGTCCGGCGTCTTTGATTTCCTTCAGTTCGTTCTGAAGGTGTTCCTGGAATTTACCGTACATAAGAGGGGTATGATTTGTTAGGTTTAAAAGTTCGCGTTTTCGTTTGTCTATAGCGTAGTCATGCGGCATTGCTGCACAAGCGTCTGCGCTATTGCAAAGTAACGTATTTTTTTCCGATTTGCGCAGTCCTTGCGCCGCGTTCTAAGCTATTTCGTGAAGAAAAGAGGGAATAAGCGACCGAAAGGTTTGAATCTTCGCCCGCCATATCCTATCTTTGCAAAAGATGTAGCTGATGTGCTTGCATCTTCACCCAACTTATACTTTATAATAAAGATGATACAGATTGCTAACCCCATTTATGACGCCGTCTTCAAATATTTTGTAGAAGACGACCGCATCGGAAAGATTCTAATCTCTGCTTTGCTCCAAAAAGAAGTCGTGGAGATAGACATGCGTCGCCATGAATACACAAATGGCAATCGCGAACACCTTGCGCTATTCCGTGTAGACTTTGCTGCAAGAGTGAGAGAAGACGACGGAAGCATTCATCTTGTATTGATAGAACTTCAGAAGGCTTGGGTTGAAACCGAAACGCTCCGTTTCCGACAATATCTTGCGACACAATACAACAACAAAGAGAATGTCCAGACAGACGGCTATGCTGATCACTATGGTATTCCGATGATTGCCGTTTATCTGCTAGGACACAAACTTAACGGCATTACAGAGCCTGTCCTCTACGTCAATCATGCCGCATTTGACTACAACGGCCTTCCCCTTCCTAGCGCCATTAAAAATCCCTACGTTCAAAGTCTAATTCACGATTGCATCATGGTACAGATTCCTTATCTCAGCGGACGTGTCACTACACATCTTGAAAAGGTACTAAGCGTTTTTGACCAATCGAAGCGCAACAAAAATAACGGCCACGTACTTACGATTGACGAAGAGCAATTTGCCGGCGACGATGATATGCTCTATATGTTTCATCGCTTGAGCGCTGCTGCGTCCGATGCTGACGTGCGGCGCGAAATGGATGTGGAGGACGAGTACTATTCGGCTATAGAAAATCGCGATGAGGCAATTGCTATGCGTGACAAGAAAATTGCCGAACAGGATGGAACAATCGCCGAGCAGAACGATACAATCGCCGAGCAGAACGATACAATCGCCGAGCAGAAAAATGCCATTGCTCAAAAAGACAATGCTCTGACTGCCATGGCCCGCCAGCTGCTCGCACAAGGAATGAGCATAAAAGACGTGGCAAAACTTGCCGGCGTCACCGAAAGCGAAATAGAAAGTCTTCAAAACCCCAACCATCAATAGTTATGTCCGAAGAAACAAACAATAAGAACATGGACAACCATGTACTCACGATTGACGAAACACAATTTGCTGATGACGACGACATGCTCTATATGATTAAGCGTCTGAATGCCGCACTTTCCAATGAAGAGGTGTTGAGAGGTATGGAGTTGGAAGACAAATATCGCTCATTCGGCAACAACCGCAAATAAGTAACGGGTAAATCGCAACTTGAAAAGTCTTTTCCCGCAACCTTGCTTGGCACTCTCGCACTTTTTTCAGTACCTTCGTGCGTGAAAACGATCCTAACAAATCCTTTTTAGCAATGAAGAACATATTGGTCATCGGAGCGACCGGCCAGATAGGCTCCGAACTTACCATGAAGCTTCGTGGAATTTACGGCAACGACCATGTCGTTTGTGGCTACATTCCTTCTGCCGCCCCCAAAGGCGAATTGGCAGAAAGCGGCCCTGCTGAAATCTGCGACGTGACAAGCGGCGAGCAAATTGCCGAAGTGGTGAAAAAGCACAACGTGGATGCCATCTACAATCTTGCAGCCTTGCTTAGCGTGGTAGCTGAAGGCCGTCCGCAGTTGGCGTGGAAAATCGGCATCGACGGTTTGTGGAACGTGCTCGAAGTGGCACGCGAGCACAATTGTTCCGTGTTCACGCCCAGTTCCATCGGTTCCTTCGGTCCCGAAACGCCTGCCGACCACGTGCCGCAGGACACCATACAGCGTCCGCGTACCATCTACGGTGTTTCGAAAGTAACCACCGAACTCCTTTCCGACTACTATTTCCGCAAATACGGCGTCGATACCCGTGCCGTGCGTTTCCCCGGACTCATCTCCTACGTGACGCCTCCCGGTGGCGGTACGACGGACTATGCCTGCGACATCTACTACGCTGCTGTGCGCGGTGAGAAATTCACCTGCCCCATCGGTAAGGGCACTTACATGGACATGATGTACATGCCCGACGCCCTGCGCGCTGCCGTAGAACTTATGGAAGCCGACCCCAAACGCCTCATCCACCGCAACGCATTCAACATTGCCGCCATGAGCTTCGACCCCGAGGGCGTCTTAGCAGCCATCCGTAAGTACAAGCCCAACTTCGAAATGGACTATGCCGTCGATCCCCTCAAGCAGGCTAATGCCGACTCTTGGCCCAACAGTCTCGACGACGTCTGCGCTCGCGTGGAATGGGACTGGAAACCCGAGTACGACCTCGACCGCATGACAGTCGATATGCTCGAAAAACTTTCGCTTAAACTTAAAGCATAAAAGGCACACGCTGCGCCTTTGACGCACTTCGCATAAACGCGGAGCGGCTTGCCCTCAAGAAGGAAAAGCCGCTCCGCGTTGTTTTCGTGCTGCTTGTTTTAAACTTCCATCAAAAGCCATTTCCAAATAGGAATTACGCTGATGCTATGATTCTCAACGTTGACGATTTCCTCGCTGTCGCGTGTTACGATGAGACCCTTGTAGTCCTCGTTGGCTTTGAGAAATGTGAGCAGACTGCCCACTTCTCTATCGCGTGTGGCCGTGTCGTGAAGAGAGAATGAAACCTGTATGGCAAGTTTTTTTGACGGTATGCAAAAATCCACTTCCACGTTACGGTTATAGAAATAGACGAGCGTTTCTTCTTCAGTGTTGCGAAAGCGTCTGTTAAGTTCTATCGCTACGACGTTTTCAAGCAGTTTCGTTTCACCCTGGAAAAGGAAGAGGTTCAAGATGCCTTGGTCTGCCATGTAGCGCTTCTGTACCGTCACTTGTTCACTTATTGGCGAAGCAAGGTTGGGGATAGGAAAAAAGAGGTAAGCGTCCTGCATAAAGCCGAGATAGTCCTTGAGAGACGGTAGACTTATGTTTTCGCCTGTCGACTTCACAATGTGCTGTAGCCGCGTGAGCGATGACGGCTGCATCACGCTGTCGGCGAGTTTTCGTGCCAAGAGGCGGAACACGCGTGGGTTTCTCACGCTGTTGCGCTCCACGATGTCGCCAATTAAAATCTTTTGGTAAAGCGCATTGAGGTATTCGCGTTTGTCTATCTGTTCAAAACTTTCCGCAATGCCACCCTCGTAGAAAAAACTGTCGAACGCTTTTGCCACAACGGCCTTCTGCGCTTCGCTGTACATCCAATTTTCTGTGAGCGAAACGCCTTGGTATGTAAGATATTCGGAAAAGGAGAAAGGAAACACCTCGCGCGGAATGTACCGGCCGCCGAGCGCACCAACCATCTCACGGCTTAGCATTTTGGCGTTGCTTCCCGTCACCATCACACGGTAAGACATGTCGGCCAAGCGGCGGGCAAATTTTTCCCATCCGTCCACAATCTGAATTTCGTCGAGATAAATCCACGGCTTGCGTCCCGGATAGAGTTCGTTGTAGGCTTCTACAACAATGCCGAGTTCCGCCGCCGAGTCAAACACGAGGCGCTCGTCCTCAAAGTTGATGTAGAGGATGTCCTCTGCTGTTGCCTCGCCGTCGGCTATGCGCTGTTGCAGGTCCTGATAAAGGAGATACGACTTTCCCGCACGGCGAAGTCCCACAAGCACATAGTTCGTGCGTGCACCAAACTGCTGCTTACGCTCTGTAAGCTTGAAGAAAGGCACCGTCTCCTGCTTTTCAATGATGATGTTCTTTACAATCTGCTTGTCCATTCCTAAACGTGTGAAGGTATACTTTGCAAAAGTAGAAAAATATCAGAAAGTATACTTTACGATTTTGCGGGAAAATCGCAAAGTATAGTTTGCGATTCTGTAAAGGCTGGCTGCTTGTCGGCTCAAATCAACGCAAGATAACAAAGTGCGGTGCGGAATGGAAACCCTTGAAGTTCCATTCCGCACCGCCAAGCGATGACATTATATATTATTATGGGGCAAAAACGACGTCAGAACATCTTCCTCACGCGTTCTATGCCTGCCACGAGAGCGTCAATCTCTTCCTTTGTGTTGTAGAGCGCAAAGGAGGCACGCGCCATGCCTTCCACGCCACAGCGCTGCATGAGCGGCTGGGCACAGTGGTGCCCGGTGCGGATGGCTATGCCGAGGCGGTCGAGCAGTGTGCCCAAGTCGAGCGGATGAATGTCGCCCACGTTGAAAGCCACCACAGCGTCCTTCCCCGGTGCAGTACCGTAGAGGTGCATGCCCTCTATCTCGGCCATGCGCGCCATGGCGTAGGCCGTGAGCTCTCGCTCGTGAGCGGCTATCTGGTCCATGCCGAGACCGCTGACGTAGTTGAGCGCCACGGCGAGTGCGTGCGAACCCACATAGTCCGGCGTACCGGCCTCAAACTTGAAGGGAAGCCGTTCGTAGGTGGTCTTTTCGAACGTCACGCGGGCTATCATCTCGCCGCCGCCTTGGTAGGGAGGCATCTTCTCCAGCAACTCTTCGCGTCCGTAGAGCACGCCGATGCCCGTCGGGCCGTACACCTTGTGGCCGGAGAACACGAGAAAGTCGCAGCCGAGTTCTTGCACGTCCACCTTGAAGTGGGGCACGCTCTGCGCACCGTCCACGAGGATGTGCGCACCGTGGGCATGCGCCGTGGCGGCCATTTCGCGCACGGGATTGACGGTGCCGAGCACGTTGCTCACCTGTGCCACACACACGAGGCGCGTACGTTCCGTGAAGAGCGCTTCGTAGGCTTCGAGGTCGAGAACGCCCTCGTCTGTCATGGGAATCACTTTGAGCACAATGCCCTTGCGGTCGCGCAGGAGTTGCCAGGGCACGATGTCGCTATGGTGCTCCATCACGCTGACGATGACCTCATCGCCTTCGTGGAGGAAGGCTTCGCCGTAGGCGTAGGCCACGAGGTTGAGGCTTTCCGTTGTGCCGCGTGTGAAGATTACCTCGGCCGTGGTGCGTGCGTTGATAAAGGCACGTACCGTCTCGCGCGCCGCTTCGTGGAGGTCGGTGGCCTGCTGCGAGAGGTAGTGCACGCCGCGGTGCACGTTGGCATTCACGGAGTAGTATTCGTCGGCAATGGCCTCTACCACTGCACGCGGCTTTTGCGTCGTGGCAGCATTGTCGAGGTAAACGAGCGGCCGTTTGTAGACCTCGCGCGAAAGTATGGGAAAGTCCTTGCGGACTTGGTTTATGTCGTACATAATATGTATTGTTTTCACATCATCGTCCGCAGCCTTTGCAGCCTTTGCACTTGCCGAGTTCGCCGCGGAAGCGCATTTCGACGAGGTGGGAGAGACGTTCCTGGAGATGGGGAATCTGCACGTGGCGGAGCACGTCGTTGATGAAAGCATGCTGGAGGAGTAGGCGGGCTTCGGCTTCGGGAATGCCGCGTTGGCGCATATAGAAGAGCGCCGTCTCGTCGAGTTTGCCCACCGTGGAACCGTGGTTACACTTCACGTCGTCGGCATAAATCTCAAGCATCGGTTGCGCAAAGGCGCGTGCACGGGGCGAGGCGCAGAGGTTCGCATTGGTTTGCTGCGAGGCCGTCTGTTGTGCACCGGAAGCTACATATACCTTTCCGGCAAAGGCACCCGTGCTTTCGTCGTCGAGTACATATTTGTAGAGCATGTCGGACGTACATTTCGGGGCGAGGTGCTCCACGAGTATGTTGTTGTCCACACGCTGCGTGCCGTCGGCCACCACAGCGCCGTAGAGTTCCGATTGTGCGTTTTCGCCGCGAAGGCGCACGTCGACTTTGTTGCGCGACG
This sequence comes from Prevotellamassilia timonensis, assembly GCA_963589615.1. Taxonomy (GTDB): domain Bacteria; phylum Bacteroidota; class Bacteroidia; order Bacteroidales; family Bacteroidaceae; genus Alloprevotella; species Alloprevotella timonensis_A. Next base: position 15,689 of record CAVALA010000004.1, read on the forward strand.
TGCCGCTCGTCAGCACCACACCGTCGTAGCTCACCTTACTCCCGGCGGACTGTTCCACGTAGAGCGAGGAGAAGCGGGTGGTGGAAGTGTTAGTTTCTTCCACACTGTAGAGTTCCACCTCCGCACCGTCTTCGGCAAACACCTCCGTGACCTGCGTGGTGAGGTAGTGCGCGCCCTCTTCGGCATGGTCGCAGAAGAGTACAGCACCCTTCGCACCGCGTTCGGCGATGACGAGCACGCGGCGCACGCTCATGAGGTCGGCTTTGGCGGCACTCACGTTGACAATCTGTACGGGATTTTTCAGTTCTGCCCCTTTGGGTATGTAGACGAGCACGCCGTCCTGGGCGAGCATCGTGTTGAGAAGCGTCACGCCGTCGTGGCCCGTGCGGAAGTCGCGGTCCGAAGCCGCAGCACGGTTGTAGTAGCGTGTGAGGAGTTCGGGGTGCGTTTCGGCAGCCTGACGCAGCGAACATACGAGGGCGCCTTCGGGAAGAAGGGCACGCGAGGCTGCGGGTGCTTCGCACGGCACGTCGTTCACCACGAAGAAAATGGAAGTGCTGAGGTTCGGCACGTTACACTTGTAGGCTTCGTACGGATTCACCTTCGGAGCTATGCGGCGCAGGTTGAGGCCGTAGTCGGGCGCGAAAGCTTCCTGCACGTCGGTATATTTGCAGCGCTCGTCCTTGTGGGTGGGAAGTCCCTGTTCGGCAAGCTGCGCTGCAGCGGCGGCTCGGGGAGCGTTCATCGCCTCGCAGCTGCCGGCGGCAATGAGGTCGCGGCAGTCGCGATAGACATTGAGGTACTGTTCGTGTGATGCCATGGCCTACACCTCCCTTACAATCCAGTCGAAACCTTTCTCCTCAATCTCGTAACCCAGTTCCGCGCCGCCTTCTTTCACCACCTGTCCCTTCACGAGAACGTGTACGAAGTCGGGCTTGAGGTAGTCGAGCATGCGCTGGTAGTGGGTGATGACCATGGCGCTCGTTTTCTCCGTGCGGAGCATGTTGAAGCCCTCGGCCACGGTGCGCAGTGCGTCGACGTCGAGGCCGGAGTCGGTCTCGTCGAGAATGGAGAACGTGGGTTCGAGCACGGCCATCTGGAAAATCTCGTTGCGCTTGCGTTCACCGCCCGAGAAGCCTTCGTTCACACCGCGGCTCATGAAGTGGGCGTCGAGGCCCACGAGTTTGCGCTTCTCCTTGAGAAGTTTGAGAAACTCGCCGGCGGGGATGGGTTCCTGGCCGAAATATTTGCGTTTGGCGTTAAGCGCAGCGCGCATGAAGTTGGTCATCGAAACGCCGGGTATCTCCGTTGGTGCCTGAAACGACATGAAGATGCCTTCGTGCGAACGGTCTTCGGGCGGAAGGGCAAGCAGGTCCTTGCCGTTGAAGGTGATGGAGCCTTCCGTCACTTCATATTTGGGGTTACCCACGAGCACATTGCTGAGGGTGCTCTTGCCGGAGCCGTTAGGGCCCATGAGCACGTGTACCTCGCCGTCGCGGATGGTGAGGTTCACGCCGCGGAGTATTTCCTTGCCTTCTACGGAGGCATGCAGATTCTTTATCTCGAGCATATCGGAATGAATGAGTTTTTGCTGTTGTTTCAGCGCGTGGTCGAGCGTTTTGCCTCGCGCGCCCACGTACGTTGTTTATATTAGTATGCAAAGATACGAAGTGAGCGTTGAAGCCGAAAGGAATGCGCCGAAAAAGAAAGGTCGACGTCTAAGGCTCGTAAACATTCCTTGCGCAACGCGCAAAAACTTATGGGCAACTTTTTTAAATTTGCTACGGACTCAACACGTTGAGCTCGCAGAAAGTTGTTTGCATTTGTTTGCAACTCGTTGTTCGCTGCTTATGAAGGCGCAAGCGCATGGGGGTCACGTCTCTGACGTGACGCTCTACACGGCCTCGCTTTAATTCTTGCGCTCTACTGTCACGTCGGAGACGTGACCCCCATGCGCTTGCGCCCTCAAACTTCCCTCCTCGCGCACGCGCGTATTACACCGAAGTTTGTACAAGTTGCTGTCACCCGTCACCTTAGTCCTCTTGTTGGCTGCTAAGTCTTTGAATCTCTGCTTTATAATAATCTTGCGCAAGGTGACGGCAACTTTTGCATGCGGTCAATATCTCGTCATGATGATAGAAAAATCTGTCATGCGTCTCTGACGAAATCTTTCGTAGGGTGACAGGTGACAGTAACTTGTACAAACTTCGGTGTAAAACGCGCGTGCGCGAGAAAACACGAAAACCTCCGTGAGGCCGTTTTGAAAACGTCACCCTCATGAGCGTTTTGCTCACTCGCTAAGCATTCCACATTCGCACATTCGCATATTTGCACATTGGCGAAGCCCCGCATTTGCACATTTACATATTTGCACATACCCTCCCGTCCCCAAATATTTGGAATTTAAACAAACATGTCCAAAAAGGAAGGATGCGATTTGCAAAGTCCGAAAAACAATCGTATATTTGCCCGCGATTAGCATAAGAAACAATCAACTCAATTCTAATTATTAACTTTAACACTAAATCTTCTACTGCACTATGAGAAAGGTTTACTCCCTTTTGCTGCTTGCGTTGATGTTCATCGTAAGTAGCAACGCAGTACAAGCCCAAAAGCGTTATCAAGTTGCTGGTGCTGACGTGACCACATCCCTTACTTCGGATGAGATCGCAGGTCAGCCTTTTGTTATTGCAAGCGGCGCTGTCGCTGCAGAACAAAAGAACGACTACATTCGCGGGCTTGTAAAGTCAGAGCAGTTGACCGACGAAAACCTCTACGAAGTTGAGGCTTACAACGGCGAAACTGAAGCTGGCGAAACAATCTACATCCTCAAGAGAGTCGCTACCGGCGATTATCTCGAAAACAGCAATGGCAAGGTGTCTTACACCACCACCAAGGCACGTGCTTGGCAGTTCGTCGTATTGGAAACCACCACGGTGACCAGCGAAGACCTCAACAACACCGACGCACCTCTTGATGACTACGCTGGCGTGACCACCACTACCCCGACCGCTACCGGTCTCGTGTTCTACGATGCCACTGGCGACAAGTCTACAAAGGGTAGCGGTTACTTCTTCTGCGGTAACACAGAAGGCAAGTCACCGGCATTCAGCAAGACTGACTTCTCCACCAACGTGCTCAACTGCTACGCTGTGGAAGAACTCACTGGCGGTCTCTACCTCGAAGCTGCAATCCAGGAACTCGGCTACACCTCCGAGACCACTGCTTCTGACCTCTACACCGCAGGCGACCAGCCCGGTAACATCAGCCAGGAACTCTTCGACGCTCTCGACCAGGCTTTCTCTACCGTTTCTGAACTCATCAGCAACGAAAGCGACGACCAGGAAGCTTGCGTAGCTGCCTACAACGCTCTCCAGACTGCACTCACCAACGCCGCTGCCGGCGTCATCCTCGTGAAGGAAGGTTACTACTTCTTCCGTTCAAACCGTAGCGAAGTCAACGCTACCTACGACCTCGGCGACCGCATCGCATGGACCTACAACCAGACTTGGGCTGAACCCGAAACCTACACGGTAGCAGACACCAAGTACATGTGGCACATCATCCCCGATGCTTCCAACGAAGGCGCTTACTACATCCAGAACATCTACACGAGCCGCTACGTCGGCATCGCCTCTTCTAAGGGTGAAAAGGTTAGCACCACCGTTAACCCCGAATACAGCTTCCTCATCTACCCGATGGGTAAGGTAAGTGGTTCCGACGAAGTCAGCTTCGCCATCCAAAGCACCTACCTCATTGAACACCCCGTAGAAGGTTGGAACAACGTACAGTGTACTGCCCTTCACTGCGCAGGTGACCACGACGGTGTGGTAGTTTGGTCTTGCGACGCTGGTACAATCACAGGTTCAGGCTGGCGTTTCTACAACGTAGACATGGATCAGCTCAACGCACTCTACAGCCAGATTGACCAAGTTAAGCGCAATACCGCTCTCCAGACTCTCTACGACGAAGCTAAAGCTAAGTACGAAGCAGGCTTCTCTTACAACTTCAACGGTAACCGCAGCGGTGAACTCGACAACGAAGAAGACGGCTCTGTAAAGGGTCTCGTAACAAGCGTTGATCAGATCGCTTCCAACTCCATCGAAACCGCTGAAGGTGCCCAGCTCGAAGGCCTCATCGACAACAGCATTGCCGACGGCAACTTCTACCACTCCATCTGGAACTCTTCTTCTGCTGAAGAACAGGGCTTCGACGTTGCAACAACCTATCCGAACATCCGCTTCGACCTCTCCAAGGCCTGCAGCGAAATCTCTGTGAAGATGTGGCCTCGCCGCAACGGCTCCACCTTGATGAGCAACAACCTCCCCGGTAAGGTCATCGTTTGGGCCAACAACACGGGTCTCGACGCTGAAGAATGGGATTCTATCGGCGTGTTCAACAACGCACTCACTTACCAGTATATTGGCGACGACGACACCAAGTCTAACGGCAACGCCGTAAGCCTCCTCCGCATCGTCCTCGGTAAGGAATACAAGTACGTTCGCCTCGACGTAGCTACCCGCCTCGGCAGCTCTACCGACTTCGTTAAGAACGCTAAACTCGCCACTTCTTGCTGGAACTGCGCTGAACTCCGCGTGTTCGAAAGCTGGTACGACGAAAGCATCTCCCTCAACACCGGCGTTCCCGCCGACGTGAAGGAAGCCTTCGTTGCCAAGCTCGACGAAGCCAAGGCTGAACTCGATGCCGAAAGCGCCACTCAGGCTACTATCGATGGCCTCCAGGCCGCTTACGACAAGTATCTCGACAACCTTCCCGATCCCACCATCATCACCACTGCCATCAACGAAGCTAAGAGCCAGCTCGAAGGTGCAGAAGAAGGATCTGACTATGGTTACTTCGAAGCCGGTGCTACCGAAACATTCAACACCGAGCTCGCTGCCATCCAGGCAGAAGTGAAGGACGTGATGACCGTTGCAGAAATCCAGGCCCTCAAGGCTAAGATCACTGCCGCTCTCGCTGCTTTCAACGCTAAGCTCATCCTCCCCGCCGATGGTGCTTACATCCGCATCCAGAGCAAGACCGCTGATGGCAAGGCCAAGGACGCTTACATCCGCTGCGAAGGCAACGGCGTAGAACGCAACCGCTGGTACAACCTCAGCTCCGATGAAAACCAGGACGACAACATCGCTTACGTTTGGAAGTTCATCAAGGGCGAGAACAACACCTTCAAGCTCCAGAGCGCATTCACCGGTGAATACCTCAACGCTCCCAAGGCATCCGGCAAGGGCGTAGGTATGTCTACTCAGGCCGACACCTGCAGCTTCACCATCCGCACCGCTAAGGTTGCTGGTCTCATCAACGTTGTATTTGCTGACGACGTTTACATGAACGCTGACCCCTCTGGTCCTCTGGTAACTTGGTACAGCGCTTCTGGCACCGACAACTCTGCATTCGCAATCTACGACGCAGACATCGACAACTACTCCACCATCTACTACGACGTAACTGCAAACGCCACCAACTTCATCACACTCCCCGTAGCTGTGACAGCTGATGCAAACTGCTACTCTGTAGTAGGCCGCAACGGCGACAACGTAGTTCTCGCTAAGCTCTCTGGCACTATCGAAGCCGGCACTCCGTTCGTATACAACGAAACCGACGGCTTCACATTCGCTATGTTCGACGCAGTTCAGACCGACGCTGCACAGTACACCTTCGCTACCGAAGCTAAGACTGTCAACGGCCTCGCTGGTACACTCGCTCCCCTCTCACAGGCTCCTGTAGGTTACGGTATCCTCTTCAACCATAAGACCATCGTAGACGCTCAGGAAGGTGACGGCGTTGCTCACAACTCCGCTTACATCCTCCCGACCATCCCGACGACCACCGAAGCTGGCGACGCTACCATCGCTATCGACGGTAAGATCGACGCCATCAACAACGCTACTGTAAACACCGAAGCTGCCTTCGTTAATGTTTACACGCTCGCTGGTGTGAAGGTTCGTTCAGCTGTCAAGGCTGGCAACGCAACCAACGGTCTCCCCGCAGGTCTCTACATCGTAGGTTCCAAGAAGGTACTCGTCAAGTAAGCTTGACCCGACAACCCTCTTGAACAAATAAGTTCAATTAGCCGCCCGACCTTTCAAGGCCGGGCGGCTTTTTTGCGTGCGTGAGGTTGACGTTCCCAAAACTCCACGTTCCACACGGCCATTTGCTTTTGAGATTGACTCGCCACAACTATTCCCCTCCCAACTTTGCCAACTTTAAGAAATAATCCCTAAATTTGCCAAAGAACCCTTCAACAGTTAACATCTATCATCAACCAACACTGTACTGCAACTTTTAAAACCGTACTACAATGAAAAAGATCTACAGTCTTCTTCTGCTGGCAATGTTGTTCGTTGCCGGCACGTGTGCAGTTCAGGCCCAAAAGCGTTGGCGAGTCACCGACATCGAACAAACCCTGTCGACCGACGAATTGGACGGCGTCCAGTTCGCCATCAACAATGGTTCTGTCGGAGGCGGCTCCAACGACTTTATTCGTGGCACTGAAAAATCCACCACACTCACCGACGAGAACCTCTACGTTCTCGAAGACACCGGCAACAAAACGACGGAAGACCGCACCGTCTACCGCCTCAAGCGCGTGGTCAACAACACCTACCTTGAGAACAAAGACGGCAAGGTTTCCTACACCGAAACCGCCAGCCGCGGTTGGACCTTCTACATTATGGAAGCCACCACGGTGACCGAGGACGAGCTCAAAGCCGATCCCGCCACCATCACCGACTTCCGTAACGTTACCACCAACAGCACCTACGGCAACTCCCTCGTCTTCGTAGACGCTAGCCAAGAAGGCGAAGGCGCCAAAGACGCCACCTACCGCCTCTGCTCCAACGGCACCAGCATCAATCCCTCGTTCTCCAAGACCAACTACGCCACCGACTTCTTCAACCTCTACGCTGTAGAAGAAGCCACCGGTTACGCCTACCTTGAAGACGCCATGACCGAAATTTTCAACGGCGCCGTTCCCACCGACCTCTACAACCCCGGCGACCAGCCCGGCAACATCAGTCAGGAACTCTACGACGAACTCACCGGTGCCTACGACGAGGCTCAGGAACTCATCAACAACATGAGCGAAGACCACGACGCCTGCGTAGCAGCAGCCGAACGTTGCGCAAAAGCCTACAAGGCTGCACAGGAAGGTGTCATCCTCGTACAGGCCGGTTATTACTACTTCCGTTCCGCACGCAGCGAAAACAGCGTGACCTACGAAGACGGCACCAACATGCGTTGGGTGGAAGACTGGACTGAGAAAGAAGAACTCGCTGCCGACGACTGCAAATACATCTGGCAGCTCATCGAGAACCCCGCCCGCCGCGGTTCCTACTTCATCCGCAACCTCTACTCACAGCGCTACTGCGGTTACGCAACTGCCCTCTACAAACTCATTCCCACCACGGAAGAAGCTGAAGAATCGTTCCTCATCTATCCGCTCGACAAGGACTACTTCGTCATCCAGTCCACTTCCCTCCTCGAAAAGGGTGGCGCCAGCGGCTACAACGGCTACGACTGCCTCCACGCTCAAGTCAACGGCCACTCCATGGTAATCTGGGCTGGCACAGAAGCGAGCAAGCAAGGTTCCGGCTGGAAGTTCCTCCACGTTGACCAGAGCAAGATAGACGCCGTCATGAACCTCATTGAACAGGCCAAGCTCAACGAGAAACTCCAGGCTGAACTTGACGACGCTACCGCCGACTACCAGAACGGCTTCACCTACTCCTTCGACGGCAACTTCAGCGGTAAGCTCGACAACGAAGACGACGGCACGCCCAAGGGACTCGTCACCAGCCTCGACCAGATCACTACCAATGCCCAGGAGCCTTCTGAAGGCCCGTTCAACAACATCCTTGACAGCAACATTGGCAACGGAAACTTCTGGCACTCCTCATGGAGCACCGACAACTTCGACCACACCAACAACTATCCCTTCCTTCAGTTCGACCTCAAGAAGGCTGTGAATGAAGTTTCCATCAAGATGTGGTCGCGCTTAAACAATGGTAGCTACTACACCAGCAACCTCCCCGGCAAGCTCCACATCCTCGCCACCAACGACCCCGAAGGCGAATGGACTGAAATCGGAACGTTCGAAAACGAGCTCAAGTGGCCGGCAGTCACCGTAGAGAACGGCGTAGAAACCACTGGAACTTCCAACACCGTATCGCTCGTCCGCATTCCGTTCGGCGAAACCGCCTACCAGTATCTCCGCATGGAAATCTGCACCCGTCTCGGTTCTACCGACGACTTCAAGACACTCGGCATCTCCAGCGCTTGCGCCAGCATGTCCGAAATCCGTGTGTTTGAAAGCGCCTACGACCCCGACAAGTCCCTCATCCAAGCCGTGCCTCAAGATGTAGTCGATGCCCTCCTCGCTGCCATGGATAAGGCACAGAGCGAACTCGACGCCGAAAGCGGCACACAGGCCACCCTCGAGGAACTCACCAAGGCTCACGAGGCATTCCTCGACAACTATCCCGATCCGCAGCTCGTCAAGAACGACGTAGCTTCTGCCGAAGCCCTTCTCAAATATGCTGTCGAAGGCGACGACTACGGTTACTATGCCGAAGGTGCCAAGGATTCATTCAAGGCAGCCCTCGAAGCCGTCTCTGCCAAGATTAAGAACCTTATGACCGTGGCCGAAATCAAAGCCCTCCGCGAAGAAGTGGCCACTGCCGTAGCCGCCTTCAAGGCTAAGATGAACCTGCCCGCCGACGGCGCATATGTACGCATCGTCAGCAAGACCAGCGGCAAGGCTGCCAACGCTTCCCTCAAGAGCGCCGGCAACAGCGCCAAGGTCAACAAATGGCAAGCTTCGGACGACTACACCTTCAATCGTCCCGAGACCATCTGGATCTTCAAGCACAATGCCGACGGCACCTTCGCACTCCAGTGCGCTGCCAACGGCGAATATCTCGCCACTCCCCGCGAAGGCGGAAGCACCAAGGTGGGCATGTCCACTAAGGGCGACACCTGCAGCTTCACGCTCCAGAACGACAAGAACGCCGAGACCGAAGGTTGTGTGAACTTCATCTTCGCCGAAGACGTTTATCTCAACGCCGACCCCAACGGCTCCATCGTAACTTGGGGCGAAGCCAATGGTAAGGACAACTCCACCTTCGAGATTCAGGCTGTCGACGCAGACGATGCCTTCGATGGTTCCTATGCCATCAACATCAACGCTGCTGCCAATACCTTCCTCACCCTCCCGATTTCCGTCCAAGCCGACGAAAACTGCTACGAGGTGCTCGGTCGAAACGGAAACCGTCTTGAGCTCAAAGCCATCAGCGGCATCATCGAAGGCGGCACACCGTTCGTCTATGTCAACGAAAGCGACCAGACCATCACAACCCTCGATGCTGAGCAGGCAAGCCTCGTCGACTTCGTATGGGCCACTGCACCGAAGACCGTCAACGGCCTTGCCGGTACGCTTGCACCCATCGACAGCATCACTCCGGGCTACGGCATCCTCCTCAACGGCAAGACCATCGTTGACGCACAGGAAGGCGAAAGCGTAGACAACAACTCCGCCTACGTCCTTCCCACCGTGCCCACAACTACCGAAACCGGCGCCAAGTACATCGCCATCGACGGCAAACTCGACGCCATCAGCAACGCAGCCGTAACGGCAGAGTCAGCCTTCGTCAACGTTTACACGCTCACCGGCGTGAAAGTACGTTCCGCCGTCAAGGTCGGCAACGCCACCAACGGCCTCCCCGCAGGTCTCTACATTGTAGGTTCCAAGAAAGTGCTCGTCAAGTAAGCTTGACCGCATCAGATAAATGAAAATCCGCCCGGCTTCCATAAAGCCGGGCGGATTTTTGTATATTCCCGCATTTGCGAGTAACTTCGCAACGTAAAAGACAACAAAGTCCGATAATACCTACATGACACTCCACATCAGAAAGCGCAGCCGCGAGGAGATGTTCAACACGCTCACGCACCTCGCCGGCGTGGTCTTCACCCTCGCCGCAGCGTGGATTATCCTCAAACTAGGCTATACGAGCAACTGGAAAAATGCCTTCGGCGTAACCTTCTTCACCTGTGGCATGCTCCTTATGTATGCAGCCAGCACGCTCTATCATTGGTGGATGCCCGGAAAAGGCAAAAGCCGCCTTCGTGTGCTCGATCATATCAGCATCTACGTGATGATAGCCGCTTCCTACACCCCCATCTGCGTGGGTGTCGTAGGCGGCGCGCTAGGATGGACCATGTTCGGCATACTCTGGGCTGCCGTCGTGGGCGGCACAGTCTATAAGATAACAGCCATGGGTCGCTATCCGCGCCTCTCGTTGCTCATCTACCTCGTCATGGGGTGGGCCTTCATCTTCATGGCAGAGCCCGTGTGCACCCGCATCACGCTACCCGCGCTCTGTGCCATCCTTGCCGAAGGTGTGTTCTACACTTCGGGCACCTATTTCTTCGCCCACGACAGCCACCCTTACTTCCACGGCATCTGGCACATCTTTGTGCTCCTCGGCTCCATAGCCCATTGGGTGGGCATACTCCTTATCCTCCTATCATAACGAAACTTTCAATACACACATATCCCTATGAAAACTCCCCTTGCTACCACACAGGCTCCCGCAGCCATCGGTCCCTACAGCCAGGCCATTGAGGCCAACGGCACAGTCTACGTTTCCGGACAACTTCCCATCGATCCCGCAACAGGCGCATTCGCCGAAGGTGGCATCAAAGAGCTCACCGCACAGAGCCTCACCAACATCAAGCACATCCTTGAGCAGGCCGGCCTCACCATGGCCAACGTGGTGAAGACCTCCGTCTTCCTCGCCGACATGGCCGACTTTGCCGAGATGAACGAAGTGTACGCACAGTTCTTCGAAGCTCCCTTCCCCGCACGTTCCGCCGTGGCCGTAAAGACTTTGCCGAAGAATGCCCGCATCGAGATTGAGTGCATCGCCTGCAAATAATCTGAAGTTGAAACTATTCACCGCATGAAGCAGAAAATAGGCGTTTACCTCTCCTCCAAGAGCGACCTCAATCCCGCCTTTGCCGAAGCCGCCCGCGAAGTGGGACGGCTCATCGGCAGCACGGGGCGCACCCTTGTCTATGGCGGAGCGCGCAAAGGGCTCATGGAGATTCTTGCGCAAAGCGTGAAGGCAAGCGGCGGTCGCGTTTACGGCATGGTGCCCGACATCATTGTGGAACGTGGCCTGGTGAGCGACGCCATCGACGTCAACTTCCGCTGCGCCGACTTGAGCGACCGCAAAGCCATGATGAACCGCGAGAGCGACATCCTCGTAGCCCTTCCCGGCGGCATCGGCACGCTCGATGAGGTGTTCACCGTCATGGCCAACACCGTCATCGGCATTCGCCACCAGCCCGTAGTGTTCTACAACGTAGACCACTGCTGGGATGCCCTTCTTGCTGCACTCGACAATCTTTTCCAGCAAGGACTCATCACCGGCAGTGCCAGCGACTACTACAGCGTGGCCACAACCATAGAGGAACTCCAGGCTTTGCTCGACGACTAAGTCACGTACCCCAAATAAGTTCCGCGCCATTCACCGACTGCGGAACTTATTTTTTGAATCAAATCGTTTTCCAACAATCTCCACAATCGCCATCCCTTTATGTCGCTTTCTTTAAAAGACCTACGCCAAATCCCCGTCAACGAACTTGCCCTCCAACTCTCAGGCCGCAAGGACATCGACGTGGCCGACACGCTGCAACAAGTGGAAGGCTGGCAACGGATGCGCGAGAAAGTGCCGTCGTGGGCTGCCGTCGAAGGCCTGCGCTTTCCCCACCGATTGGCCCTTGAACAATGTTCGGGCGAGACGGCGGCACGCTATAAGGCCAATGTGGTGCGCCGCCTCATCGACGAAGCAGAAGAACCGACCAGCATGGCAGACCTTACGGGCGGCTTCGGCGTAGACTTTAGCTTTGTGGCGCGAAACTTTACCCGAGCCACTTATGTGGAGCGCCAAGAAGCACTTTGCACCTTGGCCCGCCACAACTTTCCCCTTCTGGGACTTCCGCAAGCCGAGGTGGTCTGCGCTGACGGCACGGACTATCTGCGAACTATGGCGCCCGTGGACCTACTCTTCCTCGATCCAGCCCGACGCGACGCTGCCGGACGCAAAACGGTGATGATAGCCGACTGCGAACCCGACGTGTGCGCCCTCCAGCACACGCTCCTCGAAAAAGCCCGCATCGTCGTGCTGAAACTCTCCACAATGCTCGACATCAGCGGCGCTTTGCACGAACTGCAGCACGTAAAAGAAGTGCACGTAGTCGCAGCTGGTGGAGAAGCCAAGGATTTGCTACTCGTTTTGGAGCGTTCGTTTTGTGGCGAACCGACTGTCTATGTCTGCGAGAACGGCCAAACTTTTCAGTTCTCTTACAGCGAGGAAAGCAATGCGCAACCCGCTTATGCCGCTCCCGGCGAGTTGGGGAGATATCTCTACGAACCCGGACCGGCCACAATGAAAGCCGGAGCCTTCAAACTCACCGCATCGCGTTTTTCGCTGAAAAAGCTTCACCGCAATTCCCACCTCTACATCTCTGACGAGTTAGTGGTCGACTTTCCGGGCCGCGCTTTCCGCATAGAGCACGTGCTCGGTTTTGGAAAACGCGATATGAAAACGCTCCACACCCTCACGGACTGTGCCAATCTCACCGTTCGCAATTTCCCGGTTTCCGTGGCCACGCTGCGAAAGAAACTCAAACTCAAGGAAGGCGGTGCGTTTTACCTTTTCGCCACTACGCTTTCCGACGAAAGTCATGCCCTCATTGTTTGTACCAAACCCGACAAACCATCTTCCCACTAAATGAAACATACCTTACTGACCTTTATCGTGGCAGCGTGCTGCAGCTTTTCTGCTTGGGCTGCCGACCATACGCCAAGCATCGTGCCGAAACCGCAAAGCCTCACGTGCCAAGACGGAACGTTCGTGCTCAACGACCGATGCACCGTTTCCTTCACGCCCCAGCTCCGTCCGCAGGCCGAATGGCTCGTCCACGAACTGCAGCGTTCCACTGGCTTCAACCTAGCGTTGAAGGACCGCCCGGCAAAAGGCGGAATAAGCCTTGTGCTCGACTCTGCGCTCGTCAGCAACCCCGAAGGCTACACGCTCGCGGTTACGAAGAAAGGCATTACCGTCACGGCCCACGACAACGCCGGCGCTTACTACGCGTTGCAAACCCTTCTGCAGCTCTTCCCCGCATCCGTTCGCAGCAGTGCGCTTCAGCCCTCCGTTCAATGGGCAGTTCCTTGTGTCACCGTTTCCGATGCTCCGGCCCATCCCTATCGTGGCTATATGCTCGATGCCGGCCGCAACTATTACGACCTTTCGTTCCTCAAGAAATGTGTGGACTGGATGAGTGCCTACAAACTCAACAAACTCCAGCTCCATCTCATCGACGATTCTGGCTGGCGACTCGAGATTAAGAAATATCCCCGTCTCACTTCCATCGGCGCTTGGGCCGGCAAGGACGAAGCCCGCACCGGCGGTTACTACACGCAAAGCGAGATGCGCGAGCTTGTAAGCTATGCCCAAGTGCGCGGTGTGGAAGTGATTCCCGAGATAGAGTTTCCCGCCCACGTGCTTTCCGCCATTGTGGCTTATCCCTGGCTTTCGTGTACGGGCAAACAGCACGAAGTGCCTACGCAACACTTCATCAGCGACGACCTTCTTTGCGTAGGCAAGGACTCTGTCATGCAGTTCTTGCGTGATGTGCTCAACGAGACGATGGACATTTTCCCTTCCCGTTACGTCAACATTGGCGGCGACGAGGCTGTATATACCAAATGGGAAAGTTGTCCGCGTTGCCAGGCCTTAATGAAGCGCGAAGGACTTAAGGAAGCTTCGCAGTTGCAAGGCTATCTGACGAACGTGGTGACCGACTATTTGTCGCAACACGGACGCACGGCCATCGGTTGGGAAGAAGCGCTCATGCGCGGCCGTCTCGACAAACCCATCGTGGGCATGATGTGGCACGAAGCTGCCGACACCGTCAAGGCCAAGGAAGCGGGTTGCAAAGCCGTCGTAGCTTCGAGCAACTATATGTATTTCGATTTCCCCGAAACGGGCAAAGCAGGCGAAGTCTACGGCGCCACGTGGCTCCCTCCCTTTGGCGTAGAACATGCCTATTCCCTTCCGCTTGAGGACTATTCGCCCAGCGGCACAACACTCGGCGTTCAGGGTTGCATGTGGAGCGACCGTTTCATCATCGGTCCCACACTCCACGTCATTCCGAACCTCAACGAGAACCGTGCCACGCAGTATGTGGAACATCTCACCTTTCCCCGTCTGTTGGCGCTGAGCGAAGTGGCTTGGACCACAAAGGCGGAGCGCAGCTATGCCGACTTTAGCGAACGCTTGAAGGCGCAGTTCCCACGTCTCGACTATATGGGTTGCAACTATCGCGTGCCCGAACCAGCGGTGAAGCGCGAAACGCCGGTGTCCGACGGCGTGAGCGAATTTGTCCTCTCGTGCCCCGTTGAGGGAGCAACCGTCCGCTACACCACAGACGGCACTTGGCCTACAGTTCACTCCGATGTATATAAGGAAGGTAGCACCGTGCATGCCGACCGTCGCAAGTTGCGCGCCATCACCGTGGTCACGCCCACCCACTATTCCCTGCCGCTCGTAGTGGAAGAAGGAAAATGATTTTTTTTGACAAAATAGAAAAGATAAAGGGAAGTTGCTTCGCCGATAGTTCGGTTGCGAAGCGACTTCCCTGTTTATCTTGCTTCATTCCGTCCCGCCGGACGGGGATTGGAGAGGACTGAAACCTGCGTGCTGCCGGCTACTTTTTTGAAGGCTAAAGGCAAGTGCCTTGTGGCTTGTGTGCAGCGTTGCGGATTTGATTGTTTTTAAAAGACTTGTTTTACTTAAAGAAAATATGGGGCGGCTCCGCATTTCGGAGCCTGGGCAGCGATATGTTTTGTTTTGGCTTTGATTGTTTCTTATGCTGAGGGCTGTGCCGGAAGTGGCTGACTTCAGAGGTGTAACAGCTGGTCCATGAACTTGTCGCTCATGTTTCCCGTCAGGTTTACGAGCGAGAGGTGGTCGTTTTGCTTTGTGATGAGCACCATTTCCACTACGACCTTTCCTCTTCGGCGCACATAGAGTTTCTTTCCGTTCTCTTCGCCTTGGAGGCGGTAGCGCGCCTTGTTGCGCAGAGCCAGCGAAGTGGCTTTTTCGTAGAGGCGGGTAGTTTCTGATGCGTCGGTGTTGCTAACGAGCCGAATGGACTTTAGCTGCTGTAGCACGTCCTTCGTCTGTTCGTTGTCCTCCACGGAGGGAAGATGCAGCATGCGTTCCATCATGAGCGGACTCACCGTGGTACACGTCAGTGTGGAGCCTTTAGCGTAGAGCGTCATGAAGCGCGAGGCGAAGTCCTGTTCGTTTTGTGCCCATGCCGTGAGACTGAGCAGCATCACGAGGAGAAGAGATAAGGTGCGTTTCATCAGTCTTTCTCGTTGAATCGCAACTTTTCGGTCTTGGCGTGTGCAGAATCGACGGCAGCAGTCTGCGGACCTTGCTTGAACATTTCAAGCGCTTTCATTCCGGCTTCGTAGGCTTTCTGGGGATCGTCGTAGGAGTCTTTGTAAGCCTGTCCGTTGTAGTCCCATCCGGCAGGCGCTTCGTCCTGACGGTTGAAGGAATGTTGGGCGGCGGTGCCGAGAAGCGTGACGATGGCCACGGCTGCTGCAGCGCGGAACAAGGGACGCAGACGGGTGGCAAGGCTTACGTGCCCTATCTTCACCACTTTGGGTGAGGGCTTCTCGTCTGTCTCCTCTGCTATGCCGGCAGCGGCAAGCACGCGATTGTCGAAACTTTTGTCGAGGTGGAGTTTGGCTTGCGCGTTTTCATATACGAACAAGCTCTTGTATTTCTCCAGTTCTGCAGGTACATCCTTTTGGCTGAAGAACGATCGTAGAATGCTCTCCTCCTCGGGCGAGGTGGCGCATTCCCAGTAGCGGTCAAGCAGTTGTTCAATATATTTATAGTCCATAGTTGTCAATCTTTTCGTATTGGGCCTTGATGGTTTTGCGTGCTCGGTGGAGCGTCACTTTGAATGCAGCTTCGCTCAGTTGCATGGCTTCTGCGGCTTCGGCGTAGGAGAGTCCTTCTATGTCGCGCAGTTGCATGGCGGTACGCTGTGCTTCGGGCAAGGCCTGAAAGAGTTTGTGCACTTGCTGCAGTTTGTCCTGGTGCTCGAGTTCTTCCTCTGGCGTGCGTCCGTTGTCGGAAGCGTCAATGCCGGGTGTTTCGATGGAAAGCGTTTCGCGTTCTTTTCGGGCAATGAGGTCGAGCGCCATGTTGCGGCAGGTGGTCATGCAGAAAGCCTCTAGGTTGCCGACGTCGCCAAGCTCTTCGCGCTTGTTCCACACTTTTATGAGTGTGTCCTGCGTCAGGTCCTCCGCTTCGGGTGCATTGAGCGTGATGCGTAGGGCCAGTCGGAACAGTTTGTCCTTAAGCGGAAGCAGGTCGCGGCGGAAATCTATTTGTTTCATTTTTGGCTTTCTAATTAGGAAGACGGATGAGGAAGGGAAAAGTTACAGGCTTTGCCGATTTTTTTTGATTTTTCTTTTTGCGTTCGGTTATTGATAGTCCTCGTCGGTCTCTTCGTGCCGTCGCGAGGGGGGCGTGAGGGCGAAGGATTGTTCGTTGCGTTTTGTGCCGAAGCTGAGGTCGAGTCCGGCATTGAGGAGTTGCTCGGCAAGGGCGGGTTTTCCGCGGAATCCGTGTACGGTCCACGTGGTTGTGTGTCGAAACGTTTTGCTGATGTGCAGCAGGCGGTCGAAGGCTTTCACGATGTGGAGCGTGACGGGCAACGCGTGCTCTTCGGCCCATTCGAGTTGCTGCAAGAGCAGCCGTTCCTGTACGTCGAGCGGTGCGCCGCGAAGGGCGTCGAGTCCGCATTCGCCGAGCGCTACTATTTGGGGATGAACGAGCAAACGCGGCAGACTCGCCATGATGCGGTCTGTCGCGTTTGCATTTTCCGTCCACCAAGGGTGGAGTCCTGCCGAATACCATACGCCTTGGCGCGGGACGAAAAGTTCGGGACTTTCCGTCCATTCCTTTGGCAGATTCACTATGGCGCTGCCTGCCGGTGCGTTGAGGTTGTGCGTGTGGAAATCCATTTTTTTACAATTTGAAAGTTCGCTCACGGCACGGGGTCGTAGCCGTGTCCGCCCCAGGGGTGGCAACGCAGAATGCGCTTGATGGCGAGGTAGAGCCCTTTCAGCGGGCCGTGCTTCTGCAGCGCCTCTACGGCATATTGTGAGCAAGTGGGTGTGAAGCGACATGAAGGCGGCGTGAGCGGCGAGATGTAGCGCTGGTAGAAGCGGATGGGGCAGATGAGCACTTTGGCTACAAATGCGGAAAGGGTCGCAAGGGCGCTCTTTCTGTTTTCGTTCGTTGTGCACTCTGCGTTGTGGGTGTCCGTCTTGTGGCTCATTCTCCTAGCTGCCTTTTCGGTGTGGATGTGGCTTTTTGTATGCGTTCCGCCATGCGGTGGAGCAGACTGCCCATCCGCTTGTGTACGAGATTGGAAGGCTGCGGTGTGCTGGAGAGCCAAATGAAGGCGGCGTTGTAGGCCGTGCCTTCGGGCAGATTGTCGAGCACGTTGAACTTCTGAAGCCGGTAGGCTTCGCGCATTTGCCGTTTTGCGCGGTTGCGATCTACGGCGTGCTTGAAATGTCGCTTCGACACACTCATCATCACCCTTACCCTCGGTTCTCCCTCTGGGCGTTCGGCCTGACGGAACGTGAGGCGCAGCGGGAAGGCTGTCATCGATGCGCTTCCGGCAGAGAAGAGTGCTTCAATTTCGCGTTTCAAGCACAAGTGTTCGGCTTTGGGGAATGTGTATGTTTTCATTTGTGTGTAGTGGGGGATGTGTCCCCATAAACGACGATGTGAGAATGTGAATTCCGTTTGCCTTCTTGCACGTGTTGCTTGCGGCAATGCGGAATGTTTCACGTTCTCACATCGATGGGTTTGATAAGAACCGCCCTAAAAAGGAACCGTCCTTTATGCTTTGTGCTCGTCGAGGTAGATGTCGAGCGCGGTGGTCATGGAGCGTGCGGCTTCGGTGGGTGCGCTGAGTTCCACGTCGAGTCCGGCATTTTCCATTGCTTTCTTTGTGGCGGGACCGAAGCAGGCGAGCTTAATGCCGAGTTCCTTGAAGTTGGGGAAGTTGTAGAGGAGCGAGTCTACGCCGGCGGGGGTGAAGAGCACCACCATGTCGGTGTTGAGCGGCTCGTCTTTGGGAAATTCTTCCGAAACGGTGCGGTACATCACGCACTCCGTGTGCTTCAGCTTTTTGGCGTCGAGCATGGTGGCGATGTCGTCGTTGTGGACGTCAGAGAGCGGAACGAGGTATTTTTCGGCTTTGTGCTTTGCCATGACGGTCACGAGTTCCGGCCATTTGCCTGTGCTTCCGAAGAAGACCTTGCGCTTGCGGTACTGCACGTACTTCTGTATGTAGAGCGCGATGGTTTCCGAGATGCCAAAGTATTTCATGTCGTCGGGGATGGCCACGCGCATTTCCTTGCAGAGCGTGAAGAAGAAGTCGATGGCGTGACGTGAGGTGAACACGATGGCGGTGTGGTCGAGAATCTGGATTTTCTGGTCACGGAATTCGCGTGAGGTGAGTCCTTCCACTTTGATGAAGGGGCGGAAGTCGAATTCGACGTGATGTTTGGCGGCAATCTCGAAGTAGGGAGATTTTTCTGAAGTAGGTTTCGGCTGCGAAACAAGAATCTTCTTGATCATGGACTACTTTGGTTGTTCGGCTGAGGCGGGAGCAGGTGTGTTTGCTCCTACGGTTTAACTAATTGACTGTCAGCAGTATGTTGTTTGTGTAGGTTAACGCTCGCCAGAGAATCAAGGCAGGCGTCACTTCGAGGGTGCAAAAGTACAAAATTAAATGCACCCAGCCGAATGGATAATGAAAGAATATATGATATGCTTTGTATATTAACAATAATTTGTCTACTGCATAAAGAATTGCAGTGACCCATATGAGGTGGGCGAAGCTGAGGTCGAAGTAGACCACGAGCAGGGCCACTGGGAAGAGCGACACGCCGAGGGCGAGCACGGTGAGCATGTAGGCTTCGGCCCATCGCTTCTGTTGCTCGCGGTTGAAGAACACGGCGTTGACAAAGTTGTAGAGTCCCACTTTCAGTCCGTAGTAGATGCAGAAGCCGAAAGTGCTCACGCCCAACAACTTGTAGGGCGACACTTGGTTGAACACCTCTTGCTGCAGTTCTTGCGTGCAGTCGAAGAAGAGCACGGCGAGCACGAAGCACGTTTGGAACACGAGGAAGAGCTGTCCGCGCAGTTCGTTTTCGGTGCGTTCGGCGAAGAGGTTCTCGCGCTGACGTGGATGGAAGAAGTCCTTTGCGCTGTGTTCGAGGAAGGTTCTCGAGCGCGAGATGACCCACACCACGAGGAAGAAACTCAGTAGGAGCACGATGGTGACGAAGTTGTCCGTGCGGAAGCGGTAGGGTATGGGGTCGCCCGCTTTTCCGCTGAGGTTGAGCGTGGTGGTGGTGAGTTCCATGCCCGTCACGCTGTCGAGTTCTTGCAGTAGTTGCGACTTCTCGAAGCGTATGAGTCCGTTGCTCCAGTAGTCCTCGTCCATGAGTTGGGGTTTCATGGTGAGCGCTTGCCCTGGAGCAAGGGGCTTCATCAGTTTGGGGTCGGGTGGGGTGGTGTCTGCAACGGCCACGGTTCGGTGGTGCCACCTCGCGGTGGGCGAAGCGGCTTCCGTTTCTGCACCCGAAGCTTCGAAGTCGTAAGGTTCGGCCGCAGGTGCTGTGGTGTGATGAAGAGAGTCTTGTAGCATGCAGACTTGGTTTGTGGCTAAGTTTTGGGGCGAGGTTTTCAAAGCCTCACGCTCTACACTAGACATGGGGCGAAGCACGCAAAAGCATCCGTGATGCCTACATCGCGGCGAATTTTCGGACCGACTTGTCCCATAGGGGCGTCGTTTCGCAAAGGCGGATGGCCTCGGCGGGTGTGTAGGCCACGCTCCAGATGGCGCCGTGCTGCGGACGCATGAACTGCTCGTCGACGGCTTTGGCCAGTTGGGCGAGCAAGTTGTCGTAGTAGTGGTTGGTGGAGAGCACCACGATGGGTTTGACGTAAAGTCCGAGCTGCTTCCACGTGATAATCTCCAGGAGTTCTTCGAGCGTTCCCACACCGCCGGGAAGCGCTATGCAAGCGTCGCCCGTTTCGGCCATGAGTTCTTTGCGCTCGTGCATGTCGGGGGTGATGTGGAGGCGCGTCATGCCCGTATGTTCCCAGTGCTGGTCTACCATAAATTGTGGGATTATTCCCACGGCTTCACCTCCGGCAGCCAAGCAGGCATCGGCACACGCGCCCATCAGTCCGGTGCGTCCAGCACCGTTGACGAGCGTGTGGCCGGCTTGGGCCATGAGTGTTCCCAGTTCCCGTGCGGCTTCAACGTAGGGTGCGGGCACCTGTCCGCTTGAAGCGCTGTAGACTGTGATGTTCATTGACTTAGAATTAGAGTCCGAAAGCCTTCTTGATGTCGTCCACGCGGTCGAGGCGTTCCCAGGTGAAAAGGTCCACCGTGCGAGTCACCTTCTCGCCGTTGGGGAGTTCAAACTCCTTCGTGACGGTCTGGCATTCGCGACCTACGTGGCCGTACGATGCCGTTTCCTCGTAGATGGGCTGGCGGAGCTTGAGGTCGGCTTCGATTTGTGCCGGACGGAGGTGGAAGAGCTTCTTGACTTGTTCGGCAATCTCGCCGTCGGTCATGTTGACGTGTGAACGTCCGTTGGTGTCGACGTATACGCTCACGGGGTCTGCCACACCGATGGCGTAGGAGAGCTGTACGAGCATTTCATCGGCCACACCGGCGGCTACCATGTTCTTGGCAATGTAGCGTGCGGCATAAGCGGCTGAGCGGTCCACCTTAGAGGGGTCCTTGCCGGAGAATGCACCACCGCCGTGAGCGCCTTTGCCGCCATAGGTGTCCACAATGATTTTACGACCCGTAAGACCCGTGTCGCCATGGGGACCGCCAATAACGAATTTGCCCGTGGGGTTGACGTAGAATTTGATGTCGCCCTTGTGGAAGAGTTCCTTAATCTCGGGCGTGTTGACGCGTTCTTCGATGACGCGGGGAATGAGTATCTCCTCCACGTCGCGACGGATCTGTGCGAGCATCTGCTCGTCGGCCTTTTCCTGCGAACCGGCCTGCTCGGCGGAGATGAAATCGTCGTGTTGGGTGCTTACCACGATGGTGTCGATGCGGCGTGCGTGGTGGTTGTCGTCGTACTCCACGGTCACCTGGCTCTTGGAGTCGGGGCGGAGGTAGGTCATCACCTTGCCTTCGCGGCGTATTTCGGCCAGGACGTACACGATGTCGTGGGCGAGGGAGAGGGGGAGGGGCATGTAGGTGTCGGTCTCGTTGTTGGCGTAACCGAACATCATGCCTTGGTCGCCGGCACCCTGCTCTTCGCGGTTGGCGCGGTCCACGCCGCGGTTGATGTCGGCGCTCTGTTCGTGGATGGCGCTGAAGATGCCGCAGCTCTCGGCCTCGAACTTATATTCTGCTTTGGTGTAACCGATGCGTGCAATGGTTTTGCGCACCACCTTCTGAAGGTCTACGTAGCCTTCGGACTTTACTTCACCTGCCACGACCACCTGTCCGGTGGTGACGAGCGTTTCGCAAGCTACTTTCGAGTTGCTGTCCTGTGCGAGCAGCGAGTCGAGCACGGCGTCAGAGATTTGGTCTGCCACCTTGTCGGGGTGTCCTTCCGACACCGATTCGGATGTAAAGAGGTATCCCATTCTTTTTTTGTTGATTGTATGTGGGGTGATAAAAAAGGCCTGCTTCCGTTGCGGGCAGCAGGCAGAGGTGGTTCAGCTTTGTGGCTTTGTGTGTCAAAACTTTTTGCTCCATACCTTTGTGCCGGCCTTGTGGTGCCTGGCGGTATGAGTTTTAGCATTGTTTTTGAGAGGTTGCAAGCAGCCAAATCTGTCCTCTGTTCTGAAATCGGGTGCAAAATTACAAACTTTTTTCGGAATACGCTCAGTGTGAGGGGTGAAAAGCGCCTCGTATGGGGTGACGTTTTCAAAACGTCACGCTCTACACGGCTTCCTTTGTTCTCTCAATCTGAGCGTAAGTGCATGGGTTCTGCAATCCCTGGGCATTCAGTCATAAATCCAAGGCCGAAAAATTTAATTTGCGCCTTACTCAACACGTTGAGCTCGTAGAAAGTTGTTTGCAAACATTTGCATAAGCATTTTTGCGCGCTTGCGCACGCAAATTCCAAGGTCGCAAATCAAAATTTCCTCCCAGCCCAACACGTTGGGCCCGCAGCCCAAAACTTACAAAACTTTGCTTCTCCTTTCTTTTGAACATTCCGGTACGAAACACGCCTTACGCGCGTGATGTGCGAGGCTATGTGCGTGCTTCTTTCGTGCGCAGTTTTTTTGTATGGATTTTGGTCAGATTTTGGCTTAGTGAGGTTCGGCTAAAACGTTGAAGGCAAGCGTGTAAATGGTGGTTTGGGGAAGTAAAGAGTTCTGTGCCGATTCTCTGGAGTTTGACACCAGTACTGGCACTTTACGTTGCCGAGAAATTTGGAAATCGGGGATGTGGCATGTTACCTTTGCAACTGCATGGGGGCAGCGTATGCGTGTGCTAACGCATGGGGTCACGTCTCTGACGTGACGCTCTACACGGCGTCACGGACGCTTTTGCGTGCTTGTGCCCCGCTTCTTCACGCTCCTCAGTCACGTCAGAGACGTGACCCCCATGCGCTTCCACATTCTCACTTTCCCTATCCCTACATATCCTCCATCGAGAGGCCCATTAGTTTCACTTCTTTATATTTCGCAGTAACTACTCTGGTAGTTAGGGCGTACATATCGTTTTCGCAAATTTTCCTTTGGAATTAAGCAGAATCGATATCCATTTCAGACTATAAAACGGAACACGAAATTGTACGCCCTATTTAGTAATGGCCATTAATTTAATGACCATTACAGCATTTGACTTTGTGGCAAAGTTACGAAAAGACGGAAGAAAACATTAGATGGAGATAAAAAAAACGCGGCCTCTCCCTTGTTTGGGGAAAAGCCGCATTTTTTTATTAACTAAAGTCTATGCTTATTCAGAGTCTACTACGAAGTCGGTGAGTTCGTAGGTGTCGTTGTACAGACCGAAGGAACCGGCCGATACCGTTACGTTCCAGCAGAAGGTGAACTCGTTGCCGCTTACGCCAGTGGCTTTGACTGTTTGGCTAGGATTTGAGCTGTTCCAGCTTGCCACGTCGTCGGCAGAGGGCATGCTGAGCGACATGGGGCCATAGGTCTGGTGTGAATAGCCGAGGCTGAGACCCTTCGTTGTCTTCATCGTGATTTGGTCGGTAGACTGTGTCCAGGTGAAGAGGTATGCTGTGGGCGCATTGTTGCCGTCTTCTCCGAAGAGTGAGGCATAGGGGTTCATGCGGTAGGTGCTACGTGCTGCGGAGTAGTAGAGCGTCACTTCGAACGAGTTGCCGAAGATGCCGGAGGTGTAGTTACCGATGGCGTATTCAGCCCAGTCGTTGGGCAGCGGTGACATTACGTGGCCTGCGTAGGCGTTGTTGATGGACATCTGGCCGTTGCCGTTGGCGTTGAAGTTCATTGCATAGGTCTGTCCGCCTATGTTGATGCTTCCGCTCTTTCCGTTGAAGGTGTAGGTACCTTCCTGGAGTTTGTCGTCTCCGCTTACGAAGTATGCCTTGCCGTCGATGTCGAGCTGTACGGTCTGTCCGTCGGCGAGTTCCCAACGTCCGAGTACGGAGATGGTGTCGGAGCTAACGGCAATGAAGTCGTCGATGTTGGAGAGAACCTCGCTGCCGCTCTCGCTTGTGGTGACGTTGTAGAGGTTTACAATGTAGTAGCTCTTGTCGTTGCTGGGGGTGATTGTGGCACGTGCGGGTGTACCTTCAGCGTCCTCTGCAAAGTTGGCGGTAATCATGCCCGTCTTATTGTTGTAGGAAACTGTTCCGCCGGCGTAGACGTTGGCCATTTTTGATGCAGCGTCGTAGTAGGTGACGTCGCAGATGGTGTCGCCTTTTGCGTTGACCGTGAGGTTCACGGTGTAGGGCTTAGATCCGCTGGGCGTGTATTGGCGTGTCCATATGCCGAGCTCGGCTTTTTCGGACACTACGGGGGAGTAGTCGGTTTCGTCAAAGTCGTTGTTGCAAGAAACCAAGGCCAATCCCACGGCAAGCGAAGCTGCCAGGGCTTTAATATTGAGTTTCATTGTTGTGTCGAAAGTTAGCGTTTGACTTTACGGCGCGGCGCGTCTGCACTAAGGCCGGCGCGCCGTGCCTTTTAATTAATTAGTGGGCCAGTTACGCTCGAGGTTCTTGTTGGCCTGGAGATCGTTGGCGGGGAATTCCCAAACGAAGCGGTAGTTGTCGGCGCTGATGGTCTGACCGATTACACCGCTCTCCGTTACAAGGAAACCTGCGGGAAGGCTCTGTGCCGCCATGCGGGTGAAGCCGTCACCCCAACGCTTGAGGTTGTTGAGGCGGAAGCCTTCGCCTACGAACTCGCGTGTCCACTCGTCCTTGATGTCGGAGAAGAGCTGGTCGCCAGTGCTGGTGAGCTTGGAAGCACCACGGCTCGTGCGAAGAGCGTTGACGTATTCGAGCGCTTTGTCCGTGTTGCCCAATTTGTAAGCGGCTTCAGCGGCAATGAGGTAAACCTCTGCAGTGCGGAAGGGCTTGGGCATGTTGTAGAACGACGTCGTGGCGTTGTCGCTGCTACCAAGGAGCGATTGGTTGCCGGGGAACTTGTTGAGGAAGTAAGCGGTGGTCGTGTAGGAACCGCTCATGAGTGCATCTCTCTTGAAGAAAATGTCCCTGCGACGGTCGCCGCGCTTGTAAAGGTCCATAAGGCCTTGGGTGGGGATGAAGTCGGGCGTGTAGTATTCCTTCGTTTCGTGGTGAGAGATGAAGATACCGTAGAGGCTGCTGCGCTCAGTCGTTGTGTAAATAGGCTGGTAGATGAGCTCAGTGCGCTCGTCGGCGTTGTCGTCAGTCCAAAGGCTGGTGAGCGCGTCCTTACTGGTGCAGAGTTCGTAAGCGCCCATAACTTCTTCGGCTGAAGAGAGGGCCTTTTCGTAGTCCTGCATCTGAAGTGCTACACGTGCTTCGAGAGCCACCGCTGCGTAGTAGTGAGGAAGCGTGAAGTCGCTCTCGTCCTTGTCGTTCATGTACTTCTTGGCATTTTCGATGTCGCTGAGGATGAACGCATAGGTGTCGGCCAGGTTTGAACGTGAAGGCTTAAGGCTTACGTCTACTTTTGTCACGAGGGGCATGCCGGGAGTAGAGGCTGCCGTTTCGGCCGTGTAGTTCTTGCAGTAGCGCATAGCCAGGGTGCTGTAGGCCCAGGCGCGTCCGAAGTAGGCAAGACCTTTGGTGTATGCACCGTAGTAAACTGAATCGCCCTCGGTTGTGAACTTGATCTTGTCGATGTTGTTCAGAATGTCGTTGGCATTGGTGATGAGGCTGTAGTTGCCGCTGTAGAGACCGTCGCCTTCAAACTGTGCCGTGGTGAACGTCCAGTTGTGTACCATGCGGTAGGTAACGGAGTTGCTTGACTGGTTGAAGAGGTCAGACTGTGCTTCCTGTACAGCTCCATATCCGCTAGCTACACCGCGAAGCAGAGCGATAAGGCCGTTCTGGTGCGTTGAAGCGTCGGTGAGTGTCTGCCAAGACTGCTCGGAGGGCAGACTGGTGGTAGGATACTGGTCGAGTTCGCACGAAGTCAGGACGGGAACAGCCAATGCTGAGCAGAGCAGAGCCTTGATGATGTATTTGTTCATTTGTTTCTGTTCGATTTGAATTAAACCTATTGTTTAGAACGTCACGTCGATGCCGAGTGTGAACTGACGGGTGGCGGGGTATGAGCCAATACCGATGTTGCTGTCCACTTCGGGGTCGGAACCAGTGTACTTTGTGACGGTGAAGAGGTTACGCGTGGTGAAGTTGAGGCGTACGTTCTCGAAGAAGTGAGTGGCTTCCATCCAACGCTTGGGAAGGTTGTAGGAGAGCGAGAGGTTCTTCAGACGCATGAACGATGCGTTCTGGAGCACGCGGGTGTCGAACTGCGACTGCTCGCTGAAGGCAGCGATGTTCGTTTCGTCGCCCGGCTTCTTCCACATGTTGAGCATATCTTTGCTTACGTTGAGGCCCTGTGCAGCGTTCGTAGCGGAAATTTGGAAGTAGTAGTCGTTGTTGAGCATGTACTTGCCGAGCACGTAAGAGAAGTCTGCAGTAAGGGTGAGACCCTTCCAGCTTGCGGTGAAGCCGAAACCACCTGCGTGGGGCGGGGTGATCTGCTTGCCAGTGTCCTGGGAGAGGTCGTCGCTGTAGGTCTTCGTCATGGTCTCGGGGTTGTACTCGTATACCTGACCACCATTGTAGCCAGCCTTGTACCACATCTGCTTACCATCCGTCTTGTCGATACCGGCGAAGATGGGGAGGTAGTAGTTGATGCTCTTACCTACGATGTAGTTGAGTGCGCTCTCGGTAACGGGCCATTCGCTGAGGCCGTTGAAGAGTTCGTCAATGCGGTTTACGTTGTAGGAGTAGTTGGCGTAGACGTTGATGTAGGCGTCCTTCGAGCGGAACACGTCGTAGCCGAGTTCAAGTTCCACACCGCGGTTGCTCATCTTACCTACGTTGACGGTCTGTGAAGAGAAACCGGTGGTGTAGGGGAGGGGCATGCCCATGAGCATGTTGGTGGTGTTACGCTTGTAGGTATTGAACTCTACGTTCAAACGGTCGAAGAGGCGGGCGGTGAAGCCGAAGTTGTACTGGATTTGCTTTTCCCAACCGAGCTTTTCGTTGGCGGGCTGTGAAAGTACCCAACCGCTGTTGCCGTTGTAGGTGGTGCTACCGTTCAAACCGAGGCTATTGTAGTTACCAATTTCGGAGTTACCCGTGGTACCTACGGAGAACTTCACCTGGAGGTCGGTGAGCCAGCCTTTGGTTACAGCCATAAAGTCTTCGTTCATCACGTTCCACATCACACCACCGCTGAGGAAGATAGCACCGCGGTTTTCGCGGCCGAAGCGTGAGCTTTGGTCGTTACGGATGGTGAAGTTGGCAAAGTATTTGTTGTTGAGGCTGTAGTCGCCGCGGCCGAAGAACGAGAGGTATTCGTACTTGGCATAGCTGTAGCTCTTGCTCGTGCCGGCTACGGTTTCTCTGCTGATGATAGTGCTACCAATGTTGGCAAGGCGGTCGTCGGTGATACCCGTACCGCTGAAGCCGAAGTCTTTGCTCGTGCTCTTGATACCTTCGTGACCGGCGAGGAAGGTGAGTTCGTGCTTGTTGTCGTTACCTGTGGTGAAGCCGAACTTGTATTCTGCCGTGTTCGTGATGGTCCAAACGGAACCGCGCGAGTGGCTTTCGCTGGCCGTACCGATATCGTTATTGCCCGGGAATTTGGTGCTGACGGAGCCCGATGAGCGGGTGTCGGTGGCGTAGAGACCGAGCTGTGACTTGATGGTAAGGCCCTTGACGGGAGTAAGTGTGATGTAGCCTACGCCGTTGTATACAACGTCGTTGTACGTGCGGGGCTGCATGTCAGAGAGCCAATAGCGGTCATATACACCGCCAATAATCTCGGAGCCGATGAACTGGTGGTTCTCGTCGAGGTCTGTGCCCCAATAGGCGGGGAGCCAATAAGATGAGGTAGACGCGTTGTAGAGCGAGTTACCACGGCGCTGGTTGGTGTAACCGTCGGCAAGACGGTCGGTGTAGGTGATGTTCTGACGCACACCGAGAGCCATCCATTCCTTGGGCTTGGTTTCAAGGTTGGTGCGGAAAGTGTAGCGCTTGAAGTGAGAGATCTTCGTGATACTGTTCTGCTTCATGTAAGAACCAGACACGTAGTAGGTGGTGTTGCCCGAACCGCCGCGTACGGAGAAGTCGGTGTTGTACATCGGGGCGGCATTGTCGAAGTTGTACTTCTGCCAGTTGGTGTTGTAACCGAGTGCTTTGTACTGAGCGTATTGAGTGGCGGTGATTACGCCGTTCTCGAGCTGGAAGTTGAGAAGCTCGGAGGCGTTCATCATGTTGTGGCTGGCGGGTGAGGAGAGTTGGCTCCAACCTATCTTCTGACCGATGTTGACCTGAGCCTTCTCGCCGGAGCGACCGCGCTTGGTGGTGATGAAGATTACACCGTTGGCAGCTCGCGAACCGTAGATGGAGGTTGCGGATGCGTCTTTGAGCACGGTGTAGCTTTCAATATCGTTGTCGTTGAGCATGGAGAAGATGGAAGAACCGGCAGGTGAACCATCGACTACGATAAGGGGGTAGTTAGATGCGGAGAGCGAACCGGCACCACGAATCTGCATGCTTACGTTGCCGAGTGAACCGGCGTCACCAGAGGAGTTGAGTACGGTAAGACCAGATACTTTACCCTGGAGTGCGTCGGAGGCATCAACGGTAGGCTGGCCATTGATTTTTTCAGATCCTACTTTCTTCACGGAACCTACAACGGTACCGAGTTTCTTTGCAGAACCATAACCGATCACTACGGCTTCGCCGAGTTCGTTGTCGTGAAGCACTACATTAACGTTGCCTGCCACGCTGACGGTGGTAGGTTGCATGCCGATGAAGGAAACGTTGAGCTTCTTTGCGGATGCAGGGACGTTGCTGAGCTTGAAGTTACCAGAAGCGTCTGTGGTGGTAAGGATTTTGGTACCGGGCACGCGAACGGTTGCACCCATCACGGGTTCGCCGTGCGAGTCGGTTACCCTACCCGTCACAAGTTTCTGCGCTGAAGCCGTGGCTGCTGTCAACAGCAGGCTGGCTCCCAAGAGCACTAACTTTTTGTTCATAATATCACCATTAAATTAAACATTATTCTGTTGTGGTTTCCCAACTGCTTTTTAGCCTTTGTTTAGTTTTAGACTACCTAGGACACTAACGAACCTGCTCAAACCTCTTGCGAGGCTTGCGCTTTTCAGGCTCAGTTAAGGTCGTTCTGTGGAAATATGCGTGAATGACGCATAGTGCGACAATTGGGTTTTGCTGGCAAATGTACGACTTTTTTCTTATAGTGCACACAAAATCGTTACGTTTTGGTGAATATTTGCCCTTTTTGCTTTTCTCGGCGTAACTTTCGTGTCGTTTTTGAGAACAGATATTGGCAAACTCTTGCATATTGGATGAATATGCATGTTCTCTATTCTCGCGCGCGCATATATATAAGGTGTTGTTTCCGCCGTAAGGTTTTTAAATAGTTGTGGGTAAATATTGGTGAACGGAGGGTGCACAATTCTTCGCTCAGATGGGCCGAAGGTTTGCGTTTGTCGTCTATGGACGATAAAAAGTAGTCAGTTTTGTCGTCTATAGACGATAAAATGAGGGTGACGTGCTTTGTTGTTGTGGGCGCAAAGTATAGATGTGCAATGCTTAGATGTGCAACGCATGGGGGTCAAGTCTCCGACTTAACTGTCGAGTGCCAGGAACATAAGGCGAAGCGCATGGGGGTCAAGTCTCCGACTTGACTAAAGATGTTGAAGAAATAAAGCGCAGCACGCAGAACCGTCCGTGACGGCGTGTAGAGCGTCACGTCGGAGACGTGACCCCCCATACGTTGCACCCCCATGTGTTGCACATCTATATGCTAAGCGCCTATAGATGTGATACAATAAAACCGCTGCCCGCTTCTTCTGCTGAAGAGGCGGGCAGCGGTGTTTGTATAATTGTGTATGATGTGTTTCCGCTGCTGTTGGTTTGCGATTAGCGGAGTTTGGCGGCAGGGGCTTTTACGCTTCCTTTTTGCGCCATGAGTTTAGTGTCGAGTATGCGGTAGTTGGGTTGGAGCTTCTTGCGAGCAGCTGCCATGCGGCGCTTCTGTGCTTGTTCGCCGCGTTCGCGCCATTCGGTGAGCGTGTAGTACTGGCCGGTGGCGGGGTCGATGTATCGGGCTTCGGGGAGTTTGTAGTCGGCTACGGCATCGCCCATTTCGTCGTAGGTCCGGCCTTTGCTGTTGGCTGCGTGTCCCACTTCGGTGACTTCAACGCGTGCTACGCCTTGGGCTACCATGCCTATCTCCTTGGCGGCGGCCATGGAAAGGTCTACAATGCCTCCTTTGCGGAAGGGGCCGCGGTCTGTGACTTTCACCACGACTTCGCGTCCGTTCTTCACGTTGCGCACTTTAAGGAGTGTGCCGAAAGGGAGTGTGCGGTGGGCGCAGGTGAGTGAGTCTTTGTGGTAGCGTGAGCCGTCGCTGGTGCGTCGGCCGTGAAAACGATTGCCGTAGTAAGTGGCGTCGCCGTGGTTCTGTGCCAGGGCGGGGGTGATGATGAATGAGAAGAGAGTTGCTAAAAGAAGAATGGTTTGTTTTAACTTCATGTGGTTTGTTTTGCCACGAGGACCGCCGGGTAACTGTTCCCGTCTTCTCGTGTGCTCACTTTAGCTTAGCCATGCTGTGAGTGTGGATGGACGGGATGCGCATTGGCCTACGGGCGAAGCGGGCGACGTGTTTGTCGTTCCTTCTCCGATGTGCGCCTTATATAATAAGGAGTGACGGGTGCTTTGCCTGAGGTTTGGGGCGACTTTTGTCACGGGGTGACGTTTTGCACTTTGTGTGGGTGCAGCGGAAACGGTGTCTGCGGCTTTTGGGGCGGCAGTGGGTAGTATCCGGCGTTGGGGTGAGAGTGCTTGGATTGGCGTTGCGATGAGGGCTTCGGGTCGTGGACTTTCGGCTCTCCGCCAGAGGGCGTGTCGGCGGCACGTTGTGTGGCGCACGCGGCGCTTCAACGGCGTTGGACCTCTCTCCTCGTGAGGTTTACGCCTGCAAAGGTACGCATTTTTTCTGAGTCTTGCAAACTCGGGTGCTTGATACTCACCACTTTAACGTTTGCAAAAGGCTTTCGAAGGGGTGATGGGAAGGGGCGTGAGGGCCGTTTCGCCGATGTGCGCTTTTGTCGCTCAACGTGTGTGTTTAGTGGTGTTCGCGGGCGTTTCGGGTGTTCCGTCGAAGTGTTTCGTTCGTGCTTGAAGCGTGTGGATTGGAGAGGGCTGCGAGAGGCCGCATTTTCTTAAATGTTAAACGGCCTCACCTTCACGTCGGAGACGTGACCTCCATGCGCTTACGCATTCACTTGCGCTTGCGCATTCTTTAGTTCTTTCATGTCCTTTTCTTCTCGCTTCACGCCGCGCAGGGGACCGTCGAAGCTGGTGTGCTCGGGTTGGGCGGTTTGCTGGGCGTAGCGGCTCACGCTGAGAATCATGCCGATGTAGATGCCGTTGATGATGGCCGACGTACCGCCGCGGCTGATGAGCGGGAGGGGTTGGCCGGTGACGGGGGCAAGACCAACGGCTACGCACATGTTTACCAAGGCTTGCGTGGTGATGAGCAGTGCGAGGCCCATGGCGAGGAAAGGCGCGAAGGTGTGTTCGCATCGGCTCGCCAGTCGTCCCACGCGGAAGAGCAGGAAGATGTAGAGCAGCAATACGAGGGCAGCGCCCCAGATGCCTGTTTCTTCAATGATGATGGCGTAGATGAAGTCGCAATATGCCTGACTGAGGAAGTCGCGTTCCACGGAGTTGCCCGGCATGCGGCCTATAATGTTGGAGTTGGCAATGGCAATGTTGGCGTGAGCCACTTGTGCCGTCTTGTCGTTGAGGTCGAACTTTGCCGGATCGTCGGAGTCTTCGTTCGTGCGGGCTTCGATACGGCCAATCCATGTTTCGGCGCGGTGAAACACTTTGCCGGCCAAAGGTATTTCTGCCAGTTTGTGGTCCGTGTCGTTTTTGGCCAATGCATAGATGATGCCGCCGAAGAGCGCAGCGCTGATGAAGATGACGCCGAAGAGTTTGCCCAACTGCACGAGCGGTACGCGTCCGATGAACATCATGAGCACCACAACAAGGAAGAGTATGGCCGCGGTGGAGAGGTTCTCCGTGAATATCAAGAAACAGATGGGCACCGTCATCCACATGATGTATTTGAAGGCCCGCTTGTCCGCTCCGTTCTCCGTTTGCAGTTGCGAGAGAATGAGCGCTGAGGTCATCACTACGGCGCACTTCGCCAACTCGGAGGGTTGGAAACGTACGAAACCAATGCTAAACCATCGTGCCGCCTCGTTGACTTCCGCCGACGTGAAGGTGGTGAAAACCAAAAGTAATATGCTTACTGGGAGTAGAAGTATAGGGAACACGCGGAAGAAGCGGCATTCTATGCGGTGAAACACCCAGCACGCTACAGCACCTCCAAGGAGAAAGGTGACGTGCTGGCGCAAGGGTGCCCAGTAGCTACCGCTCTTGTAGGTGAGTGTGCTCACGGCGCTGAACACCTCCACGATGGAGATGGCGCAGAGGAGAAAGAAGATGATCCAGATGACGCGGTCGCCCATAAAGAGCGAGCCTAATGATTTCTTCATTGTGGTCGGGGTAGAATTCTTATCGTATATAAGGGTGGTAATTTCGAATCACCCAAGAAGCATTTGGCCGTTCGTGCGGCTGATGCTCATTCCCATGCTTTCACCCAGGCTTTGAACTGTTCGCCACGGTCTTCCATGTTGTGGAAGAGGTCGAAGCTGGCACAGCAGGGGCTGAGGAGCACGGTGTCGCCGGGTTGGGCGAGGCGCACAGCCTGTTCCATGCATTCCTTCATGGAGTGGGTGTCGGCTACGGGAAGGCCCAGTGCGTCGAAGTTGTCGTGGAGCTTCGCGTTGTCCACGCCCATGTAGACCAAAGCGCGGCACTTCTCGCGTACGAAGGGAACAATCGCGGCGTAGTCGTTGCCTTTGTCCTTTCCGCCGAGGATGAGCACCACGGGCGTCTTCATGCTTTCGAGGGCGCAGTAGCAGGCGTCGACGTTGGTGGCTTTCGAGTCGTTGACGAAATGGATGCCACGCACCGTGCCGGCTTTCTCGAGGCGATGCTCCACGCCGGGGAAGTCCGACAGACCTTCGCGCACCACGGCAGGATCTACGCCAGCGGCGAGGGCAGCGGTGGCGGCAGCCAAGGAGTTGCGGAGGTTGTGGCGGCCGGGAAGTGAGAGTTCGCTGAGCGGCATTTCGAAGTGGACGGGTGCGTTGATGACGAACTTGTCGCCGTCAGCGTAGCCCGAAGAACCTTCGCGCGGCTCGTCGGTAAATCCGCAGCACTGCGCCTCAACGTCGTATTTGGGCAGTTCGTGGGGCACGTGTCCGTCCTCCGCCCAATAGATAAACGTGTCGTCGGACGTCTGGTTCTGACGGATGCGCATCTTGGAGTCTACGTAGTTCTGCATGCAGAAGTTGTAGCGGTCGAGGTGGTCGGGCGTGATGTTGAGGAGCACCGCCACGTTGGCGCGGAAGCGGTACATGTTGTCGAGCTGGAAGGACGAAAGCTCTATGACGTAGTGGGCATGGGGCGCTTCGGCTACCTGAAGGGCGAGGCTATGGCCGATGTTTCCGGCAAGGCCGACGTCCATGCCGGCTTTCTTCATGATGTGGTAGATGAGCGAGGTGGTGGTGGTTTTGCCGTTCGAACCCGTGATGCAAATCATGCGGGCATCGGTGTAGCGTCCGGCAAATTCTATCTCGCTGAGTATGGGCGTGCCTTTCTCAATGAGTTGTTTCACCATGGGAGCCGTTTCGGGGATGCCGGGACTTTTTACGGCCTCGTCGGCATCGAGGATAAGCTCGGGAGTGTGGTGCCCCTCTTCCCAGGCAATGTGGTGGGAGGAGAGCATCTCTTTATAGTGTGGCTGAATGCTTCCCATGTCGGAAACAAACACGTCGTAACCTTTTTTCTGCGCAAGAATGGCAGCGCCCACGCCGCTTTCGGCAGCGCCTAAAACTACGAGTTTCATTGTGATTACAGTGTGAGAGGACTATCTAATCTTGAGAGTGATGATGGTGAGTGCGGCGAGGATGATGGTCGTAATCCAGAAGCGCACGGTGATTTTCGACTCGTGCCATACGCCGCGCGGCCAGTTGCGGAGCACGTAGCGGCACGTTTGGTCGAGTTGTTCGGGGAGCACGCGGAAGTTGTCGTGGATGGGTGTGCGCTTGAAGATGCGCTGACGCACGCCGCGTCGCTTACCGAGTTTGAAGTACTCCACTTGCAGAATCACGCTGAGGCTTTCGAGGAGGAAGATGCCGCAGAGGATGGGGAGGAGGAGTTCTTTGTGGATGATGATGGCCAACACGGCAATGATGCCGCCGATGGTGAGTGAGCCAGTGTCGCCCATGAACACCTGTGCCGGATAGGCGTTGTACCAAAGGAAGCCGATGAGCGCACCGACCATGGCGCAGATGAAGATGACGAGTTCCTGCGAACCGGGCACATACATGATGTTGAGGTAGGAGGCGTATTCAATGTGGCTCGACACGTAGGCCAGAATGCCTAGTGCTATGCAGATGATGGCGGAGTTGCCCGCCGCCATGCCGTCCATGCCGTCGTTGAGGTTTGCGCCGTTTGAAACGGCGGTGATGACGAAGATGGTGACGATGACGAAGAGAATCCATCCTGCCTGCGTCTTATACTTGCCGCAGAAGCCGACCACGTCGGCATAGTCGAGGTTGTTGCTTTTGACGAACGGAATGGTTGTCTTGGTACTCTTGACGGGTTCGCTCTTGTGGACAATCTCGGTGACGTTGCCTTTGCGCTGCATCTCGATGTTTTCGCGTATTGTGGCGTCGGGACTGAGGTAGAGCGTGAGACCTACGGCGAGGCCGAGGACCACTTGGCCAACTATTTTGTAGCGTCCGGCGAGACCTTCCTTGTTGTGGCGGAATATCTTGATGTAGTCGTCGAGGAAACCAATCATGCCGAGCCACACGGTGGAAACGAGCATGAGAATCATGTAGATGTTTCGCAGACGGCCGAGCAGCAGGCAGGGCACAAGGATGGACACAATGATGATGATGCCGCCCATTGAGGGGACGTTAATCTTCTTTACGCCGAAGGGGTCAATGGAAGCGTCGCGTTGCGTTTCGCTGATGTGGTGGCGCTTCATCCAGCGGATGAAATACTCGCCGAACCATGCGGAGATGACGAGGGCGAGGATGAGCGCGAGGAGCGAGCGGAAGGAGATGTACGACCACATGGCCGAACCGGGCACGCCGAACTGCTCAAGAAAGCGGAAAAGATAGTAGAGCATGAGAGAGGGTTAATGTGCAAATGTGCAAATGTGCGAATGTGCAAATGTGGCTTCGCCGATGTGCAAATGGGCGAATTGGGGCTTAATGGGCATTAATGGGCCTAATGGGCATTAATGGGCTTAATGGGCTTGGGCATTAATGGGCCTTGTGAGCATTAATGAGGAATGGGCTGTGCTTTACGCTTCGAGTCCGAAGGCGCGGCGTATTTCTTCGTGGTCGTCGAAGTGGTGCTTCACGCCTTTCACTTCCTGGTAAGGCTCATGGCCTTTGCCGGCTACGAGGATGACGTCGCCCTTGTGGGCCATCATGGCTGCGGCGCGGATGGCTTCGCGGCGGTCGGTGATGGCAATGGTCTTTTTCATCTGTTCGGCGTCGAGACCGGCGAGCATATCGTTGATGATGTCCTGCGGTTCTTCGAAGCGCGGGTTGTCGCTCGTGATGATCACGCGGTCGGAACGTTTGGCTGCTTCCTGTGCCATGAGCGGACGCTTGCCTTTGTCGCGGTTGCCGCCGGCACCACACACGGTGATGACCTGTGCCTTGCCGCGAACAATCTCGTTGATGGCCGTCAGCACGTTTTCGAGTGCATCGGGCGTATGGGCGTAGTCCACAATGGCGCTGAAACCTTCGGGAGAGGTGATGGCTTCGAAGCGTCCGTTGACGGGGCGCAGCGTCGACATGATGCGGAGAACCTCTTGGGGCTCGTGGCCGAGCATTACGGCGGCACCGTAGACGGCAAGCAGGTTGCTCACGTTGAAGCGGCCCACGAAGCGTACACTCACTTCGCGACCGTCGATGTCGAGCAGCATGCCTTCGATGCTTTCTTCGAGAATGCGTCCCTTGAAGTCCGCTGCCGTGCGTGTGGAGTAGGTGCGGACGGTAGCAGCCGTGTTCTGCACCATGACGGAACCGTTGCGGTCGTCGGCGTTGGTGATGGCGAAGGCGTCGGCGGGGAGTGCGTCGAAGAAAGCCTTCTTGGCGTCGCGGTAGTTCTCGAACGTCTTGTGGTAGTCGAGGTGGTCGCGTGTGAGGTTGGTGAAGATGCCGCCAGCGAAGTGGAGTCCGGCTATGCGCTTCTGGTGGATGGCGTGGGAAGAGCATTCCATGAAGGCATATTCGCAACCGGCGTCGGCCATTTCGCCGAGCAGACGGTTGAGGGTGACGGGGTCGGGGGTGGTGTGGTCGGCGGGCACGGCGCGTCCGTCGATGTAGTTGCACACCGTGGAACAAAGACCGCATTTGTAGCCGAAGGCGCGGAACATGTTGTAGAGAACGGTGGCAATGGTGGTCTTGCCGTTCGTACCCGTCACGCCTACGAGCTTGAGGCGTGAGGTGGGGTCGCCATAGAAGAGTGTGGCCACACGGCCGGCGGCGTCTTCCGTGTCGTCGACTTGTACGTAGGTCACGCCATCGGGTGCATCGGCGGGGATGGGTTCGCAAACGAGAACGGCAGCAGCGCCTTTCTCGAGTGCTTTGGGTATGTAGGCGTGGCCGTCGGCCTGTGTGCCTTTGACGGCTATGAAGAGGTTGCCCTCTTCTACGAGACGTGAGTCAATCTGTACGCCGTTGATTTCGCGGTCAAGGTCGCCGTGCGACGCTTTGACGCTTATGGTTTTGAGGATGTCGGACAATTTCATTGTCGTATGTTTTTATTTTTTCTTATCGTTGTCTTCTTCGTGGGTCGTCGGCAGGGTTCTCGGGCTTTTTCTTCGTATTGTTGCCATTCTTGTTGTCGGCGTCCTTGTTTTTTGTCTTGTTGGAAGAAGTCTCGGCGGCGGGCTTCGTCTTCACCGTATGTCCGGGGATGGCCTCGTGGTCGGGTTCTTCGGCCACGGGTGTCGGCTTGGTGGCGGGAT
This sequence comes from Prevotellamassilia timonensis, assembly GCA_963589615.1. GTDB lineage: Bacteria > Bacteroidota > Bacteroidia > Bacteroidales > Bacteroidaceae > Alloprevotella > Alloprevotella timonensis_A. The sequence continues at coordinate 52,696 of CAVALA010000004.1, forward strand.
GTGCCGTGGAGTCGGAATCGGTGGCAGCGGGAGGCAAAATGTCGGGGTCGCCGAGCGTGAGCTCAATCTTCTCGCCGCGCTTGAACACGTGGCCGGGCTCGAGGCTTTGCCGGCTCACTTGTCCCACACCGCGAATGCTCACTTTGAGTCCCATCTTTTCCAGACGGAAGAGGGCATCGCGTAGACCATAGCCGCGCACGTCGGGCACTACGTTCTGAGCGGTGAGTTTCACTTCGCCCAGTTGCAGTCCCTGGTTGGTGGTGGTGCAAAGTCCCCAGGTGATGGATGTGTTTTCGGGGTTTACGTTGCTCTTGCATGCTATGCCGAGTTCTTCGAGCACGGCCTGTGCGGCGTTGAGGTTGCCCGCGTCGACGAGCGGATTGAGCGAATGGAGCGTGTCGCGTGCTTGAGAGTAGTCGTTCACACGGCGCTGTGCCATGACGCTTTCAGCCACGCGCTTGAACACAGGGGCACACATTCCGCCGCCCGAAGCTGGTGCGCCTTTCTGTATGCACACGATGCACGAGTAGAGCGGTTGTTCGGAGGGGAAGTAGCCGGCGAACGACACGAGGTATTGCGAGGCGAAACCGTTCTTCGTCCACACTTGCGCCGTGCCCGTCTTGCCGCTCACGTGGAAGTAGGGCGAACCGGCTTTCTTGCCGAGACCTACGCTCACTACGCTTTCGAGGCAGTCCTGAATGTTCTTTACCGCATCGGCTTTGGCCATGTGTTCGCGGAGCACGACGATGGGATATTCCTTTACCACTTCGTTGCCGCGCATGATGGCTTTCACGAGTCGCGGACGCAGGAGTTTGCCGTTGTTGGCTATGCCGTTGTAGAAGTTGACGGTGGTGATGGGCGGGATCTGCGTTTCGTAACCGATGCTCATCCACGGCAGTGCTGTTTTGGACCAGTTGGAGAGGTCGGGTTTGGGCATTCTGATGCGCGGACGGGCATAACCGGGAATGGGGATGTGGAGGTCTTCTGCCACGCCAATGCGGTAGATGCCTTCCACGAAGCGTCGTGGGTCGTTGTGGTAATATCGGTCGATGAGTGTGCTTACGCCCACATTGAGCGACTTTTGCAAAATCTGCGGCACGGTGACCACGCCGCTACCGCCCGAGCGCCAGTTTGCGTCGCGCATTTTGCGGCCGTACATTTCGCGTATGCCGCAGCCCACGTCCACTTGGTCGGTCATGTGGATGTAGCCGTCGTCCATACCTACGAGGAAACTCATGGGTTTGAACACGGAACCCGGTTCGTAGAGGTTCTTCACGGCGTCGGCGTTGATTTCCTGGTAGGTGCCGTCGGCCATGCGGGTGAGGCTTGTCATGGCCTTGATGTCGCCGGTGGCCACTTCCATGAGGATGCACACGCCAGAGTTGGCACCGATTTCCACGAGTTTGTCGTTCAGTGCCTTCTCGCAGAGGTCCTGCATGCCCACGTCGAGCGTGGTGACCACGTCGCAGCCGTTCTCGGCGGGACGGTCCACGATGGTGAGGAAGCGGTTGAGCACTTTCTGCTTGTGGGCCGAACCCGGAGTGCCGCGCAGCACGGAGTCGAAACTCAGTTCGAGACCCGTACGTGCGGAGTCTTTACCTTTATAGAGGTCGCCGATGGTGCGTATGGCCAGGCGGCCGTAGGGATTGGTGCGCGTTTTGTATTCCTCTTCGTGGAATCCGCTCCAGCCCTTCGACTTGCGGAACCACGGCAGACTCTTCACCTGACGGTACTGGATGTAGGTGATGCGTTTGGCGTAGAGCGGCCAGTGGTGGCTCTTTTTCGCGCGTCCTTCGCGGAGCAAGGCGGCGAAAGCCACGGGGTCGATGTCGGGGAAGATGTCGTGCATGCCGCGGCATATGCTGTCTATCATGGGGTGGAGCAACATGCTGTCGCGTCGCTTCTGGTCCTTGGCGCGTCGCTTCTCGTCCTTCTCCCACGACATGTAGTCCATGAAGATTTTGTATTCGGGGAGCGACGAGGCGAGCACTTCGCCGTTGGCGGCGAGGATGTTGCCGCGTGTGGGTTCGACGGGAATGTTTTCGCGCTTGAAGCGTTCGCCCACGGCTTGCCAGTACTCCTTGCGTACGGTCATGGTGTAGAGAGCCTTGCCGAGGATGGCAAAGCTGATGAGCACGACGAGGACGGCAATCACGCCGTAGCGCTGCATGACTTTTGTTGCGGGAAACTTCATTTACTCATCTTCCACTTTAAGGTTGTACGATGGCGTGTTGGCCGTTTGGAGTGTGGTGTCCTCGAGCGATTCCTCGATGTAGCTGCGTCGCATGCGTTCCTTGAGTTGTGCGGAACGTGTGAGTGCTTTGTAGCGGCAGTCGAGAAGCGTGTCGTTGAGGTTTTTCTGTTCAATCATCTTTTGCTGGCAGGTGTAGCGGTTGCTGATGTAGATGATGCCCATTGCCAGCACCATGATGATGTAGGGAATCTGTTTGCGAAACCAGGGTCCGGCAAGGATGTCGCCGCCGAGGATGCTTGCCAGACTTACTTTATGGGATATTTTCTTCTTAGGCGTGTCGTCCGAATCGACGAATTTGCGGATGTCGTTGAGGGTGGAGCGGAGGTCATCGTCGGCTTTGGGGCGGGCGTCTTTTGCTTCTTGCCCAGCGTCGTCGGCCGAAGCGCTGTCGGCCTCAGACACACGCGTTTCGTCATCGGCGGAAGCGTCGGTGGGGGAGGACTGGGCCTCAAGGTTTTCGGAGTGAAGGTCGCGTTCTTCGAAAACTGGCGTATCTCTATGTTCTTCGTTGTGCGTTGACATTTCTTTCTGCGAAATGAGGGGTGGGGTAGCGTGGTGGTGAGGCGGTTTGCATTGGCGGATTGCCCTTTCGCGTGCCGGTCAGAGTTTTTCGGCAATGCGGAGTTTTGCGGAACGGCTGCGGGGATTGGCCTCCTGCTCTTCCGTTGAGGGGAGAATCACCTTGTTGTTGACAGCACGCCAGGGCGTGAGTTTTCGGCCGTAGAAGTCCTGTTCCACCTTGCCGTCAATGCGTCCGGCGCGTATGAAGTTTTTCACCATGCGGTCTTCGAGCGAATGGTACGTAAGCACCGAGAGGCGTCCGCCGGGCCGCAACACTTGCAGTGCGCCTTCGAGCATTTCCTGAAGGGCGTCCATCTCGTGGTTCACTTCTATGCGGAGCGCCTGGAACACGCGGGCGAGGTCTTTCTTCTCCCTTTCGCGCGGCATGAGCGGCTTGACCACGGAGAGCAAGTCGTCTATGGTGAGCAGCGCATTGGCAGTGCGCGCCTTCACTATGGCGGCGGCTATGCGGCGTGAGTTTTTCATTTCGCCGTAGAGGTAGAGCACGTTGGAGAGTCGCTCTTCGTCGTAGGTGTTCACCACGTCGGCAGCTGTCATTCCCGCACGTCCGTTCATGCGCATGTCCAGCGGGGCTTCGAAGCGGAAGGAAAATCCGCGCGCTTCGTCGTCGAAGTGGTGGCTCGACACGCCGAGGTCAGCCAATATGCCGTCCACGCCGTCCACGCCGTAGTAGCGCATCCAGTTTGTCAGGTAGCGGAAGTTGCTCCTCACGAAGGTGAAACGCGTGTCGCCCTCGGGCACGTTCTGTTCAGCGTCGGCGTCTTGGTCGAAGCTGTAGAGGTGGCCGTCGGGACCGAGGCGGCGGAGAATTTCGCGGCTGTGGCCGCCTCCACCGAATGTTACGTCAACGTAGTTGCCGTCGGGGCGGATGTTGAGGCCGTCGACGGTTTCGTTCAGAAGCACGGGAATGTGGTACATAATGTGCCGGGAATGAAAGTGGGTGAAGAATGTGGAGTAAGAATGTCTGACAAAGTAGCACTCTGCTGTTCTGCCGCCCTTTTCGGGCAACGTGCTTATATATAATAATGGGTGTTCCTCTCATATATAAGCCTTGTGGACGACGCGTGCGCTGCGCCTTACAATTCTGCCGTGGGGCCGGGCAGTTGTAAAGGGGCGAGGAGTTGGCCGAACGATTGGGCAAGCTCGTCGTCGGAGGGAAATTCGCGTAGCATCACTTCCTGTGCCCAAAGTTCCACGCGGTCGTCGAGCCCGACGAAACACACGGCTGCGCTCATGCTGCATGCCGCGGCGAGGCGGCGGGGAAGGAGCATGCGTCCGCTCGAGTCGAGTTGCACGGTGTGGGCTTCCGCCATGAATTTGCGGAAAAGCATGGCTTGGCGGGCATCCCACGCGTTGAGTGAGCGTTTTACGCGCGCCACTTCGGCTTGCCACACGCTCAAGGGGTAAACCACGAGACAGGGTTGGTAAAGGTCGCGCCGAACCACCAACTGCGCGTCCGGCACCATGAGCTGGCGCCGGTATTCGGAGGGAAAGAACACGCGTCCTTTCTCGTCGAGTTTGGCTTCGATGGTTCCTGCGAATGTCATGACAGTTTCTTAGAGATTCCAAAAGTACGGATTTTCCCCCACATTTCCCCACCGCGCTACACTTTTTTCTTTTTAGCCTCCACAATTGCCTTAATCGTGGTGTTTTAATCCGTTGCCAGTCAGCGCTTCTAAGCCGAGTGGAGCAGGGTGGGGCGCAGTGTCGGTGCCGAGCCACGGATACGGCAAAAATCAGGCGTTTTTGCGAAAAAACGGCCGTTGTTTGGCGTGAGATTCTAACGTGCTGATTTTCAAGTATGTGCAGTCCCAAATAAAATTCCCTAGTTTGGGACAAAAATTCCAAGCCTTGGAATTTAAATTTCAAGCCTTGGAATTTTAATTTCAAGCCTTGGAATTTTTGTTTGCTATGGAGGTGCTAACGCATGGAGGTCACGTCTCCGACGTGACTGATGAGTGCGGAGTTGTGTGGCCTGTAGAGCGTCACGTCGGAGACGTGACCCCCATGCGTTGCACCTCCATGCGTTACACCCCACCCCATGTTTTACATTCCCCATGCTCTAACGCCTCGCGCAAAACCCTCATTCATTTGCTTGTACCGAGGCTTTTGCGTATCTTTGAACTCGCTGAATAACCTCTTCGTTGCAGAGGCGTTCTTTCTTCTCACAACCTTACGTTTTACCCCTAATTCCCACAGCCCATGACAGCGACCCTCATCATTCTAGCCCTCTCTGCCGTGCTCTTCGTGAGCGGACGGCTGCGTTCCGACCTCGTGGCCATACTTTCAGCCCTTGCCCTCGTGCTTTGCGGCGTGCTCACACCCGAAGAAGCCCTGGCCGGATTTTCCAATCCCATCGTAGTGATGATGGCCGGACTCTTCATTGTGGGCGGAGGCATCTTCAGCACCGGACTCGCCTCCCGCGTAGGCTCTGGCATACTCTCCATGGCCGGGCAGAACGAAACGCGCCTCTTCATACTCCTCATGCTCACTACCGCTGGCGTGGGAGCCTTCGTCAGCAACACAGGCACCGTGGCCCTAATGCTCCCTATCGTTGTCAGTCTGGCACGCGGTGCGGGCCTTAAGTCGTCCCGTCTGCTCATGCCCCTCGCCTTCGCCGGCAGCATGGGCGGCATGCTCACCCTCATCGGCACCCCGCCCAACCTCATAGTCCGCGACGTGCTCGTCGAAGCCGGCTACGAGCCCCTCGGCTTCTTCTCCTTTACTCCTGTGGGCATCATATGCATTGTGGTAGGCATCGTGGTCCTCATCCCCCTCAGTCGGCGTTTCCTCAACGGGCAGAAAACCGCCACTGCTGCCAAGGGCGGAAAAACCCTTGAAGAACTGGCCGCCGAATACCGCATAGGCGAAGGCGTGAAGGCCGTTCGTGTGGGAGCCGCGTCGCCAATGGTAGGCCATAGCCTCGGCGAACTCGACGTGAACGGGCGCTACGGCGTCACCGTCATTGAGGTGCGCCACCACAGCGGCAAAACCACCGCTCCGCTCGGCCACGTGGAGCAGCGCGCCCTTGCCGACACACGCATCGAAGCCGACGACGTGCTCTGCCTGAGCGGTGCCCCCGAAAGCGTGGCGCTCGTGGTGGCCGAAAACGCCCTCACCGTGCTCAAAGACAACGGACAACGAAAACTGGAATTCTACGACGTGGGTATGGCCGAGATACTTCTCCTCTCCACCTCCGCCCTTGCCGGACGCACCGTGGTCGAAGCCGACTTCCGCCGCAAATACGGGCTCAACGTGCTCGGCATACGCCGCCACAACACCATCTTCACCGACGACATGAAGCAGCGCCGCCTCCACGCCGGCGACATCCTTCTCGTTCAAGGTCCGTGGGACAACATTTCGCGCCTCTCCTCCTCCGACGGCACGGACTACGTGGTCATCGGCCGCCCGCAGGATCAGCTCGAGCGCGTCACCCTCGACTACAAGGCCCCCCTCGCTGCCCTCATCATGCTCCTCATGGTAGCCGCCATGGCATTCGACTTCATCCCCATAGCCCCCGTGACAGCCGTCATCCTTGCCGCTGCCGCCATGGTGCTCACCGGTTGCGTGAGAGGCATGGAACGCGCCTACAAAACCATCAACTGGGAGAGCATCATCCTCTTCGGCGCTATGCTCCCCATGTCGACCGCGCTGGAGAAGACCGGCGCGTCGGAACTCATCTCGCAGGGCCTTGTCCACGCCGTGGGCGGAATGGGGCCGACGGCGCTCATCGCAGCCATATATATAGGCACATCCATTCTTACGTTCTTCATTTCCAACACGGTTACCGCCGTGCTCATGGCCCCCATCGCTCTCCAAGCCGCCACGGCAGAAGGCATGAGCGCTGTGCCCGTGCTGATGGCCGTCACGGTGGCCGCCAGCATGTGTTTTGCCTCGCCTTTCTCCACTCCGCCCAATGCACTCGTGATGTCGGCCGGTGGCTACAAACCCATCGACTACGTGAAAGTGGGTCTGCCGCTCCAAGTGGCCATCGGTGTGGTCATGGTCATTGTGTTGCCGCTTTTGTTCTGAAGAAAGTGGCCGTTAGACTACACAATGTAAATTCAAATATAGCTTATTGTTGTTCCAAAGGATAGTCTACGGATAAACTATGGTTTAAATATAAGAAAATGACACAAGAAGAATTATACAAACTTATACGCTGCGGCGAAACGAGCCGTGTACAGTTCAAGCTACACTTTACATCTCAAAAGCAGGTAGCTGAAGAAATGGTGGCTTTTGCCAATGGCGAAGGTGGTGTCATTTTGTTTGGCGTGGAAGACAAAACTGGAGACATTGTAGGACTCGACTACGACGACATTCAAAAGACCACACGCGAGGTTGGCAACGCTGCCAACGAGCATGTGCGTCCTACCATTTATATCCAAACAGATGTGGTGGAATTAAATGAGAGGAAGATACTCGTCGTAGTAGTTCTGCGAGGTCGAAACAAACCATATAAGGATTTATCTGGAAGCATTTGGGTAAAACAAGGTGCAGATAAACGTCGCGTTACTGAAAATAGTGAGATACTTGGGCTGTTTCAAGATTCCCGTGAGTTCTTTCCTGATGAAATGGGGATAGAAGGCACGTCAGCAGAAGATTTAGACAGCAAAGCGTTGGATCGGTTTTTTGAAAATGTTTACAACAAGCCGTTGAAAAATTTTGGAATCGCCAAGGCTAAACTATTGCGTAACTTGCATGTAACGGACAGCGTTGGAAGGCTTACTAAAGCCGGTTTGCTCTTTTTCGGTGAGCAGCCTCAATGGTATGCCCCTACTTTCGTCATAAAGGCAGTGTGGTTCTATGGAAACGATTTGTCTGGAAAAGAATACCGAGATAGTCGTGACATTGATGGTACCATCCCCGAAATGTATGAACAAGCTATGATGTGGCTAAAGTCGTGTCTCCGTCGCACTCAAAGCGGTCAGTCGTTCAATTCAATAGGGAAACTCGAAATTCCGGAAACTGTATTGGAAGAACTTATTCAAAATGCTTTGGTTCACAATGATTTGTTGAAGCCTGCAGCTATTCGCCTTTTCGTTTTCGACGACAGGGTTGAAATCGTTAATCCTGGTTGCGTCTTTGGGGGACACACTTTAGATGAAATCAAAATGGGCAATTCTTTTGCGAGAAATCCCTTGATTGCAAATTTTGGAGCAAAAACGATGCCTTACCGCGGGCTGGGCTCCGGTCTTCCTCGTGTACTTGCCGAGGATACTCATGTTGAGTTTGTAGACGATAAGGAAGGCAACCAATTCACCGCACGCATCTATCGTTGCTTCGCTATAGAAGAAAAGGCAGTAAGTAACGAAGAAAAGGCAGTAAGTAACGAAGAAAAGGCAGTAAGTAACGAAGGAAAGGCAGTAAGTAACGAAGGAAAGGCAGTAAGTAACGAAGAAAAGGCAGTAAGTAAAATGGTACAAAACAAAGAATTATCAGTAGTTACTTTCTGTCAAACTCCTAGGTCTTTATTAGACATATGCAGACATCTTGGATTAAAAGACAAGTACAAGGTGAAAAAGAAATACATTGACCCTCTTCTAGGAAAATCTCTAAAGATGACCGAACCACAATCGCCCAATAGCCCCTTGCAAAAATATGTGGCTATATAGAGTCGTATCCTCAAAAATATACGCTTCAAGTTGCAGTTTGCGGTTAATTGAAATGTAGACGTCCTTAAAATACAACAAACACACAAACATATGACACTCACCACCACTCCCTCCATTGAAGGGCACCGCATTGTGCAGTACTGCCCCATTGTATCGGCCGAAGTGATTTTCGGCACCAACGTGTTTCGCGACATCGCCGCAAGTTGGCGCGACTTCTTCGGCGGACGTACACGGAGCTACGAAGCTGTGCTCCGCGAAGCAAAGGAAACGGTACTCAACGAATTGGCACAGAAAGCCATGGCCGTAGGAGCCAACGCCGTGGTCGGCGTGAAATTCAACTACGAGACCGTGGGCCAAAGCGGTTCCATGCTCATGGTTGTCGCCACCGGCACATCCGTAGTTGTGGAATAGCCATATCATTGCCGTTCTTCCATCAAAAGATTCTCCATCCATGCTTCTTCCCCTTTTTAACTCCGACGGCCTCATCGAAGCCGGCTGCGATGAGGCCGGCCGCGGCTGCCTTGCCGGAAGCGTCTACGCCGCAGCCGTCATCTTTCCGTCCGACTACGAGAACCCGCGCCTCAACGACTCCAAGCAGCTCACCGCAAAGCGCCGCTATGCACTTCGCGACGAAATAGAACGCGACGCCGTGGCGTGGGCCGTGGGCATTGTGACCCCCGAAGAGATTGACCACATCAACATCCTCAACGCCTCCATCCTCGCCATGCATCGCGCGCTGGACAAACTCAAGGTGCGTCCGCAGTTTGTCATTGTGGACGGCAATCGTTTCAAACCCTACGGCAATACGCCCTCGCAAACCGTGGTCAAGGGCGATGGGAAATACCTCTCCATAGCAGCAGCCTCCATCCTCGCCAAGACCTACCGCGACGACTACATGCACCGCCTCCATGAGGACTATCCCTACTACGGCTGGGACCGCAACGCAGGTTATCCCACCAAAGCTCACCGCGAGGGCATAGCCCTCCACGGCCTCACGCCCTACCATCGCCGCTCCTTCGCCGGCCTCGGCGACCAGCAGTTGCCGTTCGAGGGAGAGCTGAAATGAGGGGGCATACACATTATTATATATAAGGAGCGGAGTTGCGGGAAAAGCGGACTTTTCCAATGTGCCAGAGTTATGTCTCTGCTTAAAAGTAGTGCAAGGTGAGCGAAGAACGACGAAAAACTTAGCCTTTTCTTCGTTCTTCGCTCACCTTGCACTACTTTTGCACCATAATTCAAAAAAATCATGCAAAAGAACTTGGTAATCGTCGAGTCGCCCGCCAAAGCGAAAACCATCGAGAAGTTTCTCGGAGCAGACTACAAAGTGATGTCAAGCTTCGGACACATTCGCGACCTTAAGAAGAAAAACTTTGGCGTAGACCTCGAAACCTTCGAACCGCAATACGAAATTCCCGCCGACAAGAAACACGTCGTTTCGGAACTCCGCGCTCAAGCCAAAAAGAGCCAAACGGTGTGGCTCGCATCCGATGAGGACCGCGAAGGGGAAGCCATCTCCTGGCACCTCGCCGAAGTGCTCGGCCTTGACCCGAAGACCACACAGCGCATTGTGTTTCACGAAATTACAAAGCCTGCCATCCTCGCAGCCATCGAACACCCGCGCCACATCGACCTCAACCTCGTCGATGCCCAGCAGGCACGTCGCGTGCTCGACCGCCTTGTCGGCTTCAAACTCTCTCCCGTACTCTGGCGCCGCGTGCGTCCCAGTCTCTCCGCCGGTCGCGTGCAGAGCGTGGCCGTAAGACTCATCGTCGAACGCGAACGCGAAATCCAGAACTTCACCCCCACATCAGCTTTCCGCATCACGGCCTTCTTCAATGTGCCCGCAGCCGACGGCACCTCCGCCACACTCAAAGCTGAACTCAACAAACGCTTTGCCACCGAGGCCGAAGCACAAGCCTTCCTCGAAGCCTGCCGCACGGCCCGCTTCACCATAGCCGACATTGCCACACGTCCCGCAAAGCGCACCCCCGCTCCCCCCTTCACCACTTCCACACTCCAGCAGGAAGCCGCGCGCAAGCTCTCCTATCCCGTAGCCATGACCATGCGCATAGCACAAGGGCTCTACGAAGCCGGACTCATCACCTATATGCGTACCGACTCCATGAACCTCTCCGACATGTGTCTCAACAGTTGCGGACCCGTCATCACCGACACCATGGGAGCCGCCTACCACAAGCGCCGCACCTACCACACCCATGCCAAAGGTGCACAGGAAGCCCACGAAGCCATCCGTCCCACCGACATGAGTCGCAGCACCATCAGCGGAACAGCACAGGAGAAACGTCTCTACGAACTCATCTGGAAACGCACCATCGCCTGCCAGATGGCCGATGCACAGCTCGAGCGCACCACGGTCACCATCAACGTGGAAGGACGCAGCGAAACGTTCGCCGCAGAAGGCGAAGTTGTCAAGTTCGACGGTTTCCTCCGCGTATACCGCGAGAGCAACGGCGACGACGACAACAACCAGGCCGAAGGCTCAACCCTCCTCCCGCCCATGACCAACGGCGAGGAACTCCAGCGCACCGACATCGTGGCCCAGCAGCGCTTCACCCAGCAGCCTCCGCGCTACACCGAAGCCTCCCTCGTACACAAACTTGAAGAACTCGGCATAGGCCGTCCATCCACCTACGCCGCCACCATATCGGCCATTCAGCAGCGACAGTATGTCGCCAAGGGCGAAAAAGAAGGAACTCCCCGAGCCTACACCCAAATCAAGTTCAGCGCCGACGGACAGATCCTCACCGAAACGCTCAGCGAGAACGTAGGTTCAGACCGCGGCAAACTCGTGCCCACCGACACCGGCACCGTGGTCAACGACTTCCTCCTCCAGTATTTCCCCGAAATCATGGACTACAACTTCACCGCCACGGTGGAGAAAGACTTCGACGAAGTGGCTGAAGGCAAACTCAACTGGACCGAACTCATCAGCAATTTCTATAAAAACTTCGAGCCCCAGGTGGAACGTACGCTCAACGAGAAGACCGAGCGCCGCGTAGGCGAACGCCTCCTCGGCAACGATCCCGCCACGGGCGAGCCCGTCAGCGTGAAGATAGGCCGCTTCGGTCCCGTGGCTCAGCTCGGCATGCCCTCCGACGACAAGAAACCACGTTTCGCCAACCTCGCCCACGGACAGAGCATCGAAACCATCACCCTCGAAGAAGCCCTCGAACTCTTCAAATTGCCCAAAACGCTCGGCGAGTTCGAAGACCTCCCCGTCGTGGTCAACACCGGTCGCTTCGGTCCCTACGTACAGCACAACAAGAAGTACGCGAGCATCCCCAAAGGCATGGATCCGATGGATGTGACGCTCGAAGAGGCCATACAGATCATTAAGGACAAGCGCGAAGCCGAAGAGAAAAGCCATCTCAAACTCTTCCCCGAAGATCCCGACCTCGAAGTGCGCAACGGACGCTGGGGCCCCTACATCGTCTACAAGAAGAAAAACTACAAGATACCCAAGGCCGACGCCGAACGCGCTGCAAACCTCACCGCCGAGGAGTGCTACGCCATCGTAAAGAACGACGCGCCGCGCAAAGCATCTTCCACCTCACGCACCACACGCACCAAAACGGCGCGCAAAGCAAAGTAAAGCCATGAAAAGCATCATCCTCGCCGGCTACATGTGCGTAGGCAAGACCACCGTTGGTAAAGACCTCGCACGAAGGCTCAACTGCACCTTCTACGACCTCGACTGGTACATCGAAGAGCGCTTCCACACCACCATTTCAGCCATCTTTGCCGAGAAAGGCGAAGCGGCTTTCCGCGACCTCGAGCGCCGCATGCTCCACGAAGTGGCAGAGTTCGAAAACATCGTGCTCTCCTGCGGAGGCGGAACGCCCTGCTACTTCGACAATATGGACTACATGAACCAAACCGGTCACGTGTTCTACCTCAAGGCATCCGTCGACACCATACTCCGCCACCTCGCCATGAGCCGTGGCGAAAGACCGCTGCTCAAAGGCAAAACGCCCGAAGAACTGCGCCAGTTCGTTGCCGCACAGCTCGCCGAGAGAGAACCCTACTACGCCAAGGCACAACACGAAATAGACGTTGACGTGCTCGACTCGTTCGAAAAAATTGGCGAAGTATCCGAGCAGATTATCAGCTGCCTCAAATAACCCCGCACATCCACCCATTCCACACACGTCACACATGCGAAAATGGAGAATTGAAGATTCCGAAGAACTCTACAACATCAAAGGTTGGGGAGTGAACTACTTCGGCATAAACGAAAAAGGCCACGCCTACGTGGCACCCCGTAAAGACGGAGTGAAAGTAGACCTGAAGGAAGTCGTTGACGAACTCAACTCACGAGATATCACGGCTCCCGTGCTCCTCCGTTTCCCCGACATACTCGACAACCGCATCGAAAAAACTTCTGAGTGTTTCAACATCGCGGCAAAGGAATACGACTACAAGGCAGAGCACTTCATCATCTACCCCATCAAGGTAAACCAGATGCGCCCCGTCGTGGAAGAAATCATCAGCCACGGAAAGAAATACAACCTAGGCCTCGAAGCCGGTTCAAAGCCCGAACTCCACGCTGTCCTTGCCACCAACATGGACTCCGACAGCCTTATCATCTGCAACGGCCACAAGGACCAGAACTTCATTGAGCTCGCACTCCTCGGCCAGAAGATGGGTAAGCGCGTGTTCCTCGTTGTCGAAAAACTTCCCGAACTCGTCACCATAGCCCGCACCGCCGAAAAGCTCGGCGTGCGTCCCAACCTCGGCATTCGCATCAAACTTGCCGCTTCCGGCACCGGAAAGTGGCAGGAAAGCGGCGGCGACGCCTCCAAGTTCGGACTCAACTCCTCCGAACTCCTCCAGGCACTCAGCATGCTCGACGAGATGGGCATGCACGACTGCTTGAAACTCATCCATTTCCACATCGGTTCGCAGATCACCAAGATACGCCGCATCTCCACCGCTCTGCGCGAAGCCGCACAGTTCTACGTGCAGCTCCACGCCATGGGGTTCAACATTGAGTTCGTCGACTGCGGCGGCGGCCTCGGCGTAGACTACGACGGCACGCGTTCCAGCAACTCCGAAAGTTCCGTCAACTACTCCATTCAGGAATACGTGAACGACTGCGTCTACACCTTTGTCGACGCTGCCAACAAAAACAACATTCCTCACCCCAACCTCATCACCGAGGGCGGACGCTCCCTCACAGCCCACCACTCCGTGCTCATCGTCGACGTGCTCGAGAGCGTCAGCATGCCCCACATGAACGAGGACTTCCACCCCTCCGAGAACGACCACCAGCTTGTTCACGACATCACCGAGATTTGGGACAAGCTCTCGCCCCGTTCCATGCTCGAGGACTGGCACGACGCGCAGGACATCCGCGATGAAGCGCTCGACCTCTTCCGTCACGGCATCATCGACCTCAAGACGCGCGCCCAGATAGAAAGTCTCTACTGGAGCATCACGCACGAGATTAGCGAACTGGCCCACCACCAGAAGCACGTGCCCGACGAGCTTCGCACGCTCGACAAGATGATGGCCGACAAGTATTTCTGCAACTTCTCCCTCTTCCAGTCGCTCCCCGACTCTTGGGGCATAGACCAGCTCTTCCCCATCATGCCCATCGAGCGACTCAACGAGAAGCCCACGCAGAGCGCCACGCTCCAGGACATCACTTGCGACTCCGACGGCAAGATTTCTGCCTACGTCAACTACAATCAGCAGACTTCCTATCTGCCGCTCCACTCGTTCCGCGAAGGCGAACACTACTACATCGGCGTGTTCCTCGTGGGCGCTTATCAGGAAATCCTTGGCAATATGCACAACCTCTTCGGCGACACCAACGCTGTGCACGTCACCGTCGACGAAGACAGTTATTCCATCGACAAGACCATCGACGGCGAAACCGTGGCCGACGTGCTTGAGTACGTGCAGTACGACCCGAAGCGCCTCGTGCGCCGCCTCGAATCGTGGGTCAGCAAAGCCGTGAAGGAAGGAAGGATTACCAACGAAGAAGGTAAGGAGTTTATCTCCAACTATCGCTCCGGCCTCTATGGATATACCTACCTCGAATAAGTCGCATTGCTGACCACATAGATAAAACATACAAAACCCCGCGAAGAGAAATGCGCTTTCTCCTCGCGGGGTTTTCTGTGTTGTTGTCGTTCGTCCTAGCCGAACGGAATCAGTAGTCAATCTCGTTGTTCACCATCTTCTCCGTGTTCCAAGGCGCGGGTTTTCCGCCGAGATATTTGTGGAACCACTCGAGGTGAGCGTTGTAGTAGACGGGCATGGAGTTGAGGTTGCTGGGCCAGTGTCCGTCGTTGGTCAGCACAATGAGGCGCGAGGGCACACCGAGCGTCTGAAGCACGGAGAAGTACTGCAGACTCTGCGTGTAGGGCACACGATAGTCCTTCTCGCCCGTGATGATGAGCGTGGGCGTGGCAAAGTTCTTTACATACGACGAAGGCGAATACTTCTCGTAGAGCGGAGAGTTCCACGGCTGGCCCTGAAGGTCGAAGTTAGGGAACCAAAGTTCCTCCGTAGCGCCCCAGAACGACTTCGTGTCGAAAATGCCCATCATCGAAGCCAAACACTTGAAGCGCTTTGTCTGCGCCTGGAGCCAGTTCATCATGTAACCGCCGTAGCTCCATCCCATGGCACCGATGCGTGTGGAGTCGACATAAGGCAGTGCGGCGAGCGCATCCGTCACCTTCATCACGTCCTCGTAGGGTGCACCGCCCCAAGCGCCCGAAATGGCGCGGCAGAACGCCTGCCCGCGTCCGGTGGAGCCGTGCGGATTGGGGTAGGCCACTACGTAGCCGGCGCCGGGGTACACCTGCCAGTCGCCGCGGAAGGAATTCATCCACTGCATCTGCGGTCCGCCGTGCACGTTGAGCACAAGGGGATATTTCTTTGCGGGGTCGAAGTCGTGGGGCTTCACAATGAACACCTGCACCTTGTCGCCGCCAGCACCTTCCACCCAGAGCGTCTCGCTCGGACGGATGTCCACCTCCGCTTCCAGTTCGCTGTTGAGGAAGGTGAGTTGCTTCTCGTCCTCCACCTTGGACAAAGAGCGGCGGCCGCCCTTCTGCGCGTTCGCTTGTTTGAGCGCATGCGAAATCTGCTGGCGATAGAGCGCCGAAGGCTTGCCCGTGGTGCTGTAGGTGAAGTAAACGTAGCCGCGGTTGTCGAGGTCAAACTCCGAGATGGCGCGGTTCGTAAGCACGGGTACTATGGCTTTTTGTGCGATGTCCACACGGTAGAGCGGCTGCGCGCCTTCCTCTTCGGCGAGGAAGTATAGGCTCTTCGAGTCGGCAGCCCATTTGTAGTTGTCCACCCAGTTGTCGAAGTCCTCCGTCAACACTTGCGACGTGCCGCTCTGTCGGTCGTAGACGGCAAGGCGGAAGCGGTCCGATTCATAGCCCGGCACGCGCTGCATGCGGTAGGCAATGTAACGGCCGTCGGGCGAGTAGCAGGGCGAACCGTCCCAGGCTTTGTTCTCAGCGGTGATGTTCGTTGCTTTTCCGCCTTCAACCGGCACGACAAAGAGGTCGGCGTTGGTGCTTGCTTCGGGATGTGCGCCCTGTTTGGATACGTAGCAAATCTCCCGGCTGTCAGGCGAGAAGGCATAAACAGCTCCGCCGAGCGAGAAGAGCAGTTCGTTCTTGCCAGGCGTGAGGTCGCGGTAGGTCTTGGCTTCGGTATCGAACACGATGAGGTGCGTGTAGAGTCCGTCGGTGTAGTCCGCCCAGTGGCGGTAGAGCAGGCTGTCGGCAATGTGTGCTTTGACAGGACCTTCGGCGCGGCGCTTCTCCCATGCTGCGTTTTTCTCGCCGTCGGCTCCGAGTTCGGGACGCACGCGGGCGGTGAAGGCAATGTAGCGGCCGTTGGGTGAAACAACGGGGGCGTCAAGGCCGAGGGCGTAGTCGGTGAGCTGCGTGCGCTGCTTGTCGGAGAGGGAGTAGGCAAACATCTGCTGATGTCCGTCCACGGTAGCGGTGAAATAGAGTCGCTTGCCGTCGGCGCTCCATGTGGCGCTGCCGCTCTTGCCGTCGGCGGAGATGTTCTCCACTGCGCTGCCGTCGGTGTTCATCACATAAACATCAGTCATCGATTTGTGTTCCTTCAAGTTTGAAGCACCGCTGGTGTAGGTGAGTTGCTTACCGTCGGGCGAAACGCCGATGGCATACACGCTCTTTACGCGGTAGAGGTCTTCTATGGTGAAAGCACGCTTTTGCGCACAGGCTCCTGTGGCCACAGCGGCGCAGAGAGCGGCGGTGAGAAGGGGTTTGTTCATTGTGGAGTGTAGCTTTATTATAGGGTAAACATTAAAAAAGTGCCAAGCGCGCCGTTCTTGTGAAAAGTTAGGCTTGCTTGGCGCAATGTGTTTATGTTTGGAAGCGTTCAGAGCTTTGAGATTTCTTCTTCTGAAAGGCCAGTATAAAGGCTTATTTTGCTCAAAGGTTCGCCAGCGGAAAGCATGGTTCGGGCTATTTGAATGCTATTGTTGATAGCACCTTTTTCCAAGGCGTGCTGGTACGTAGCATAGGCGTCGCGCATAGTTTGTATGCTCTTGTCGTACTTCACGCGCTCTTTGCTGCTCAGCGTGTTGAGGTCGGAGATTTCCGCTAGTTTGCGGATTACGGCGTTTTGTGCCAAGAACGGCATTCTTTCAAATGTATTCATATGCTTGAGTACGTAAATCCAACGTTCAAAGTTGTTTGTGCATTCGTCCTCTTCTTTCCCACTATGAAGTGCTTTCCTTCGCTCGTGGTGCAGTAGATGTCAAATATGATGCCGCGTTCTTCCACAGAGAGTCCGAGGTGCTCTTTGTTGTTGAGTGTGAGCGAACTGATTTCAAACTCATCGGCAAAGAGGTCGTTGAGAAAAGCCGTAAGTAAGTCCTTGGTCATCTCTTGGCCGAAGATGCGCTTGAAGCCCCAGTCGCTGAAGGGATTTATGAATCGTGCCTAGGCGGAATGTCTTTTGGCAAAGGTAAGCATTTAGTGCTGAACGTGCAACTTGCGGCTTTCGATTTACTTTTCAAGCAACGAAAAAGGACACGAACCTTTGCGTCCGTGTCCTTTTTACGGGAGTTGCGTTATGCTGTTTGTTGCATCAGCTCACGCGGTTGAGCTTCTTGATGATGCTGAAGATGAAGAGCGCAGCTACGAGGCAGATGACCATGAGCGTTCCCCATACGACGGGAAGCGGCATGTCCCACATGTGGCCGGGGATGGACACGAGTTTGTTGCCGAGTGCTGTGGCTACGAACCATCCACCCATAATCATACCCTTATACTTGGGAGGAGCTACCTTCGACACGAAGGAGATGCCGATGGGGGAGAGGAGAAGTTCGGCAAAGGTGAGGATGAGGTAAGTGGAAACGAGAAGGTTGGGCGTCACGTCGGCCACGTGGTTGGGGTGGTCCGTAGCGGGAAGACCAATGCTTGAGAGCGTCATGAGGAGGTAAGCGCCTGCAGCTACGAGCATACCGAGACCAATTTTCACAGGAGCTTTCGGTTCCTTGCCGATGCGTCCGAGCCAGCCGAAGAGGGCGATGCTCACGGGGGTGAGGGCTACGACGAAGCAGGGATTGAACTGCTGGAAGATGGGAGCGTCGATTGTTACGGTCTTAGAGCCACTGGTGAAGTACGTAGCCACAAGGATGGCTGCGGGCACTACGATGAGCGCAACGTTGGTGAGTATGCTGACAATGGAAGCACCTTTGCGGGAGGAGAGAAGGCCGCAGATGCCGAAGACCATGAAGATGCACCAAACGAGGTTCAGCACGTTGAATTCCATGCCCGTAACGCCAGTGGCGCTGCGTGCCGTGAATTCGTCGGCAAACCATGTCAGCGTAAGTCCGTTCTGGTGGAATGCCATCCAGAAGAAGATAACAACGGCAAACACGAGGCAGAGGCATACGATGCGTTCCTTCGTTTCGGCGGGACTCATCTCTTCTTCTTCTCTCGTTTTGGTCGCTCCCTTCTCCTTCTTGTCGGTGGTGAGTACCTGCTGGTAGGTTCTCTTACCGAGGAAGTAGATGAGCATGGACACGATGACCGATGCACAAGCCACGGCGAAGGCGAAGTGGTAAGAGTCGGCCTTCGAGTAGTTCAAACTGTTCTGTGCCCACTCCATAATCTTCGTGGCTGCGGTGGGTGCGAAGAGCGCACCGATGTTGATGGCCATGTAGAAAAGGGAGAAACCAGAGTCGCGCTGGTTGGCATACTTGGGATCGTTGTAGAGGTCGCCGACCATCACCTGCAAGTTGCCTTTGAAGAATCCGGTGCCGAGGCTCACGAGCAGGAGCGCGGCTCCCATGGCGCCGATGGCAACGGCTCCGTTGCCGAGGGGCACGGAGAGGAGAAGGTAACCGAGGAACATGATGCTGATGCCCAGGACGACCATCTTGTTGTAGCCCCATTTGTCGGCTGCCATGCCGCCGAAGAGGGGAAGGAAGTAGACTGCGGTGAGGAACCACGTGTAGATTTCGGACGCCATGCCGGCGGCGAAACCGAAGTTCTCACCGAGGAAGAGGGCAAAGACGGCTAGCATGGTGTAGTAGCCGAAGCGTTCGCCCGTGTTGGCCAAGGCCAAGGTCCAGAGACCTT
Source organism: Prevotellamassilia timonensis (assembly GCA_963589615.1). GTDB lineage: Bacteria > Bacteroidota > Bacteroidia > Bacteroidales > Bacteroidaceae > Alloprevotella > Alloprevotella timonensis_A. Next base: position 71,763 of record CAVALA010000004.1, read on the forward strand.
TCGGTTGGTTTTCGAACATAGTGTGTAGTTTATTGTTTGTTGATTATTCTTTCTTTTCCAGAGTTTGTGCCTCGAGTTCTTCGCGGACAAAGCGGGAGGTGTAGCCCACGCCGCTTTTGGCAAGTGCTTCGGGCGTACCGGCAAAGAGGAGCGTGCCTCCGCCGCGTCCGCCTTCGGGCCCCATGTCGAGGAGATAGTCGCAAACCTTGATGACGTCGAGGTTGTGCTCAATGACGATGACGGTGTTGCCGCGGTCTACGAGGCGCTGCAGCACGTCCATCAACACGCGGATGTCCTCGAAGTGAAGCCCCGTGGTGGGTTCGTCGAGGATGTACACCGTCTGCCCCGTGTCGCGTTTGGAGAGTTCCGTGGCAAGCTTCACGCGCTGGCTTTCGCCGCCGGAGAGCGTGGTGGAACTCTGTCCGAGTTTGATGTAGCCCAGTCCCACTTCCTGCAGCACTTTTATCTTATGCAGAATGTTGGGCACGTTCTCGAAAAACTCCACGGCTTGGTTGATGGTCATGTCAAGCACGTCGGCAATGCTCTTTCCCTTGAAGCGCACTTCGAGCGTCTCGTGGTTGTAGCGCTTGCCGTGGCAGGCTTCGCAGGGCACGTAGACGTCGGGAAGGAAATTCATCTCGATGGTCTTGTAACCGTTGCCCTTACAGGTCTCGCAGCGTCCGCCTTTTACGTTGAAACTGAAGCGTCCGGGCTTGTAGCCGCGTATCTTGGCTTCGGGGAGTTCCACGAAGAGTGTGCGTATGTCGGAGAACACGCCGGTGTAGGTGGCGGGGTTGGAGCGCGGGGTGCGTCCGAGCGGACTCTGGTCCACGGCCACCACTTTGTCCACGTCGTCGAGACCCTCTATGCGGTCGTAGGCGAGGGGCTCGCGCAGCGAATGGTAGAAGTGTTGGGAGAGGATGGGGAGGAGCGTGTCGTTGATGAGGGTGGACTTTCCGCTTCCGCTCACGCCCGTCACGCCGATGAGCGTGCCGAGGGGAAACGCGGCGTCCACGCCTTTGAGGTTGTTGCCTCGGGCCCCGATGAGGCGCAGCACCTTGCCGTTGCCTTTGCGGCGCGTGGCAGGTATGGCTATGGTGCGCTGTCCGTTGAGGTAGTGTGAGGTGAGGGTGTCGCGGCGGAGCATCTCTTTCGGTGTGCCTTGAAACACCACTTCGCCGCCCAGGCGTCCGGCTTTGGGGCCCATGTCCACGATGTAGTCAGCAGCGAGCATCATGTCCTTGTCGTGTTCCACTACGACCACGGTGTTGCCCAGATCGCGCAGTTCCTTGAGGGAGTTGATGAGGCGCACGTTGTCGCGCTGGTGGAGACCAATGCTGGGTTCGTCAAGAATGTAGAGCACGTTGACGAGCTGCGAACCGATTTGTGTGGCAAGGCGTATGCGTTGGCTCTCGCCGCCCGAAAGGGTCATGCTGGAGCGGGCGAGGGAAAGGTAGTCGAGGCCCACGTCGAGGAGAAATTTGAGGCGCGCGAGGAGTTCCTTGAGAATTTCGTGTGCCACGGCGCGGCTCTTTGTGCCGAGCTGAGGCTCCACGTGGCTGAGGAAGTCGTAGAGTTGGGCAATGTCCATCTCGGCCAGTTCGGCAATGGTCTTTCCGGCAAAGCGGTAGGAGAGGGCTTCGCGGTTGAGGCGCGCTCCGTGACATTCGGGACAGACAGCCGTCTTGGAGAACTGTTCGGCCCAGCGCTGCGAGGCTGTGCTCATCTCGGAGTCGGCCATCTGGCGGATGTATTTCACGAGTCCGTCGAACTGCACGTAGACGTCGTCGGTGGTATGGGCCACTTTGGAGGGTATGCGCAGACGGCCGGCGTGCCCGTTGAAGATCTCGTCCATTGCCTCTTCGGGAATGTCGGCAATGGGTGTGGTGATGTCGCAGTCGTAGTCCTCAAGCACGGCCTGCACTTCCCAAAAGATGAGCGTGTTGCGGTATTTGCCCAGCGGGGCAAGACCGCCGGCCTTGATGGAGAGCGAAGGGTCGGGCACCACCTTCTCGCGGTCCATCACGCTGACGAAGCCGAGTCCTTTACATTTCGGGCAGGCGCCTTGTGTGGAGTTGAAGGAGAAGTTGTGGGGAGCGGGTTCGCGGTACGAAATGCCCGAGACGGGGTCCATGAGCCGCTTGGAGTAGAAGCGGGCCTCGTTGGTCGCGGCATTGAGAATCATCATCAGGCCGTCGCCGGTGCGGAGGGTCTGCGCCACGCTTTTGCGCAGGCGCTCGCCGTCCTTTTCTTGCACGAGGAGTTTGTCCACAACCACTTCTATGTCGTGGTTCTTATAGCGGTCGAGCTTCATGCCTACGGCAATCTCGCGCAGTTCGCCGTCCACGCGCACCTGGAGGAATCCTTTGCGGCGCACGCTTTCGAAGAGTTCTTTGTAATGTCCCTTTCGGGTGCGCACGAGGGGGGCGAGGAGGTATACCTTACAACCTTCGTAGGCGTGGAGGATGAGGTCAACAATCTTCTCCTCCGTATATTTCACCATGGGCTCGCCGCTCTCGTAGGAGTAGGCTTCGCCGGCGCGGGCATAGAGAAGGCGGAGAAAGTCGTAGATCTCGGTGACGGTGCCTACTGTGGAACGCGGATTCTTGTTGGTGGTCTTTTGCTCAATGCTGATGACGGGGCTGAGGCCGCTTATCTGGTCCACATCGGGGCGCTCCATGTTGTCGAGGAAGTTGCGGGCGTAGGCTGAGAAGGTGTCGATGTAGCGGCGCTGGCCTTCGGCGTAGAGGGTGTCGAAGGCGAGCGAACTTTTCCCGGAACCGCTCAAGCCGGTTACGACGCTGAGGGAGTAGCGCGGAAGGGTGACGTCGACGTTCTTGAGGTTGTGTACGCGGGCACCGAGTATTTCTATATTGTTTTCAGACATGGGATTTGCTGAACGTATAGCAAGGAATGTTGTAAAGGGTGGGGGAGAAGAGGAGAGTTTGACGGACTTAGTTTGTTGTGCTTCCGTTCTCTGAGTAACCGCGGAGCAGGCTGATTACTTTCTTTATGTTGTATTTGTGGCCGTCGGCACCGCGTGCCTCGATGTGGAGGTAGTAGCCGCCGTCGGGCATGTCGTGTCCGCCGGAACGTCCGTCCCATCCGCCGTCAAGGTCGGTCCACTCGTAGAGCTTCTTGCCCCAGCGGCTGAATATCTGGGCGCGGAAGGAGATGATGCTAGTGTAGCCTTCCTTCACGCGGAACACGTCGTTCACGCCGTCGCCGTTGGGCGTGAAGGCGTTGGGCACTTCGAGTTTCGACTCGCTGATGGTGAGCGTGAAGGGAGTGTCCATCGTGTACTGCACGGTGTCGGCATTTTCTACGAAGCTCACGCGGAGTTCTACGGAGAACGAACCGCTTTCCCGGAAGTCGTACTCCGTGTCCTCCTCGTAACGGATGAGGAAGGGCTGCGTCTCTGTGCCGCGAGTGAAGCGCCACTCGTAGAGGGCGGTGCGCGTGCCGACGTTTTCGGGCTGTGCCTTGAAGGTGACGTGAAGGGGTGCCGACCCGTCGTAGTTCGACTCTTCCACTTCCTGTCCGTCGGCATCGGTGTAGACCATCACGGGGTTGGCGGTCGGTACGTCGCTCTGCGCACGGAGCGATGTCGACTGTCCGGCGAAGAGTAGAAGAAATAAAACGAAAAGGGGTAGAATGCGTGTCATTGGTCAATCTTTTGTGCACCTCGGCGGGCAATGCGCAAGCAAACGTTCGCCCTTGCTTTCGCCGTGCACACTATCAAAGTGCGAAGATAGCGCAAACTTTGCGATTGGGCAAACTTAGGGTGTGTGCAAATATGCAAATGTTGCCTCACGCCGTCACGGACGGTTCTTTGTGCTGCGCTTTGTTTCTTTGCGCTCAACGTCACGTCGGAGACGTGACCCCCATACGTTAGCACCCCATGCGATACCATCCTATGCGCTTACGCTTCCAATAAAAATATATTGCGTTTTGTCATATTCATATTCCAAACGCTCGCTCCTCGTCGTAAAAAAGCGAAACGAAATGCGTATTTGTGGGCAAATTACCCCCCCCGATTCTGTTTATAAAAACTAATTTCGCGCAGATTTTGAGCAGTTCGTATTGAGCGGAGGTGCTATAAATAAGTGTGTTATGCGCCAAAGCATTGCTTCTGCAAATCATTTCTCACCGAACATTAATAAATCTTTATATCTCAACTTTGATGATGAAAAAAATCTCTCTCTTCCTGACTCTGCTCTTCAGCGTAGTGCTCAGCGCAGTGGCTCAGCAGGTGGCGTCAAGTCCTACCACCATCGACAATCTCACGACGGGCTATTACGTGCTGCGCGTGTCTTCCGACAATGGTAATGCTACGGCAAGTTACCTCTATGCTTCAAACAACGAGGTCTACTACGATGCTAAAGGCAGCGAGAAAGACCTCGCTGGCAAAACAATCGACGAAAGCACCATGAGCTACCTCTTCTATGTGACGAACACCGATGGTAAACTCAATATCAGCCTTTGGAGCGACCATGGCATTTCTTGGCCGAACATATCTTCGGCAAATCTAGGTAAACCGACGCCAGGCGTTCAGGACCAATTCATCATGAACTCCACAAAGGGCGTTTTTACCCCTACAGCTAGTGGAAATGCTTATATTCTCTCTTTGGATTCTCACTATTATAAGTTAACAATTGGTGGTTCAAGCAGTAAAGACACAAAAGGTTATGTAGTCCTCAACTCTAACCAGAATGTCGGGTACAACGATGAAAACAATAAGGTAGAGGACAACGTGAAAGCTAAAGTTCAGTTTTATGCAGTGAGTGGAACGCCTATTACCCTTACTTACAATTTTACATACGGCGGTTCTACCCGAATAAGCGAAGCGCACAACGCCTTTGTCGGACAGAAGTATCCCGCGTTTAACTATCCTTTGGCAGATTATTACATGAGTGCCGGTGTTCCTACTGGCACGATTAAGGCCGACGAGACTTCTTATACCGTAGAACTATCCCAAGCCACTCTCCCCTTCGAAACCGAAAAGTATTACTACCTCGGTACGGCTGGCGACAACCCCGTGATGGTTTCCAACAAAGACAGCAAGTCTGTAACTTACCGCTCCAAGGCCCAGGCTGAAGTGTTTAACGATATTCCCAACGACCTTTGGTACGTGACGGGAAATGTGTTCGACGGATTCAAATTCTACAACGTGACGGCAGGTAGCGACAAGCCGGCGCTTTCATCTTACGATGTTACCGTGGAAAGCGAAGGAACTCACATATGGGCAAACCAAGCTGTGCTTGCATTTGAGAAAGGTAATGCAACCGCATCTCCTTCTTCCCTTTGGGACATCAAGAAAAGCGCCAACGGCTTCTTGATTTATACTCACACCGACGGCACAAAGACCGGCGAAGAGTATGGCCGCTTCTGGAGCTATGCCGACAATGCCATCAAGTTCAACAATGCTGACGACGCCGTCAAGGAGTTTGCCCTCTACGAACCTGAGTTTACTTTCCCTTTGGTAACAGTGGCTGGTGCTTCGTACAACTCCGTGGCCTTCCCCTTCGCAGCCAAACTCGCTGACGGCGACAAGACGAAGATGTACAAGGGTAAAATTGTGGACAACGTGCTCGACGCCGTTGAGGTGACCACCGGTCTTCCCGCTGCGCCCACAGGTGCCGTGCTCGTCAACGACGAAGCTGCCGCAACTGCCACCTTCGTAGCTGTGAAGGAAGTGCCCGCCATCGACAACAGCGACTTCATCGGTACTACGACATCCGTGTCGAAGGACGACCTTAGCAACTACCTCATCTTCGGTGGCGATGCCTCAACGGGCGAAGTAGGTTTCTACAGCGCAGCCTCCGACCTCAAAGCCAACCGTGCTTACTTGCCGAAGCCTACCAGCAACACCAAGGGCCTTACCATCCACATTGGCGGTCAGCCCACGGGTATCATCCTCCCCACGGAATTTGCGCCCACTGCTGCAGACGCTCCCATCTACGACCTCAGCGGCCGCCGCGTGACGACCACCGTGAAGGGACACCTCTACATTCAAAACGGACGTAAGTTCATTGCTGAGTAAATCCGTATTCTTACCACTCTTATTGATTCACACACAAAAAATGAAAAAGACATATATCGCTCCTTCGCTCCGCAGCGTAGAACTCGGAGTAGAAACCACCATGCTGACTGCTGCTTCCAACGGCTGGAAGAACACTGATTCAGCCACAGAGAAAAACCCCTTCTCTTCCAAAAACCAAAACAACGGCATTTGGGACAACGATCTGTGGGGCACTGCCGACAAGAACTGAACCTGTAAGTTTTACAGAGCAATCTAAATAACGCGGAACCGCCCGCTGAGAGAATATTCCATTCTTTCAGCGGGCGGTTTATTTGTTGGGGTGTGCAGTTTCGTGTACTTGTTTTAACGTGCAAATAGTAAAGCGCGAGGAGCGGGCTGAAAGCCCAACAAACCTATAGCCCAGGGCAAGCGAAGCGACACCCTGGGTATACGGCGTTTCTCACACGTGCGCCCTGAAAGGGCAAAAGCCTATAACCTAGGGCAAGCGGAGCGGCGCCCTGGGTACTTGCAAGAACGTGTAGAATAGACAGGCTTTTGCCCCTTCAGGGCGCATTCCTCGCTAATATGCCAACCCAGGGTGTCGCTTCGCTTGCCCTGGGCTATAGGCTTGTTGGGCCTTCAGCCCGCTCCTTGCGCTTTACAAATTGCGCGTGAATAATAAGTATACGATACTGTACTGCCTTATCTAAATAGTTAGCATAGGGCACAAAAAAAGTGAAGAACAAAGACAAACTACGCTTTTCGGGGCACGTAATTGTTGCGGATTTGCTTGGGACAACATCCTTGTCTTTGTTCTTCAGTTCAGATTGACGAATCGCTATCCGTCAATAAAGTCTCTCATCTCTCTTGTCCAATCTGTAATATTATTACCATTAACCTAATTATTCTCTAATCGAAAACGCCCAGGTCCCTATCGTCAAAGTTCGCACTCCGTTGCGGAACGATGGGCGCCGAATCCGTGATGCTCACGCACCCCGTATCCTTTTCTTTACACTGCAAAGGTACGGGGTTTTCAAGCCTCCGCAAATCACATTTTGTACATTTCGCCTACACTTTTGTTCAAAAACGTTTTGTGCGGTTTTTGCGCTTGCTTTTGGCTAGTTTTCGAGCTGCGAGAAAGGGAGTTGCAGCTCGGGCATTCCGCCTTTCTGCATACATTCGATGAGTTCGCTCGGCTTGCGTCCGAAGTGGGTTTGGCAGAAGCGGATAAAGTTGCTGGGCGAGGGAAATCCTGTTTTCAGCATGAGTTTTTTGACGTCCATGTCAGGCATAGCGGCATATTCGCGTACTTGCCATGCCTTGCGTATCTGGATCCATTTGTGGGCGGGCATGCCGAATTCGTCCTTGAACCGCTTGTAGAAGTTCGTGCGGCACATGCCGAGCGATTCTGCCAGACCGTCCACGGTGCCTACGGCTTCGTAGTTGTTGAGCACACGGGTGCGGAAACTCAGTTGTTTGTTGACCAACGGGCGGAAGAACGATACCACTTCCTCCGGCTTGTAGCATACGCAGATGAGGTAGAACACCTCGAGGCGCTTGACGCGTGTGAGCCATGCCGACATGAGTCCGGCTTTGGTGAGGTTGAGGATGTTCACGCCGATGTCGCGGATGAGCGGATGGAGGGGAAGGACGGGGTTGTACTTGTCTTCTGTCAGTTCTGTCTCGCGGAACAGTCCGTTGATGTGGCGTTCACATTCGGGTAGGAAATTGGTGAACGTGTGGAGTAGGATGCGTGTGGGCTTTGTGGCGGTAATGCGAAGTTTAAGGTCGTAGGTGAGCATCATCATCTCGCCGTCGGTGAGGTGGTATTTCTCAACGCCGCTGAATTCTACGGAGACGTTGCCGTTGATGACGAAGAAGAAATGGTTTTTGCGTACGTTGCCGTCGACGATGGTGTCGCCGGTTTTCATTTCGAAAATGCGGTAGCCGTCAAAGATGTTGTTGCGCTCCATGCGGAACTCCTTCGGAGTGCCTTCAGGATATTGCGTCAGCGTTTCGATAACAGCAAGATTGAATTCGCGTTTCTTGCTTGGCATGGTTTGGGGTGTAAAGAAAGGATGTTAAGGGGTGCACGAAGTGAGCTTCTCTATGTCTCTCTTGGCGTTGAATCTACATGCTTTAAATTCGCTGCAAAATTACGGATAAATCCCATTTGTTTTTCATATTGTTACGGGTTTTCTATTCATTATCCGGCTGTTTTATTGAAGATTTAAGGCGCTAAACAATAAATAACGAATGAAATGTATATATGCAAACTCCTGTCGTCAATCTGCGTGCGTAAGCGCATGAGGGTCACGTCTCTGACGTGACGTTAAGCGCGAAAATACAAGGCGCCAGCACGAAGAACCGTCCGTGACGGCGTGTAGAGCGCGAGGCACGTGCCGCATATCGTGTGAGGTTTTAAACGCTTATGGGGGCGAGGTTTTCAAAACCTCGCGCTCTACACGGCGTTTTAAGGGCAGCGGAGGTTTATTGCGTGAGCTTTAAAAGCCTCCTTTATCGGAAAAGTGTAGTTTTTGCACCCCAAAAACGTAGGAAAAGTGTTGTTTTTCGTGGTCAAAATCATAGGAAAAGTGTAGTTTTTGCACCTCGAAATCATAGGAAAAGTGTATAAAAATTTATCGACGGTATGAGAAATATGTTGACAGTCAGCCTTTTATTCAAAACAAAAACAACATCGGCTCCGTAGCAACCTTGATGGGTTTGCTGCGGAGCCGATGCGGTGAGGTGTGGCGTAGTTGCACCGTTAGTCTTTCCAGTCCTTGTACGGATTGGCGCGGAGCGAGGAGTTGTAGTATCGTCGGTCGCCCGTTACCTCTTCGCCGAGGAAGGGAGCGCGCTCGTAGGGTTCATCGGGCGCACGGAGTTCCACTTCGGCCACGACGAGCCCGTCGTTGTCGCCGTAGAACTCGTCCACTTCGTAGGTGTGGTTGCCTATGGGCACGAGCCAACGCGTTTTGTCCACGATGCCCGGTTCGCAGAGGCGTAGCAGCGAAAGGGCTTCTTCGTGCGTGATGCGCTTCTCAAACTCGTAGCGGGAGAGGCCGCCGTCGAGCGAAGGGCCTTTTATGGTGAGGTAACCCTCGTCGTCGCGGAGGCGTACACGCACCGTGCGGCCGCGGCCGCTGCAGATGTAGCCTTGGATGATGTGGCTGTGGCTCGTGGAGAGTTCCTTGTAAGGACCCGTGACGAGAAATTTGCGTTCTATTTCTACTCCCATTTTGTTTTTTTTGATTTGTGCCGTAACTACTCAGGTAGGGGGGCACAGATGACACAGATTTTTTAGACGAATGCGGGCGTTAGCCCAATCTGTGGGAATCTGTGAAATCTGTGGGAGGTAACTATCTGAGTAGTTACTTTGTGCTCATGACCTACG
>CAVALA010000005.1:0-77866 GCA_963589615.1 Prevotellamassilia timonensis
TTCAGGGCGCATTCCTCGCGAACATGTTAACCCAGGGTGTCGCTTCGCTTGCCCTGGGCTATAAGCTTGCTGGGCTTTTCTTTGACAAAATCGGCTGCGGCTCTTCAATGCTCAAGCAAGCATAGCTTTGCTTGGCATTGCGTTCGCCTTGCACGATTTTTCAGCCCGTTTTTCGCTACCTTGATTTATTATCAAACAAGCGGAACTTATTTTTTACACATTACTTAACACAAAAAAAGCAGCAACGGCGATTAAGCTGTTGCTGCTTTACAATTCGTCGGGGTGACTGGATTCGAACCAGCGACCCCACGCCCCCCAGACGCGTACTCTAACCGGGCTGAGCTACACCCCGAATTGCGAGTGCAAAAGTACGCATTTATTTTTAAGTGCCAAGCGTTAGTCGCTTGTTTTTGCTTTTTTGACCGAAAAAACTTCTTGGAGTTGCGACAGAAGGGTGTTGCCACGTTGTTTTGTTACGCTTTTGCGGTGGCTTGGTTGCGTGTGCGCGCTTCGTTGATAAGTCGTGCGCAATGTGTAGGGTCGGAGTTTCGCTCTTCGGCGTAGCTTTGCGCGAGGAGGCTGAAGAAGGCTTCGTCGCCGGAGAGTTTGGCGAGGTTTTGGCAACCTTTTTCTATGCTTACGGGTTGTCCGCACTTCATGCTGTTGGTGTCGATGAGCGAGAAGTGGTACCGTCCGTCTATTTTGTCGTAGAGGATGTTGGTGGACGAGAAGTCGCGGTGGAGGAATCCGTCTTCGTGGAGATGGGCGGCATAGCGTGCGAAGGCGCGCACCACTTCGCATTCTTCGTCGGTTGTGAGTTTTGCCACGTGTTCCATGTTGTAGCGATAGGTGGAGTGGAGGCAGACGAAGTAGGTGGTGTTGCGGAAGAGCCCGTGGCGGTACACTACGAAGGCTATGCTTTCGGGGCTTTCAAATCCTCTTTCGCGCAGGAGTAGCGGACGTGTGTAGGCTTGCTTGGCTTTGTTGCTTTTGTAGAGCAACTGCTGTATGCGCCGGCGGAGTGAGGGCGGTGCGTAGCGCTTTACGCAAAGCGTGAGTGCGTCCACTTGTAGTGTGCGTATGACGTTGCGCCCGGCATGGATCTCGTGGCCTTCGTTGTTGAAGTGCTCTTCGAGATGTTGCATGTAAGGTCGCAGCTTTTCGTATTTGGGGTTGAGAATGATTTTCATGATAGGCGTACGGAAGTGCGTCTCCGTGTGGTTTTATGGATGAGTAATGTTCCGTAGCGTCGGGCTTTCGCTCTTTTGCTAAGTGCAAATGTAATTATTTTGTGCTTAAAAGCCGTGCACATTGGTGCAAAATGTGCTTAGCGTACGGCCCATCCGTCTATGGTTCCGGTTTTGCTGGAGAAGTTCACGCCTATTTGGTGCACGGTGCGCTTGTCTGCAATGTATTCGCGTGCATAGCCTTTCTCTTCTATTTGCCTCAGTGCGTCTTGTGCATCGCCGTCGCGTTTGAATTCAAAGATGTAGACGTGTTCGGGGAGTTCTATCGCGCAGTCGAGCCGGCCTTGGCTTTGCTGCTTTTCGGCATAGACGGTGTAACCGCTTATCATACGTGTGACGAGGTAGAACGTATATTGAAAATGTTTCTCCTTTTCGCGTTCGGTCCCTTTTTCGCGCAAGGAATAGGGTATGCTGGCAAAGAAAGAGGTGAAGAGTTCTTCGAGTCGGTCAACATTACCTTGTTGCAGTGCATTGACAACTTTGAGCAGCCAGGCGGGGGTGGCTTCTTCGGGCTTCAAATAGTTGGCGGCAACGAGTGTGAGGAATCCGCGACGCACTTCGTCGTTGGGTATGCCGAGTTTGTAACTTTCGGTCGTTTGGTTATAGTCCTTGATGGTGAGGTATCCGCTTTGATAAATCATTGGTAGCGGCATTTCCTTGTTGGCTCTATAATCAATGAACATTTCCGTGGGCAGATATTCGCTCGTCATCTCGTTGAGGTCTACTCGGTTGTCTTCAAGCAGTCGGATGAGATAAGTGGGTGAGCCTGAGCGAAACCAATATCCCTCCAACTTCATGTTGTAAAACGCGTTGAGGATACTGAAGGGGTTGTAGATGTCGGTCATACGGGGACTGAAGTGGTAACCGTCGTATTGCTTCTTCAGTATTTGCTTCATTTCATCGGACGAGACTTTGTACTTTTCGGCGAACGTTTGGATTTCTTCTCCCAGCTTTTTAAAAAGTTCGTCTTCGGTTATCCCGCATATGGCTTCAAATTGTTCCGACATACTGATGTCGTTCGGTTGGTTGAAACCGCTGAAGACTGTAATCTGTGAAAACTTTGTCACGCCGGTGAGAAATACGAACTGCAGGTCGTCGTCGGCTCCTTTGAAGGTGCTGTAGAAGCCTTTGAGCACGCCACGGTTCCACTCTTCCATTGTGACGCGCTCTCCGCTGGGTGTGGTGGTGTGGCGCGGCAGTCCCATGACGTCGAGTAAGGGTTTGTCGTATTCGTCCACGAGCACAACGGCGCGGCGCCCCGTCTTTTTGTGGGCGTTGGCGAGGACTGCTCGGAAGCGGTCGCCGAGTGTTTCGGCGTTTTTGCCTCGTCCGTAAATGTCTTCGGCGTCGGCTACGAAAGTGTTGAGTGTGGTTTCAAGTACGCCGGGGTCGTCAAACTTGTTGGAATTGAAGTCGAGATGAAATACGGGGTACTCAACCCATTCCGTTTCGAGTTGCTCTATGGCGAGTCCCTTGAAGAGTTCCTTTTTGCCTTTGAAGTAGCATTCGATGGTAGAAAGGAGCAGCGACTTGCCGAATCTGCGCGGGCGGCTTAGGAAGTAGATGCCTGCGCTGTGTGCAAGGTCGTAGACGAGGGCTGTTTTGTCGAAATAGAGAAATCCGCCTTCTATGAGTTTCTCGAAACTTTGAATGCCTATCGGGTACTTCATGATGCAAGGGAGTTTGGGGATGGGAAACTTTGGTGCAGACCTTTGGCGCTATCCCACGCTGCCTTCGAGCGAGACGCTGAGGAGCTTTTGTGCTTCTACGGCGAACTCCATAGGGAGTTTGTTGATGACGTCTTTGGCATAGCCGCCTACGATGAGCGAGACGGCGTCTTCGGTGGGTATGCCGCGCTGGTTGCAGTAGAGGAGCTGGTCTTCGGATATCTTGGAGGTGGTGGCTTCGTGCTCTACGGTGGCGTTGTCGTTGGCTACGTCGATGTAGGGGAAAGTGTGGGCTCCGCAGGTAGACCCTAGCAAGAGGGAGTCGCAGGAGGAGTAGTTGCGAGCGCCTTCGGCTTTGGAGCCAACTTTGACGAGGCCGCGGTAGGAGTTTTGGCTATGGCCGGCGGAGATGCCTTTGGAGATGATGGTGCTGCGGGTGTTGCGGCCTATGTGTATCATCTTTGTGCCGGTGTCGGCTTCCTGGTGGTTGTTGGTGACGGCCACGGAGTAGAACTCGGCCTGGGAGTTGTCGCCCATGAGCACGCAGGAGGGGTATTTCCAGGTGATGGCAGAGCCGGTCTCTACCTGCGTCCAGGAGAGTTTGGAATTTTTGCCGCGAAGTTGTCCGCGCTTGGTGACGAGGTTGTAGACGCCGCCTCGGCCTTCCTTGTCGCCGGGATACCAGTTCTGTACGGTGGAGTATTTGACTTCGGCATCTTCCTTTACTACGATTTCCACGATGGCGGCGTGGAGTTGGTTCTCGTCCCGCATGGGGGCGGTGCAGCCTTCGAGGTAGGAAACGTAGCCGCCGTCGTCGCAGACGATGAGTGTGCGCTCGAACTGACCGGTGTTTCGGGCGTTGATGCGGAAGTATGTGCTGAGTTCCATGGGGCAGCGCACGCCTTTGGGTATGTAGACGAACGATCCATCGGAAAAGACAGCGCTGTTGAGTGCGGCGAAGTAGTTGTCGCGGTAGGGCACTACGCTACCGAGGTATTTGCGTACAAGTTCGGGATTCTCGCGCACGGCTTCGCTGATGGAACTGAAGATGATGCCTTTTTCCTGGAGCTTTTCCTTGAAAGTGGTTTTTACGCTGACGGAGTCCATCACGGCGTCGACTGCCACGCCGGCAAGCTGCATGCGCTCCTCAAGGGGGATGCCGAGTTTGTCGAAGGTCTTCATCAGTTCGGGGTCAATCTCCTTCTTGCCTTCTTCCTTTTGCTTTTTAGTGGGGTCGGCATAGTAGGAGATGGCTTGGTAGTCGAGTTGGGGCAGTGCTACGTGTCCCCAGTCGGGCTGTTCGAGGGTGAGCCAGTAGCGGTAGGCTTTGAGGCGGAAGTCAAGGAGCCATTCGGGTTCGCCTTTCTTTTGCGAAATGAGGCGGATGACGTCCTCGTTGAGGCCGCGTTCTATGATTTCGGTGTGTACGTCGGTGGTGAAACCATATTCGTACGTTTTGTCTGCTATTTCTTTTACCAGATCGTTGTCTGCCATGATGTCAAGAGGGGAGGGAGTTTTTTGTAGGGCGTGTGGGCGTGGATTATTTATTGGAGGACTGCTGTGTGGCGGGAGTCTTTCCTGAAACGTCGACCCACACGGTGTCGGCCTTTTCGTTCTGGGGCTCGGTGGTGCTGCCGGCAGGCTTTTCGGGGAAGAACATTTGCAGCGCTTCTGTAACGGGCTTATAGAGGTAGGAGGAGGCGGTGCGCTCTTCGTTCATGATGTGGAGTGCGCCCATCACGTTGAGCACGCAGCTGAGGAGAATGAAGTACTTGATGAAGCTTACTGCGGCGCCGAGAATGGAGTTAGGCATGCCGAGCTGCATGCCTTTGAGCGCTTTGGTCAGCACGTTGGCTGCGAAGCCGAGCACGATGGGGACGATAATCCAGAGGAGAAAGAAGGCTATGAGGTTCGTCACGATGTTGGTCTCGGTGCCGTTGATGGCGAGGCTTTCGCTGAAGGTGCTGTAACAAGTGGCTGCGATGAGGAGGCCGACGAGGAATCCGGCGCTGGAAACGAGTTCTTTGATGAATCCTGCGCGCCAGCCGCTGAAGGCGGCCCATGCCAGGAGCACTACGATGAAGATGTCTATCATAAACGGAGTGTGGTGTGTTTGCTTTTGGTGGTGAAACAGATTATTGTGAAATGCAGGGTTGGCCTTTTGGCCTTAGCGCAGCAAAGTTACTACAAATTCGGGATACTCTTTCCTTTGCTTTGAACAATCGTGTAGAGCGTGAGGTTTTGAAAACGTCACAACGCAATCCGCCCGGCCGGTGGTGACCGGTCGGGCGGAAAGGATGTGTGTATGTGTAAGCTGTTAGGCTTGTGTCAGATTAGAATACGGCCTTCTTAGTGAGGACGTTGCCGTTCTGAACGAGGCGGAGTACGTAAACGCCCTTGCCGAAGGTGGGGAGAGAAGCGTTGCCGTTTACGGTGCAGCTGCTCATGAGCTTGCCGTCAACGGAGAATACTTCTGCGGTGGCGTTTTCGGCAGTTACGTTGAAGGCGCCGTCGGCTACGGTTACGTCAGCGTTGACCTTGTTGAGCTTAGCCTGGTCGATGCCGGTGGTGGTGGAGCCGAGCCAGGTGGTTACACTGTTGGCCACCTCGCCAGTCTTGTTGTCGTAGAGCACAGCAACGATGTTGCAGTTGTCAACAGCAATGTCGGATGAGAGGGTGAACTCTTCTGTGTGGGTGATGCTCGGTCCGGGGTTGATTGCGGGAAGAGCAGCGTTTTCAGCATCGTAGTAGTAGATGTATCCACTGCTGATATCGTAGCCTTGGCAGTTGGTGTTGTAGCGCGATACGTAGTTATACGTAGCTTTGTAAGTGTTGCCTTTCTTAACGAGGGGCTGAAGATCTGTGGGGAGTTCATCCTCGTAGCCGTTGTAATTCTGATAGTAGTAGCTAGTCTGTGTGCCTTCAAGATTGTTCTCGGTGAGGATGTAAGCTACGCTGTATTCGCCGTTGAATGTGGGAACCTGAGAATGGATGCTGGAACTAACGGTCACGGTCTTGGTGGCAGCGTCGTAGTTTGACGTTACGCCGAGGTCGATTTCAGATACGGGGTTGGCGGTGATGTAGTCGGCTATGGTCTGTACGATGCCTTCGCTTGCAGAAGTTGCGTTGCTGTAGTTGCCGTAGTAGGGGTCTACTTTTGTCTGACGGTTGATGATGGCAGAGGGAAGACCTGCGCCCATTCCGTAGTATAGTTCGTAGTATGCATTGTTATAAGTGGCATCGCTGAGGGGGTCGGCAGAATAGTAAGGCTGCGAGTGAACGGTGACGATGCTCACGTCGTTGGTTTCCGTTTCGGAGTTCTTGTCGTACTTCTCGCCGAGGGCATCCATACCGACAATACCGCGGGGGCACCATCCGCAAGCTATGTTGGTCCACTCTTCTACGAGGGGACGGCGCTGGTAGCCATTCTCGCCGATGGAGTAGGCGTAGAACTGCGTGTAGTTGTTGTCGGGAGTAGCGTCGGCATTACCGTTTACGGCAGTCACATTGATGGAGTCAACGCCCCATCCCTTCTCTTCGGGGAGGAATGCGCTGAAGGGGAGTGTGCTTACGCCGTAGTAGGGTACAGGCGTGGAGAATTCGTACTCGCCGCTCTGCTGTTTCACAGCATCGCCGTTTTGGTTGCGGAGTGCAATGGTGTAGTTAAACTTCTTTACGGGTTCGTGGCCGTAGTTCAAGAACTGAACTTCCGTATCGAACGTACCGCCGATGGTTTTGCTGCGGTTGGTGTTAAGTGAGCCCAAGGTGATATCGTTGGTGGGGAGGCTTGCGTCGCCCTCTGTGGTAATCCACATGGGGAAAGCGTATTTGTTGCTCAGTGCACCATAGGTGTCGTACGAACCGTTTTTCTGATAAAATACATAAGAGGCTGCACCCTGACCGGTGGGGTCTTGTACAAGGGGGATAAGTACACCGTATTTAGAGGCGTACTCGTCGTTGGCAGCTGCAGCAATGTTGGCCATGAAAGCAACTACAAATGCGGTCTTGGGTACAGTGTAGTTAATGTCTACAGTGTTAATAGCCATACCTTCTACATTGTCAATGTCTACAGACTTGAGAATGTTGAGTTTACCATCAAAGATGATGATCTTTGCATTGGTGTATTCGCCAAGATAGGGAAAGAAGGAAATGCTCTTGATTGTGTTGCCGGCAAGCTGAGAAGCCATATCGGAAGGAATGTAGCTTCCGTAGCCGAACATCATACCTTTAATGTTGCTATAGCTTACGCCAAAATTGCTGATGCCGAGGTCGTTACCAGACAAGTCGTAGCTGTCCATGTCGTAAAGGTAACCGAGGCTTTTGGCATCGTGAGTGGGGCTTTCCACTACGCGGGTGTTGCGGTTGAGACCTTTCACGCCCTCAGCCTTGAGGTTAGCGTTGAGCGAGGGTGCGAACTGAAGCGCAGCACCGGGAGTAGCTGCGAGCTTCTCCACGTTGAGTTTTTTAGCATCGCGGTTCAGAGCAGAGAAAGTCTGCGCATTGGCAGTTCCTGCCACGAAAGCAGCAGATGCAAGTGCAAGTAGAAGTTTATTCATTTGCAATCAGTATTTAATGTTGTAATTTATTGTTCAGTTTTTGTTGGAACCAGGTAGTAATGGTAAAGTCTACAGCGCGCTCCCGACTTATTGTTTTGTGCGAAACGTGTACGAAACGTACACAGCGAACTGCATATCATCCCCTTATATTTGTATATCAACGGCGGCAAAGTTAGCAACATTTCTGTATGTTGCGTAACAAATTGCCGTTTTTTTGTCTTTTTTCTAGACAAACCGTCCGTTCTCGCCGACTGGAGCTTTGCATATGGAGAGATTTGCAGCGGCCTCACAGAGGCTCTTGCGCGGCTACGCTTTTCTTTGAAACACGCCTCCCAAAAACCGTTTTTGCACATTACCGAACCACTTTTTTGGGCATTCCCACACGTTTCACTACCTTTGCGCCAACAAACAACAACAAGATAATTATGGCACAAGAAGACGTATTCAAAAAAATCGTATCCCACTGCAAGGAATACGGTTTCGTTTTTCCCTCAAGTGATATTTACGACGGACTCGGCGCCGTCTACGACTACGGACAGAATGGTGTTGAACTGAAAAACAACATCAAACAGTATTGGTGGCAGTCCATGGTACTCCTCCACGAGAACATCGTGGGCATCGACTCTGCCATCTTCATGCACCCCACTGTATGGAAAGCTTCTGGTCACGTCGACGCATTCAACGATCCCCTCATCGACAACCGCGACTCAAAGAAGCGCTACCGCGCCGATGTGCTCATTGAAGACCAGATAGCCAAGTACGAAGAAAAGATAGAAAAGGAAGTGGCTAAAGGCCGCAAGCGCTTCAAGGACGCTTTCGACGAAGCCAAGTTCCGCGAAACGAATCCTCAGGTCGTAGAGCACCAGAAGAAGCGCGACGCACTCCACGCGCGCTACTCCCAAGCTATGAACAAGATGGACCTCAACGAACTCAAGCAGATTATTCTCGACGAGGAAATCGTCTGCCCCATCTCTGGCACCCGCAACTGGACCGACGTACGTCAGTTCAACCTCATGTTCAAGACCGAAGTAGGTTCCACAGCAGAAGGCGCATCCACCATCTACCTCCGCCCCGAAACGGCACAGGGCATCTTCGTCAACTACCTCAACGTGCAGAAGACCGGTCGCATGAGACTTCCCTTCGGTATTGCCCAGATTGGTAAAGCCTTCCGCAACGAAATCGTAGCACGCCAGTTCATATTCCGTATGCGCGAGTTCGAACAGATGGAAATGCAGTTCTTCGTAAAGCCCGGCACCGAGATGGAATGGTTCTACAAGTGGAAGGAACTCCGCCTCAAATGGCACGAAGCCCTCGGCTTCGGCGCAGAGAATTACCGCTTCCACGACCATGAGAAGCTCGCCCACTACGCCAACGCCGCCTGCGACATTGAGTTTAAGATGCCATTCGGCTTCAAGGAAGTAGAAGGTATCCACTCACGCACCGACTTCGACCTCTCGCAGCACGCCAAGTTCTCCGGACGCAAAATTGAATATTTCGATCCCGAAACCAACACGAGCTACACGCCGTACGACATCGAAACCTCCATTGGTGTGGACCGCATGTTCCTCAGTGTCATGTGCCACTCCTACTGCGAAGAGAAACTTGAGAACGGCGAAAGCCGCGTAGTGCTCAAGCTCCCCGCACCCCTCGCTCCCGTGAAGCTCGCCGTAATGCCTCTCGTGAAGAAAGACGGACTGCCCGAAAAGGCACGCGAGATCATCAACGACCTCAAGTTCCACTTCAACTGCAAGTACGACGAGAAGGACTCCATCGGCAAGCGCTACCGCCGTCAGGATGCCGTCGGCACCCCCTACTGCGTCACCGTGGACCACGACACGCTCAACGACAACTGCGTGACGCTCCGCGACCGCGACACCATGGAGCAGACCCGCGTGCCCATTGCCGAACTTCGTGCACTTCTCGAAGACAAGGTGAGCATCACCTCGCTGCTCAAGAAACTGCAGTAAAGAATCGTCCACGTCACATACGAAAACGTAGCAGTTCACGTTTATACATAACGTAAGAAACCACTCCGAACGCTACACACACTTTGCCTTGAGGCCGCAGGAACACACTTGCGGCCTCAAAGCCTTAACAATAGAACATAAAAGCATGACGCACTTCACGCTCCGCTGGCTGCGTAACACGTTCGCCGCACTCCTCGTACTCGTGCTCGCACTCCCGCTCACCACATCGTGCGAAGACAACGCCGGCAACGCAGACAACGCAGAGTTCTCCACCAATTGGAAAGAACGCAACGCACAGTATTTCCTCAACAAGTTCAACGAGGCCAAGAACTCCATCAGCCAAGCCAAAGCCGCTTACGGCAACGACTGGGAAGCACACACATCATGGCGCGTGGCACGTAGCTGGTGTAAGGTCGACGGTAGAGTAAACACCACCGACTCCATCTGCTTCGAATACGTGGAGCGCGGCACAGGCTCCGCCCTTCCCCTCTACACCGACTCCGTATGGGTCAACTACATCGGTCACCTCATCCCCACCGAGTCCTACGCCGCAGGCAAAATTTTCGACCACAGCGGAGTCTACGAAGACGAAACACGCGTGTTCGACTCACGTTTTGCCCAGCCCGTTGAGTTCGGTGTGTCGAACCTCGTGGAAGGTTTCACCACCGCCATGCTCTATCTCCACGTTGGCGACCGCATACGCCTTTACATCCCGCAGGAACTCGCCTACCTCTCCGCCGCCAGTTCCAACGTACCCGCCTATTCCACCCTCGTCTTCGATTTGCAGCTCAAGGGAATAGTGAGAAAAGGCGCCACGAGCGGTTCGTGGAACTAACATCAGCCCCGAAACATTCTTCCAAGTGTCTGCAACGGAACGTAACCACACACTTCCGCTGCGGACACTTTTGCTTGAACCAAGCATCCGCCCTATGACGAAAACCCTACACCTCCACGATAATCTCCGGCAAACCATTGTGTTGCCCGCTTCGAAAAGCCTCAGCAACCGTGCGCTGTTGCTCTGCGCCATGAGCGGAAACGGCTCGCAGTGTCTGCGCCCCTCCGATTGCGACGACACGCTTGTCATGCAGCGTGCCCTAAACAATCGTCCCTATACCATCGACATCATGGCTGCCGGCACCGCCATGCGTTTCCTTACGGCCTACTTTGCCGCCACACCCGGCGAAGAACACGTGCTCACCGGCACACCTAGAATGTTGGAGCGCCCCATCGGCGTGCTCGTCGAGGCTCTCCGGCAACTCGGCGCCGACATCCGCTACGAAGGGCGCGAAGGTTTTCCGCCACTTCACATCAGCGGCAAACGCCTTCGTGGTGGCACGCTCCGTCTGCCTGCTAGCGTAAGTTCGCAGTACGTTTCCGCGCTCCTCATGACCGCCCCGCTCATGGAAGAAGGTCTCCGCTTGCAACTTGAAGGCGAAATCGTCTCCCGCCCCTACATCGACATGACTCTCTCCCTCATGAAGCAGTTCGGAGCAAAAGCCGCATGGACTTCTGCCACCGAAGTCATCGTGGAACCATCGCCCTACACCGATGGTGTCACCTACACCGTGGAGAGCGACTGGAGCGCCGCATCCTATTGGTACGAGCTGATGGCACTGAGCCGCGACGAGCAAGCATGCATCGTACTCCCTTACCTCACTCCCAATAGTCTGCAAGGCGATTCTGCCGTGAGCACCTACTTTGCCCCGCTGGGCGTAGCCACCCGCTTTGAAGAAGTGGACGGACAGCCCGCTGCCGTGCTCACTCGCAATGCCGCCCAAGCCTTGCCCGAAGGAGAAGTGCTCGAACTCGACCTCGTGGACCAACCCGACTTGGCGCAAACTTTCGTCGTCACGTGCGCCATGCTGCGTCGGCCGTTCCGTTTCACAGGTCTGCGCTCGCTCCGCATCAAGGAAACGGACCGCATCAGCGCCTTGCAGAACGAACTGAAGAAGTTCGGCATAGACCTCGAAGCCACAACCGACTGCGAGCTCCACATCTTCAACTACGCTGACCACGCACCCCGTTACGACGGCACACCCATAGCCACCTACAACGATCACCGCATGGCCATGGCCTTCGCTCCTGCTGCGCTGCGAAGCGAAGGAGTAAGCATTGCCGACCCCGAAGTGGTCAGCAAGAGTTATCCACACTTTTGGGAGGACCTGCAATGCCTGTACTGATACTCTCCCTCGTCGCACTCGCCGTCGTGGCATTCGTTGTAGGCTGGTTGCGCAACCGCTCGCTCCGTCGCAAACTTGAACGTGGCGAAATCGACGCCATGCCCACCATCAAGCAAGCACGTCCCGACGGCTGCTGCGGCCAACACGCCGTGTGCGAAAAAGAAAGTCTTCTCGCTGCCGTGAGTAAAGGCGAAATCGTCTACTACGAGGACGAAGAACTCGACGCATTCCGCGGTCGCCCCTCCGACGGCTATACCGACGAAGAAACGGAACAATTTGAAGACGTGCTCACCACCATGCGCGACGACGAAGTGGCCGGCTGGGTACGCTCGTTGCAACTGCGCGGCATTAATCTTCCCGACGCACTGAAAGACGAGGTGATACTCATCGTAGGCGAACGTCGCTTCGACTGAAAGCGCGGCGCTCATTTCAAGAGTGGTAATTTATAGAACCACCATTTTAAAAAATCCCCAACATTCCCAAAAGAACAGCATCCTTTGCCCATCACATTCACCTTTTTCCAAAACGCCCTGCTCGGCGCACTCCTCGCTTCGCTGCTCTGTGCCATCGTAGGCACCTACGTCGTTACCCGCCGCATGGTCATTGCCGGCGGTGGCATGGCACACGCCTCGCTCGGCGGCGTAGGCATGGGTGCCTACTTCGGCTTCTCGCCCCTTGTCGGTGCTGCAGCCTTTGCCGTGGCTTCAGGCTTCGGCATCAAATGGCTCAGCGGAAAGCGCACCGTGCGCGAAGACTCCGCCATAGCCATGCTTTGGACCTTCGGCATGGCCACGGGCATCCTTTTCGCCTATCTCGCACCGGGTTTCATGACCGACCTTCCGGCTTACCTTTTCGGTAACATCCTCAGCATATCCACTGCCGACCTCTGCGTGCTCGGTGCGCTCACCCTCGTAGCAGCCATTCTGCAACTTACGCTCAAACACACCATCATGAGCGTGGCAGCCGACAGCGCCTTTGCCCGCACGCAAGGACTGCCCGTCAACTTTGTGGAAAACCTCATGATGGTGCTCACGGCACTCACCATCGTGGGCTGCCTCCATATGGTAGGCATCGTCATGGTCGTTTCCCTCCTCAGCGTGCCGCAAGCCACGGCTGCACTGTGGACGAAGACCTACGGACGCATGGTGTGTCTCTCCGCCGTCTTTGCCTACCTGGGCTGTTTGCTCGGGCTTGCCGTTTCGTACTATGCCGACGTGCCCGGTGGCGCATCCATCATCATGGCAAGCATCGCCGTCTATGCCGTATGCCGCGTTGTTCGCCACATCGTTCCCTCAAAAGCGTCGTAAATTATTCTTGACCTCATGCGCAAACCTCATATACTTCCTCTAGTTGCCCTCGCTGCCGCGTTCGTCTTCCTGCTAGCCTCGTGCTCCACGAAGAAGAATACGGCCGGCTCGCGTTGGTGGCAGTCGTTCACGGCCCGCTACAACACCTACTTCAACGGCCACGAGGCTTTCCTTGAAGGAGAAAAGGCGAAAGCCGACGGACACAAGGACAACTACACGGAGATGCTTCCCGTCTTCCTCGTAGGAAACGAAAAGTCGCGCACCACGGGCAAGAGCAACTACGAGACGGCCATCACCAAGTGCAAGAAAGCCATCCAGCTCCACTCCATCAAGAAACGCCCTGTGGTGAGTGGCAACAAAAAGCGCACGCCCAAGATGAAAGCCTACCTTTCGCGTAAGGAATTCAACCCCTTCCTCAAGAACGCGTGGTTGCTGATGGGTGAAGCACAGTTTGAAAAGGGCGAATTTCTCGAAGCGGCCTCTACCTTTTCCTACATCACCCGCCTCTACGCCCCCGAACCCGACGTGGTGGCAGAAGCCCGTCAATGGTTAGCCCGTTGCTACACGCAGACCGGATGGTTCTACGACGCTGAAGACGCTCTTCAGAAAGTGCGCCGCGACTCCGTCGGCAAACAGACTTCGCGTCGTGCCGATGCCACCCAAGCCGACCTTCTGCTCCGTCAGCAGCGCTTTGCCGATGCCCTTCCCTATCTGCAAAACACGGCACGCTATGCAAAGGGGAAACTCCAGCGTGCCCGCATGCAATTCCTCCTTGGGCAGGTCAACCAACAACTCGGCAACTGGCAAGCCGCCAACAAAGCCTACGGAAAGTGCATCAGCATGAGTCCGCCCTTCGAGTTAGCCTTCAACGCCCGCATCCGTCAGGCCGAAACAATGGCCGAAGGCGGCGGACAAGGCAAAAAGATGATTTCCAAACTCCGCCGTATGGCGCGCAACGAGAACAACAAGGAATATCTCGACCAAGTCTACTACGCCCTCGGCAACATCTACCTTGCTGAGAAGGATACCGCAAACGCCGTCAGTGCGTTCGAGAAGGGACGCGCCAAAGCCACTCGGACAGGCATTGAGAAAGGCGTGTTGCTTCTGCGCCTGGGCGAAATCTACTGGACGCAACGCAAGTTCGACAAAGCTCAAAAGTGCTACACCGAAGCACTCGGCCTCGTCGGAAAGGACTACAAGAACTACGAAGAAATAAAGCGTCGTTCCACCGTGCTCGACAAACTCGTGCCCTTCACCTCCGCCGTGGCCTTGCAGGACAGTTTGCAGGAACTCTCGCGAATGAGCGAAGCCGACCGCAACGCCGCCATTGACCGCGTCATTGATGCCTTGAAGAAAAAAGAGGCCGAAGAGCGTCGCGCCAAAGCCGACTCTGCAGCCGATGCACGCGCACAGGCCAACGGTGCCAACACGGGCAACCGAAACCAAACGGCGAACCAGAACACAACCACGCAGCGCAACAAGCAGCAGACCTGGTACTTCTACGACCCCATGCAAGTGATGCAAGGCAAGCAGGACTTTGCCAAGCAATGGGGCAAACGCAAGAACGAAGACAACTGGCGCCGCTCCAACCGTACCATGCTGGCAGATGCTGGCAGCGAGGGTTACAACTACGAGGCGGAAGATTCCATCAAGGCAGCCAACGACAGCATAGCCGCGGCCGAAGAGAAGAACGGAAAAGACGACAAGAAGGTCGACCCCTCGGAAGATCCCCACGAACGCGCCTACTACATGAAGCAGATACCCTTCACCGACGAAGCGCGTGCCGCCTCGGACGACGTCATCATGGACGGACTCTACAATGCCGGCATCATCGAAAAGGACGACCTCGAAGATTTCCCCTTGGCAGAGGAAACGCTTACGCGCCTGACAAAGAATTACACGCGCTACGAGAAACTCTCCGAAGCCTACTACCAACTCTTCCTGCTCTACTCCCGATGGGGACGTTCCGACATGGCAGCCGAAATGAAGCGTCACATGATGGCCACTTGGCCCGACGACGAGCATACCAAAACCATTTCGGCTCCCGACTACGAACTGCTCGCCCGCTACGGAAAGCAGATAGAGGACTCGCTCTACACGGCCACCTACGATGCCTATCGCCAGCGACAGATGGACGTGGTGGAAACCAACTTCAATAAGTCGACCGATAAGTTCGCCAAAGGCATCAATCGTCCGAAGTTCATCTTCATCCACGTGCTCAGCCGCCTCAACACGGCCACGACGAAAGAACTTACCGACGAACTCCGCAGTCTGGTGAAAGACTATCCCGAAGCCGACGTCACCCCCATGGCTGGCATGATACTCAAGGGCCTTGAGAGCGGCCGCAAAGTGGGTTCTGGCACGTTCGACATCGGTTCGCTTTGGGGCAGACGCACCGCTGCCGCCGACTCCACGCAGGCCGATGCCGCCAAGCAGCGGCAGTTCTCCGCAGAGCGCCAGGCTCCGTTCCTCTTTGTGCTCGCTTACCCCAGCGACTCGGTGGACAACAACAAACTGCTCTACGAAATGGCGCACTTCAACTTCACCACGTTCGTAGCCCGCGGCTTCGACATGGCCTTCCAGCAAGGCGAAGGCATCACGCAGTTCCGCGTGTCGGGATTCCACAGTTTTGAGGAAGCGCACGCCTATGCTCAGCGCGTATTTGCCGCCCCCGATCTCAGACAGTTCCTTGATCACGCACGCGTGTTGCTCATCTCGAAGGAGAACCTTGAGATGGTGGGCGTAAACTTCAGTTACGACGACTATAAGAAATTCTACGATGCCACCTTCGCGCCGATAAAACTTCCGAAGCCGCTCCCGTTGGACAACATGGCGCCCACCAAGCAGCAGTACGAAGACGAACTCCCGGGCGGAAAGTCCGTACAGCCCGACCTCAACGGTTCCAAGACAACCGACCCCAACGCCAAAGATTCCAACACCGACGACTCCAACACCGACGACGGCGAAACGTACGACGACGATTCCAGCACCGACGACGATGGCGAGTGGTACAGCGAATAGAATTGCAAAGAAAATGCGGCCTTAGAGCCGCATTTTTCGTTTTGAGAATTGAGCCTTGCGTGCCCGCTATTCTGCGCGAAGTGCTTCGAAAATACCATTTCGCGCAAAATAGTGGTTTGCTATTTTGCGCGAAGCGACTCGAAAATGCCATTTCGCGCAAAATAGTTGTTCGCTATTTTGCGCGAAATGGCATAAGTAATGTTCAAAAAACAAGCACACCAAACTGCACACCCTAATTATTTCCCCGTGGCTGTACTTCCGTCGCCGACCAAAGCCTTTGCTTCGTCGCAGAGATAGGGCATAATGTCGGAATAGGGGATGGTGAAGCTGACAAGGCCCACGGCATAGCTGGCTATCTCATATTGCTGATAGACGAACGAGACGCCGTCCTTCGTAAGGCTCGGAGTGCAGACGGGCAAGGGGATGTGGCCGTCTTCGGGGAGGAAGAGCATGCTCTTGTAGTCCTTCTCCACGTTTTCGCAGCCGGCATCCTTCAGGTAACTGATGACGCCTTTGCGGAGGATGGACTGCATGGCCATTACCTTTGTGGTGTCGACCGTTTGCGCCAGCGGACGGTAGGTACGCTTGCTGATGTTCGTCTCCCAAGTGGCGTACGAACCGTGTGCTCCGCCCAGATAGACTTGAGCGGAGGTGGTGTAGGCGACGTAGGTGGAGGTTTCAGCAGATTTTTTGATCTTCACGTCGCACGAGAAGTTGGGGCGCCATCCGTTCTCGGTGCCTTCCTCTATCATCTCTTTTTGCTGCGTTACGAAATAGCGCTTCGTGCCTTCTGCGTAGTGCTTCACGAGGGCATCGCATTTTTGCAGGTCGCCATGGAAGAGCGGATAGTTTTTGGCGGCGTCCTCTTCGTTGTTGTAGGGCGTATAGACCTGGGCAAGTTCCTTGGCGATGAACTGCTTTACGCCCACGGCGAGACTGTCGGTCTGGCGGGGGTAGTCCACTTCGAAGGAACAGCTGATGGTGGAGTCTTGGTTGGTGGCGAAGGTAAACGGCGGAGCGGTCACGAGCGTGTCGGACTGCGCAGTTTCGGCTGATGCATCGCTGCTTGTTTTTGTGGCGCTTTTGCAACTTGTGCAAGAGAGAGTTGCTACGGCGAACAGCAACGCGCCGAACGAAAGGTAAAATGTGGTTCTCATTTAGCAGAGTTTTTAGATAAAATACATCTACGCCACAGTAGGCCGTGGCGCTAAGTTTTGTTGTTTCGGCTGCAAATGTATAACTCTTTTGCAGATGGTGCGCGAATATCTGCCTACTTCTTCTGCACCGGGAAACAAAAAAACGGTGTGCGCGGAAGTTTTTCATAACTTTGCCGAAAATCAGACATACGACACAATTATGAGAAAAGAATCGAGGGCTATGGATAGCCAATGGGCCTTGGACGTATTGCACAAGGCTCCGTACATTACGGTGAGTTTCGTCGATGCCGACGGCCGTGCATATGGTCTTCCCCTTTCGTTGGCATCGGCCGACGGGTTGAAGTGGTACTTCCACGGTGCGCTGGAAGGCAAGAAGCTGGATGCGCTGAAGGCTCATCCCGAAGTGTGCCTTTCGGCCGTGACGCGCTGCACGCCTACGGTAGGTCCGAAGAACGGCGACTTCACGCTGCAGTACAAGTCGGCCATCGCTTTCGGCAAGGCTGAGATTGTGACGGACAACGCGGAGAAAACTTTCGGCCTACGCCTGATTTGCGAACGCTTCCTTCCGCAACACATGGATGCCTTCGAACCTTCCGTGGCTCGTTCGCTAGGGCGCACTGCCGTGGTGCGCATCACGCTGACGGAACCTCCCGTGGGCAAACGCAAGCAGTACGACAGCGAGGGAAACGAGATGAAATACGGTAGGATGGAGTAGGGCGACATAATTAGCCAAACTCCTCTACAGCATAGAGTGGTATGTTTTCCATCCATTGTTGGTCGCGGTAAGGCGACATGGAGAAGCGTATGGCTTTTAGGTCTGTACGCTTTTCCATAAAGGTTTTGAGCGATTTTGAACGCAGGTTTTCTTCTGCTTTTACTTCTATGGGAACGATGTGGCCGGCATGCTGTGCCACGAAGTCCACTTCCAGGCGGGAGTCTTCGCGTGAATAGTAATAGACATAAGTGTCAGCGGTGCACAAAAGCTGGCAGAGTACGTAGTTCTCGGTAAATGCACCTTTGCTTTCTGTCATCGTGGTGTTGGAGGTAAGCATTTGCGACGGCTCCATCTGACTCAATGCGCCAAGCAAACCTACGTCAAGTAGGAAGAGTTTGAACGCATTGAGATCTTCGTAGAACTTTAGTGGCATTCCTGCTTCCCTTACGCGATGTACACGGTGCACAAGTCCTGCATCAACCAACCATTGTATGGCCATTTCGAAATCCTTTGCCCGTGCACCTTCTTTCACAGCACCATAGACAAAACGCTTATTCTCCTTTGCCAACTGCGCAGGAATGCTTTGCCAAACCATGCTGATTCGTGTAGCATCCGTTGGAGAAACATGTTTTGACATGTCGCTACGATAAATGAAGAGAATGTTGTCTTGTACCTTCCTTACGGCATTGGCCGAGTTTGTCAGAAGAAACGTTTTGACGGCTTCTGGCATCCCTCCCACAAAGTAGTATTCCCGCAGGAGGAGCGTGAGGCGCTCGTGAAGCATGCCTATGGTCTTCCAATCGCGCTGTTTCAGTATGGCGAGCGTTCCGTCTTCGCCTTTGGCGAGCAGATATTCTTCGAACGACATGGGGCAAAGGCGTATAATGTCGACTTTTCCCACTGGGGCCGACTCGCCCTGATGCATTGCCACACCAAGCAGCGAACCTGCCACGGCCACGTGGTATTCGGGGGCATCTTCGCAAAAATATTTCAACGCAGAGAGCCCATGTCGCAACTCTTGTATCTCGTCAAGAATGATGAGCGTCTTTCCTGGAACGATGGCTTGCTTCGTTATTGCTCCAATTACCATAACCACACGCTTCATGTCGTAATTGTCGGCAAACAGATTGCTCACTTCGGGATTGTTGTCACAGTTTATGTAAGCCACATTGTCGTATTCCTGTTTGCCGAATTCTTTCAGTATATAAGTTTTTCCCACTTGTCGCGCTCCTACAAGAATAAGTGGTTTACGAAGAGGACTTTCCTTCCACTCTTTTAGTTGCTGAATTACATTTCTCTTCATGTCGCTGATAGTTAATTGGTTATACGTGACAAAGGTACAAAATCTACACGAACTTTGAGCGTTTCACTACACTTTTCTACACGAACTTTGAGCGTTTTACTACACTTTTCTACACGAACTTTGAGCGTTTTACTACACTTTTCTACACGAACTTTGAGCGTTTTACTACACTTTTCTACACGAACTTTGAGCGTTTTACTACACTTTTCTACACGAACTTTGAGCGTTTTACTACACTTTTCTACACGAACTTTTGGCGTTTCACTACACTTTTCTACACGAACTTTCCTTCCGCAAGTCTAAAAAACGGGACAAAAAAGAGCAGGAGGCAGACACCGAACTAACCGGTGTCTGCCTCCTGCTGGGTTATAAAGAGGTGGGATAATGTTACCGCTTCACTTTAATTTCGATGCCTTGACGGGAAAGTTCCTTTACGGCACGGTCTATGGCGTCGTAGTGCTCGGGACTGATGCCGAGCGCCTTGAGGTCGAGGGTGGGGAGGGCATCGTCGGCATGGAGCTGGCTTTCTTCTACGGAACCTACAATCATGCCCACACACGAGGTGTTGTTCGTAATGGGGTCGATGAGGATGAATGCGCCGGTGGGTTTGTTGTCGGCGTAGGCGTCGAAGAAGAGCTCCTTGGAGGTGACGATGACGGCACGGCCTATCTCGTTCAGTTCAAGGTGGTCCACGTCGCTGAGCTCAAGCGTGTTGACGTCCACTTTGTGCTTGAAGTGGTCTATGCGGCAACGCGTGGTGTTGGTGGTGTGCTTGAGGTAGAAGCTCTTTTGCGTGTCCATGGGCTGTTCGTCCATCCACACGAGCATGGCTTCGAAGTGGCGGCCTACGTGGGGGAGGCTGTCGGGGTGGACAATCATTTCGCCGCGCGAGATGTCGATCTCGTCTTCGAGCTGGAGCGTCACGCACTGCGGGGGGAAGGCATAGTCGAGGTCGCCGTCGTAGGTGACAATGCGCTTCACGCGGCTGCGCTTGCCGGAGGGCAATGCCATGATTTCGTCGCCCTTGCGCACTACGCCGCTTTCCACCTTTCCGCAGAATCCGCGGAAGTCGAGGTCGGGACGGAGCACGTACTGCACGGGGTAGCGGAAGTCGGTGAGGTTGTGGTCGTTGCCGAGATGTACGGTTTCGAGGAATTCGAGCAGTGCGGGGCCTTCGTACCACGGTGTGCGTTCGCTACGCTTCACCACGTTGTCGCCTTCGAGGGCGGAGAGGGGGATGCAACGCACGTCGGGGATGTTGAAGGGAGCAATGAAGGCTTCGAAGTCGCCGACAATCTTGCGGAAGGTGTCCTCGCTGAAGTCCACGAGGTCCATTTTGTTCACGGCGAGCACGATGTGCTTGATGCCGAGGAGGGAGCAGAGATAGGTGTGGCGGCGTGTTTGGGTGATGACGCCCATGCGTGCATCGACGAGGATGATGGCGAGGTTGGCCGTGGAACCGCCGGTAATCATGTTGCGCGTGTACTGCTCGTGGCCCGGGCAGTCGGCAATGATGAACTTACGCTTGTTGGTGGAGAAGTAGCGGTAGGCCACGTCTATGGTGATACCCTGTTCGCGTTCGGCTTTGAGTCCGTCGCAGAGGAGGGCGTAGTCAATCTGTCCGGCTCCGGCGTTGCCCACGCGCTGCGAGTCGCGTTCGAGGGCGGAAAGCTGGTCTTCGTAGAGTTTTTTGGAGTCGAAGAGCAGACGGCCTATGAGGGTTGACTTTCCGTCGTCGACCGAACCTGCGGTGAGCAGACGGAGAAGGTCTTTCTTTTCGTCTTGGTCAAGATATTCCTCAATGCTGAGCTGCTTGCCGTTTACGACCATAGCTTCCTCATTGGGGTTGTTGCAATTGGTTTGATTTTGTGGCATTTATTTATTGCTGTATGTTTGGGTGCAAAGGTAGTGATTTTTTGCTGAAGTGGGGAGGCTGAATTAAAAGGGACGGCAACATGAAAGTTTGTTCATTAAGATATTAATGCCTTTCTGTTACTTATTTTTGTATCACTTGCAACAGGCGTATTGCCTTTTCTGTACCAAAAAAGAACTGACGGTTAAGGCGACGGTATGTCAATTCTTTTACCAAAGCGTCTAAGGTGATGATTCCGTCTTTAAACTTTTGCAACTGGAATGCCACTCCGTCGTCTGCAACGGGGCCAATCACAACATCGTAATTGTGAGTAAAAGCCTTTTGCTTATCACGATTGTCCAAAATAAACTTTGCCCACTCTTTGGATGGGGAATCAAACATCAGCACATTTAAATCACCATCGTTTAATGTCCTCTCGTCAAAGATATATTTTGTGACAAAAGGAGAACCCGCTCCTGTGATTCTTACACGTCTTTGGGCCATATCCAACGCTTGCTGAAAGATATCCGTCAAATAAAAACCTCTTCCAAAGTCTTTGTAGGGCTTGCTGAGAGTCAAGTCAATGTGCGTTATTGGCTGATTGGAGCCATGGTACAGTTCTAACATACTAAGGCTCCTCCATTTCGATGACAAATGGCGGACAGGTCTTCCACGGCATCGTCTAAAGAAAGTTGATGTTCAGCTTCGTAACATTCATACAGGAAGTCCAGTCCTTTGTGTCGCTTCAAGTAGGCGTAAGCCTGCTTCAAACTGATGTCAAAGCGCTGTGCGAACTGGCTGATGCAATATATGATGTAATATGTCTTGTTGTCTTGGTTCATGTTTTGTCTACGCTATTTTACCATATAAAATTTCATTTTTCAGCAGTTCGTAGTTGTAACCCGAACTCTGATAATATAAGCCGGTACTCAAGTCCTGAAGTTTTTCGAAGAGTTCAGAATTGTAGACACAATCCAAAGCCTCTTCCAAGGAATACTTATAGTCTTCCATTAGCCAAGTTGCCATATCCTTGATATGGGCATTAATCATGACATTGATTTGTCCCGTTGTCAATTGTGTCTGTTGTTCCATCGTATTTCTTTCTATGATAGGGCCGAAATTACAAATAAATCCCGAACCTCACAATTTGTCAGTTAAAAAGAACCTGTTTTGAGGAGGTTCGCGTAACGCGCGCAAAAGCAACTTGGAGCCCACAGCAAATTCAAATTATCTCCCATCTCAACACGTTGAGCTCGTAGATAGTTCTTTGCAAAAGTTTACAATCGCTCTCCCATAGCGTTTTTGCGTGTTGCGTTTTCCATGGGGGCGACGTTTTCAAAACGTCGCGCTCTACACGGCTCACAAAGGCGCAAGCGCATGGGGGTCACGTCTCTGACGTGACAGTGAGGTTTTGGAAACCTCACCCCCATAGGAAGTGAAAAATCCAAGGCGGGGAATTAGAATTTGCTACTAGCCCAACGCGTTGGGCTAGTAGCAAAAATTTTTGATACGTTTACATTTTCTTCGGCTCGGATATTTCGGTACGCTACCGCTCCCTCGCGTGCGCGCGCACGCGCACTTCACCGAAGTTTGTACATCTTACTGTCATCTGTCATCTTTTTGCTCCGAAAGCGCTTTAAATATCTGTCATTCCGTCGATTACGTAATCTGTCAAAGGTGACAGCAAATTTTCCGATAGGGGTAATAATTCGTCAAGGCGTATAAAAATCGGTCACGGCCACGGGTGACAGCAAAGGTTTAATAGAACAAAACGTTTGTGAGCGATTATTTATGCTGTCACCGTCATCCAAGCGTATATTACACTCCTTATTTGCACATCTGCACATTTGCATATTTGCACATTTGCTTCGGGTGACAGGTGACAGCAACTTGCACAAACTTCGGTGTATACGCGCGCACGCGCGAGAAACGGCATATTTCTCCGCCTTAAATGGAGCGCAGGTACTCATACATGCTTTGTGTGGAGTTGAGACCGAGCTTGCGCGCCATGTTCTGCTTTTTCTTTTTGCTGTATTCGGGCGTGATGTTGAGCAGAAGAGCAATCTCCTTGGACGAAAGGTTGATGTAGATGAGTGCAAGGTAACGTAGGTCGGCGGGCGTGAGCTGCGGATGGCGCGTTTGGAGTTCCTCGATGAAGTGTTTGTTGGCCTGTTCGAAATAAGTTGTGAAGTCCTTCCATTCCGTCGAAGCGTCCAACTGGTGGCGGAGAGCAGAGAGCGTGCGCGTGAGTTGTGGATTGGCGGCGTGTTGCAGAGACGGATCGGCATCGATCACGGCAAAGAGGTCGCGGAGCGCATCGTTGCGGTTGGCAGCTTGCAGCGCCTGCGACATGAGTTCGCGTCCGCGCTGCTCTATGGTGCGCTGGCTCTGCTCTTTCTCGCGTTGGCGGTTGGCCTGTTCCTGCTCTATCTTCTCCTGAAGCATTTGCCGTTGCTGCTGCTCGTGCTCGAGTTCGAGCGCGGTGAGTTTGTGTTGCTGCCGGTTGTTGCGGCGCTGCACCATGAGCGCCCATGCCAACACGAGCACGGCAAGGGCAGCAAGCGCCATGATGGCCATTTCGAGTTTGTGGCGCGAGTGGTAGTTGTCTATTTCCTGTTGTTTCTGCCAGATGTCGAATTGTATTTGGCGGGCTTCGAAGAGTTTCTGTCCCGTCACGCTCGTGAGCGTGTCCGCCACGCTCTGCACGGAGTCCTTGTACAGCAGCGCCTCTTTGTAGCGCTGCTGTGCGGTGAGCGTCCGTGCCAGGAGTTCAAAGATGGCGCGCTTTGAGGCGAGGTCCACGCCTCGGGACGCGAGGGCACGGTGAGCCTGCTGCTCCGCTTCGGCGTAGCGCCCCGTGTGGAGCGCTGCACGGGCTTGAAGCATCATCAGCTGGGGGTAGGGGGGTAGGGCGGCGGACCCTGTGCACGCACGCTGCAGAAGCGTGTAGGCTTTTTCGGCTTGCTGCGTGCCCAGAAGGTAGTCCGTTTGGAGTGCAAGCAACGAGAGCGTGTTGGACGGGGCCTTACCGAGCAACTTCTCTGCCTGCGCCATGTAGGACGTGGCCTGGGAGTATTGCCCGTTACCCACGAGGATGGTGGCAATGTTGAGCGCACATCCGCCGAGGAGCACGCTGTCGCGGCTGTTGCGGGCATCGGCATAGATTTTCCGGTATTCCCCGAGCGCTTTGGCGTTCTCGTGGTTCATCATGTACAGTCCGGCTATGTTGTTGCGTATGCTCAGCACGGCGCGCTTGTCGAGGTGGTCGAGAGCTATCTGGTAAGCCTTCGTAAAGTTTTGCAGCGCGTCGCCATAGTTGAGCAGTTCGGCTTGGTTGATGCCTAGGTTGGTGTAAACCCAAAACAGCTGTTCGTAGTTGTTCTCGGCCTCGGCCTTACTACGCGCGCGGAAGAGGAGATCGGCCGACTGCCTGTAGTCGCGCCTCACGGCCGCGTCGGCCGCCTGACGCACGAGTTGGCGTATGTCGCCGTCCTGTGCGCGGGTGGGAAGAGGCAGCGTGAAGGCGAGGAGCACGACGAGCAGAAAGGTATGGATGTGGCGTAGGCGTTGCGTCATAATCAGTTGTGATTGGAAGGGAAAAGCGGGTTTTGAGCACACAAAATGGCCCGCGACAAAAGTAGCGATAAATGCCGAAACGTTGCAAAAGGCAAGCGAAATATTGCACTTTGGCACAACAAAAGGCTTTTGTGCGTTCTTTTGATTTTCTCGCAATATGAACAAGTGCTGAAAGGCGCTTTTTACGAAATATCCCCCTCTGAAAAACTGCTGCAAAACACCTTAACGCCTCATCTATAGCATATTATCGTAATACCCAGCATTTTTATATGAAGTCATATATCCCCTTTTTATCCCCCTTCGCCCTCGCATATTATACGCGCGAATTCCTAATTTTGCAATATCAAAATGATACAACAAGCAAACTAAAACTTTATACGCTTATGAAAAGACCACTACTCATTGGCATGATGGGCCTCGCCGCCCTCTATGCAAGCGCACAAACCACAGTGGAAACTGCTCTCGACCTCAAGACCGGCGAGAACAGCTATACGCAGGACGAAGCTTCTTACGCACAAATCTACTTTAAATATACCGCCCCCGAAGGCGAGAGCCAACTGCTTTACATCAGCACCGACGTCAACAGCGGCGGCGGAAGCTTTGCCGCTTCCACCACAGGCTCCACCCAGTCGCAGGGCGACATCGTGCCCATCTGCAGCACCGCCAGCGGCGAAAAGGTGATTCCCGTTAAGGCCGGTCAGACCATCTACATCATTGCCAGCATCTACAGCAAGGAATTCAAGTTCAACGTCAGCGCAAAAGCCGCTAACGTAGACGGTGCCACCGTGGCCACCGCCGTTGAAGGCACCGAAGAAAGCTTCTACATCCCCTACCACACGGAGGAAGTCTACCACGAGGACTACCACTACTATGAGTACGTGCCCCAGCCCACCTATGTGAAGTACGTGGCCAAGGGCGACGATGTGCTTCAGCTCACC
This sequence comes from Prevotellamassilia timonensis, assembly GCA_963589615.1. Lineage (GTDB taxonomy): Bacteria > Bacteroidota > Bacteroidia > Bacteroidales > Bacteroidaceae > Alloprevotella > Alloprevotella timonensis_A. Next base: position 25,487 of record CAVALA010000005.1, read on the forward strand.
TTTGAGAACTACGTGAAGAGCGTGGCCATCCAAGAAGGCGAGGACGGCACGCCGCAGGATGTCACCGTGAGCGGTTCGTACGACAGTTCCACCTACAAATACACCTACAGCGCCAAGATGAACGTGGAGAAAGGCAAGACCTACTATCTCCTCGTCACGCCCCAAGGCGGTCCCATGTTCGCTTCCTTGAGCGAAGTGGTCATCAGCAAAGGCTCTACCTACGAACTCCCGTTCGATGCCCAAGAAGGCGCCAACGTGCTCCCCGCTGCCACCGGAAAGTACTGGTACAAGTATACGGCCACAAAGAGCGGCTTCCTCAACCTCACCTCCGAAGCCGGACTGCCCAGCGGCACCGTCAGCGTGTACAACAATGTGCAGTACATCCCCTACAACAACACGCAGGCACAAGTGAGCGGTAGCCTCGGCATACGTTTCGAGGTGGAAGCCGGCAAGGACTATTACATCTGTGTGGAAAAAGCCATCGCCACCGATGCCGACGAAACGTTCTCGCTCACTCTGGAACAGGCGCAGGACGGCGACAAGTTCTCGCAACCCATCGTCATCAGCGAACTCAACGGCACGGAGACACTCCCCGAGAGCGACGGCGTGCGTTACTACAGCATCACCGTGCCCAAGGGCGAATACATCTTCACCGTCAAGGCCGAAGACGGACCCACGGAAACTTCCGGCACACTGTGTACGCTCTTCACCAAAGACAGCGGCGGACAGTATTCGCTGGCAAGCGGCTACAACGGCTTCCGTTACCAGATGAACAATTATGCCGAAACCACCTACATCTTCAGTTGGAACTGCAAGAACAACGAGAACGGCTTCAAGTTCTCCTACAGTTGCAAGGCCGTTGAAGCCGGCGACGTGGCCACCAATCCCCTCACGGCCGTCGAAGGCGACAACGAACTGAAGGCCGCCAGCGAGAAGTACTACACCTTCACCCCCTCCAAGGGCGGATGGCTCACGATCGACACCGACGTGTTCATCGACGTGACCTTCATGAAGGACCCCTCTGGCTACAACAACTACGACGCCGTGAAGGAAGCCACCGTGACGAAGATGAAAGCCGACGCCGGCACCGCCGTCATCATCAAGTTCAGCGGCATCACCGACGACACCTCCTTCAACCTCTCTATGAACGACTTCGAAGTGGGCGAAGGCATTGACAACCCCATCGTGGTGAACGTCGACGCTGCCAAGGCCGAAGCCACCGAAGTGAGCATTCCGCAGAAGGCCGTCAACTACTGGTACAAATACGTAGCTCCCAAGACTGGCAAACTCACCGTTTCGGCCGACATCACCGACGGACTGGGCAACAACGCCCTCTACGTGAGAGTGGGCAAGAACGGCCAGAGCGAAAACTTCAAGAGCTACGCCATGAGCGGTTCCACGTCGACCGTGGTGTTCCGCGGCTCTAAGATGGTCAACGAGGGCGACGAAGTGTACGTAAACCTCGTGGTTAACGACGCCCAGAAGGACAAGAAGCTGACCTTCGCCCTTGCCGACCCCGAAAAGGGCGAGAGCTCCAGCAATCCCATTGAGCTGACTGCCGGCGAGCACACCGTGGCAAAGGCCACCCGCACCGCACCCCTGTGGTACAGCGTGGAACTTCCCACCGAAGGCAAACTCACCATCCGCACCATCTCCGGCAACAGCAACACGGAACTCGGTGCCTACCTCTATGCCGCCGACGCCGACGGTAAGCCCATCGAAAGCAGTCCGCTGGCTTACTCCAGCACGGTGTACGACGAAACGACCTACTCGTCCTACATGCAGCTCTCCTACGTGGTCAACGGCGTGACAACCAAGACGGGCAAGTTCTTCGTCCAAGTCTACAGCACCTCCGGCGAAACGCCCATCGTCGTGTCGATCGACAAGATTGCACCGGGCGAGGACTTCACCCAAGCCATTGAACTCGCTCCCGGCGACACCACGCTCATGAAGGCTTCCTACAGTGCCCCCGTGTGGTACAAGGTGAATCTTGCCGAAGGCGAATTCAAGATGGTCAGCACCGACGCCAACAACTATTCGTTCAACGCCGAACTCTACGCTGTGGGCGAAGACGGCGCGCCTTCCGCAAGCTATGTGGCTTACAGCCAGATGGTCTACGATGCTACGCCCTACTACACGCAGTTGCTCTACAACGTGGACGGCACGCAGGCTGCAGCCGGCGAATACTACATCAAGTTGAACATGGCTTACAGCGAAATTCCCGTCACTCTCACCTTCAACCAGGGCAAGCCCAGCGGCATAGGCCAAGCTGAAGCCAGCGCCGACGACGTGCTCATCGAGAACGGCCGCATAGAAGCTGTCAACGGCGAACCCCTTGCCGTCTACGACCTCAGCGGACGCATCGTGGCCAACGGCAAAGGCAGCGTGAACGTGAAGCGCGGCATCTACGTGGTGCGCACCCAAGGCGGCAAGTCCGTCAAGGTGAGCATTAAGTAAAACATACGTCACTCATAGGCGTTCTTGAAAACCTGCCGGCTGCGGTGCTCGCCGCAGCGGGGTTTTCAAGAACACCTTTCTTGTTTTTCCCGACGTTCCACAAAACGTACCCCTCCTTTTCTTTACACTTTTACTACGTACATCAACCAAAATAACTCATAACCTCTAAATGAACAGACACCTTTCCCGCTATCTGCTTGCTGCGGCACTGGCCGTGGGGACGGCTCCGGCGCTTCACGCCATCAAGGCCGACCCCAAAGCCGTAAGCGTGAAGCAACCCGACGGCACCACGCTGCTCATTCGCATACATGGCGACGAGAACTTCCATTACGTCACCACGAGCGACGGGTTTCTCATTGCCCGCGACGCCGACGGCTTCTTCAAATACGTGAAGACCGACGCCAGCAAACGTTCGCGCAAAATCTCAACACACCGCGCCAGCAACGTAGAAGGCCGCACGCCTTCCGAAACACAGTTCGTCAACACCCTCCGCCCCATTCGCCCCTCCGACGCCGAGTGGCTGCGTACGCTGCAAGGCGACGTGCGCCCCATGACCGTTGGCCAGACGCTTGGCAAATCCGTACGCGCCCGTGAGGTCAATGCCGAGACCGGCGAAGCCAAAGAGAGTCAGTATCTCGTGGTACTGGTAAAATATGCCGACGGCGAATTCCACTTCACCAACTCCGACTTCGACCGTTGGCTCAACGAGAAAGGCTACAGTGAGAAAGGCGGCACGGGTTCCGTGAAGGACTACTACCGCGACAACTCCATGGGGCAGTTCGTGCCTAACTTCACCGTGGTAGGTCCCTACACGCTCGACCACGAACGCACCTACTACGCTGCCGACTTCGGCGGCACGGGCAACGACGTCAATCCCCAAGCCCTCGTCGTCGAAGCCGCACAGAAAGCCAAGGCCGACCACCCCGAAATAGACTTCTCGCAGTTCGACAACGACGGCGACGGATACATGGACAACATCAACGTTGTCATAGGCGGTTATAGCCAGGCCTCTTCGGGCGACGACAAGGACATGTGGCCCCACTCCTACCGCCTCATCACCGACGATGCCGACAAGTCCGTAAAGATTGACGGCATCACCGTGAACAACTACTCCGTCTCTGCCGAACTCGTTGGTGCTACAGGCACCGAAATGGACGGCATAGGCACCTTCGTTCACGAGTTTGGCCACATTCTCGGTCTGAAAGACATGTACGATACCGACGACTACGACAACGGACTCGGCATCGACCCCGGAGGCTACAGCCTTTACGCCTCCGGCAGTTACAACAACAACAGCCGCACGCCCGCCGGCCTTATGGCCTTCGAGCGCATGCAGATGGGGTGGATGACGCTTGCCGACTTCAAAAAACTCGACCATGCCGAGGACGTGACGCTCCCCGCCGTAAGCCAAAACGTGGCAGCCTACGTCAATGCACAGCCCGACCTCGCTGCCGACAAAGGCTTCGAATGGTACGTCATGGAGAACCGTCAGCGCACGGGGTGGGATGCCTACATCCCCTACCACGGTCTGCTCATCTACCACTACGACTACACGGCCGACATGGTCACCAAATACTGGAGTGTGAACGGACCTAACAACAATGCACGCCACCGCTGCCTCTACATTGTGCCCGCCGACGGCATTGACGACACCAACACCCGCAAGGGCGACACCTATCCCGGTACGAGCGGCACCACCGAGTTTACCGACTACGCCAACTGGTCGGGCGACAAGGTGCGCACGCCCATCACCCACATCCGCGAAGAAGCCGGCATGGTCTACTTCCAAGTGAAGGGCGGCGAAACGGAACTCTCCTCCATACTGACGCAACCCGTTGACCTGGCAGACATCACGTCCTCTTCGCTCACGGTGAAGGCCAAACTAGACCACGCCACACAAGACATTCGCGAGATGGGGTTCGTTTGGAGCAGCAGCAACGCAGAACCTACGCTTGGCGCCGACGGTTGCCAAAGTACCGCCGTGGCCACCGCTGCGCAGATTGAAACCACACTTGACGGCTTGAAGCAAGCCACGCTCTACTACGTGCGTGCTTACCTCACCCTTGCCGACGGCACAACGGTTTACGGCGCTTCCATTCCCGCCACTACCGAACACAAGCCGCTCACGGCACCTGCCTATCTGAGTTTCGACGAGACCGATGCCGACGGCGCACTCAGCCGCTGGCTCATTGTGGACGCAAACAACGATGCCAACACCTGGACCTACGACAATTCGCAGCAAGCCATGGTCTACAATGCCGACTACTGGAACAATGCCAACGACTGGCTCATCTCTGAAAAGATCAGCGTGCCTGAACGCGGTGCCATCTACGTGATGCGTGGCGTGATGGATCCTTCCTACGTGGAGAAACTCGACGTCTACGTCTCCACTCGTTCGCGCAACGTGAGCGACTTCCACCTCGTCAAGTCGTTCTCCCTCGCCGACCAGTTCGGCACGATGGCCGTCGACGAAGTGGATCTCTCGGACTTTGCCGGAAAGGATGTCTACGTGGCTCTCGTGTGCACCTCCGAGCGCATGCAGAACGCCCTGTGGCTTTGGGGCATGATTCTCACCCAACGCCTCGAGACGCCCTCCATCACGAAGTTCGACCGCGAAGGCGACGCCCTTCACGCCGAATGGACCAGCGTGGCAAACGCTTCGAAATACTATCTCGAATTCTTCAAGGAAACGGACGAGCCCGTAGTGAGCGCCAAATATCTCCCCGAAAGCGACGTCACCGATGCTGTGGGCGACGTGACGCTCGGCACCGGCGTGCTCCGCTTCACCGGTAGCGGCACCGTCACCACCGCCGACTTCCCCGAAGGCATCACCAACGTGCAGTATGTGCTCCGCTCCGGCGGTCCGCGCGGCACTTCCACCTTCAGCGTGGAAGGCAGCAACGACGGCGGCAACACTTGGACTCGCATCGGCGAACTTTTGCGCATCAGTTCCGTCGACTCCGACGGTTCCTCCGTAGACCTCTCCTCCCACATGAAGGGAAAGAGTTACCGCCGTCTCCGCATGACGTGCGACTTTGGCGGACGCATGGTGAACATCAGCAATTTCAGCTTGACCTACAACGATGGCGTACGCCTCGACACCCTTGCCGCCGGTGTGGCAGGCAACGGCGGTAAGGCCACTTCCATCACCATCAACCCGACGACCGCCGGCGAGTTCAACAGCGGCCGCTTCCGCCTCCAGGTTACGGCCGGCGACGGACTGCTCTACTACGACACTTCAGCACCTGCCTTCTACCAGTACTCCACGAGTGGCATCAACGAGGCGGCCACAGCTTCGCAGCAGCAAACCGCTCCGCGCCGCGTGCTTTGCCAAAACGGCATCGTGGTGCTTTCCGGCCTCGTGCCCGGCAAGGTGGTCACGCTCTATGCCCTCGACGGCCGCGAACTGCTCCGCTTCGTGCCGACATCCACACGGGCTGCCGTGAAAGTGCCCGAACGCGAAGGCATCGTGCTCGTAAGAGAATCTGTCCAATAACATTATTCCCCAAAGAAGATTTTTAATGAAACATATATTTCTCGGCATACTCGCTCTCCTTTCCGTGCCCCTCTGGGCGCAACACGTGGAGAAAGTGAAGCCACAAGCCACTGCAGTACGAGCAGCGGCGGCAAGCTCTGCCGTGCAGAACGTTGCCGTCCGCAACGCGGCAAAGGCGGCGGAACTGGCGAAAATCGTTCCTACGCTTTCCTCTGTCAACGACAAGGCCGTGACGCTCCGATGGAACAATCCCGAACCTATCAACGGACTTTTCGACGACTTCGAGGACTACGCCGACTTCGCCATCAACTCACCTGGCAGCATAGGCTGGCAATACATCGACGCCGACAACGCCTCCACCTACACCTGGACCGCCACGTCGTTCCCCAACCAGGGACAGAAAATGGCTTTCATCGTGTTCAATCCCTCCAAGACGTCGCCTTCCACGGGCACGTATCCCGACGTGATGCCGTTCTCCGGCAACAAAATGTTGGTGGACTTCACCGTCGACGGTGGCAACAACGACTACCTCATCTCGCCCGCCCTCAGTTTTGCGGAAGACTTCAAACTCAGTTTCCGCGCCAAGAGCTACAAGGACACTTGGGGTAAGGAACGCTTCAAAGTGGGCTATTCCACGAGCGGCACACGTCCGTCGGACTTCACCTTTGTGCAGAAGGGCGACTACGAAGAAGCACCCACCGCATGGACGCTCTACGAGTACACCATCCCCAAGGAAGCAAAGTACGTCTGCATCAACTGCGTGTCGCACGAAGCCTTCATGTTCCTGCTCGACGACATCTTTATCGGCACCAACAACGTGCGTCCCCGTGTGGCAGCCAAAGACGCCAAGAGCGAACCCCAGCTTGCCGGCTTCAACTTGCTGCGCAACGGCGCGAAGGTCAACGCGAGTCTCCTCACCAGCGTCTACACCACCGACACCGTGCCCGACTACGGCACTTACGCCTACGCCGTGCAGAGCGTGATGACGGATGGCAGCGTGGGCGAACGCTCCGAAGCCCTCAGCGTGGAAGTGCCCGACGTGCGTCTGCTCCCCTTCTTTGACGATTTCGACGACAACTCCATCGACTCCACGCGCTGGTCACGCCCCGTGGAGACCAGCGGCGAGGAGAACAAATGGAAGACGGACTACTACGCCTATGGTCTCGTAGACTTCTCGGCCTGCTATCCCTATTCGAGTCTGGGAAAATACTCGCAAAGTCTCGTCACCCGCGAACTCCGCACGCTCATTCCGGACAACACTTACCTCCGCTACCAGGTGCGTCTCGACAACAGCAACAAGAACAAAGGCGGCGTACTCCTCGCCGAAGTCAGTGCCGACAACGGCGCCACATGGCAAAAGGTCGACTCGCTACTGACCGACGAGGGCTCGTACGACTGGCGCACCTATGAGTTTAACCTTGCGCCTTACCTCAACGGCCAGCATTTCTTCAAAGTGCGCTTCCGTGCTTACGGCAGCGACTCCCGCTACATCAACTACTGGTTCGTGGACGACGTGAAGATATGGAATCCGCAGACTCACGCCGTCACACTTCGCACTCTTCAGGGCGGACAGCCCGTGGCGGGATGTGCATTGGAACTCGAAGCCGACAACGGCGCCGTCTACGCTGCCACATCCGACGCCTCCGGCGTGGTCAGTCTGCCGCGCATGGAAGAAGGTACTTACACAGTGACGGCACAAGCCGACGGCTGCAACTTCTTCAGCACACAATGGACGCTCGCAGCCGACGGACCTTCCGTCTTTACTGCCAACCTTACACGTCCGGTGCTCAAGTTTTCTGAACAGAACGTCAACGAAGAAACGGCGCTTGAAAGCCTTTCCACGCGCACCCTCACCGTAGAAAACACTGGCGACGGCGATGTTCACTTCGACCTCGTTCCTTCGCCCGTAGCCGGCAGTGGTACGACCGACCACCGATGGAACGTGAGCCAGTCGTTCGACGCTTCGGGCGACATACAGAGTTGTGTGGCTTTCGACGGCGAACACTTCTACACCTCTTCCCACTTCTTCCTCGGCAAGTTCTACAAGTACGACCGCAACGGCCACTTCATTGAAGAGTTCTCCGTGCCCGGTATGTACTACGCCGTGAACGACCTCGCCTTCGACGGCCGTTACTTCTACGCTTCCGACCGCAAGAACCGCCTCTTCCAACTCGACTTGCGCAACAAGCGCCTTGTACGCACCATCGACATTCCCTCCGAAAGCAGCTTGTGCGTGACACACATCGCCTACGACCCCCGCACCGATGAGTTCTGGGTGGGCGACTACAACACCATGGGCCGCGTGAACCGCAAGGGCGAAGTGACACTCGCCTTCTATCAGCTCAACGCTACGAGCAGCATGAGCGTCTTCGGCACCGCCTTCGACAACATTACGCCCGGCGGACCTTATCTTTGGATGAGCAACCTCGAAACCTCCGGCCTCAACACCATCGACAAAGTGAGCATCGTGCAGTACGACCTCAACAACCGTCGCGTCACCAAGGTGGAACATTCGGCTGTCGACATTCCTTCCTACAAGACCGGTTCGCTCACCACGGGCGAAAACCGCCTCGGCGGACTCGAGACCACCACGGCGCTCATCAACGGCCAGCTCTCTCTCGTGGGCATCCTGCAGCAGTCGCCGGCACGCCTCTTCGTCTACAACCTTGCCGACATCGATCCCTGGGTGAGCGCTTCACCGCTCTCCGTAGACCTCAAGGCTGGTGAGAAGCAGGACATCACCTTCCAGTTCGATGCTCGCCACGTGGAACTCAACACACCGAACACTACCACGCTGAAGTTCATTTCGCAACCCGAACTTACGGGCCACGACGTCAACGTGACGCTCACCGCCACTCAAGGCGCAGCCTTCCCACGTCCCGTAGCGCTCTCCGCTGCGCTCAACGGCGAGTCGGCCGTTACGCTCAACTGGCAAGCTGCCTCGGGCGCACAGCCCACGGCCTATGCCGTTTATCGCGACAACAAAAAACTCGGCGAAACGGCTTCTACGACTTACACCGACTCCCGCCTTGTTCGCGGCACTTACGCCTACAGCGTGCAGGCCATTTACAGCAGCGAAACTTCGTCGCTCAGCGACACGGCGCTCGTCAGCGTGAAAGTGGGCGAACCTTTCTTCCCGCCCACGAATCTCAGTGCTTCCATTGCACGCAACAAGGACGTGACGCTCTCCTGGGACGAGCCTTCCGCTCTGCTCAAGAAGGCCACTACGCTCCGTTACGACAATGCCACGAGCGACGATGCCATCGGCCTCAGCGAAGGCGGTTACTTCTTTGCCGGCATTGCACTCGATGCCGACGACCTCGCCGCTTATCGCGGCATGCAGATCGACACTGTGCAGGCTTTCATCAAAGAGCGCGTCACCTCGCTCTCCGTGCGTATCTACAAGGACGGCAAGGCGGTTTCTACCCAAAGGGTAAACCCCGACGACGTGATGTACGGCGAGTTCAGCCACATTGCGCTCAGCAATCCCGTCACCATTGAGCGCGGCAGCACCTACTACGTCACGCTCCTCCTCTCGCACGACGCCAACGTGAATCCGATGGGTATCAACAACGGCACCGTGGTCGACGGTAAGAGCAACATTATGAGTGCCGACGGCAAACAGTGGTACCCGGCTTCGTACGTAGGTTTCGAAAATGCCAACTTCAACGTGGCTGCCCACCTCACTCCCGTAGCGGGCTACACCGAAACGGCTCCTTCGGCCTACACCGTTTACCGCAACGGCGAACAGATAGGTCAGACTTCCTCGCTCAGCTATACCGACCACCTTTCCGCTCCCGGCACCTATGCCTACACCGTGGCTTCGGCCTACAACGGAGAGGCACAGTCCGCCCAAAGCGAAACTGTCAGCGTGGAGAAAATAACGCTCGACGCGCCGCTCGCTCCCGCCACGCTCAACGGCACGGTGGAGCGCAACAGCCAGATAAATCTCCGCTGGAGCATGCCGTTGGCACAGCCGCTCACACTCCCGCAGGACCTCACACCGCAGAACGGCATCACTCCCGAGGGTCGTCCCGAGTACGTCGGACAGTTCCGTAGCGCTTTCACCGGCGAAATGGGTATTGCTTCCGATGGTCGTTACATCTATACCACAAAATATTCCTCCACGGGTGTCATCAACCGCTACCTCATGGACGGTACGTTCGACACGAGTTTCACAATGGCCGTGCCCAGCACACTCTCCACAGGTTTCCGCAACTTGGCCTACGATGGTTCGCAGTTCTACGCCACGGCTAACGGTTCCACGCTCTACACCATCGACATGGACAAGCAGGAACTCGGCGAAGAGATGTCCATCTCCGAAATTGGTCGCCACATTGCCTACATCCCCACGCTCGACGAGGGACGCGGCGGCTTTGAAATTGGCGACTGGGAAAGCAGCATCTACACCTCGCTGCGCGGCGCCAAACTCGGCAACGGTCCCGTGCTCAAAGGCGCTGCCGGTTCGGCTTACTACGACGGCGTGCTCTACACCTTCGAGCAGGGTTACAACAAACGCTACGAACTTTGTGCCTACAACTTCGCCACTGGCAAGCAACTCTGGCACACAAGCATTGACGAATATGCTCCCATCACGCCCGACGAGTCGGCCTCTGCCGGCGGCATGAACCTCATGCACACTCCCGAGGGCTACAACCTGCTCGTGCTCGGACTGCAGGAGAATGCCGGTACGCGCTATCTCTACTTCGACCTCAACTCCGTGAAGGGCCTCAGCGGCTACAACGTTTACTGCAACGGCGAGAAAGTCAACGACGCTCCCCTTGCGCAGCGCGCCTTCACCATGAAGCAAACGATTCCCGGAACGTACAGCTTTGAAGTGGAAACGCAGTACATCGACGGAACAACCTCTGCGCGCACCGCACCCATCACGCTCACCATCGAAGAGGCCGGCGAGGGCGACGCTCCCACCGACGTGCGTGCCCGTCAGGCTTCCTACGGTTACGACGTGAATGTGACCATGGTCAATCCCACCACGCTCGGCGCAGACCTTTACGAAAGTTTCGAAGCCGGAAAACCGGGCGAGACCTTCGAGAAAGATGGTTGGACCAATGCCGACGGTCTCTTCAAGGTTACCGACTCCGACGCCGTACAAGGCTCTCACGCACTGCGTGCCGATGCCGACGCGAAGGCTTCGCTTGTTGTTCCCGTCACGACGACCTACGCTTCGCCCTTTGCCTTCAGCTTCATGGCTCGCACCGAAGCGACTGCCGACGGCGAAGGCGAGATGCAGGTGCTCACGTCGAACAACAGCGACAACCTGGCGGACTTCATCAGCCGCGGACGCTTCACCACTTCTGAAACTTGGCAGCAGCACGACCTCACACTGCCTGCCGACGTGAAGTACATCATGCTGCGCATCAACAGCGGCCACTCTGCCCACTACATTGATGCGGTCAGCGTTAATGCCGAAGCGCTCAACAACGTCTACGGCTACGACATCTACCGCAACGGCGAGAAACTCAACGACACACCCGTGGAAGGTCCTTGCTACACGGACCACAATCTGCTCCCCGGCACCTACTCCTACCAGGCCGTAGCTTACTACACCTCGTCGGCTGTAAGTCCGAAGAGCGAAGCCGCCACGGTCAACGTGAACTACCACAACGGCTACCAGCAACCGGGCACGCTGAGCGTCACCCCGACCGACAACGGCAACCGCCTCGAGTGGAGCGTTCCGGCGCTGGGCGACGTCACCGAACTCCGCTGGCACAACGGCGTCTGCGACAATGCTGCCGGTCTTCCCAGCGGTGGACAGTACTACGCCGGTGCCGAATGGACGCCCGACGACCTCAAACCCTACAGCGCGCTCAGCGTGTCGGAAGTGAAGTTCTACGTGAACCAAGTGCCCGAGGTGCTCTACGTGCAGCTCTATCAGGACAACGACCTCGTGTTTGAGAAATACGTCGATGCCCTCAGCCAGTACGCCTTCAACACGGTGCGTCTCGACAAACCGCTCCGCGTGGACGCCACGAAGCGCCTGCGTGCGGTGATCTACGTAGAGCACAACCAGATTACCGTGCCCCTCGGCTACGATGCGGGTCCGGCGAAAGGCGGAAAGGGTAACCTCTATTCCACCGACGGCTTGACTTGGACTACGCTTAGCGACAACGACATTGAAGGCAACTGGAACATCAGCGTATGCCTCCAGCCTTATGCCGAAAACGCCAAGGCCGCGTCTGCCGAGGCCATCCGTGCCGAGCGCTACGCAGTAAGCCATCGTGCCGCCGCTTCTTCTCCTACCGCCACCGTACAGGGCGTGGCACTCGACGAATCTGCAGCAGCCAGCTTCTTCACGGGCTACAACGTTTACTGCAACGGCGAACTCCTCAACGCTTCGCCTTTGGCCAACAACGCCACATCGTATGTCGACACCGAAACGCATCCGGGCCGTTACTACGAATATCAGGTGAAGGCCGTCTATCCGGGCTACGGCGAAGTAGGTTCTAACGTGGTGCGCATCATGCGCACGGGCATTGACGAACTCACTCCCGTTGCCGATACTGCCACGGAGGTCTACAACCTCAAGGGCATCCGCACCCACAAGGGCGAACGCGGCGTGCTCATCGTCAACGGTAAGAAAGTGGTGAAATAACCGCTCCTTTCCACACAAACGTACAAAAACAGTTCAGGGTTGCCACACCGACAAGTTCGGAGTGGCAACCCTGAATGTTTTTGGAAATAAAGGGAATTCTATAACCAGAAATATAACCTTATATTGGCGGATTTTACCGTAGTAGCCATCCGTCAATAGTGCCCGTTTGCGATGAGAAATTGCAGCCTATCAAGTGAACTTCCCGTTTGTCGGCGGCATATTCCCTCGCATAGCCTTTTTCTTCTATCTGCTTAAGGGCTTCGGCGGCTGAGCCGTCGCGCTTGAACTCAAAGATATAAACGTGCTTGGAAGTTTCCACCACACAGTCCACTCTACCTTCGCTCTGTTCCTTTTCGATATAGACCGTGAAACAACTAATCATGCGCAAAACGAGGTAGAAGGTGTATTGGAAATAACGCTCCTGCTCCCGTTCATTGTCCTTGCGACGTTGTGTGTAGGGAATGCTGGCGAAAAAAGACGTAAGCAGTTTTTCCAATTGGTCGCATTCGCCTTTTTTCATTGCTTCTGCCACTTGCATTCCCCACGAAGCGGGCGATTCCTTTATTTGCAAATAACTTGTTGACAGCATGGTGATAAAACCACGCTTCACTTCGTCATTGGGAAAGTCTAGAAGATAAGAGTCCATCTCCATGTTCCAATCCTTAATGGTGAGATAGCCGCTCTGATAAATCATAGGCAATGGCGACTCCACATCGGCACGATAGTCCACGAAGTCTTCCCGCGGATAGTATTTGCCCGTAATCTCATTCAGGTTTTCCTTGAAATGTGCAAGCAAACGCACCAAGTAAGTGGGTGTTCCCGTTCGGAACCAATAGTCGCTTAGTATCTTTTGGAACAAGACATTGAGAATGCTGAAAGGATTGTATACATCAAGCATGTTGGGACTAAAGTGATAGCCGTCGTACTTGCGTTTGAGCATCAGCCTCATTTCCTCTTCCGACACTTTATAGCGCTGTGCCAAGCCTTGGATAGGTTCGGAGAATGTGGTGTACAACTCTTCCTCTGTGATACCGCAAAGCGCCTCAAATTGTTCACTCATACTAATGTCTATGGGTTGGTTAAACCCACTGAACACGCTCACTTGCGAAAACTTGGTAACACCCGTAAGCAAAACGAATTGCAAATCGGCATCCGCGGCCTTGAACGAACTATAAAAGCCCTTCAGCACTTCCCGATTCCAATCTTCCAGTTTGCGTTGCTCGCCATTGATGGTGATGTGCAGATTTTGGTCGAGCACGTCGAGCATCGGTTTGTCATATTCGTCAATCAACACCACTGCGCGACGCCCAGTTCGCTCATGGGCTGCACGCAACACAGAAACAAACCGATCACCAATTGTTTTGGAAAACTTATCCCTACCATACACATTCTCGTGTCGTTCTACAAAGCCTTCTAAAGTGCGGTCAAGCATACCCGGCTCTGTAAAATTTATTCCATTAAAATCTACATGGAACACTGGATACTGCTTCCAATCCTTCTCCAATCCATCAATTGCAAGACCTTTGAAAAGTTCGCGACGCCCCTCGAAATAACACTTCAAGGTGGACACGAGCAACGACTTTCCGAAGCGCCGGGGGCGACAAAGGAAGTAGATGTTCCCTTCGTGTACCAATTTATAGACAAGTTCTGTTTTATCTACATAAACAAAACCGTCTTCAATGATTTTCTCAAAGCTTTGTATTCCGATTGGATATTTCATCATATTGGCTGTTTGGAGGATGGATTACCAACAAAAGTACGGAATAATGGCTAAAGGAGCAAAATCGCCCTCTACATTTCTGCTTTAGGAGACGTTATTCCGAGCGCAGCGCGGCAAGTTCTTTGCCGATTTCCTGCATCCGCTTCTTTCCGAGCGGATAGATGAGGATGAAGAGGAGGGCGATGAATGCCACGCTGGCGGGAATCCAACTCATAAGCAGGCAGATGCCGTTCGTCGCGGAGGCAGTCTGCACGGCTCCAGCAGTGGTGTCGTAGCCCACAGCAGAGAGAATCCACATCACAGCCGAAGCACCCACTGCGCCGCCGAACTTCTGCGCCATAGAAGAGGAGGAGAAGATAAGACCCGTGGAAGCGGTGCGGAACTTGAGTTCGGAATAGTCAGAAATGTCGGCATACATGCTCCATACCAAGGGCGAAACGATGCCCGTAAGCACACAGATAATCACTTGAAGCACCATCATGGGCCAGAAGCCTCCTTGCGTGGCAGGAATGTAGTAGAAAGCCGCATTGGCCACGATGAGCGCCACAAGCGAAGCCACGAAAGTGCCTTTCTTGCCAATCCAACGCGTCACGGGAGCCGTCATGGCCACACCGGCCATATTAGCCACCTCGCCCACGGAGAAGAAAATGCCAGCGTAGAAAGCAAAGGTCCACGAGAAGAAGGTCAGCGTGGCTCCGGGGTCTATGACCGAAACGAAGAAATAGGGGATGGTGGCGTAACGGATGGCGTTGAAAAAATTGAAGAAAAGCACGGCGCCGAGAAGTATCCACCAAGGAGCGTTGTGGAGCAACGAGCGAAGGTCGCTCACGACGTTCGTTTCCTTCGGCGCGGTGTGAACGTGTTCGCGCGTAAGGGCAAAAGTGGCGAGGAAAAGCAGGAAGCAGCACGTGGCCACGACCACCATGCTCCACTTCCAACTTGCCGTGGTTTCCAGCGCAAAGGCATCGTGGAAGAAAGCGCAGAGCGGTTCCCACGTGACGAGTACAAGAAACGAACCCGCATAGGCGAAAAACATACGGTAGGAGGAAAAGACGGTTTTCTCGTCGGAGTCGGCCGAGACGACGCCGAGCATCGATCCGTAAGGCACGTTGATGGCGGTGTAGACCGTCATCATGAGGATATATGTGGTAAAGGCCCACACGGTCTTGCCCGTTTGCGAGAGGTCGGGCGTGGTGAAGAGCAACACACCGGCCACGGCAAAGGGGAGCGCCATCCAAAGGAGATACGGACGGTACTTGCCCCAGCGTGTGTGGGTGCGGTCGGCCACGATGCCCATCATGGGGTCGCTCACCGCGTCCCAAATGCGCGTCACAAGCATGAGTGCACCAGTGGCTTCAAGGCTAAGCCCGAAGATATTCGAATAGAAGAAGGGAAGATAAGCGGAAAATATTTTCCAAAACATAGAGGACGACATGTCGCCCAGGCCGTAGCCTACTTTTTCGGTAAAGGATGCCATCTTTTGGTAAGGGATTTGAAGGTTATGGGGCAAAGGTAAACATTTTCACGGATTCCGCGGTTGTTACTGCTTATGTAATGATGCAATATGAGGGCGTAGCGCATGGGGGCACGTCTTCGACGTGACGTTCTACACGGCAAAGCCATAAATACACCTTTCCTTCGCACCACGCCACCGCATTTTAACACGCGAGAATCGCACAGAAGTCACCAATCGCTCTCTTGTCCGCAAATACGCAATTCTCAGCGAGTAGAAAGTTTTGTTTAAATAAAACAATATCCATATTACTGTCATACATAGCACATTTCTCCCCCAAGTTCGCCTTTTGAGCCACAAAAACGCCCCGTTTTCTTCAAAAAATCCAAGGCATCTAGGAAAAATTTGCTGCCTTGGAATTTAAATTTGCTGCCTTGGAATTTTTACGAGCTGCCTTGGAGTTCAAGATTGAACGGCGTAAGTCTCAAAAAATAGGTTTCTTTTTTCTATTTCAACAACCTTGATTGTCTATATTTCGTCACAGATTTAACAATTCGCGCCCAAGTTATTTTTCAAACCTTACTCTAATTGCTTCCGTACAAGGCTCCGAATCCACTTCTTTCGTTCGATTTGTGGTAAAAACACCACAAAATCTGCGCAAATTTGAGGTACTTTTACCGCAATTTCGTAGATTTGCGGTGGATAACCACTAGTTTTTTGGATATGGAATTGTTGAAACAGCTTTCCGACGGTCTGGTCCGACAGGTCGACACGCGGTTCTTAAGATATATGTACCGCCTAATTCCGTGGGAGAACCGCATGACAGCTCTCGTGGGACCGCGCGGTGTGGGAAAAACCACACTGCTCTTGCAGTACATACGTCTTAACCTCTCGCTCAAAGACACGCTCTACGTGAGTGCCGAATCGGTTTATTTTTCCAACCGCTCTATTTTCGACACGGCATTTAAGTTCACCAAGTTGGGAGGGAAACATCTCTTTATCGACGAAGTGCACAAATACAAGGGTTGGGCCACGGAACTGAAAATGATTTACGACAATCTGCCTGGCCTGCAGGTTGTCTTTACCGGCTCATCGGTACTCGACATTTACAAAGGGACGTCCGATTTGAGCCGCCGTTGTCTCGTCTTTACAATGCAAGGGCTTTCGTTCCGCGAATACATTGGGATGACATTGGGTGTTGACTTGCCTGTTTGCACGATGAATCAAATTGTGAACAACGAAGTGCTCCTCCCCACCGAGGTGGAACATCCGCTTGCACTCTTCCGCGACTACCTCCGCCAAGGCTATTATCCTTTCTCCTCAGACATAGGCTTCAACATGCGTCTGAACCAAGTGGTGAGCATGACGTTGGAAACCGACATACCGCAGTATGCCAACTACACCGTGATGGTTTCCCGCAAACTGAAAGAACTCATGCAAGTCATTGCCGACAGCGTTCCTTTCAAACCCAACATGAGCACGATTGCCTCATCCATAAAAGCCGACCGGGGTAACCTTCCCGACTACTTCGAAATGATGGAGCGCGCCGGACTCATTGCCTTGCTGCACGAACCGACGAAAGGCATCCGTGCTTTAGGAAAGGTTGAGAAAGTATATCTTGACAACACGAACCTCGCCTTCGCGCTATCGTCCACTTCGCCCGACATAGGCAATTTGCGCGAAACGTTCTTCTTCAACCAAATGCGCGTGAACCATCAGGTGTACAATTCGCCCGTTTCAGACTTCCTCATAGATGGAATGACCTTTGAAATAGGCGGAAAAAACAAAGGTAAGAAGCAGATTGCTCAGGCAGCGGAAGGCTATGTGGTTAAGGACGACATCGAAGTAGGAATCGGAAACGTCATCCCGCTTTGGGCTTTCGGCATGAACTACTGATCGGTTCGTCGCAATCAGCACTGCACTGTGCGTATTGCAAACACGAAAAAGGTGGTACCCAAAATGATTGCTCATTCTTGGTACCACCTTATTTATTGGGTAGATGTTGTTACTTCACCGTGATGAGGTAATAGTTCTTCTTGCCGCGCTGAACGAGGAGATACTTTCCGTCGATGAGGTCGTCGGCAGTGATTTCAATGTCGAAAGCAGTGAGCTTCTCCTTGTTGAGACTTACGCCGCCGCCTTGCACGAGCTTACGCATTTCGCCCTTTGAAGCAAAGCACTTGGTGGTTTCGGCAAAAAGGTCAACTGCTTTTGCGCCGAGCGCCTGGTCTTTTGAAACTTCAAACTGCGGCACACCGTCGAACACGCTGAGCAGTGTGTCTTCGTCGAGTTTGAGAAGACTTTCCTTTGTGGCTTTACCGAAAAGAATGTTGGAGGCTTCGAGCGCCATCTCGTAATCCTCACGGCTGTGAACCATGCAGGTTACTTCTTCGCCGAGCTTCTTCTGGAGCAGACGGCGTCCGGGATCGGCACGGTGTTCGGCAATGAGGGCATCAATCTCGTCGTGTTCGAGCGAGGTGAATATCTTGATGTAGCGTTCAGCTTCGTCGTCGCCCACGTTGAGCCAGAACTGGTAGAACTTGTAAGGAGTGGTGTAACGGCGGTCGAGCCATACGTTGCCCTGCTCCGTTTTGCCGAACTTCTTGCCGTCGGCTTTGGTGATGAGCGGACAGGTGAGTGCATAAGCGTCGGCTTCGGCACCCAGCGTGCGGCGAATGAGTTCGGTACCCGTAGTGATGTTGCCCCACTGGTCGGAACCGCCCATTTGGAGTTTGCAGTTCTTGGTTTCGTAGAGGTGGAGGAAGTCGTAGCCCTGGAGGAGCTGGTAGGTGAACTCAGTGAAGGAGAGTCCGTCGCGTGCTTCGCCGTTGAGACGTTTCTTCACGCTGTCCTTTGCCATCATGTAGTTGACGGTGATGTGCTTGCCGATGTCGCGGGCAAAGTCGAGGAAGGTGAAGTCCTTCATCCAGTCGTAGTTGTTGACAAGCTCTGCCGCATTGGGAGCGTCGGAGTCGAAGTCAAGGAAGTGGGAGAGCTGCTTCTTGATGCATGCCACGTTGTGGCGAAGCACCTCTTCAGTGAGGAGATTGCGTTCGGCGCTCTTTCCTGAGGGGTCGCCGATCATGCCCGTTGCGCCTCCTACGAGTGCCAGGGGCTTGTGGCCGGCACGCTGGAAGTGGCGGAGCATCATGACAGAACAAAGGTGGCCGATATGCAGTGAGTCTGCCGTGGGGTCAATGCCCACATATGCCGTCACCATACCTTTGCTGAGGAGTTCGTCTGTGCCCGGCATCATCTGGTGGAGCATACCGCGCCATTTGAGTTCTTCTACAAAATTCATCGAATGATATTAGTTGTAAAACAATTTAGGGCGGTAATTTATAGAACCACCCTTGAATGCCACAAAGGTACGAAAAAAAGCGGCTTGAGTGAAATTTGGTAGAAAAGTGTTGCAATGGAAGGATTAGGCGTGTGCGAAAACGTCAAAGTAGCTGCTTAAGTAAGACAATTACTTTAATGGAAATGCGAGTTCGTGTTGATATTCAAATAATAAGACACTTTGGCGAATTTTTGACTTTTGAAGCCAAAAGTAATTGCTAGGTACGAAATTATGGTATCTTATACCGTAAAAAGCGCGACCCCGGCAGCGAATACTACCGGGGTCGAATTGGCTTTGGCCGCACTACTTGCTCAAGCGCTACGGCCAGTGGAGGGATTTCGCTACCCGGTACGAATCCGCATCCTCTGATTCCTTAACAACCTTTTTACCCGGGTATAACCTTAAACCTAATACCTTAAATTGATGCGTAAATTATCTTTGTCTGCGTCCGTTCTCCCTTCGTGCAATAAGGAGACGGAGTGTGGATTTGTCGTTTTTCTCCTGACGTGGACGTGCTCTCCCGCCGCCTGGGCGGTTGCCGCAAGTGTGCAGTGCGGCTGAGAGATGTCCTTTGTACGTCAGAGTCTTAGTGTGTTTGTGTGTTGAAGTGCGCCTGTGGGCTTTTGCCCGTAGAGGTGGTGGGCATCCTTCCGCCTCGTGTGTGTATCGGAACAGCGGCCCGTTGTCTAGTTTAGTTAATGTGCGGCTAATGGGGCTTTTGCAATCGGGGGAAGTGTTTCCTCTTCTTGCCGAGCCGTTAGGCCTGCAAAGGAACCGGCAGCTTGTGCGTCCTGCGGTTCTTTTTTCACACTGCAAATTTAGAGTACATCAAGCGCATTCACTACAAAAAATCTTTCAAGAAACGGCACTTTTCGGTCAATGCAACATTTGTGCATCATTTTGAAACATTTCTTACGTTTCTAAGGGCTATAAAAACGCCAAAAGGGTGAACATAACGTGATTGTGTGTATAAAAAATAAGTTCCGCAATGAAGCAATCAGAACGTTTGCTTCATTGCGGAACTTGTTTTTGCGCTGCCGCACGCTGCAGTTTCAATTAAAAGGCCAAAAGATGGGCACGAAAATGAGCGTCACGGCGAGGGCAATTAGATTGAGCGGAAGACCCACGCGCACAAAGTCGGCAAAGCGGTAGTTGCCCACACCTTGCACAATGAGGTTTGTTTGGTAACCGATGGGCGTGCTGAAACTTGCCGAGGCCGCCATGCAGATTGTCACGAAGAAAGGCATGGGGTCGACGCCCATGTGCTGGGCAATGGAGAGCGAGATGGGGAAAGCCAGGGCCGCAGCGGCATTGTTCGTCATGAGTTCCGTAAACACATTGGTGATGACGAATACCACGCCGAGCAGAACGATGGGACTGTTGTTACGACTAAGTTCCACGGCCCATGCTGCCACGGCATCGGCCATGCCCGAATTTTGCATGGCACGGCTGATGGCAAAGGCTGAGGCTATGGTGACGAGTATGTCCCACGAAATGTGTTTTGTGTACTTACGTGCCGGAAAGATGTTGAGCCATCCCATGATGACCGTCACCACACAGACGAAGAAGAACATGTCGAGCTTCATGCGCGGGAAGGCTTCGCGCACTGCGGGGAGTTCGCCCACGGCGGCACCGATAATCATGAGCACCATGAGCACCACGGCGAGCCAACGCTTTGTGCGACTCAGCTTCGGTTCGGCATCGTGTCCGTTGCTCACCATGAGGAAGAACGACGAGTCGCCCCAGTTGTGCATGAAGGAGTCGTCGGCGAGGAGCACCAACGTGTCGCCTTCGCGGTAGCGTTCGTGGCGCAGGTCGTGCATAATCATCACTTCGCCGCCGCGACGGAGTTCAAGCACCGTGGCGCCGTATTTCCGTTTGAAGTCGAAGTCGTAGACCTTTTTGTTGATGGCCGGGAAACGCGCACCGAGCACCACTTCTATGCGGTGCATGCCTTGCAGCGAGGCTTCGGCTTCGGCGGCAGCCTCGTCGGGATTGTCGCGGCGGTCGGGGAGGAGAAACGGCGAGGCTATCCATATATATAGAAGGCCCACAACGGCAAGGATGATGCCCACCTTTCCCAGTTCGAACATGGTGAAGCCGTGAAAACCCGCATCAATCACCATGCCGTGCACCACGAGGTTGGTGCTTGTGCCGATGAGCGTGCACACGCCGCCCAGGATGGTGGCATAGGAGAGCGGAATGAGCAGTTTCGTGGCAGACACATTGTGCTTGTCGGCCCAACGCTTTATCATGGGGGCGAAGATGACCACCACGGGGGTGTTGTTGAGGAATGCCGAGATGAAGCTGATCACGGGGAGCATGCGCAGCTGCACGCTCCGCACACTGGTGCCATTGCCTTTCGGGAGGAGTTTGCGGAGCAGCTCTTCGAGCAAGCCGGAGCGGCGCACGCCCTCGCTCACGAGGAACAGCATGGCCACGGTGATCATGCCTTTGTTGGAGAACCCTTCAAGGAGTTCGCGCGGCGAGAGGATGCCGGCGCACATAAACACCACGGCACCCGAGAGCAACACAAGCCCTGGGCGCATACGGTCCTTGATGAGTGCCATGATGACAAACACAAGGACAACGATGACGAATATGGAAGAGAAAGTCACGGACGGTCAGTGTTTGGGGGCGGTATCTTATATTATTGTCCCCTTATTATTAATGCTCTGTGGCGGGAGCTACAATGAAGAACGGGTTGTGGAGGTCGGGTTTGTTGTAGCGGAGCGGTTGGCCCGTGGCGGTGTCTGTCACGGTGCAGCCTGCGGCGAGGGCTATGGCATGGCCGGCGGCGGTGTCCCACTCCATGGTGGGGGCCAGGCGGGGATAGATGTCGGCTTTGCCTTCTGCCACGAGGCAGAGTTTGAGCGACGAACCGGCACTGACGGTGTCGAGGTCGGGATGGGCCGTGCGCAGACGGTCAATGAGCTGCTGCGTTTCGGGTGAGAGATGGGAACGCGAAGCAACCACGCGGAACGGGCGTCCTTCCGCAGCGCTGGGTTGCGGAATGCTTACGACCTTTGAGCGCTGGAGCGTGCTGGCATCCACGTCGGCGCGGAAAGCACCCTCGCCCTTCACGCCCCAGTAGAGCGTGTGTTTGGCGGGAACGTAGATGACGCCAAGCGTGGGAACGCCGTCTTCCACCAGGGCGATGTTCACGGTGAACTCGTCGTTGCGCTTGAGAAATTCCTTCGTGCCGTCGAGCGGGTCCACAATCCACAGCGTGTGCCAATCTTTGCGTTCGTCGTAGGGCAGATGCACGCCTTCTTCGCTCAGGAGCGGATAGGGCGTGGCGGAAAGGGCTTCGGCAATGACTGCATGCGAACGGCGGTCGGCGAGTGTGAGGGGTGAGTTGTCGGCTTTGCGCTCCACTTCCCAGTCGGTGTCGGGATGGGTGTATATTTCCATGATGGCCTGTCCGGCACGGAGCGCGGCCTGTATTGTTTGTTCTAACATGATTTCTTAAGTAATTCTCTATTCTACTGTAGTTCTCCCTTTATGAGTGGCTAAATTCGTTAATTTTTCCGACATAGCCAACTTGAGCCTCGTTTGTTTTGAAAATGCTGCGAACCGAAAAATCCCCGGCACCGTTGCGTGAACGTGGTGTGTCGGGGATTTTTGTTGGTTATTCGAGTGAATGATTTCACTTCTTCTTCGTACTGAAGCGGTAGATGGCGTGAAGCATGAAGTAGCGGCCCACGCAACGGGCTTCGAACCACGTGCGGTTGGTGGTGGTCTGCGACACGCCGTTCTGCGAACGTTGGTTGAGGATGTCGGAGCATTCAAGTTGCAGGGCGAGCGCTTTGTCGCGCAGGAACGACTTGGTGATGCTGGCGTTCCATACGGCACGCACGTTGTCGAACTGACGGGCGGTCGACGTGATGTAGTGGCGCACGCTGACGTTCGTCTTGAACACGAAGTCGATCGGGGCTCGCCATGTGACACCACCGTTGTAGTAGGCCGTGGTGAGCTTTGTGCCGCTCACGTTCTCCTGCACGCTCTTGTTGCGGGAGAAACTGATGTCGGCAGAGACGTTGACGCTGACCTTGCTGCAGTTTACGTTCATCTGATTGGATACGTAGAGCGAGTTGGTCTTGTCGTTGCGGAGCACGGGGTCGCCCGAAGTGGCGGTGGAGTAGACGGGCGTGTTGAAGAAGTTGTAGTAGGCACCAAAACTGTAGTTGGCGCGCTTCTTCTTACCCACGGCGCGGGAGTAGTTGGCGGAAGCGCGGTAGGTCCACGAGCCGTCCACGTTGACCGTCTGCGAGGTGGTGCGTCCCGTTTCCTTGTCGTAGGTGGAGCGCGTAGCAGTGCTGTTGTTGACCTTCTCCCAAGCGGCTTGGAAGGAGAGGAAACTGTGGTCGCGGAAGTTCATGTTGTAGTTGAACGTCACGTTGTGCTCCTGCTGCGTGCCGAAGGCTGCGCTGCCGAGTCTCACGTTGAGCGGGTCGCTGTAGTCGGGAATGTCCACGTAGTTGCTGATGCCGGCGGGCTGACGCTCGTAGAAATAGGCAAAGCGGAATTCGCCCACGCTGTCGGTCTTGTAGTGGAACTGTGCGTTGAGAATGTAGCTGGTGGTGTTGCGGCGGGGATGGAGCGGTGTGTAGTCGCCTTTGGCGTAGTCGAGTTCCTCGTGGATGAACTTCACGGTGTTTTGGAGTGAGGCGTAGACGTGCTTCTTGGCGTACTGTATCTGTGCTTCGGCCCAGTGCTTGCGGTTGAGCGTGTTGGAGTTGAGCATGATTTCGGCATCGCGTGCCACGGTGCGCCAGTCCACGTTGGGCGGAAGGGTGCCAAAGACGGCGAGGTAGTCGTTGTAGCTGGCAAAAATGTCGCCCACGCGTTCCAGTCGGTAGCCTTTCGTGTCGCTTTTGTCCTTGTCGTACTCAAAGCCGTAGGTGAAGCGGAGCGTGTTGAGGAACGGCACGGGTATGTTGAAGTCCACGAAGGTCTGGCTGTAGGTGTGGTCGTTGGCGTTCTGCTGGTAGCGGTTGTAGAGCGGATCCATCTGCGCGGTCGACGTTTGGTAGTAGTTGTAGGCCTTCATGTCGTTGGCGTTCTTCCACGAGTGGGTCTTGTAGAAATAGCCGCGGGCAGAGAGACGCAAGTTCTTCGGGGTGAGTTTCTGCGTGAGGTAATAACTTGCGCTTGCCATGTTGGCATTTCGGGCGTAGCTGCTCTCTTGGCGGATGAGGTTGACGGCTTGTCCAAGGGGGAAGCCTTTGGCGGCGTGTGCGGCGAGGGAGTCGAGGGGCGAGTCGTAGTGCTTTTCCACGTCGGTAGTCCAAGTGCCGTCCAGTCCGGAGGTGCGGTCGGTCTGCTCTTGGTGGGCATAGCTTGCGGAGATTTGACTGTAGAAGCCTTTCCATCCGTTCCATATTATAGTGGCCTGCGGACGGAGTATCGTTTCGTCGTTTTTCGTGTTGGCCCGACTGAGGCCGTAGGTGTTGGTGTTGTCGTCGAGGTAGGTTTCGGAACCGCTTTTTTGAGCGTCTTTGTGGCCGCGGAAGTCGTAGTCGAAACTAAACTCAAACTGGAAGTAACCTACGGAGTCGCGCGGGGTCTTGTTGTGCCACATGGCCGAAACGCCCGGTCGGAGGTAGCGCGTGTTGCCCGAGCTGCTCCCTGCGCCGCCGTTGTCGCTCCAGTCGCCGTTGGAGTTGGCGCTCTGGTACTGCCCCGTGTTGGTGTAGCCACCATAGACGGAGATGCGCATGTTGTCCGTGAAAGTGTTGGCAAAAAGGCGATAGCGATAGCGGTCGTCGGTGCCGTAGCCGAGGTCGGCATTGCCGGTCCATGTGCCGTTATACTCTTTGCGGAGTATGACGTCGACCACCTGTTCTTTCTCACCATCGTCGATGCCGGTGACGCGGTGTTTGTCGGTGATGCCTTCGTAGGCTTTGACGCTTTTTATGATGTAGGCGGGGAGATTGTCGAGTGCTTTGCGCGTGTCGCCGCGCTGGAAGTCGTAGCCGTTGACGAGGAGGCGCGTCACGGCGCGTCCTTTGAAGTAGAGCTGGCCGTTGCGCAGCTCAAGTCCGGGCATGCGGTTTATCATGTCGCCGAGCATATCGCCTTTGGTGGCGCCCAGGGCGTCCATGTCGTAAACGACGGTGTCTTTTTTGGTAATGAATACGAGGCGCGTGGCCGTAACGGTGGCTTCGCCGAGTGACGTACCCGAGGTGTCGGCAAGTTCCGGCCTCACGCGTGTGGTGTCTGCTTCTTGGGCTTTAAGGGTTAGCGAAAAGCCAAAGAACAGAACAATGGCGGTAATGTGACAAAGGAATTTCATGGATTCTGTTTTTTTTGCATGGCGTAGTATTATTATAGATTTTGCTTTTCTCCTGAGGTACGCGAGGCTTTGGGACGGAGTGTGACGAGGGGCACGAGCATTTCTTCGAGCGACACGCCGCCGTGCTGGAAGGTGTCGCGGTAGTACTGCACGTAGTAGTTGTAGTTGTTGGGATAGGCAAAGAAGCGTGCTCCGGTGGCAAAGATATAACTTGTGCTGAGGTTAGGTGCGGGAAGCTGGAAGTTTTTGGGTTGTCGCACTTCGAAAACTTCTTTGGCGTTGTATGAAAGATTTTTGCCGAGCTTGTAGCGGAGATTGGTGTTGACGTTGCGGTCGCCCACGACTTTTGTGGGTGTGTCTACGCGTATGCTGCCGTGGTCGGTGGTGATGACGATATCGTACGAGAGCGAAGCGAGTCGGGCGAAGAGTTCCTTCACGGGCGAGTGGCGGAACCAAGAGAGGGTGATGCTGCGGTAGGCGCTCTCGTTGCCGGCAAGTTCGCGCACCATGCGGCTTTCGGTGCGGGCGTGGCTGAGGATGTCTATGAAGTTGACCACGAGCACGTTGAGGGGCGACTGGGTGAGGGAGGCAAACTGCGAGAGCATTTTGTCGGCAGCAGCGGAGTCGTTGACTTTGTGGTAAGTGAATGTTTCGCGGCGGCGGAAACGTTCCATCTGCCGGCGTATGAGCATTTCCTCGTTGAGGTTTTTGCCTTCGTCCTCGTCCTCGTCAACCCAGAGGTCGGGGTACATCTGTTTGATCTGCAGCGGCATGAGTCCGGCAAAGATGGCGTTGCGGGCATATTGTGTGGCGGTGGGGAGAATGCTGAAGTAGAGGTCTTCGTCGATGTCGAAATCGTCGGCGAGTTCCTGCGAGAGCACACGCCACTGGTCGTAGCGGAAGTTGTCGAGCACGAGGAGGAACACCTTGCGCCCGGCGTTGAGGCGGGGGAATACGCAGCGCTTGAAGATGTCGGGACTGATGAGCGGACGCTCGTCGGGGTCGTTGACCCACGTCTCGTAGTTTTTGCGTACGAACTTGGCGAAGTTGAGGTTGGCCTCTTCTTTCTGCATGCGGAGCATGTCGTCCATTTGGGAATCGGCTTCAGACAGTTCGAGCTCCCAGTAGACGAGGCGTCGGTAGAGTTCTTTCCACTCGTCGGGCGAGAGGTTTTCGCTCATCTGCATGCCGAGGCGTGAGAACTCCTGGCGGTACCCCGTCTGCGTCACTTCCTGGACTATTTCGCGCTGATGGATGTTTTTCTTGAGGGTGAGGAGAATTTGGCTGGGGTTGACGGGTTTGATGAGGTAGTCGGCTATCTTTGAGCCAATGGCCTGGTCCATGATGTCCTCCTCCTCGTTTTTGGTGACCATGACGACGGGCACGTTGGGTACAACGTCCTTGAGGCGCTGTAGCGTTTCGAGTCCGGAGAGTCCGGGCATGTTTTCGTCGAGGAGTATGAGGTCGTAGTCCTTCTCCCGACACAGGTCTATTGCGTCGGGTCCGTTGGAGGCGGTGTCGACCTCGTAGTCTTTCTTCTCGAGGAAAAGGATGTGGGCTTTGAGCATTTCTATCTCGTCGTCCACCCAAAGGAGGCGTGCTGGCATGGCGGATAAGATTTGTGGGAATAAAAAGAATCCAAAGGAAGGTTCTCTACAAAAGTAACGTACGACGTACGTCTTTTGTGACATGCCTTCCTTTGGATTTTAGTTTTTTATGTTTTGCACCAAAAGAGTTACAAGCTGTAGTCCCAGAGCTTGAGCACATCGCCCCAATTTTCTTCCACGAGGCGGCGTGTGCGCTCGGCGTACTGGTACTTGTTTTTCTTGTACTTCTTCTTCGACTCTACGTACTGGGCAATGGCGGTCTTGGCCTCGTCCCATCCGGGAATGCTGAGTGTCTGATAGATCTTTTCGGTCATGCCGAGTGCGTCGGCTTCGAAGTCCTCAAACTTCACTTCTATGAGGTTGCCTTCGGGGATGTACTTCTTGTCGGCCTGGTACTGGTCGTGGAGCTTCTTGTAGACGCTGAGGATGTTCGTCTCGATGGCTTCGTCGCTCATCTCCTGGAGCTTGAGGGGCTGAATGGTGTTGGTGAAGAAGGAGCGCGTGCTCTCGAACACGGTGTAGGGGTTGCGCATGAGGTAGATGAACTTGGCGTTGGGGAACATCTTGACCAGTTCTTTCACGCGGCCCGTGTGGGGCGGGTTCTTGGAGAGGAACTGCGTGCCGCCGGTGTTCCAGAGGGAAATCTTGATGAGCTTACGGAAAGCTTCTTCCCATGCAGAGAGTTCTGTGGGCGTGATTTGCTGGAATGTGAGGTATTTGTCGCAGTATTCCTGGATGTATTTGGGGAAGAACCAGAAGTTGTAGTAGGTGTAGGGACACATGTTGGAGATGGCGAACTCCTCTTCCTGCGGGAGGTCTACGGCAAGCTCCATGTTGTCTGTGGGACGGTGGTCGGGCATGAGCCACGACATGTTTTTCTTGAAGAAGGGCTGACCGAACATCATGAGGTGGGGGAAGACGGTCTGGTAGGTGGTGCAGTAGCCGAAGTGCTTGTCGCAGGAGAGCACGTTGTGTACGAAGGTCGTGCCGGAGCGCCAGTGGCCGAGGATAAACACGGGGTCGTGCTGGAGCGGTTTGTCGGCGAGCTGCTTGCGGTAGCGCTTTTCCTGGATAGGAGCGAGCACGGAGAGGAGTCGGCACACGGCTTTTGTGAGGCGGTACTTTCCTTTCCAGGGGCCGTCAACTTCGCGGCCGCGAGTGATTTCCTTGAATGTGTGCCAGTCGGCGCCAACGAGTGTGTTTATCGGAAGTTTGTTGAATTCAATGAGTCCCATTTGGATGTTTTGCTGTGAATAGAATATGGATTATGCGACAAATTTACGATTTTCAGTTGGATTTTAGGGCGGTACGATGGGAGTGCACTAAAGAAAATACTTGTAACTTAGCCCCGTGAAACGTAAAACCCACGAAACAATGGCTGAAAATATAAGCAAATACCCAGTTGGGGTACAGACCTTTGAAAAGATTCGCGAAGAAAAATATCTTTACATTGACAAGACGAAATACATCGTTGATTTCCGTACGAAAGGAATGAGTTACGTTTTTCTGAGTCGTCCCCGACGGTTCGGAAAGTCGCTCTTTGCCTCCACGCTACAGGCTTATTTTGAAGGACGGAAGGAACTTTTTGAAGGACTTGCCATTGCGGACTACGAGAAGGAATGGGCGAAACATCCCGTGCTACATTTCGACTTGAGCGGAGCGAAACACTTCAACGAGGAACGGTTAGCGCATTATCTGCATTTGCAACTGAAGGAACTCGAGGTGTTGTATGGGAAGAACGAGCATGAGAAATACCACAACGAACGTCTTGAGGGCATCGTAAAGCGCGCTTATGAGAAAACGGGCAAAAAGGTGGTCGTAATCATTGACGAATACGACGCACCATTGCTCGACGTGGTGCATGAGAAAGAAAATCTCAGTGCCCTGCGCCTCATCATGCAAAACTTCTACAGCCCGCTCAAAAAGCTCGACCCTTATCTGGAGTTTACGTTCATCACAGGCATCACGAAGTTCTCGCAACTCAGCATCTTCAGCGAACTCAACAACCTGGAGAACATCAGTATGCTTGATCAGTATTCCGCCATCTGCGGCATCAGTAAGACGGAGTTGACTACAGCCATGCGCCCCGACATAACCCATCTTGGTGAAGCACTTGGCATGACCTACGAAGAATGTCTTGAGGAACTGACGCACTATTACGACGGTTACCACTTCAGCGAGCATTCCGAGGACGTGTTCAATCCCTTCAGCCTCATCAAGGCGATGAACGGACAAAAGATTGATTCGTTTTGGTTCGGCTCTGGCACGCCGACGTTCCTTCTCAAGCAGCTCGACAAGTTCAACGTGAACCTCACCACACTTGAAAGCCAGGAAGTGGTGCTCAACTCGTTCGACCTCTCGCCAGAGGAGATGACCGACGCCCTTCCTCTACTCTACCAAAGCGGTTATCTCACCATCAAGAAATACGACCCTCTCTTCAAGGAGTATACGCTGGGCATCCCCAACAAGGAAGTGCGCGACGGACTGCTCAACTCCATGATGCCACACTACGTCAATCCCCGGCGCACGGACAACGACGCATTTCTCCTCGGTTTCTGCAAGGCCGTCTACCGCAACGACATTGAAGCGGCATTGGAACATATGCGCACTTATATGGCCACAATTCCTTACGACTTGGAGAACCATACGGAGAAGCACTACCAAACGATTTTCTACCTCATGTTCAGCTTCTTGAACATTTACATCCGTACGGAGGTGAAGAGCGCAATAGACCGTGCCGATGCCGTGATGCACATGCCTGATACAATATACGTCATGGAACTCAAGGTTGACAAGAGTGCCGACGAAGCACTCCGGCAGATAGACGAGAAAGGCTATATGCTTCCCTACCATGCAGAGGGCAAACGATTAGTAAAGGTGGGCATTAGTTTCGACAGCCGGCAGCGCACCATCAGCGAGTGGAAAATAAAAGAGGAATAAGTACTTCTAAAACATATACAGAACGGGCTTCGCATCAATATCAATGAATATTGTTGCGAAGCCCGTTCTTGGTTTTTAGTAATGTTCAAGACCGCTCTCTCAGCCGTCGCACCATTTCGTCGGCGGCGTGTTCGGGTGCTCCGGGGGCGCCAAGACGCGCGGCCATGTCGGCGTAACCCTCGAGCATCGCAGCGCGGCGGGCTCCGCCAGGGAGTATGGCCTCGAGGTGGCTGCGCACGGCACGGACCGTCATTCCGTCGGCCACCAGTTCGGGCACCACTTCGCGGCCGCACACGAGATTGACGAGCGAGATGAACGGCACTTTGAGGAAGTGGCGGCGGAGGAACGACATGAGTCGCCCTGCCCGCATGTAGTAACACACCACTTGCGGCACGCCGAAGAGCGCCGTTTCGAGTGTGGCGGTGCCGCTCGTCACGAGGGCTGCCACGGAATGGGAGAGCACTTCGTAGGTGCGCCCTTCCACGAGGGCTATGCGCTGGCGGTCTATGCCGGTGCGGGCAATGATGCGCTCATAGACGTCGTGGGGCATGGAGGGCGCCACAGCCACCACAAGTCGGTAACCGCCCGCTTCCATGAGCGGTTGGGCGGCAAGGAGCATGCGGCTGAGGTTGTCGCGTATCTCCTGGCGGCGCGAACCGGGAAGGAGGGCTATGGTGGTGCCGTCGGGGTGCGGTGCGCCGTGGCTGTCGCGATAGGCTGCCACTTCGTCGACGGTGGGATTGCCCACGTAGGAGATGGGGTAAGCGTGTTTCTTCTCGAAGAAGTCCACTTCGAAGGGAAGAATGGAGAAGAGGCGGTCCACATCGCGGCGGATGGCGTTGATGCGGTGTTCTTTCCACGCCCATATCTTGGGGGAGATGTAGTAGTAGACGGGGCAGATGGCATGACGCTTCACGTAGCGCGCCATCTTGAGGTTAAAACCAGGATAGTCCACGAGAATCACCGCATCGGGCTGCCACTCGGCAATGTGGCGCTTGCACTGGCTCATGCCGCGGAGTATGGTGCGCAAGTGGAGCAGCACGGGAATGAAGCCCATGTAGGCCAACTCGCGGTAGTGGCAGAGGAGTTCGCCACCGGCAGCACGCATCTTGTCGCCGCCGTAGAAGCGGAACTCGGCTTCGGGGTCGCGGCGTCGAAGGGCTTTCATCAGGTGGGCGGCATGGAGGTCGCCGCTCGCCTCGCCGGCTATGAGGAAGTACTTCATGGGGGAGAAAAATCAGAGAATGTTTTTCAGAGCGTCAACAAGTCCGTAGGCGGTGACGTCGAGCTGTGTAGGGGTGATGGCCACATATCCGTTGGCGAGCGCCCAGCGGTCGGTGTCGGTGGCTTGCGGCTCGAGTTCGCGACACTCGCCCGCGAGCCAGTAGTAGTCGCTGCCGTAAGGGTGGGTGCGGTGTTCCACCTCGTTCTGCCAACGGCTCTTGGCCATGCGGCACACCTTGATGCCCTTGAACTTGGGGACGAGGGGAAAGTTGACGTTGAGGCAGGTGAAAGGAGGAAGTCCCACGGCAATGGCTTTGAACATAAGGTCCACGAGGTAGGGACGCAGGGGAGTGAAGTCGGCGTCCATGCGGTGGTCGCAGAGGGAGAAGGCTATGGAGGGATAGCCTTGGAGCGCACCTTCGATGGCCACACCCATTGTGCCGGAGTAGTGGGCATTGACGGAGGAGTTGTCGCCGTGGTTTATTCCGCCTAT
The DNA here is from genome assembly GCA_963589615.1 of Prevotellamassilia timonensis. Classification (GTDB taxonomy): domain Bacteria; phylum Bacteroidota; class Bacteroidia; order Bacteroidales; family Bacteroidaceae; genus Alloprevotella; species Alloprevotella timonensis_A. The sequence goes on from CAVALA010000005.1 coordinate 57,128, forward strand.
CACGAGGTCGAACTCACGTTCCTTGAAAAGGTTGAGCGCCATTTTCACGCAGTCGGTGGGCGTACCGGAGCAGGAGCAGACGGTGAGTCCTTCTTCGCGGCGCAACACTTTGTAGGTGACGGGCTTGGAGGAGGTGATGGAACAACTGAAACCGGAGCGTGCGGAGTCGGGAGCCATGACGAGGATGTCGGCCACGGACCGGAGGGTTTCTATGAGGAAGTTGATGCCGGGTGCGTCAACACCATCGTCGTTTGAAATCAATACGTAGGGGCGCATATGGTGGTATGTGGGGAGGGTGAGTTTATGGTTCGTTCTTTGCGGGTACGAAAAGCCCAAAGTGGGCATTTTGCAAAAGTAATCAAATTTTGTCGAGTCCGCGGGTGTATTTGAGCCAGTAGTATTTGATTGGGTTCTTGTATTTGAGCTGTTTCCACGGCCGGCTCTGGTGGGGACGGTGTACGACGGGGAGCGAGCAGAAGAGGTAGTTGGAGAAGCCGTTGCGCAGGGCTTCGTGAGAGATGGTCACGTCGAACCAGTTTTTCGAAGCGTCGAGCGTGGTGAAGGGGAAGCTGCGGAGAAACTGCGGGGTGAGCAGCGAGCAGCAGAAGCTGCAGTGCTTCTTTGTGGCGAACGTTTCTCCTTCGTGGCCGCGGGCGTAGAGGTAGGGGTAGTTGATGTGCTGTTCTTCGTCGACGGTGACGGAGGCGGCAATGGCGCAGTCGGTGCGGGCAGCGGCGCCGTCGTAAAGTCCTTGCAGGGTGTCGGGGCGCACTTCGACGTCGCTTTCCACGATGACGAGTGCGGCGTCGGCCTCAATGGCTTCCTGCTGCGTGCGCTGGAGCACGAGGAGGTAGTTGGGGGAGGGGTGGTCCGTGAGGTCGCAGAGGTTGACGAGGCGGAAGCCCATCTCGCGTGAGGCTTCTTCGAGCCGTGCCGTGTTTTCGGGGGTGGAGAAGTCGTTGTAGATGGTATAGGTGAAAGGTACGTCGATGTGGCTGGCCAGTACGGCTTTCACGGTGAGGAGCGTGGAGTCGATGGAGTCTTTCACCGGCGTGATGATGTGCATTGATTTCATAGGGACGTGTTTGTTCGTTATGGACGTATGTGGCCGTGTTCGTGTAGAGCGCGACGTTTTCGAAAACGTCGCCCCCATGTGATGCTTCACACTTTGCGCGTCTTGACGCACTTCTCGAGCAGCGCGGTGAGGAGCCATGCGAGGAGGAAGTAGAGCAAGGCGCTGAAGAGTAGGGGGAAGAAGGCGTCGAACGTGCGTGAACGGATGAGGTCGGAGGCTTTCGTGAGGTCTTCTACGGCAATGTAGCCCACGACGGACGTGTTCTTCACGAGGCCAATCAGTTCGCCTTTGTAGACGGGGAGTACGGTGCGAGCGGCTTGCGGCATGATGAAGTTGACGAACGTCTGCACCGGTGTGAAGCCCATGGCAATGCCGGCTTCCGTCTGTCCGCGGTCCACGCCCTCAATGGAGGTGCGGAACATCTCGCTGACGTAGGCGGCAAAGTTCATGGCAAAGGCAATGATGGCCACCACCACTCCGCCCAAGTCGAGTTTGGCGAGGAACACGTAGTACATCAACATGAGGAACACGAGGATGGGAATGCCTCGCATGAGCGTGATGTAACACTTGGCCACGTTAGTGCAGGCTTTTCGTCGGTTCATTCTCATGAAGCAGATGAGGCCGCCGAGCAGTGTGCCCAAAACGGCGGCGCAGATGGATATGAGCACCGTAACGCCCAAACCTTTAAGGATGAGGAGATAGCGGTTTTCCTTCACCAAGTTGTTGATGAAACTCTCCTTGATGCTGTCCCACCACGAGGTGTGGCTTTGTGCCACGTTTTCGCCAGACTGGTCTGCGGCGATGCATAGCGAGTAGGACGTGGCGTAGGGTTGGGAGAAAGTCATTGACTTTTCTCTTTCGGGTGTTATGCAGAGAATGTCGGCCACCATGTCCACTTTGCGGCTTGCCAAACCAGCGAGAAGACCGTTAAGGTCCATGAATGACGTTTCCATCGGCCTCTTCAGATAGGCAGCGAAACGCATGGCCAGTTCGGCTTCGAAGCCTGCCAGTTTTCCGTTTTTGTGGAACGCATATCCGGGGTCTTGCCCTGTGCAGGCAAAGCGTAGCGGTTCGCCAGTGGTATAGACGGGAATGTCGGTGGGCATTTCGAAGGTGCCGTCGTCTTCTTCGAGCCAATAGCGGCGTATTTCGTCGAGTTTTCCTTCCTTCTTGAGGCCGTCAACAAATTCGTTGAACTGGTCTCTGAGCGCAGTGTTCTCTTTGTTGAACGCAGCTCCAATAGGCGTTTGAGCCACGCTGTCGAGTATGGTGTAGTAGTTGGGGATGTTTCTTTTCACACCAATCATTTCGGTACTCTCGAGGAAGGCTACGTCGACAAGTCCCTTTTGCAGGGTCAAGGAAATGTCTGGCACGGCGCTCACTCTTTTCACGTCGGCATTGGGGTAATGCTTGGTGACGTATTGGTCCTGAATGGAGCCGAGGAGCACCACATAGCTGAGGTTGGGCAAGTCCTTTTCCGTGAAACGGCTTTGTGATTCATCGTTGTGGTTCGAACAGGCGCACATCAACAGTGTGGCGATGCTGAGAAGAAAGAGTTTAATTTTAAGCATTAGGCGTTCGTAAATATTGAGTGGCGTTGTGCCATTCGTGGGCAAAGTTCGTAATAGTTTTTGAGCCGTGGACATTTTTTGCGAAAATGCTACGGATTTCGGCACAAATCGTGTGTGGCAGTGCCTTTCGGGGTGCTTGCCTTGCGCTAACGGTGCAAAATATATAATTTCGCACAGCAAAAACTAACGAAGATGAGTAAAACCGACACAAAGCCTACTGTCAGCAACAAGGTGGACATGCTCCACGGGCCGTTGCTGCGGAAAATCATCGTATTCAGTCTGCCCCTTGCCGCCAGCAGCATGTTGCAGCAACTTTTCAATTCGGTCGACGTGGCCGTGGTGGGGCATTTTGTAGGTAGCCGTGCACTGGCCGCCGTGGGCAGCAACGCTCCCGTCATCAGTCTGCTCATCAATCTGTTTATGGGCATTTCGCTGGGTGCGAATGCCATTATCTCCAACCACATCGGCCAGAACGATGCCGAGCGCATACGGCGTGCCGTGCAGACCGTCGGAGTGCTCGCCCTGGTGAGCGGCGTGGTGCTCCTCGTGGTGGGCCTTTTGGTGGCGCGGCCCATACTCACGTGGATGGACACACCGCCTGAAGTGCTCGACATGGCGGTGCTTTACCTTCGCATCTATTTTCTGGGCATTCCCTTCTTCATGATTTTCAACTTTGGCGCCGCCATTCTGCGTAGCATGGGCGACACGCGCCGTCCGCTCTACATCCTCGTGGCGGCAGGCATTGTGAACACGGTGCTCAACCTCGTGTTTGTGCTCTGCTTTGGCATGGGTGTGGAAGGCGTGGCCATAGCCACGGGCATTGCCAACGCCGTGAGTGCCGCCACGATGGTCTTCCTCCTTCGTCGCGAGGCCGACCCGTTTCGGCTTCATGTGCGAAGCATCGGCATGGACCGCCGCGAACTCAAGCGTATGCTCCAAATTGGTGTGCCCGCCGGTTTGCAGGGCATGATTTTCAGTGTGTCGAACGTTCTTGTGCAGTCCACCATCAACGGCTACGGGGCGAGTGCTGTGGCGGGTTCGGCAGCGGCTCAGAACTTCGAATACTATTGTTACTTTCTGGTGACGGCATTCAACGGTGCTGCCATCACGTTCATTGCCCAAAACTATGGCGCACGGCAGATGGACCGCGTGAAACGCATCTTTTTCCTTTGCATGACGCTTGCCGTCGTGTCGTGTGCGGCGCTCAACTGGACGTTCATCCTTGGCGAAAATTTCTTTCTCAATCTCTTTTCCACCGATCCGGAGGTCCACGCCTACGGCAGGGCGCGCATGCACATCGCTTTGGCTTTGCAGTGTTTGGCGTGCAGCTATGAGATATCGGGTTCTTCGCTTCGCGGCATGGGCCGTTCGCTGCGTCCCACGCTTTTCACCGTGTTCGGAACTTGCGTGCTGCGTGTGGCGTGGGTGTTTCTCGTTTGTCCGCACTGGCACGGGTTTGATGTGCTCATGGCGGTCTATCCCGTGTCGTGGGTACTGACGGGAGCTATGGTGCTCACGTCGTTCGTCGTGGTGCTCCGCCGCGAGTGTAAAAGACAGGATGCGTCGGCTGCCACCGTTTCGTGATAAATCCAAGCTAGGGTGTCCAGTTTCATGATCCATTTTTTAGTCTGAAATAGATATCGCTTCTGCTTAATTCCAAAGGATAATTTGGGCGAGGAGCGGGCTGAAAGCCCACCCTTCGTAAGCCCGGGTCACGGCACGAAGTGACGCGGCCCGGGTTATATGATGAGAGCGGTTGCGGGCTGAAAGTCCGCCACATCAACCGCTCCGAAACGCTTACGCAATCATTGTGGTGGGCTTACAGCCCGCTGAGACGCGGAACCTTGAGACCCAGGCCGCGTCACTTCGTGCCGTGACCTGGGCTTACGAAGGGTGGGCTTTCAGCCCGCTCCTCGCGCTTTACGTGTTTGCACGTTAAAAACAGGTACACAAAACTGGACACCCTAATCCCAAGCCTTGAATGGGCATGATTTTTTAGACCCGTATTGGGGATTTTTATCTCGCAGTTCGTGCGAATTTGCTACGGACCCAACGTGTTGGGCTTGCGGCCCAAAATTTCAAAACGTTTACATTTCTGGGCTGGCTGCTTTTCTCTGCTTTTCAGCTCTTACGCTCTCGCGTACGCGTACGCGCGCATGCACGCATTCCACCGAAGTTTGTACAACTTACTGTCACCCGTCACCGTCGCACCTATGGTGAGGTCTATGCTGTTGTATTTCAACGCACTGCGAATTTAAAGCAAGGTGACAGCAAAATTTTATAGGGGGTAATTTTTCGTCACGGCCTCGCGGAGGCTTTTGCGTGCTGCGCCGCATAGAGGGTGACAGCAAATGTTTAATAGAGCAAAACTTCTGTATAGATTTGTGTATAAAGCCGAGTTGCTGTCACCCTCTTTTGAGGTCTCAAAAACAAGAATGGCGGGAGTGAAAACTTATGGGCAATATGTAAAAAATTGCGCCTTACTCAACACGTTGAGCTAGGAGCTCAAATTTCAGAAACGTTCATCTTTTGTCGTCACCGGCCTCACGGAGGCTTTTGCGTGCGCAAGCGCATGGGGGTCACGTCTCCGACGTGACTGTTGAGCGCGATGAAACTATGCGCAGTACGCAGAAGCCTCCGTGATGCCGTGTAGAGCGTCACGTCGGAGACGTGACCCCCATGCGCTTGCGCACGCAATGCTCCCATATTATGCGGCGCCAGCACGTAAAACCGTCCGTGACGGGTGACGGGTGACAGCAGGTTGTACAAACTTTGGTGTATACGCGCGTGCGCGCGAGAGAATGCGAATTGAGTGCGTCGTAGGCTTTTATTGAACCTACCCTTACGGAAAGTTCCGCATCAGTGCGGTTCGTGCCTTTCCGGCGTTCCAGCAGACGGCGTGTGGAGGAGAGGCGGCACAGACGGGCCGCTGGCGCATAAATCAAAATCAGCACGTAAATGTACGCCATTCGCGTGGAGCGGACAAAAAATGTGCGGTAATAGTGAATGTGGATTACGGAAAGCGACCCGCAACGGGTATCGCTGCGGGTCGCTTTAAGGATGTTGGATTATTCTATTATGTCTTATGCACGGTGGGCTTCAACCCAGCGGCGGGCATTGACGAAGGCTTCCATCCAGGGCGTAACGTCGTCGGCGCGGTGGTCGGCGGGATAGTAGGGATTTTGCCAGGGATAGAATGCACGCTCGAGGTGGGGCATCATGGCAAGGTGACGGCCGTCGGCGCTGCAGATGCCTGCCACGCTGTAGGAAGAACCGTTGGGGTTGCCGGGATACTCATCGTAAGAGTACTTAAGCACCACGTTGTAGTCGTCTTCGGGGAGAGGAAGCGAGAACTTGCCTTCGCCGTGGGCCACCCAAATGCCGAGTTTGTCGCCTGAGAGCGAACCGAACATCACGCTGCGGTTCGTAGGTACGGTGACGCCGAGGAATGCGCTCTCGAACTTGTGGGAGTCGTTGTGGAGCATGCGGGCGCGCTTCTTGTGGTCGGGGTTGATGAGGTTCAACTCAACCATGAGCTGGCAACCGTTGCAAACGCCGAGCGAGAGCGTGTCTTCGCGAGCATAGAAGCGGTCGAGGGCTTCCTTTGCCTTCGGGTTGTAGAGGAAGGCACCGGCCCAACCCTTGGCAGAGCCGAGCACGTCGGAGTTGGAGAATCCGCCGCAGAAGACAATCATGTTCACGTCGTCGAGCGTTTCGCGGCCGCTGATGAGGTCGGTCATCATCACGTCCTTCACGTCGAAGCCGGCGAGGTAGAGCGCATAAGCCATTTCGCGTTCGCCGTTCGTTCCCTTTTCGCGGATGATGGCGGCGCGGATGCCCGAAGCCTCGCGGCGGTCGGGGTTGAGACCGAAGTGTTTGAACGTGCCGCGGAATTCGGGGTGGATGTAGTATTCGAGCGGCTGCTGCTTGTAGTTTTCGTAGCGCTTGCGTGCACAACCGTTGAGGCTCTGCTTCGTGTCGAGGAGGTAGGACGTTTCGTACCAGATGTCGCGGAGATAGTCAATGCCGAACTGGTAGGTGGCGCCGTCCTTTTCGACCATAATCTGGCGTTCTTCAGCAGGCGTACCGAGTTTTACGTAGCCTACGCCAGCTTCGTCCAAAAGGTCCTTGAAGGCTTTCTTGTCCTTGTCGGCCACCTGAACCACCACGCCGGGATTTTCGGCAAAGAGCGTCTTCACGAGGTCGTGACCTTGGAACTTGTCGAGATTGATGTCCATACCGCCGTCGGTGTTGGCGAAGCACATCTCGAGCAAACAGGTGATGAGACCGCCAGCAGAGATGTCGTGGCCGGCAAGGATGAGGCCCTTGTTTACGAGTTCCTGTACGGCATTGAAAGCGTCGCGGAAGTATTCCGTGTTCTTCACCGTGGGCACGTCGCTGCCTACGCAGCCGAGGCTTTGGGCAAAAGCAGAACCGCCGAGGCGAAGCTGGTCGAAGGAGAAGTCGATGTGGTAGAAGGTGCTCTTCTCAACGGGTTTCACAACGGGGTTGACCACCTTGCGAATGTTGCTCACCTCGCCGCCGGCACTGACGATGACGGTGCCCGGAGAGATAATCTTCTCGCCGCCAGGATACTGCTGCGAGAGGGAGAGGGAGTCCTTACCCGTGGGCACGTTGATTTCAAGTGCACAACAGAAGTCGCTGAGGGCTTCCACACCTTTGTAGAGGCGGGCGTCTTCGCCCTTCTGAGAGCGGCAGGGCCACATCCAGTTGGCTGAGAGCGACACGCTGTCGAGACCTTCGGCGAGCGGTGCCCACACAATGTTGGTGAGCGATTCGGCAACGGAAAGCACAGAACCTGCGGCGGGGTCGGCAAGGCCGGCCTGGGGCGCATGACCGAGTGCGGTGGCAATGCCCTTTGTGCCGCGGTAGTCGAGAGCCACTACGCCACAGTCGGCAAGGGGAAGCTGGAGTTCGCCCTGTGTCTGCTGGTTGGCTACCTTACCCGTCACGGAGCGGTCCACCTTGTTGGTGAGCCAGTCCTTGCAGGCTACGGCCTCGAGTTGAAGCACATTATTAATATAGGAGTCGAGTTTCGTCACGTCGTAGGTGACGTCCTTGTATTTGCGTTCTACTGTCTCGTCGACCATGACGGTCTTTGGCGAGTGGCCGAACATTTGTGCCACGTCGAGGTCGAAGGGACGCACGCCGTCGGCCTGCTCAAAGGCAAAGTGGGCATCGCCGGTGGTTTCGCCTACCACGTACATCGGAGCGCGTTCGCGTTCGGCAATCTTGCGCACGTGTTCGAGGTGTTCCTCCTGGATGAGCAAGCCCATGCGTTCCTGGCTTTCGTTGGCAATGATTTCCTTGGCAGAGAGCGTGGGGTCGCCGATGGGGAGCTTGTCCATGTGGATGAGTCCGCCACACTCTTCAACGAGTTCGGAAAGGCAGTTGACGTGACCGGCCGAGCCGTGGTCGTGGATGGAAACAACGGGGTTGACGTCCTCTTCGCAAAGGGCACGCACGAGGTTGTTGGCACGCTTCTGCATTTCGGGATTGGCGCGCTGCACGGCGTTGAGTTCAATGCCAGAAGAGTAACGGCCGGTGTCGACAGAACTTACAGAACCGCCGCCGAGGCCGATGCGGTAGTTGTCGCCACCTACGACAACGACTTTGTTGCCCTTGGCGGGCGTGCCCTTAAGGCAGTCGCGCTTGGTGCCGTAGCCAACGCCGCCGGCAAGCATGATGACCTTGTCGTAACCGTATTTCTCGCCGTTCTCCTGATGCTCAAAGGTGAGTACGGAACCTGCGATGAGGGGCTGACCGAACTTGTTGCCGAAGTCGGATGCACCGTTGGAGGCTTTGATGAGAATCTGTTCGGGAGTCTGGTAGAGCCACTGGCGCACGGGGAGAATGTCTTCCCAGTCGCGTCCGCCGTCGAGACGGGGATAAGCGGTCATGTAGACTGCCGTGCCTGCAATGGGCCAGGAACCTACACCGCCGCCCATACGGTCGCGAATTTCACCGCCGGTACCGGTAGAAGCACCATTGAAGGGTTCCACGGTGGTGGGGAAGTTGTGGGTCTCGGCCTTGATGGAGATAACGCTCTCAATGTCCTTCACACGGAAGTAGTCGGACGTGGAGTGGTCGGCGGGAGCGAACTGCTCAATGATGGGACCTTGTGCAAAGGCCACATTGTCCTTGTAGGCCGAGATAATTTTGTGGGGATTCTCCTGCGTGGTCTTCTTAATCATGGCGAAGAGCGACGAGGGCTTTTCTTCACCGTCAATGATGAACGTGCCACCGAAAATCTTGTGGCGGCAGTGCTCGGAGTTGATTTGGGCAAAGCCGAACACTTCGGAGTCGGTGAGCTTGCGGCCCAACTGTTTTTCCACACCATGCAGATAGTCAATCTCTGCGGGAGAGAGGGCAAGACCTTCCTGCTCGTTGTAGGTTTCGAGATCGCTGATGTGCTCAATGGGTGCGGGCTTGATGTTTACGGTGAAGACCGTTTGGTCGAGTCCGTTGTACATGCGCTGGAGCATGGGGTCGTGGTCGGCCTTTTCGTCCTTTACGGGGAAGTACTCCTCTATACGCGCAATGCCGTTGAGATTCATGTTTTGTGTAATCTCGACGGCATTGGTACTCCAAGGTGTAATCATTTCGCGGCGCGGGCCCACGAACCAGCCCTTCAGGCTGTCGCCCTCTTCGAGGACGGCTTCGCCGTAGAGCCAGCACAGTTCTTTCACTTCTGCTTCAGAGAGCTGATGGTCCACTTCGGTGGCTATCACACTCTTTTGCGGAGTTCTAAAAAACAGAATCATATTGTGCTAAGGGGTTTGGTGTGTAAATATGTGCTGCAAAGGTAAGGAAAAATGCCGAAAGGGCGCTTGCGCTGCCTTACATTGTTGGTCCGCAAGCGTAAAGATATAATGCCGGTTGCTACACATAGTAGGAAAGCTTTTACACCGTGCCTTGGATTTTTTACACCGTGCCTTGGAATTTTTACGGCGTGCCTTGGAATTTTTACGGCATGCCTTGGAATTTTTGCGGCATGCCTTGTGCTTTTCGAAGGTATGGTGAACCTACAAAAAAAATCGCTCATGGAACGATTGGAGAGCAAACGTCTCCGTTCATTCCATGAGCGCTTTTTATGGTTGGTGTGTATATCCGGCGGTTAGTGCCACAAGCGGCGGACAATTTGCTTGGCGCGCTCCGTTCGGCTGGGAGCGATTCGTCCGTAACCATAACCGTAGCCGTTGTTGTAACGGCTGATTTTTCCGTCGGCGTCGTTGAGGACGAAGCAGATGTTCTTGAAGCGCTTCTCCTTGTACATCGTTTCGAGAATGGGGAGAATGTCGCGCTTCTGCATGTTGAGGCGGACAACGTAGAGCGTGGTGTCGGCCACGCGGTTCACGATGTTGGCGTCGGCCACGGCAAAGAACGGTGTGGCGTCGATGAGCACGTGGTCGTAGCGTTGGCGGAGTTCGTTGATAAGCGTTTCCAAACGGTCCGACATGAGAATCTCTGCGGGGTTGGGCGGCATGGGGCCGGCGGGCACGAGGTCTATGCCGTTGCCCAATGCGTCGTGACGGATGACGTCGTCCACTTGCGTGAGCTCGTCCACGAGCCATGAGGTCAGGCCGATGTGGGCATGAAGGCCTTTACTCATTGTGCGTTTGCGGATGTCGGCGTCGATTACCACTACCTTCTTGCCTGCCATGGAGAGCACGTGGGCAATGTTTCGGGTGATGAAGGTTTTGCCTTGTGACGGCGTGGTAGACGTGGTCATGATGACCTGCGACTTGGAACGCATGAAGCCGAGCGAGAAGCGGATGAGGCGGAAAGCTTCTACAATGGGGGCGTCGGACGGAAGTTCGCTGATGTCGGCGTTGGTCTTCGCATTTTTGAGGTGGGGCACTTCGCCCAATACGGGGATGCCGGTGGCTTTCTCCACGTCGCTGCGGCTGTGGATGGTGACATCGAGCATACGGATAATCCAAATGATGCCGGCGGGGATGAGCACGCCGATGGCAAGGCTGATGAGGAGGATGATGCGGGTGCGCGGACTCACGGGGGCATCGCTGCCGAGCGGACCTTCCACAAGGCGCACGTTGGCTTCGCTCACGGCTTGCTGAAGAGCTACTTCTTCACGCTTTTGGAGAAGATAGTTGTAGAGGCTTTCCTTGAGTGACTGCTGGCGCTTGATGTCGATGCCCTGCTTTTCCTGCTCGGGCGCTGAGGCTATCTTTCCGGAGATGAGGCTTTCGTTGGCCTGTGAGTCTTTGAGCCGGAGCTGGAGCGTACCGATGTAGTTGCGGATGGAAGCGGCTACTGTCTGGCGCATTTGGGCGAGCTGACGGTCGAAATCGCGCACGATGGAGACTTGTTCGCTGGAGTTGCCGACGGCGCGGTTGCGTTGGTTCATCAGTTCGTTGTACTGCTGCACCTGAGTGTTGAAGTTTGCGTCGCCGATGTTGAGCACGGGAATGAGGTCGCGGTCGTTGGCGTGGTCGGCCACGTAGTCGGAGAGGTAGTGCGCTACGTTGAGTTGTGTTTCGATCTGAAGGCTCTGCTGGCGGGCATCGAGCGTCTGGTCGGCCATAGCCTTGGCGGTGCTTTCGTAGTCGACAATTTGGTTACGGCGCTTGAAGTCGGCGAGTCGGTCTTCCACATTGGAGAGTTCGCCACCAATGAGGGCAATGCGGTTGTCGATGAACTTGGCCGTGTTTTCGGCCACGTGGTTTTTGTTGTCCACCACGTCTTCTTTGTATACGTCGAAGAGCGTGTTGAGCATATCGGTGGCGCGGTCAGGGTTGATGTTGCTGCAAGTGAGCACGATGAGCGACGTTTCCTTGTCGTACTCCTCAGCAGATATACTTCCAGAGTAGGCTCTTGCAGCCACATCGAGAGGAAGTCGTGTGACGTGAACTTCTTCGTCCTTCCATTGGTTGAACGTGCGTCCGCGCACCACGCTGAGCTGGCCGACGGGCGTGTTCACGGTTTGGCCGAGTGTAACATTCACGTCGGGCAGTTCGTTGCCTTTGCTGTCGGTGAGGTCGGTGAGTGTGCAGGTGTTGCCGCCCGATTTCTTTACGGTAAAGGACACGCCTTGCTTCTTGCCTTTGTTTTTCTTGCTGCTTTTCAGCGGACTTTGGAAAATCACTTCGAAGGGCCGCTCGTTGCCGTAGAGCGCAATGGTGTGGAGATGTTCTTCTGTGGTGTAGTCCACGTCGAGATGCAGACGCTCCACGACGCGCTTCATGAGGCGCTCAGAAGTAAGGATGAAAATTTCGTTCTTGAGGTTGTCGCCCACGCTCACACCGTTGAGTTCGAGCAGTGTGTTCATACCTTTGTTGCGCGAGAGGCGCGAGGAGGAAGACGATGATGAGGAGCCGTTGGAGTCTTCAATGAGCATAACGGACTGGCGCTGGTAAACGCGCGGCTGACGCATCAGGTAATAGGTGCCGGCACACAAGCAGAGTATGACGGACAACACAAACCACCACCAATGCTTACAGAATTCGTGGTAGCAAATTTGCAATAAGGGGATGAGCTGCGTTTCTTCGTCGTTCTCTTCCTGATATTTCATCTGTGGTTCCATAACTGTTCTTTATCGGTGTGTATAGAGAGAGTATTCGGGTTATTGTTTTGCGAGCTGTCGCGCCGTTTCGATGATGGTGTCGACGGTGCGTGCATAGTCGCTGGAGGTGATGTCAACTTTTACGTCGGGGTCGATGCCCATTTCGGTGCACTGCATCTGTCTGTCGTACATGGGGCAGGCGGAGAAGCGCACGCTCCATCCGTTGGGCAGTTCGCTGGAGAATGGCATGCCGGCACCGCCTCCTGTGCGGTCGCCTATGACGGTGACGTTGGGCAAGCCTTTGACGTACATGACGAAACTGTTTGCGGCGCTGAACGTGCGGCGGTTTGTGAGCACGTAGACGTGCTTTTGCCAGCGCAGACTTTCGAAGGGCTTGATGCGTATGGGTTCTGCGGTGGAGAAGTCGTCGTGGCCGGTTCCAGTCTTGTGTTGCATGTAGGCTCCGATGATTTCTTCGTTGATGAAGAGCGAAGCGAGTTTTTCGGCAGAAGTGAGCATGCCGCCTCCGTTGCTGCGCACGTCAAGGATGAGTGCGTTGCAAGTGGCGAGGGTGGAAACCATTTGCTGCAGGTTGCCGCTGCCAAACTCGGTGTCGAAGGTGGAACAGCGCACGTAGCCAATGTTGTCGTCAAGCACGCGGTATTGGAGTGAGGACGACTGGTAGTAGTCTTCCGTACGTCCGAGGTAGGCGTGTGTGAGTGTGTCGCTGTAGTTCATGGGGTAGTCGTCGAACCAGCGTCCGTAGCGTGCCGTGTTGTGGGCAGCGTAGAGATTGACGTGACCGTCGCGCAACTCATTGAGCATATCGGAACACACTTCGAAAAACTGACGGTCGGTCATGTATGTAGCCACGCGCTGCCGGTAGGTTTCGCGCACCTTGTACCAGTCGAGTCCGTACTGCGCTTTCTTATAGGAGAAGAAACAGTAGTGCTGGTCTAAGGTTGTCCAAAGGGCATCGAAGTTCCCGATATGCGTGTTGTCTTCTACCTCCTGCGTGACGCATGAGGCAAAGAGCAAAAGGGGCAATATGAGGGCTACGATGCGGGACATGTATGTGCGAATGTGCAAATGGGCTGCGCTTTGCTGTGCTTTTTCCTATATATATTATAAAATGTGTAGCGTACGTGTGTAGCCAATCATAAGGCTGTTTCGCCAAGCATGACGTCGAAGTCCTCCGAGTCGGCTTTGGCGTATGTCGGCTAGGTAACCAATGCTGATGTGTGAACGCCAAAGGGGGAGCGTGGCTACGGCGAGCAAGCGTGCTGTGGGCACGTTGCCGGGATGGGTGAAGTGGACCACGCCTTGCGAATGGCCGAGAGAGAATATCTCGTAGTACGACTGTCCGTAGACGGGCGAGAACTGTGCGCCGATGAGCGGTGCGTCGGCTTGCACGCGTGCTGATGCTTGTTTGTGACCTATGCGGAACGTATATTCTGCCAATGCGGTGGCTTCGAGTTGCACGCCGAAGCGTCCCTGCGCAGGATTGTTGGAACCTCGCGTATTGTAGGTGAATCCGCCCGATGCTTCGGCCAGTCCGCCGGCAGCGAGGCGCCAATGGGTGTTGAGCTTCCACGAACGCATCCAACCTCCAGCGGCAGAGAATTCGCCGTCCCATTCCTTGCCGTCGTCGGTGGGAGAATGGAGGTAGGCAGTGTGGACGGTGTATTCCGCCACGACGTTCACACCTTTGCCCCAACGTGCTGCACGTTCGGTGCGCAGCGTCATGCAGAGGTCTTTTCCTGTGTATTCAAGCGGCGAGAGGTAAGTGTCGAGCACATTGGCACGTCCTATGCCCCATAGCCATTGCTTTTCGCAAATGCGCATTCGTGTGCCGCAAGTGTCAACCGTTCCGCACACGTCTGCTTGTGCCTTTGCCGAGAGGGCAAGGCACATGAGCCACATGGTGAGCATTGCTTTACGGAAACGGTTGTGCATGGAAGTTTATTTTTTTACTCCTTTATAAATGAGTATACCTACGACTACGACGGCAAGGCCGAGAATCACATAGCCAATTTCGTGGCTGTATTGTGTGGCAAGGTCTGCCACTTCTTTTGTGGTCTTGAGATTGGTGGTTTTGTAGATTACATAGCCGATGATAGCCAGAATGGAATTCCAAACGGCAGCGCCGAGTGTGGTGAAAAGGAGAAATTTGCCGAGGTGCATTCCGGCGAGACCTGCGGGGATGCTGATGAGTTGGCGCACTGCAGGCACGAGGCGTCCGAAGAATGTGCTTGCAGATCCGTGGTCGCGGAAGTAGTCTTCGGCGTGCTGTACCTTGGCGCGGTCAAGCAAACACATATGACCTATGCGGCTGTCGGCAAAGGCATATACAATGGGGCGCCCGAGCCATTTGGCAAGGTAGTAGTTGACCAATGCGCCTAAGTCGGCACCGAGTGTGGCTACGACTACTACGAGGGCAATGTTCATCGGGTTGTCTTCCATCATGGAAAGGAAAGCCGCGGGGGGTACAACTACCTCCGATGGAAAGGGAATGAATGAACTTTCAACGGCCATAAAGACAAATACCCACCAATAGTTGAGGTTTGCCAATACGAAATCTATCATAATAAATAAGTTGCGGTTTGCGTAATCGTGTGCAAAGATAATGCAATGAGAGAGCAAAATAAAAGGGTAAGGCATATTTCTTGTGTTTTCTCTGCAGCGATGTGTGCTTTTTGTGGATATGTCGCCAGTTTGACGTATGTGCCTTGCTCTATACGGAAAGAGAAGTGTGTTTGCACAAAGCAAGAAAAACGCGAAAATCCTTTCATTACCGCTCGCTTTACACTATCTTTGCAGCCGTTACTGCGCTTGTGGCGAAATTGGTAGACGCGCCAGACTTAGGATCTGGTGGTTTCGGCCGTGTAGGTTCGAGTCCTATCAGGCGCACAAAAAAGAGAAAGACTAACACACTGAAGTTCATTCTGTATGTTGTCTTTCTCTTTTATTTTTCCCAACCGACGGTCAACCGAAATTTTGGGCTATTGCAATTCTATGCAAATCCCGCTGAATCAGCTCTGGTACAATATTCAAAGCTTCCTAAAGTATCGCAACAGATTTACGTATTTGGTCTAATAGAATGGAGAGCTTGGGGCTCTTTTTGGCTGTCCAATAGTTATATTGGGTTTGAAGTTCAACCCAAATATAAGCCTTTGTATTTGTAGCAGCTTCTATCTTAAAAGCTAGTTCTGGAGTAATAGGGCGTTTCCCTTTTATTATTTCATTAAGAACAGAACAAGAGATGCCAATCGTGTCGGCAAATTTTCGTTGTGTTATACCGCGTGCTTCTAATTCGTCACCTAAAAGCTCACCAGGGTGAGTTGGCTCAAAAGGCTCCAAGTCGTAAGGATTATATATCTTATTCATATTTCTCTACTATTTATAATGATTGCTTAACTCTAGAATAAAACAAATTGTAACAATCTGTTCATCGCCGATTGTGCTTACCTTAAATTCAACACGATATTGCCCATTTGCTCTAACCGAGCACAATCCTATTTTATCGCCTTGTAAAACTTCAAAGCTTAGCCCTTTGAATGGGAACAAATCTTCAATTCGTCTTGACATTTTCAATACATCAATAGCCTTTTTATATCCCTTGACAACTTGAGGCTGAAATCGATGTTTCTTATCGCTTGTTTTACCTGTTTGATACAGTTCACGCAGATATTCTTTGTCGAATTCTATTTGCATAATGCAAAAGTAATCATGCTTTCTCGCATTCGCAAATTTGCGAATGCTTATTTTGCTTAGTTTTTTTCTTAATTCGGACTGATGTTCGCATTTACCGCTGCGCCTTGGCAGAGTTCAAACTGTCTTTGGCACTACTCTCGGTTTGTGCGTAAATTATCATTTATTGCGATCTTATTGTATAATACTCCATTAAACTTCACGCAATCAACGCTGCGTGAAATTTAACGGAGTATTGAACAATGGTGTAAGGTAGAAGCCGGGACCGAAATCCAAGTCTTTTCTACTGATGCTTACCAACGGCTGCTTCACTATGACATTTGCGCCATGGTATAATGTCTGCTTTTCCATTATCCTCTCTTTCCCAATTCTTAAGAGCTTCAACTACTTCGTTTGCTACGGCATCGCGGCTCTCGGTATGCAACGTATCGTAGCAGTCTTGAATAAGGTTTTTGATTACCCCCACCTTGTCTAGCCGTCTTCTCATTTCGGACAGCGAAATGCCCATCTTTTGTGCCGAAGCCTCGATGGCCAATACAGTGAAGGCAAGGCGGTCAAACTTTGGACAAACTTTTAGCAATAGTTCTCTGTCCTCCATAAGTACATTGTGCTAATTACCTCTCTTTACTTGACGACGACTTTCTCTGTGTATTTACCTTTTCTCTTAAGGTATATGCCAGGCTGGGCACCGTTGAGTGTGGAAAGGCGCTGGCCGGAGAGGGTGAAGTATGCGGTTGGAGTGTTGACGTCGTCTGTTGTTGCGGAATGGATGGCGTCGATGTTTTCTTTCATGAACGAGAAGGTGACGACGCTGTCTTCGCCCATGGCGATGCGATAGAGCGGACGGGAAAGATATTTTTTCGTGCCGTTGAAGAGTGTGGTGGCAGGTGTGGTGTCGTCGGTCAGCGAGGTCACGCCCGACGTGCCGGGGAAGAGGTCGCCTTTGTATCCGGCTAGCAGTTGGGCAAGTGTAGCGGTCTGCGTGTTGGTGCCGTCTTTCACGTTGTCGGCAGGTACGTAGGCGAAGCGCTGGTGGGCGGGGTCGTTGTTTACGATGTTTTTCTTCCACACGTTTTCGTCGTAGTCCACGTGGGTCACGAGCATGCCGCGTCCGCATCCTTTGTAAAACCAAGTGGCTGGCTGACGATTCTCGAAGAGATAGAATTCGGTGGGACATTCTTCGTTGCGCACGACGTAGGCCGTAGCGCCGCGGTCTTCCTGTCCGAAGGCGTAAAGACTTACGGCTTGCGGTTGGGTGAGTTCCTTCACGTTGAGCCATCCCAGTGCGCTGCGTTCAAAGGCGTTGTAGCCGATGGGGGCGTAGCCGTTGTAGAAAAATTCGCCGGCGTCCATGATGCTCCACCAATCCATGGTCTTGAGCGTGTCGGAAATGGCGGCGTCGTTGCCGGTGTAGTAGAAGTCGGGAAGCCCGAGCGCATGACTGAATTCGTGGCAGAAGAGTCCCACACCGTCGAAGTCTTCCACTGTAATCACTTCGCCGTTTTGCATGGCTTGGTGACGGATGACTTCGTCGAACACGATGAAGGAGCCGACGGTAAGTGCTTTGTCGTCAGTCTGGAACGAGTTGCGGTGCAGCGCACCCCAAATGTGGTCGGCGGCGTCGCTTGAGGAGAGTGCTTGCTCGCCGGGGCCGGCATACATGATGGCTACGAGGGGCACTGTGCCGTTGTCGGCGTAGGCGGAAAGCGAACCGCCCTGTTCGTAGAGTTTGCTGACAGCCTCAATGGCAAGTTGCTGCACGTTGGGGTCAATTTCGCCGTCGGTGCCGTCTGCGCCATAGTGGGCGTAGCCTTTGCTGACCTTCACGCGTGCCACAATGTCGAATTGTGGAGTGAACATGCCGTTGGACTGTTCGGTGAAGTAGTCACGCACTGAACCGCGCGAACCCGTTTCGTCGGCATATCCTTTTTCGTTGAGAAAGCGGTTTACCTTTTCTGTTGTGGTGGTTTCTTGAAACGAGAGGTCGGCATATTCCACCATGACGACGGGGATGCGCGGACTTCCGATGCTTGGAACGACACCTCCGGCGCTCACTCCGAATGTGCCGAGTCCGTTGTTGGTGAGCGTGGTGAGGCGTGTCGCGCGCTCGGGCAGAAGCGGGGTGGGGGGATAGGTCTCGGCTAGCGTGGTGGCTATTTCGGCTGCGGTGGAAGAGGATATGGCTGAAGGCACGATGCGTCCGCTTTGTATTGTGGCGGGGCGGAACTGTCCGTCTGCGCAGCGGACCACAGGGGTGCCGTCTTCGAGCGTGTAGACGGCATATCGGCCGTTTGCCCACATGTTTACGTGTTGCTGTGTACCGTTGGGGGCGGTGTATGTCAGTGTGCGGCGCACGGGGGTGGTGGCCATGGCGGCTATGGAGAGTCCACAGACGATGAGCGTGGAGAGAATTTTGGAGTACGACATTATTATATATAGAGAGGAGGTTATGCGTTGGGTATGGCTTCTACGGTGATGTTTGCTTCGCTCACGTGAGTGACGCGGATGGGCGTTCCGGGGTTGATGAAGTCGCCGGACGACTTCACTTCCACTTGTTTGCCATTTATTGTGGCGTTTCCCACGAGGGCGAGGCGTGTCAGGGCTTTTCCTTCGTCGCCTACGTTGATGGAGAGCTGTTCCTCCGTGGCGTTGGTAGACGAGATGGTGCTGTGGAGCGAGAATTTCTCAAGCGTTTTGGAGTGTGCCACCCACCAAAGCGTGGCGGCGAGCACTATGAGGGCTGCTATGGTGCAGATGGTGGCCGTAACCGGTCCGTACTCGTTGTAGATGAGCACTACGTCGATGATGGCGCAAATGATGGAACTGATGCCTGCTACGCCGAAGCCGGGCAGGATGAATATTTCCAGTATGCCGAGCGCAAGGGCAAATGCGGCAAAAATGATGATTACGGTCATGATATGCAGGTTTTGCGAGTTAGTACTTTTCGCGGTATTTCCCTTCTTCTTTGTCGTCGAGCATGCTGAGGTAGGATGCGTAGCGCGAGGGAGCGAGGTGGTGGTCTTCGAGCGCTTGGAGCACGGCACAGCCAGGTTCGTGGGTGTGGGTGCAGTTGTTGAAGCGGCAGTCGGCAGAGATGTGGAAGATGTCGCGGAAGTAATGTGCCACTTCTTCGGGTTCCATGTTGAACGTGCCGAAGCCTTTTACGCCGGGAATGTCGATGAGTGCTCCCCCTTCGGGCAGTTCGAAGAGTTCGCTGAAGGTGGTGGTGTGCATGCCCGTTCCGTGAGCATCGGAGATGTGTGCCGTACGGGCGTGTGCGTTGGGGATGAGGCGGTTGAGGAGAGTTGATTTTCCCACGCCGGAGTGTCCGGCGAGCAAAGTGGTTTTCCCCTTGAGTTCTTCGGCGAGCGCGTCTGTTCCTTCGCCTTCGAGGGCGGAGATGTTGAAGCAGCGGTAGCCGATGTCGGTGTAGAGTGCTTGCCAGTAGTCGCGTGTAGCTTTCTCGTCGTCGGTGAGGTTGTCCGTTTTGTTGAAGGCAATGCATACCGGCACGCGGTAGGCTTCCGCTGAAGCAAGGAAGCGGTCAATGAATGTGGTGCTCGTTTCGGGTCGTGCTATGGTGACGAGCAGGAGCGCCATGTCGAGGTTTGCTGCCAGGATGTGGCTTTGCTTGGAGAGGTTGGAGGCTTTTCGGACAATGTAGTTTCGTCGGTCGTCTATTTCGGTGATGAAGGCGGCCTGTTCTCCCTCGGCTTGTTTGATGGTGACGCCGTCGCCCACTGCTACGGGGTTGGTGGAACGTATGCCGCGCAGACGGAAGTTACCTTTTACTTTACACTCCACGGCGCGTCCGTCGTCGGTTCGGACGAGATACCAGCTTCCAGTGTTTTTTATTACGAGTCCGTGCATTCGTTGTTTTTAATGGAAAAAGGGCGAAAGGACCCTCGGGGCCGAACTTGTCGTGCCGCGCTGCGGTCTTTTCGCCCTCTGTGTGTTGGGGAGGAGTTTATACGGTCATGATTTCCTTGTTCTTTGCGGCAAGGAGTTCTTCAATGGCCTTCACCTTTTTGTCGTGGATTTTCTGCAGGTCGTTTTCTGCGTCCTTTTCGACGTCTTCAGAGAGTCCGTCCTTAATGGCTTTCTTGAGTTTGTCTATGCCGTCGCGGCGTGCATTTCTTACGGCCACTTTCGCTTCTTCAGCTTCTTTGGCGCACTGCTTGGTGAGTTGGCGGCGGCGCTCTTCGGTGAGCGGGGGAATGCCGAGTCGGATGACCTCACCGTTGTTTTCGGGCATGATGCCGATGGTGGAGTCGATGATGGCTTTTTCGATGACGCGGAACATGCTCTTGTCCCAGGGCTTGATGGCGATGGTGCGTGCGTCGGGGGTGGTGATGGCGGCCACGTTGTTGACGGGCACCATGGAACCGTATGACGACACGCGGAGGTCGTCGAGTATATGTACGTTTGCTTTACCGGCACGGATTTGTGCGAGCGTTTCTTCGAGGTGCATCACGCTCATTTCCATCCGTTCCTCGCTGTCGGCGAGACATTTCTTTACGTCGAGCATAAGAAGTATGTTTTTGTTGTGAATAGATTCTTGTTGTGGTTTGCGGGGAGAATGCAATGTTTTTCGCAGTTATACCCTATATAATGCAAAGATAGTGCAAGGTGAGCGAAGAGCGAAGAAAATCCCAAAATTTTCTTCGCTCTTCCGAACCGCCGCCTATCTTGGCGCCAGTACGTAAAAGCCTCCGTGAGGCCGTCGCCCCCATGGAAGGCGCAGCCACGCAAAAGCCTCCGTGAGGCTGAGGCCTATTCTTCGCGTATTTTCCACTCGCCGATGGTGCGCTGCTGGCTGTCGTAGTTTATGCCAATCT
>CAVALA010000006.1:0-71756 GCA_963589615.1 Prevotellamassilia timonensis
TCTTCTTTCTCGTGCACCACGTCGAGCAAGGGAGCGTCGTATTCGTCTATGATGATCACCACCTTTTGGCCCGTTTGCTCGTAGGCGGCTCGTACCAACTGGGTCAGTCTTATGTTAACCTCCGAATATTTTCCGTCGTTGCACTTGTAAGTCTTCTCGTAGGGCGCCAGTTCGCTGTCGAGATATTCCTTAAGGCTGTTGGGGTCAAAGTGTTTTGCTCCGCTCATGTCGAAATGGAGCACGGGATGCTTTGTCCATTCCTTCTCGTAGGAGGCAATGGCGAGTCCTTCAAAGAGTTCCTTTCGACCTTCGAAGTAAGCTTGTAGCGTAGAGGCAAAGAGCGACTTTCCGAAGCGGCGTGGCCGGCTCAGAAAAACGTAGCTCGATGCTTTCTTGCGGAAGTCAACGATGTATTGCGTTTTGTCAATATAGAGATACTCACCTTTGCGAATCTTCTCAAACGTCTGTATCCCCACCGGGTATTTGTTTACAATTTCAGCCATAGTAGTCGGTCGTTATGTTTTCACGTGGCTAAGTTACGTTCTCTTGCGCAAATATGCAAATGTATAATGTAGGGCTTTGCCGTTCAGTCCTTCGGTGTAGCGCCCATGACGAAGCGGAGTTCGCCTCCGCGCATGATGTCGGCGTGACTGATGGTGCGGCTCTTGACGGTGCGTCCGTTGAGCGTGGTGCGCTGCACGTATTTGTTTTCGCGGCTGAGGCCTTCAGCCACCACGGTGAACGTGCGTCCGTTTTGCAGATGGAGCGTGATGCGCGGCAACTGGGGCGCGCCAAGCACGTATTCTGCCGAGACGGGGTTGACGGGGTAGAAGCCCATGGCCGAGAGCATGTACCAGGCCGACATCTGTCCGCAGTCGTCGTTGCCGCAGAGTCCGTCGGGGGTGGGGGCGTATTGAGTGTTGAAAATTTCGCGCACCAATTCCTGCGTTCGGGAGGGACGTCCGGCAAGGGCATAGAGATAAGTCACGTGGTGGGAAGGCTCGTTGCCGTGGGCATACTGTCCGATGAGTCCGGTGACGTCGGCAAGCGTCTGGCCCTCGAGTTTCACGGTGAAGAGCGAGTCGAGTTTGGCGAGGAAAGGCTTCGTGCCGCCCATGAGTTTGATGAGTCCGTCCACGTCGTGCTGCACGTGCCAGGTGTATTGCCAGGCGTTACCTTCTGTGTAGTCGCCGCCGTTGCTTTCGGCGTGTGCCAGGTCGGAGGGGTTGAAGGGCGTTTTCCACTCACCGTTGCTTAGGCGCGGACGCATGAAGTGGGTGGTGGGGTCTAAGAGGTTGCGGTAGAACGTGGCGCGGTGGGCAAAGTAGCGGTAGTCGTCTTTCTTTCCCATGAGGCGTGCCATGTCGGCTGCGGCGTAGTCGTCGTAGACGCTCTCGAGCGTGTTGCTCACGCTTTCGTTTTCTACGAGGTCGGTGGGGTAGTAGCCGTATTTCATGTATGTCTCCCAGTCGGATTTCATTTTGTGGCTCACGGTCTGCGTGCGCTTCACGGCGGCAAAGGCCCGTTCTGCGTCGAATCCGCGGAAGCCCTTGTGGTAGGCTTCGGCCACGATGCTCACGGAGTGGTTGGCAATCATGCAGTAGTTCTCCTTTCCCCAAAGCGTCCAGATGGGGAGATGGCCCTGCACTTCGGCTTGCGAGACGAGCGAACGCACGAGGGGGTCTATCATGTCGGACATGACGATGGTGTAGAACGGATGGGCGGCGCGGTAGGTGTCCCAAGTGCTGAAGGTGGAATAGAACGTGCCCCCTTCGGCTTTGGCGAGTTCGCCGTGGGCGTTGCGGTAAGTTCCGTCTACGTCGGCAATGTTGTTGGGTTGGACGAGGGTGTGGTAGAAGGCGGTGTAGAAATTGGTGAGTTCGTCCTTCGTTCCTTCCACGTCGATGCGCTTGAGCTGTTTGTTCCAAGTGTTGTAGGCGGCTTGCTGCGTGGCGTTGAAGTCCCAGTCGGGCAGTTCGGCTGCGAGGTTGCGCCGTGCGCCTTCAATGGTGGCTGAGGAAAGGGCCACTTTGGCGCATACTTGCTCTCCGGGTTTGATGTCGAAACTGACGAGCATGCGGTTGCCGCGTTCGGTGCTGGCGAGGGGGAGGTTCACGACGGACTTCATGGGGTGGTCGAAGGTGACAACGAAATAGACGTCGCGGTTCACCCACACGCTGGTGCGCACGTGTCCGGAGAGGGTGTGGTCGTTGTCCCAGTTCACTTCGCAGGCTTCCACGTGGGAGCGGTATTGCTTTTCGCTCCACGAGGCTCCGTGCTGGAGGTCTATGAGGATGGCGGCGGAGTCGGCGCGTTGGAACGTGTAGCGGTGGAAGGCCACGTGGGGCGTGGCGGTGAGTTCGGCGCGCACGCCCGTTTCGGCGAGCGTCACGGCGTAGTATCCGGGACGTGCCGTTTCGGTTGTTTTGTCGAAGGTGCTGCGGTAGTCCTTTCGGTCTGCTCTAGCAGTTGAGGGCATGAGCATGACGTCGCCGAGGTCCACGCAGCCTGTTCCGTTGAGGTGGGTTTGCGAGAATCCCCAGATGCGTGTGTCGGTGTTGAGATATTCTGCGCAGTACTGCCATCCTGTGGCCCCCGTCACGGGACTGGTCTGGACGAGTCCGAACGGCACGCAGGCGCCGGGGAAGGTGTGGCCGTTTGCGGCTCCGCCGATAAAGGGGTTGACGTAGTCGGCGGGTTGGTTTTGTGAATGGGCGCCGAGGGCTACGGCGAGGGAAAGGAGAAGGGTGAGGGTTTTCATGGGAAGGGAAAGTTAATGTGCAAATGTGCAAATGTGCAAATTGGGCTTCGCTAGCATTAATGGGCATTAATGGGCATTATGGGCAAGGTGGGCATTATGGGCAAAATGGGCATTATGGGCTTAATGGGCAAAATGGGCAAAGTGGCTTAATGGTCATTGTCAGAGCGGATCGACGTCGAAGACGATGGTGAGGCTTTTCATGCCTGGCTCGGCGAGTGTGGCGTCGCGGGCGGCGAGGAGTGTGGCGCGCACGCCTTGCGGAGGAAGGTCGGGACGCACCTTCAGTACGATTTTGCGGATGAAGAGCGACTGTATGCGTCCCACTTCGGGACGGTCCGGCCCGAGTACGCAGCCTTCGAAATGGGGGCGGATGAGCGTGGCGTATGTTTCGGCGGCGTGGTCGGCTGTCTGGTCGTAGCGGTGTTTGAAGTAGATGTAGACGAGGCGGTAGAAAGGCGGGTAGTGGAACGCTTCGCGCTCCTCCATTTGTTCGCGGTACATCGCGTCGTAGTCGGCGCGCACCACGTGGCCTACTACGGGCAGTTCCGGTTGGCGCGTTTGGAGCACCACAAGTCCTTGTTTGCCGCGACGGCCGGCACGCCCTGCCACCTGCGACATCATCTGGAATGCCCTTTCGTGGGCGCGGAAGTCGGGGAGGTTGAGCATTTGGTCGGCATTGAGGATGCCCACCACGCGCACCCGTTCGAAGTCCAGGCCTTTGGTCACCATCTGTGTGCCGATGAGCACGTCGGTCCGTGCGTTCTGGAAGTCGTCGATGAGTTTTTCGTACGCCGTGCGGCTACGGGTGGTGTCGAGGTCCATGCGCGAGAGGCGCGCTTCGGGAAACACGCTTTGCGCCGCTGCTTCAATCTTTTCTGTGCCGTAGCCCATGTCGCGCAGGTCGGTGCCTTCGCAGCATGGGCAGCGTTGGGGTACGTCGTAGGTTGCTCCGCAGTAGTGGCAGACCAGTCGCCCCATCTTTTGGTGAAAGGTGAGCGTCACGTCGCAGTGGGTGCATTTGGGTGTCCATCCGCAAGCGCGACACTCCATTACGGGCGAGTAGCCGCGGCGGTTTTGGAAGAGTATGGCCTGCTCGCCGTTGGAGAGAGCTTCTCTCACTTCGTGGGTGAGACGGGGCGAGAAGGGCGTTTTCATCTGCTTTGTGCGGCGCAGTTCTTTCACGTCCTCCACCACGATTTCGGGCATCTGCACGTGGCCGTAGCGGTGGAGCATTCGCACCAATCCGTATTTTCCGTCCGTGGCGTGGCAGTAGCTCTCGAGCGAGGGCGTGGCGGTGCCGAGAAGCACTCGTGCTCCGTTTTGTGCGGCGAGCACGATGGCCGTGTCGCGGGCGTTGTAGCGTGGGGCGGGGTCTTGCTGCTTGTAGCTCGTTTCGTGTTCCTCGTCCACAATGACGAGCCCGAGCCGCTGGAAGGGGAGAAACACGGACGAGCGCACGCCCAGGATGAGCGGAAAAGCTTGCGGCGAGAGTTGTCGCTGCCAGAGTTCCACGCGTTCGGCGTCGGGAAACTTGGAATGGTACACGCCCATCTTGTCGCCGAACACACGGCCCAGGCGGGTGGTGATCTGCGTGGTGAGTGCTATTTCGGGCACGAGGTAGAGCACTTGTTCGCCGCGTGCTATGGCTTCGCGTATGAGGTGGATGTAGACTTCCGTCTTTCCGCTCGAGGTGACGCCGTGGAGCAGACACACGCGGTGGCTGGCGAAACTCTCGCGTATGGCGTTGGCGGCACGCTGCTGCTCCTCGTTGAGTGGCCGCTGGTCCACGCCCTCTACGGGTTTCAACGTGCGTAGTCGCCCTACTTCGTAGGCATACGTTTCGATTACGCCTTTCTTGCGCAGCGCATTGAAGGCGGCCTCTCCGCTTCCTTCGAAGGCTTGAAGGAGGTCGCGCTTGCTTACTTCCTTGAGGAGCGAGGCGTTGTGGAGGGCTATGGCGGTGGCGGCATGCGATGCGTCGAGATAGCTGAGGAGCAGGGCTTCCTGTGCGGGTGCCCGCTTGAGTGTGGGGAAGAGTGCGTTGAGCTGCTCTTGCGAGGCGTAGGCTCGGCAAAGGCGCACGTGGGTTTCGGTGCGTGGCTTGAACGCTTGCGAAAGGCTTTCGCGCACACTCACCGCTTCGAGTGCCATGAGCCGGCGGGCTGTGGCGAGCAGACTCCCCGAACGGAGTTCGCGCTCCACGGCTTCCAGGCTGCGTGCCTTTTGCGGGGCGAGGGCATCGTAGAGTTGGCGCTCGCGGGGGGTGAGCGGATGGGCTTCGTCTTCGCAGAAGTCGGCATTGCGCACGAGGAGGGTTTCGCTTTCGAGTTTGAGTCCGGAGGGGAGTGCGGCTTTCATCACTTCTCCAGCGGTACACATGTAGTAGTCGGCCATCCATTTCCACAGGTGGAGCTGCGGAATGGTCACCACGGGCATTTCGTCGACCACTTCGCACACTTCCTTCAACTCTATGTCGGGCTCGGGGCTTTCGGTGTGGAGTCCCACCACGATGGCCGTGTAGAACCGCCTTTTGCCTAGGGGGACGACAACGCGCACGCCAACTTTGGCCTTCGCTGCCAATGGCAACGGAAGCGAATAGGTGAGCGCCTTGGGGAGAGCCAGGGGAAGCAACACCGTGACGTAGCGGGGCGGGGTGGACATGGGAGGTGCGTGTGGTTGAATTTTTATTTTACCCCAAGGAATTCCAGCAGGCGCTTTACGCTTTCCTCGAGCGGAAGGCGTGAGGTGTCGAGCGTGAGAGCCGGGTGGGCTGGGGCTTCGAAGGGGGCGGAGATGCCGGTGAAGTTTTTCACCTCGCCGCGTCGGGCTCGGGCATAGAGGCCTTTGACGTCGCGTCGTTCGCATTCTTCCAAGGGGGTGGAGATGTAGATTTCCTTGAAATCGTCTTTTCCGATAATCTCTTGCGCCATCTGGCGGATTTCTTCCGTGGGGGAGATGAAGGCGGCAATGGTGATGATGCCCGTGTCGACGAAGAGTTTTCCCACTTCGGCAATGCGGCGTATGTTTTCGCGGCGGTCTTCGGCGGAGAATCCGAGGTTGGAGTTGATGCCTGAGCGTATGTTGTCGCCGTCGAGAATGCGGCAGAGGAGTCCGCGCTGCTGGAGTTCGCGTTCGAGGGCGATGGCCACGGTGCTTTTCCCCGAGCCGCTCAGTCCGGTGAACCAGAGCATCACGCCTTTTTGGTGAAGGAGTGCTTCTTTGTCGGCGCGCTGGAGCATGCGGTCGAACACGGGGTAGATGTTGTTGGCGTTTCCGTTTGTCATGGAGTGTGAGTAGTTTGATTGATGGGCAAAGTTAACGTATTAATTCCGAATGGCTCTTCCCCTTTTGGCTTTTGAGCGGACGAAGGTAGTGATTCAGCGGTAATATGGCAAGAGTTTAAAAATTTGGGCCGCGGGCCCAACGCATTGGGCTGGGAGATAATTTTGATTTGCTGCCTTGGAAAGTAACTACTTAGGTAGGGGGACACAGATGACACAGATATTTAAGACAAACACGAATCTTCGCCTAAACGGCGCAGAAAGTCTCCCACAGATCTCACAGATTTACACAGATTAATTTCTTTTTGAACACATGTAATTCTTTAGACGAATGCGGGCGTTAGCCCAATCTGTGAGGTCTGTGGGAGGTAACTACTTGAGTAGTTACAGCGAATGTAAACTTTTGCAAAGAACTATCTACGAGCTCAACGTGTTGAGTTGGGAGATAATTTTGATTTGCTGCCTTGGAAAATATGCGTCAATGTGTAAAAACAATGTTCCAACGTTTTGCCGCAATAATGATGGGCGCTGCATCGCAAAGAGCGCAGTGTGTGGTTTTATAAATGCAAAAATAGGTTATACTGCAAATCGTCTGATACTGCGCTTCTCTCGCGCGTGTGCGCGTTATGCGCGCGCATTACACCGAAGTTTGTACATGTTGCTGTCACCCGTCACCGCCACCGAAGGCTTTGTGTGTTTTATATGTCTGATATACAGGTGAAACGATGCATAATTTTGAGGTGACAGCAACCTTACGGAACGCAAATTTGCTGTCACCGGCGTTTGAGAGGCTTGGGTGACAGCAAAGATTTAATAAAGTAAAACATTCGTGAGCGAATATTATTGCTGTCACCGTTGCTTCGTGAATGTGCAAATGCAAAAAGGTGCACCTCATTTGCACATTTGCATATTCGCACATTTGCACATTTGCGAAGCACAGGGTGACGGGTGACAGCAACTTGCACAAACTTCGGTGTATACGCGCGCGCGTAATGCGCGAGGAAAAGTTGAAGCCTTGTCTTCCTCCCCCCTTCAGCGTCACTCAAAGTAGAACGTGAGGACCACCATGCTCGACGTGGCGCGGTCCACGCTCTCCGTGTAGATTAACTGTGTGGGGTCCGTGAGGTCCTTGCGGTTCTTCTGCAACACGTTGTTCAGTCCGAGGCAGAACTTCAGTTCCGGTATGAACTTGAAGAACGGAAGGTAGAGGTCGCAGCCCAAGCCCGCTTCGAGCATCATGTTGAATGGCTTAGCCTTGAGCTTTGTCTGTTTTCCCGTCGTCAGGTCGTACATCGGTGCCACACCGGCAATGACGTAAGGCCGATAGTTGTTGAAACGCGGGGCCGCCACCTTCAGGTCCACTGGTACCCCGATGTAGCACGACTTCATGTCGACGCTTTCCTCGCGTTGCGTGGCAAGGTTGCGCAGCGCCACGTGCTTTGCGCCGAAATGGAGCGAGGGAAGCACGCGCAGCGAAAGGTTGTTCGTCATTTTCCATTCCCCCAACACACCCACAGAAAAGCCGTAGTTAGGACGGTCCGTCTGAGCCACCCACTGCGCTCCCGTTTCGGGATCGATGTAACCGTTGTTGGAGAAGTGCATGCCCTGGTCGTGGAGCCCAACAAAGAAACCGTAGTGGAAGCGCCGCTCGTCGATGAACGGTTTGTTCTGCACGCGGCGCTGCTGGGCAGAAACCACTGCGCAGAGAAGAAAAAGGAAAAGCAGAAATGTATGGCGAAGAGAGTGCATGGAAGAGTCTATTGGGTGTGGATTGGTTGGCAAAGGTAGCCAAACCGTCAATATATTCTAACGTAGGAAAGGTGGAAATCGTATACTTCCCGCTGCCGAAACTTGTGTGCACTACAAAAAAAGCCCCCCGTGTGAGTTAGTCGGAAGAAATATGTAACTTTGCCGAGCATTCGGCGCGCACGTTTCGCAAGGAACGGACGTGCAGAAAGCAAGGACAACTACAACTCATTTAACAATCTAAATTCTTACCACAATGGCTTATGTAATTGGCGATGACTGCATCGCATGCGGCACTTGCATCGACGAATGTCCCTCTGGCGCAATCTCTGAAGGCGAAAAGTACTCCATCGACGCTAACGTATGCGTTGACTGCGGCACTTGCGCTGACGTTTGCCCCTCTGGCGCTATCGCTCCGGGCGAATAATTCCGTCGGCTCATGCCCACACAGCTTAACTCAACCGAACTGCTGCGGCTTCTGCTCTAGAAGCTGCGGCAGTTCTTCGTTTTTGAACATAGATTTCGCAGTGTTTTTTTGAGCGGAAATCGTGCCAACAGTCTGTTTTACATACACGCCCAGCCGAACTTCTTGACAAGTTCTGAGAAGAGCACTTTGTCCTTTGTCGGGATGCTGACGATGACACTTTCTTTTTCGCTTTTGTCAAGGAAATAGCCGTCGGCAGGCAACTTGTCTTCTTGTAGGTCGTGCAACGCTTCTTGATGAAGAATGAATTTGTTTTCATCGTAAGTTACTACGAAATATTCTTTCTCGCCTTCCGGCATGAGATAAAGGCTACGTAAATCTCTCTTCCCCTTGCAGAGCTCATTAAGTCTCTTGGGGGAAATCCGGATTGCGGTATATTTGCATTGGGGGGCGTCTTCATATAACAAGCAGAGATATAAAGTGTCGAAACAATCCCTTGCTGTCAGCAATTGAGGACTGTCGTAGTATTCCAATATGCTGTCTACTTTCAATACGGACTGCTTTTTGTTCATAGTTCTATTATTTTTGCTTTGTTGACATCAAACGATTTGCTCCTCCACCATGAATAGTGAGATTTCCTGAACGTTTTTTTAATCATCCCATCACAACTTTCAAGGTGTAATTCTGCGATGTTTGCATTTCTGAATTTGGGAAGCTTGAGCAAATTCTTAGCATCATTCAGTTCGACAAATACAGAAACTGCTCTCACTATGCATTCATCAATACCTTCTCCCAGAAAAGTTTTGTTTGGAGCCAAATGTCTTTGGGAGAAAAAGTCACGAGATTCTGCAGGGTTCCCCTGTGAAACCCTGTAAAAAGAGCCGTTGCACTTTGTCGCGTCTGACGGCGGGCAACTTGCGGGCAATTTTTCAAACCATTCCATAGTCAAATATTTTCTCGTTGGCAAATTTACATTTTGGAGTTGAATCTTCCCAAAGTCTTTAGGCAGAAACTTTGAGTTTCAACTCAGTTACACTATCTTTGCTTGGCGAAGATGCGCACCAGTGCATTTTTGCAACCCTAAAACCACGGTAACACACCACAAACACACCCTCCGAACCCCAAAATCATGCGCTTCAGCGACGTAATAGGACAAGGCGAAGTGAAAACACAACTCCGCCGAATGACAGACGAAGGCCGGCTGCCCCACGCCCTGCTCTTTGCAGGACCCGAAGGCAGCGGCAAACTGCCCATGGCACTCGCCCTCGCCAACCGCCTGCTCTGCCAACGTCCCACATCAGATGGCGAACCCTGCGGAGCGTGCGCCGGATGCCGAATGGCAAGCAAACTGGCCCACCCCGACCTCCACTTCTCCTACCCCGTGGTACGCTCGGCCGCCGCATCGTCCACACAAGTCGTCAGCACACAGTACATCGACGAATGGCGCGAGCAAATAGCCTCGTCGCCCTACTTCAGCCTGCAGCAATGGCTGCGCCGCATTGGTGTGGAAAACCAGCAGTCGCTCATCAACGTGGCCGAAGCCAACCGTCTCATCGACGAACTCAGTCGCGTGAGCAGTCAGGGCGGTTACAGAGTGGTGGTCATATGGAACGCCGACCGCATGAACGAAGCCACGGCAAACAAAATGCTCAAAGTGCTCGAAGAGCCGCCGCAGCAAACCGTCTTCATCCTCACCACGAGCCACCCCGAACGCCTCCTCGCCACCATACAAAGCCGCACGCAGCGCATAGACTTTCCACCGCTCGCCGCCGCCGACGTGGCAGCCGCACTCCAAAGCCTTGCCGGGCTAGAGAGCGACGACGCCCTCTGCGTGGCTCGCGCCTCGGAAGGCAATTTCATCAAAGCCAGCGAAGAAGTGACGCGCGACGCCGACACCGCACAGTTCTTCGACATGTTCGTGCTCTTCATGCGACTCTGCTACATGAGAAAAATACGCGACCTCAACGAATGGGCTGCCAACATGGCTTCGTGGGGAAGAGAAAAGCAGAAAGCCTTTCTCGAATACGCACAAAGGCTCATACGCGAAAACTTCATGTACAACTTCCAGCTCCCCGAGCTCAACTACATGACGCGCCAGGAAAGCGACTTCTCCAAAAACTTTGCACGCTTCGTCAACGAGCGCAACGTCATCGGGCTGATGGACGAAATCTCCGCCGCACAGCGCGACATCGCGCAGAACGTCAACGCACGCATGGTGTTCTTCGACTTCTCACTCAAAGTCATCATGCTTCTCAAGCAGCAATAACGAACTCTCTGGCTCACGGGCGTGTCGTCGTTCCGACTTCAACGGGGCGCTCCGCCATAGCCACACGACATATATCTCTACCTTTTTTATATGAACGATTCACAGCAAGAAATACAGAATCCCATCACCGAAACGGCCGACAAGTCCGCTGCCACTCCCGAAGCCAGCGCACCCCCCTGTCCCCACTGCGCTTGCAGCGAGGAGGGCGGCGAAAGCACCTGTGCCGGCAACTGCACCGAATGTGCCAACGACGGCGGCTGCGGCCACTGCCAATGGGGCGACGCCGCCTTGCGCGGCATTGCAGCCTGCGGATGCGGACGCTCCGACCACCAACTCAACACCTTCGACTACCTCGCCGACGTGCCCGGCAACACCGACATGACGGACTACGTCGAAGTACAGTTCAAAAACACCCGAAAGGGATTCTACCGCAACGACAACCACATCGACCTCGTCAAAGGCGACACCGTGGCCGTAGAAGCACAGCCCGGCCACGACATCGGAGTGGTCACCCTCACCGGAAAACTCGTGCTCCTGCAAATGCAGAAAGCCAACCTCAAGCAAGGCACCGAAATAAAGCGCGTATACCGCAAGGCACGCCCCGGCGACATCGAAAAATACGAAGAAGCCAAAGCCCGCGAACACGAAACCATGATTCGTGCACGCCAAATAGCCAAAGACCTTGAACTGCAGATGAAAATCGGCGACGTAGAGTATCAGGGCGACGGCAACAAAGCCATCTTCTACTACATTGCCGACTCGCGCGTAGACTTCCGCAAACTCATCAAAGTGCTTGCCGAAACTTTCCACGTGCGCATAGAAATGAAGCAAATCGGTGCCCGACAGGAAGCCGGACGCATTGGCGGAATAGGCCCCTGCGGACGCGAACTCTGCTGCGCCACATGGATGAAAAACTTCAGTTCCGTAAGCACCGCAGCCGCACGCTTCCAGGACATCACACCCAATCCGCAGAAACTCGCCGGACAGTGTGCCAAACTCAAATGTTGCCTCAACTACGAAGTGGACGTATACATGGAAGCCGCAAAAGCCCTTCCGCAGCGTAACATCCAACTCGAAACCGCCGACTCCACCTACTACTACTTCAAAGCAGACACCCTCGCCGGACTCGTCACCTACAGCACCGACCGACGAATGGCCGTGAACCTCGTGACCATCACCACCGACCGCGCAGCAGAAGTAATCCGTCTCAACGCAGCCGGCGAAAAGCCACTCACACTAGAACCCGACGGCACACAAGAGCCCAAGCGCTCCGTTGACCTTGCCGAGCAGGACGACCTCACGCGCTTCGACAAGGCACGCCGCAAGCAGTCGCGCAACAACCGCAAAAACCGCTCCGAAAAGAACGCCAACGAGACGGAAAACGAAAAGTCGACCGACCGCCGCAACGACAACCCCCGTCGCAACGACCGCCGCAATGGTGACGACCGTCGCAACGACCGCCGCAACCGTTCCGAGCGAGCCGACAACGAAGGCGGCAACCGCAACGACAAGTCGCAGCGACGTCCCCGTCCCAACCGACAGAAGCCCTCGCGCGGAGACAACCAGACGAACGACTGACAAACCCGCACCGCGGCCCATTCGTCCCTCCATTCCCAACTGACGAAAAAACAAGAAAGATAGAATGACAAAAGTCATGCGCTCGCTCTTTGCATTCCTCGCACTCCTCGCCGTATGCTCCTTCGCGGCTTGCGAGCACACCCCCGTGTGCTACTCCTACTGCTCCACACCCGTGGAAGGATGGGAAAAAGGCGACACGCTCCACTACCATGTGGACACCATTCGCCATACAGGCACCTACGCCATGACCATCGGCATACGTAGTTCGGCCTCCACACCCTATCCCTACCAAACGCTTTGGCTCGTGGTTCGCCAGCAGTGGCACAACCCCGAAACGCAGCGGTGCGACACCGTGGAATGCACACTCGCCAACGCCGACGGCGACCTGACAGGCACGGGAGTCAGCGTGTATCAATACGAAATGCCGTTCACCCAAATGACGCTCAGCCAAGGAGCCTCCGCCGACATACGCATCACCCACCTCATGCGCACCGAAATGCTCCCCGGCATCACCGACGTCGGCATAAAACTCGTGCGCCAATAAACACCTTTCTATAAATATCCATCCTTATATATAATATGGAACTCCATCTCAAGTCGCTCAACGATATGCCCGAAGCTGCCGCGCAGTTTGTCAAGGCCATCGACCAAAACACCGTTTTCGCCTTCTACGGAAAAATGGGCGCAGGAAAAACCACCTTCATCAAAGCCGTCTGCGAAGCACTCGGCGTGACAGACGTTGTGAACTCACCCACCTTCAGCATTGTCAACGAATACCGTTCCGACACGACAGGCGAACTCATCTACCACTTTGACTTCTATCGCATCAAGAAACTCGAGGAAGTCTACGACATGGGCTACGAGGACTACTTTTACTCCGGTGCCCTCTGCTTCATCGAATGGCCCGAACTCGTCGAGGAAATCCTACCCGGCGACGTGGTCCGCGTGGACATTGAAGAACTCGAAGACGGAACGCGAAAAATAACGTTCTGACCTCCCCCCCCCTTCATTCCCTGAAATAGAGAACGTAACGACAAACCAAACCGAATCGCTATGAAAATCCTTTCCACCTTAGCTCTCGCGCTGCTCTGCCTCCCCCTTACGGCACAAACCGTGAGCCGCATGGACAACCTCGAAGCCGAACAAAAAGCCGCTGCCACCGAACTGAAACTGACGGGAAAACTTTCCACACAAGGCAACTCCGACTTCCGTCAGTTGCGCGACCTCTGCTGGCAACTGCGCAGCGTAGACCTCAGCGAGGCGGAATGTCCCGACATTCCCAACAATGCTTTCCATTCGCGCCACAAACTTCAAAGCATCACGCTCCCCAAGAACCTCCGCAGCATAGGCACGCAAGCCTTCTTTGCCTGCACCGCCCTGCAGCGCGTGGTGCTTCCCGCATCGCTCGAACGCGTGGGCGACTGCGCCTTCTCCTCCTGCTCGGGCCTCACGGAAGTGACCATCGAAGGCGCACCCATCCTTGGCGAATTTGCCTTTGCACGCCTCTCCGGTTTGCGCACGCTCCGCGTAAACGCAACCACACCGCCCCAGGCCAGCGCTTCAACGTTTGCCGGCATAGACCGTAAGAAGGTGAAACTCATCGTGCCGAAGGGCGCAGAACTCAAATACCGCCGCGCCGAAGGCTGGAGCGTGTTCTTCACCGGCGAAAAGCGCTCCTCCGCCACCTGCAATCCCGAAGAGGCGCTCGTGCCGCAACCCGCCTCGCTCACCGTCAACAAAGAAGCGCGTCCGCTCAGCGTACGCGCCCAATGGGACGTCGTGGCTGAAAACGGCCTCGCCAACGAATGCACCAAAGCCGAAGAAATTCTGCGCGCACGTCTCGGCAAACCGTCCGCAAAGGACAAAGCCACGCTCACCCTCGGCATCGACCCTAAACTCACCGACAAGGAAGCCTACACGCTCACCGTCACCGAACACGGCGTGGACATCCACGGCGGAAGTGCCGCTGGCGTGTTCTACGGACTCATGACGCTCGACCAACTCCTGCGCGCCGACGCCGACGGCACTTCCTGCGCCGCCATTCCGCAACTCACCATTGCCGACCAGCCTCGCACCCACATGCGCGAACTTATGGTAGACCCGTGCCGCATTTTCGTGCCTTTCGAAGACCTTAAGGCTTTCATCCCCGAAATGGCGCGCTACAAACTCAATGCGCTCCACCTTCACCTCGTCGACGACCAGTCGTGGCGCATAGAAATTAAGCAATATCCGAAACTCACCACCGAGTGTACCTCACGCGTGGGAATGGACGACATGCAGATGCCCATCAGCGGATTCTACACCCAGGAACAGATGCGCGAGTTGGTACGCTATGCCGCAGAGTTTCACATCGACGTCATCCCCGAAATAGAAATGCCCGGTCACGAAGTGGCTGCCATCCACGCCTATCCCGAACTCACCTGCGGCGCAAAGCAAGTGCCCATCCGCACCATCTGCGGCGTCTCGAACGAACTGCTCTGCCCCGGCAACGAATTCACCTTTGAATTCCTCGGCAACGTGTTCCGCGAACTGGCCGACATCTTCCCCTCTCCCTACGTTCACCTCGGCGGCGACGAAGCCGGCAATCCCGCACTCGACTGCTGGACTTCCTGTCCCAAATGTCAGGCGCTGAAGGCGAAACTCGGCATCACGTCCACCGACCGTTCCGAAAACTGGCGTTTGCAGAAATATCTCTTCGACCGCGTCATCGACACGCTGCGCACCAAATACGGCAAGACGCCCATGTTCTGGTACGAAACAGACTTCAAGGAAATACAGCCGGGGTGTGTCACCTTCGCCTGGCGCATGGGACTCACCCAGCCCGCACTCGACGCTGCCGTCAGAAACAATGCGAAGATTATGCTTTGCCCCGGCGAGCACTGCTATTTCGACTACCCCATGGCCCCGGGCGACATGCCCGAAGTAAACTGGGGCATGCCCTCCACCTCTCTCAAGCAGACCTATTCGCTCGATCCTTCTTGGGGCATGGGCGAAGACTTCGAGAAGAACAACCTCTTCGGTGTGGCGGGCACGCTATGGAGCGAATGTATCAACTCCCCCGAACGCATCTACTATCAGGCATATCCCCGTGCCCTTGCGCTCGCCGAAGTGGGATGGAGTCCTGCAAAGACCCATTCGTGGGAAGACTTCCTCCGCCGTCTCCGCCCCACACTCCGCGACATGCAGCGCCGAGGCATCAGCTTCAGCATGCAGTATTGATAACCATTCTATAGAATAGGACGGATGTCGCAGATTCGCTCTCTGAAAAATAAAGGCTCTCTTCTCCGAAAAGGAGAAGAGAGCCTTTTTGGTTCTATAAGATGCTAACGGGTGCGTTATTCTGGAATCACGTTGGTCGTGCCGCTTACGTAGGTGTAAGTGCCGTCGACGGAGATGCCTTTGGCTTTCTTGCCCGTCACACTCATGGAGATGGTGCCGCCGTCGAAGGTGAAGTTGCCTTTTACCTTGATGCCGCGACATTTCGACTCGTCGGCCTGGTCCTTGTTGTAGGTCGTGCCCGTAACGTTCATCTTTATGAGTGTGGCCGTTTCGGTCTTTTGACTGACAACGAGGTCGGTGCCTACGCTGAGGCCTTTCGTGCCCAGGCCGCTCACTTCTGCGCTGAGTGTGCCGCCGGCAATGGTCACCGCGCTGTCGGTCTTAAGACCTTTCACGTCGTCTGCTGCTACGTTCATCGTGAGCGTGCCGGCATTGAGGAATGCTTGACCATTGAATTCGTCGGTTGCGTCTTTCGTAATGCTTACGTCCACGCAGTCGCCTTTTGTGCCGCTTACGTTGATTGCACCGCCGTCCTGACGGAAATATTGCTCAATGTGGAGACCGTCGCTCTCGGCAGCCGTCACGTTGAGCGTGCCGAAGGAGGACTTGATCCATGTGTATTCGTCGGAGGCATAGGCGTGCTTCGTGTTGCCAGTCACATTGAGCGTGCCGCTGCCTTTGAACTCGGCATGGCCGTTGATGAAGAAGCAGGCTTTGTGTGTGCCACCCGTGCCGTCGGAGAGCGTGTTGACCGTGCCGTCGGCAACAATCACGTTGATGCGCTTGCCGCAGTCGATGGTGATGGCACCGCCGCGTGTGTTGGTTAGCGTGAGGCCGTTGAGCGTGAAGGTGGCTTTGTATGCACCGTCCATGTAGAACGAGCCGTCGGCGCTGGTGCCGTGGAGCGTGTAGTTGATTTCTTTGCCGAGTGCGTCGGAAGCGACAATGCTGACGTCGGCAGCCGTGGCGGAGGCCGTCAGTTGTGTTGCCACGTCTTCGCTGATGGTCAGACGCGCTTTGCCGTCGGTGGCGTAGTAGACGTCTACGCTGCTTTCGGTGTAGGCCGACTCGTCGACGGTGATACTGTCTACCTCGGAGAGCGTAAACTCATGGCCTTTGATGGTGAGCTGCGTGCCAGACGAGGCGTACGTCATGTCGCCGACGGTGGTGGCGGGAAATGCCGTGCACACCTGTCCTTGATAGACTTTCAGCGTTTGTGCCTGCATTGTGGAAAATGTGGCAGCAGAGAGGAGCGTGAGTAATAAGTGCTTCATGGTGATGGTGCGTTTTTATTTAGCCATCAGTTTGAGCACCTTCTGACCCACTTTTACTACGTATACGCCGCTTGCGAGGCCCTGCTGGGGCATTTCGCGTCCGTCAAGACCATATACGCTTACGGGAGTGCCGGCGGGAGCGTTTACT
The DNA here is from genome assembly GCA_963589615.1 of Prevotellamassilia timonensis. Taxonomy (GTDB): domain Bacteria; phylum Bacteroidota; class Bacteroidia; order Bacteroidales; family Bacteroidaceae; genus Alloprevotella; species Alloprevotella timonensis_A. The sequence continues at coordinate 16,758 of CAVALA010000006.1, forward strand.
TGCAGCGTGCCGTTCACGATGGTTGCCGAAATGTTGGCCGTTGAGGCTTGGTCAATGGCTGAGGTGTTTGTGGAAAAGTACATCTTCGCCATGGTAGAAAGGGCGAAGGTGGTCGTTTCGCTGCCGTTGGTAGCCACGAGGTTGCCGTCGGCAAACGTCAGTTTAAGTCCTGCTGTCTTCAGGCTTGTTTCCGTGCCGTCGGCTTGGCGGAACGTGAGGTAGCTGTAAGATTGTGCGGAGGCCGTGAGGCCGAGAGCCAGGCCGAGGCCCAGTCCGAAAAGACGTAAACTTTTCATATCTTTTGGTTTAGAATTTAAACTTGTATTCTATGTTTATGGCGTGGAGATTACCGTCGTTGTCGTCGTCGCTGCTGTTCTGGAAAAGGTAGGCAAAATCGAGGCGGTGGCGCTTGGAGATTTTCCATTCTACGCCGGCCATGAAGCGGCTTTTGTCGAGGTCCATGTTTTCGCTGAAGTTGTTGTAGAGTTCGGCGGAAACGTATGGCGTGAGCGGATAGTGGCGTATGTTGTACTCAACCGTGAGGCGTGAGCGTAGCGTATGGCGGTCTTTTGCCTTTTTGTCGTTGTCTGTTTGGGTGAAGCGGGCGAAGCTGTGGCCGTTCCACTCGTAGACGTCGCCCGTGTAGGAGGCGAGTTGTGCTGCGGGTATTTCCGAACGGTAGCGGTCGCGAAGTGTGGAAGTGGCAGCGTAGTGGGTGTACTGGTAGCGTTCGCGCAGGGCGAAGGTCCAGCGCCCGGCGGAGAGTTTGCCCGTCACGTCGAAGGTAGCGCGGTGGCGGTTGCGCCAGAAGCCGTGGTCCACGTTGTAACCGTTGAAGATGGGGTTGCCCTCGTCGTCGAGTTTGTTTTTGTAGTCCGTCTTCGTTTCCTGTCCGTTGCGACCGTATATATAGGTGTAGCCGGCACCGATGGAAAGCCACTTGAGCGGCTTGTAGCCTACGCCGGCACCGATGTCCCAGCGTGCCACGCGCTGCAGTTTGTCTTCGGCACGAAAGCCGAGCGAGACGTCGGCAGAGAGTTTTTTGGTGATGCTTTTCTCCACGCTGACGCCGGTCCATATGCCGAAGTCGTCTTCAGCGGCGGCGGGAAGTGCTGCGCAAGTTGCGAGCAGAAGGGGGGCGATACGTTTCATAGGCAACGAATGAGGGGAAGAATTAGTCGTTGGGAAGTTTGAAGAGTCGGTCTACCGACTTGATGCGGCGGGCGGGATCCACGTAGAACACGCGAATCATGGTCATGTCCGTAAGGAAGTCTACGGCGCCAACCTCTATGCGGGTTATCTTGAGGCCGAGTCGCTCTTCGAGGTCGGCTTTGAGTTCATCGTAGCGTTCGGGTTTGATGAGGTCTATGTTGTCGTATTTGACAAATTTGCAGCCTTCGCTGTTGGACGTGAGGAAGTTTTCGCAAGCCCACACGCAAAGGATGAAGATGACGTTGATGACGAGTTCTTCGAGGAACGTAATTTCCTGGCAACGTCCGTTGAGCACGGAGAGTGCCACGAGGAAGAAGAGGTAGGTCATTTCGCGGATGGGCACGCTTTCCGTGCGGTAGCGGATGATGCCGAAGATGGCGAAGAGGCCGAGTGCTGCTCCGATGCCCATGTCGTTGTTGTTGTGGAGGAGGAGGGCAATGAGCATGAATATGCTGACGGAAAGGAGTATGAACGTGAAGTAGTAGTCGCGTCGTCGTCCTTTGGGGTAGTAGAAGAAGTGTACGACAATCCATGTTACAAGCGTGTTGAGCAACAGGCTTGCAATGATTTCGCCCATGCCGGCTGTGAAGCTGAAGTTTTCGGGCGAGAAGAATTGGTTCCAGAAGTTTGTCATTGTGTTGCAGGGATTTTTTATGGGGTGACCAGTATATGTTTTTACAAGAGGAAAGGTTGTGGCTTTATTTCTCCGCTACCTTACGTATTTTCACAAGGCGTTTTTTGAATCGGTTGGCGCGCAGCGTTTCGTCGGTCACGGAGGCTCCAATGCAGTATTTGCTGAATCCGGATGGTTTGACGCGCAGTTGCCGCAGAATGGGGATGATGGGCGAAGCTACGCGTCCGTCGCGCTTGAGTTCCACGACGACTATGTTGTCCATGTCGGTATCTTCTCCCGTGAGCAGGTTGTGGAAATGGATGTCGAAGTCGATGGTGAGGCGTTCCGTCTTGGCGTGGTTGACGAGTGTGATTCGGTTGAAGCGGTTGCTCACGGTGGGCACCACGTCGTTGAAGGTGAATCCGGTGGACTGCTGGAGGAAGTCGTTGCCTGTACCTTCGTTGACCACACTTTCGAGCGAAGGTACTGCCACACGCGTTTTGGAAGTTTTGCCGTGGTTGTCCTTCTTTTTTACTTCGAGAAAACTGATGTGGCTTTCGAGGTAGGTGCGTACGCGCACTTTCTGCCTCGGTTTGCGCCCCGTCTCGTGTTGGCGATACATGGCGTTGGTGCCTTTGGTGTCGAAGTAGGTGGTGGCGTAGCCGCACACGCGCTTGTTGCCGATGACCTGTGCGTAGTAGCTGTTGCGTGTAAGGTCGAGCAGTTTTGCAAGCGTGTCCATGTTGGTCACGTATTTGCAGTCCGTACGGTTCATGAGCCTTATGGACTTCATTTCGTCGAGCGTGATGGGCGGCATCGCGCCGGCGAGTTGTTCTATTTGCTGGTCTTTTGTTTCCATTGGCTTCACTTTGCTTGTGCGTCCTTTGTAGCGGAGGTTAAGGTGAGAGAATGGGGCCGCATAGATTGGCGCCCTTGAGTATTTGGACAAGGATGTGCGGCTCACAAGTGGACACGGCACATGGGCAAAGTTATTGATTTTCGGTTGGTTCGGCAAATATCCTTCTTGCCTTTTGTTTGCATTTTGCGCTGTCGGCTGGCAAAAATATAGCCTTTCGTGTGTGAGCCTTTCGGATAGACAATAAAAAAGTGGGTCTTGGTTGAAAAGGCTCGGCGTGGGGCTATTTCTTGTCTGCTCAGCGTGATATTCAGTGTCTTTGGGGTTATTCGTTCCTGTTCGCGGCCTTTATTCCTGTTCGCGGCCTTTCTTGTTGAGTGCTGCGGCAAAGCTTCTGGGCACGCCGGTTTCGAAGTGGAGGTGTTCGCCGGTCATGGGGTGGTAGAAGTTGAGGCGGAAGGCGTGGAGTGCGAGTCGTCCTATGGGGTTGTCGCCGTTGCCGTATTTGATGTCGCCGCAGACGGGGTGGCCGAGGTCCTGCATGTGTACGCGTATTTGGTTTTTGCGTCCTGTCTCGAGTTTGAGTTCCACGAGGGAGTGTCGTCCGTCGGTGCGCATTTGGCGGTAGTGGGTGACGGCATATTTTCCGCCGTTGTCGACGGGCGATGAGTAGGTGAAGTAGGCCTTGTTGTCTTTGAGCCAACTTTCCACGGTGCCTTCGGTTTGGTCCAGTTCGCCGGAGACGAGTGCCATGTAGCGGCGGTCGGTAACGATTTCGCGCCAGTTGTGTTCCAGGATTTGTTCGGCTTCAAGGGTTTTGGCGTAGACAAGGAGTCCGGAGGTGTCGCGGTCGAGGCGGTGCACCACGTGGGCGGTGCACTTTTGGTGGGTGTGGTGGAAATAGTCGTCGAGCACTTTCTTCACGCAGAAGGCGTGGTGGTCTGAAGCCATGGAGAGGATGCCAACGGCTTTTTCGATGACGATGACTTGCGGGTCTTCGTATACGATTCTCACGAATTTTGAACGGAGTTCGCCTTTGGGTTTGCGTTTGGATATTTCGACGAGTTGTCCGGGTGTGAGTTCGAGGTCGAACTGGCGGACTATTTTGCGGTCTACGCGTATGCCTCCACCGGCAAGTATGGCTTTGGCGCGGCTGTGGCTTACGCCGTCGAGTGCACGTTGGATGAATTCGAGGAGTCGGGCGGGTTCTTTTACTTTGAACGAGGTATATCGAAGAGCTGAGGAGTTACGCATGATGTTTTGTTGTGCAAAGAATGAATGTTGCAAATTTACAATCTAAGGCTTGAAACGGCAAGGGCTGGGCTGTTTTAGTGAATGTTGGGGATGGAAGTTAGGCCGTTGGGCTGTGTAGAGCGCGAGGTTTTGAAAACCTCGCCCCCATATAGATGGCGCAAGTAATGTGCCGCCTTGTTGTTCCCACAAAAAAACGGGTTTATGCATTTACTTCCAATGAGGTAAAAGCATAAACCCGAAAGGGTGGGTGAGGATGTGTTCTCAGCGTGTGGTTATTCTGCGAAGCTTTCTTCCGTGGTTGCGGCTTCTTCGGTCGGTTCGTCCGGTGTGCTTTCGGTGGGAACGGCCTCGGGGGCTGCTTCGGGGGCGGCTTCGGGAGCTTCACTCTGTGCTTCGGCTTCGCCCTTTATGTTGTTGGCAGGGTTGCTGAAGGGGAAGAGTTCGGGGTGTTCGATGACTTCCTTGAGGTTCTTCATCTGCGTGTGGTTGGGACTTTGCTTGAGTCCTTCGTCGAGTATGGCGAGTGCCTCTTCGTCGCGGTTGAGCTTGTGGAGTGCGAGTGCCTGCTGCCAGAGGTAGAACACGCGCTTGGAGGTTGTGTTGACTTCGGGGCGTGTGAGAATCTTCTTGGAGAGTTCGAGGTAGGTCTCGTATTCGTTGAGGGGGAGGTAGAAGTTACCTGCGAGGAACTGCAGCGTGGAGAGGTCGTCGGTGAGGTAGCTCTTGTATTTGTCGTAGGCTGCGAGCGCGTTGTGGAGCGCTTTTTCGGTTTCTTCGGGCGTGTCGGTGTGCTTGTAGCGCGTCACGTAAATCTGCAGCATGTCCTTCACGCAGCTTTCCACGCGCTGTCCGGCATGGAGCGCTTTGATGTAGAGCTTTTCGGCCTCGTCGTAGTTCTTCTCGAGCGAAGCGCGCTTGGCTTTGGCGTAGAGCACGTCTTCGTTGAAGATGTTCTCTTTCTTGTTGAACGTGTTGAAGGTTGTCTGCTGCTGGGGTTTGGGAGCCTTCGGCGCTTTGGGTGCGTTGTTGTAGTTTTTGGAGGGAAGGAAAGTCTTCACTTCGGCCATGAGGTCGAGTGCGTCGCGGTTGTTGGCGTCGACCTTGAGGATGTGTCCGAGAAGTATTTCGGCCGTGGTGAAATGTCCCTTTTCGATGTGTGCGTCCACGAGGTCGAGGAGTTCGTCGATGCTAGCGGGAGCGTGAATGCCGAATGCCACGTAGCCTACGGCGTTGCGTTTCATGGAGTAGACAACGGGTGTGCCCACTTTCACGTTGCGCTTGAGCGTTTCGTCCACGATGCTGAGGAGGTTGAAGTAGAGGTCGCAGTTGATCTCGTCGTCGTGGATGAAGCCGTAGTTCTTCATGGGGTTGAAATGGGTGATGCGGCCCATGGGCTTCACTTCATTTCCTGTGTTGTTGTCCTTTTTGTTGAAGATGTAGCTCTTGTTGAATTTGGGGTCTACTTTCTTGAGTTCTTCGAGCGAAATTTTTCCTACTACTTTCACTCCGGGCGTAGACAGTGCTCCGGTGAGTGCGTTGCCGTCTTCGGGAGCGGCTGTGGGTTCGATGACGTCGGCTATGGACGTACGTTTTTCTTCGTGCGGCGCTTCGGCTTCAGTGGCGGGTAGCGTTTCTTCGCTGGGCTGCGGCGCGGGATTGGCAGTGGGGGTGTATGTGTTGTGGTCTGCGTTGCTGGGCAGAACGATGTTGCTGGGTTTTGGAGCGGTGAACGAGCGCACGTCGGCAGCTGCTATTCCGCAAAGTTCTCCGTTGGGGAGGAGGAGTACAATGCCGTTGTGGTCTACGAATACGATTTCACCTGAGGTTTTTCCTTCGGAGCAGCATATTTCAATGCGGTCTCCTTTCTTGTAGTTTGCAGCTATGAAAGAAAGCATAGTCGAAAAAAGTTTTGTTGAGTGGATAAATGTCCGCGCAGCATCGGCTGACGTTGCTTGGGGTGTCAGCCGATGGCGGGCGGTATGGATTTAAGGGTGGTTCTAAATGTATATTGCCACCTTTTTTTATGAAAAGTTCTTTTTGGGGACGAAGTGGGGGGTTAGAAGTATCCTTCGCGCTTCTTTTGTTCCATGGAAGCTTCTTGGTCGAAGTCGATGACGCGTGTGGTGCGTTCGCTCTTTGTGGTGGTCATCATTTCTTCCACGATTTTTTCTATCGTGTCGGCTTCGCTTTCGATGGCACCGGTGAGGGGCCAGCATCCGAGTGTGCGGAAACGTATTTTCCGCATTTTTATCTGGTCGCGGTACTGTTCGGGCAGGCGGTCGTCGTCGGGCATGATGAGTTGTCCGTCCATCTCAATTGTGGGGCGTTCTTTGGCGAAGTAGAGGGGGACGATGGGTATGTTTTCAAGACGGATGTATTGCCAAATGTCGAGTTCGGTCCAGTTTGAAAGGGGGAACACGCGTATGCTTTCGCCTTTGTGGACGCGTGCGTTGTAGATGTCCCAAAGCTCGGGTCGCTGGTTTTTGGGGTCCCACTGGTGGAACTGGTCGCGGAAGGAGAAGATGCGCTCTTTTGCACGGCTTTTCTCTTCGTCGCGTCGTGCTCCGCCGAAGGCTGCGTCGAACTTGTGTTTGTCGAGTGCATGGAGCAGGGCTTGGGTCTTCATCAGGTCGGTGTGGACCTTAGAGCCGTGTGTGAAGGGGCCTACGCCGGCTTTGAAGGCTTCTGTGTTGCTTTCCACAATGAGGTTCCATCCGTGCTCTTTGGCATACCAGTCGCGGAAGGTGAGCATTTCCTTGAATTTCCACTTCGAGTCGATGTGCATGAGGGGGAATGGCGGACGGCCGGGAGCGAAGGCTTTTTCTGCCAGGCGTACCATGACGCTGGAATCCTTGCCGATGCTGTAGAGCATGACGGGGTTTTCAAACTCGGCTGCTACTTCACGGATGATGTGTATGGATTCTGCCTCAAGTTCCTTGAGGTGACTCAAGCTGTAGTTTTCAGACATTTTCTTTGATGCGATTCTAATATAAATGTGTCAAAACGCCATAGCTGCGCTTTGAGGGATTTTTTTCAGGCGGCATTTAATCTGATAAAATGCGCCTGCTCATTGTTCTTTTTGTGCGGCAAGCATGTTCCTCTGAGGGTATGCTTACCGACTACCGTTCGACGTGACAGATGACGGCACGGCAAAGTTATGTTTTTTTTCGGAAATGTGGGTCTGTGTGCTAAGAGTTTTGAGAGGCAAATGGATGTGTGGGGCAATTGATATGGCGAAGTTTTGCTTTTTGTGCGGCAAAGCGTAACTTCGCAGCTGCAATTGCAGCCCTGTTGTGTGCTGCTTTTTACTCATTAATAAGAAAACCATAAATCCCGAACGCTTATGTCACTCTCTAAATTTGAAAGCGAAATAAAGCAGATTCCGCAGCCTCAGACTGTGGTGTACAACCGTTTTTCCAATCTCAACAATCTTTCGTCCCTCAAGGAACGCCTTGCCGACCCCCAGGTGCAGCAGCGCTTGGCGGAGCAGGTGCCTGCCGAGAAGATGGCGGAACTTCAGCGCTATGCCGACAATATGTCGTTCGACGCCGACTCCATCCGCATCAGTTCGCCGCTTGGCGAGATTACGTTGCGCGTGGTGGAGCGCGAGGAGCCGAAGTGCATCAAGTTTGCCTCTGAAGGCGCACCCGTACAGCTCTATTTGTGGATTCAGCTCTTGCCTCACGGCGAGGCGGAGTGCCGTATGCGTGTGACGGTGGGTGCCGAGGTGAACTTCTTCATGAAGGGCATGGTGGCAAAACCGCTCCAGCAGGCTGCCGACGGACTGGCACAGATGCTTGCCGCTGTGCGGTGAGACGTTAGCACTCGCAGAGGCTTTTGTGTGCGTTAGCGCATGGGGGTCACGTCTCTGACGTGACTTTGAGCGCAAAGAAGCGAAGCACGCAAAAGCCTCCGTGAGGTCGTCATGAATTAGTCTGCTCTCCGCACGCGAATGATGCGGATGTCTTCGAGCGGACGGTTGTTGGCGTCGCGTTCGGCAAACTGTATTTCGTCCATCACGTCGTAGCCGCTGACCACTTGTCCGAACACGGTGTAGGTGCCGTCGAGATGCGGTGCGCCGCCTCGGGTGAGATACGTTTGGCGTATTTCGGGCGTGAACTTCACCGTGCCGCTTGTTTCGCGGTCGAGCCGTTGCTGCACTTTGTCGAGCGAAGCCTCCGTGAAGGTGTTCCCCGTGACGATGTAGAACTGCCACGACGACGATTCGCGCTGCGGGTTCTCTTCGTCGCCTTCGCGTGCCATGCAGAGCGCACCGCTCTGGTGGTAATGTGTGGGGAAGCGGAATTCGGCGGGGAGGCTCTTGCTCTCCTTCGTCTCGCCGAGAAGTTCGCCCGGCTTTGCGCTGCGGCTGGCGCTGTCGCCGGCCTGAATCATGAAGGCCGGGATGACGCGATGGAAGAGCACGCCGTCGTAGAGGTGGCGGTCGGCTTTTTCAAGGAAATTGTCGCGATGGATGGGCGTGTCGTTGAAAAGTTCTGCCACGATGTTGCCCTTTGTGGTTTCGATGACCACACGCACGAGCGCAGTGTCTGCCGTTTGGGCAGAAAGCCTCGGGAAAAGAAAGGCGAGGACGAAAGCGAGGGTAAGGGGGAGTCTGTACATATATATCATAAGAAGTTTTATAAGGCGAAGTTAGTCTATACGGAGCAGACCACCAAATGGTAATGTCTGTTTATGCCACTCATTCCAACCAAAATGAACAACACATCCACTTTACGCAGCCGCCTATTGCGGCGCTCGGCCTGGGCGGTAGCAACTGTTGCACTCGTTCTGCTGCTTGCCACCGCTGGTGGGGCTAATTATCTTTTGGGCTATGCACTCGATGCGCAGCCCCGCAGCCGAAGCCTTTCGCAAGCGTGGACCGAGATGGACTCACTCTACCCTGGACTCATCCATTGGCGCGACTCGCTCCGTGCAGCCCACAACTGGACCGACCTCCGCATGGCCGGCGCCGACGGCACACCGCTCCATGCCGTACTCATCCGCGCCCCGCGTGCCACGCGCCGCACCGCCGTGCTCGTTCACGGCTACACCGACTGTCACGTGCGCATGATGCAGCTAGCACGCATGTATGCCGACTCGCTTTCGGCCAATGTGCTCGTGCCCGACCTCCACAGTGCAGGACTTTCGGGCGGCGACGATGTGCGCATGGGGTGGAAGGACCGCCTCGATGTGGAGAAATGGTTGGGCCAGTTGCCGCGTCTTGTGGGCGATTCGGTAGCCGTCGTTGTTCATGGCGTGTCGATGGGCGCAGCCACTACGCTCATGGTGAGCGGCGACCGCAACGTGCCCGACTTTGTGAAGGCTTATGTGGACGACTGCGGTTACACCTCGGTCGATGCCCAATTTACGAAAGAACTTAAGGAACGCTTCGGCCTTCCCCGCTGGCCGCTCATCCCCGCGGCTTCGGCGCTGTGCGAAGCGCGCTACGGCTGGAACTTCCAGGAGGCTTCTGCGCTCGAACAAGTCAAGAAGGCCACGCGTCCCGTGCTTTTCATTCACGGCGATGCCGACCTCTTTGTGCCTACGGCGATGGGGCGCGAACTTGCCGCAGCATGTCCCACGCGTTTCGACCTGTGGATTGTGCCGGGCGCGCCTCATGCCCGCAGCTACAAACTCTTCCCTCATGTTTATCGCCAGCGTGTGGAGCGCTTGCTGCAGCACGTGGGGATGTGATTCTTTGAAGGTGTAACGTATGGGGGGCACGCCTTGCATCGCGCCTTACGCGCGCACGCGTATACACCAAAGTTTGTGCAAGCTGCCGTCATCCGTCACCCTGTGCTTCGCAAATGTGCAAATGTGCGAATATGCAAATGTGCAAATGAGGTGCACCTTTTTGCATTTGCACATTCACGAAGCACCGGTGACAGCAATAATGATCGCTCACAATACTTTTGCTTTATTAAAACTTTGCCGTCACCCGCGCCCGTTGAACGCAGGTGACGGCATTTTTTGTTGCAAAAAGGTTGCTGTCACCTCATATTAAAGCGTCTAAACTATTGATAGTCATATGTAAAGAGGAATATACTACGTCTGGGGCGGTGACGGGTGACAGCAACATGTACAAACATCGGTGAATGCGCGCGCGTATGCGCACGCGCGAAGCGAGTAGAAATAGTCGAAAGGGGGAACTTTGAAAATGTAAACGTCTGCAAATTTTGAGCTGCGAGCCCAATGTGTTGAGCTCGTAGCAAATTTCCACGGGCTGCGTGATAATTATGCAAAGTTGCGCATCGGGCCCGGACTTTTTCTTCGGCATGCGTGGCAAAACGCAAGGGCGGAATGCGGAAATATTGTGACTTTTCTGAGCGAAACTGCAAGACGTTGATTATCAACAATGTGCAGTTTCAAAACGAATGCCCCCGTTTGAAACTAAAATTCCAAGCCTTGAAACTAAAATTCCAAGCCTTGGAATTTAAATTTCAAGCCTTGGAATTTTGCGTTGCATAAAGTTTGTCATGTCGGAACAAATGGCGAATTTAGCAACCTTGCATTTTCATGCGCCACTCAAGTTTGAACAAAAAACGAAACCTATATAGCCAATGAAACTTTGGGAAAAGAACGTGAAGGTCACCGACGAGATTGACCGCTTCACCGTGGGTCACGACCGCGAACTCGACCTCTACCTTGCACCCTACGACGTGATGGGCTCCATGGCCCACGTCACCATGCTCCACTCCATCGGCCTCATTGCCGACGACGAACTCCAGCCGCTGCTCGATGGGCTGCGCCACATCTACCGCGAGGCTGTGGAAGGCCGTTTCCGCATAGACGACGACATTGAGGACGTCCATTCGCAGGTGGAACTCATGCTCACGCAGCGGCTCGGCGACATGGGTAAGAAAATCCACTCCGGCCGCTCGCGCAACGACCAAGTGCTCGTGGATCTCAAACTCTTCACGCGCCACAAACTCCGCGAAGTGGCCGACGCCGTGGTTCAGCTCTTCCGCGAACTCCAGAAGCAGAGCGAACGCTACAAGGCTGTGCTCATGCCTGGCTACACCCATCTCCAAGTGGCCATGCCCTCAAGCTTCGGCCTTTGGTTTGGCGCCTATGCCGAAAGCCTCACCGACGACATGCTCATGCTCGAAGCCGCTTACCGCCTGGTCAACCGTAACCCGCTCGGTTCGGCGGCTGGCTACGGTTCGTCGTTCCCCCTCGACCGCAGCATGACCACGCGTTTGCTCGGTTTCGACTCCATGGACTACAACGTGGTCTATGCACAGATGGGACGCGGAAAGATGGAGCGCAACGTGGCCTTCGCCCTCGCCGGAATAGCTGGCACGGTGGCCAAACTGGCGTTCGACGCCTGCATGTTCAACTCCCAGAATTTCGCCTTCGTCAAACTCCCCGACGAGTGTACCACGGGCTCCAGCATCATGCCCCACAAGAAGAACCCCGACGTGTTCGAACTCATCCGTGCCCGCATGAACCGCCTGCAGGCGCTTCCGCAGGAAATTGTGATGATCATGAACAACCTGCCGTGCGGCTACTTCCGCGACCTTCAGGAACTCAAGGAAGCTTTCCTTCCGGCCTTCGACAACCTCATAGACTGTCTGCACATGGCCACCTACATCATAGAGCGCATCCGCGTGAACGAGCACATCCTCGACGATGCCCGCTACGACGCCATGTTCTCCGTGGAAGAAGTGAACCGCCTTGCAGCAGATGGCATGCCTTTCCGCGACGCTTACAAGAAGGTGGGACTCGACATTGAGGCTGGCCGCTTCACTCCCGTCAAGTCCGTCCACCACACCCACGAGGGCAGCATAGGCAACCTCTGCAACGACCGCATAGCCCAGTTGATGGAAGAGAACTATGCCCGCTTCGGCTTTGAACGGGTGGACGAGGCGGAACGTAAACTCGTCAACCCATGAACCGCCTTTCGCTTCCTTTCCGCAAAACGCTCGTAGCAGCTAGTCTGCTCGCCGTAGGCTTGGCAACGAGTTTTGTGGCCGGATGCTCCGAGAGCGTCACCGACCTCTACGCCAGCATCCGCGCCTTCTTCCGTTACGACAACGTGACGGCGTCGCACCAACTCTACACGTCGCTCAACAGTCCGGGAGAGTTCTGCACCGTGACGCTCCGCAACTCGGTCATCTACTTCACCGATGCCGACGGACGCTCCTCGCAGGGCAACCTCTCCGCCACTGAAGCTTACGGAAAAACGCAGTGTGTGGCAGGGTTCATCGTGGGCACTCCTTCCGTGCCCGACCTCAACGGACAGACCGTTCCCCGAGCCTACGACCTCGTTTGCCCCACGTGCTACGAGCGCAACGCCATTCAGCGTTCGCTCCAGTTCGACGGTCGCGAACAGGTGAAATGTCCGCGCTGCAACCGAACTTATAGTCTGCAGACGGGCATGCAGAACGGCGGCGATGAGGGCGTCTCGGTGCTCTACCGCTACCGCATGACCTACTCGCCCTCTGCAAGCGGCACGCTGGTGATTAATAATTAGGGCGTATATTGGTTTGGAAAGCCTTTCTATAAACTCACAGAGGCTTTTGCATAGATAGCACATAAGGGGGCAACTCTCTGAGTTGCCCCCTTATGTGCGGATGAATATGGCGCAGCACGCAAAACCGTCCGTGACGGCGGCGCAGTCGCCTTTGTTTATATTGTGTGTTTATGCAGTGTCTCTATCAATGGTTGCGAATCTCTCCGCTTCCGGCGCAGATGCTGGCATCGGCGGTGTAGAGCACGCCGAACTGGCCGGGGGCTATGCCTTGCACGGGCGTGTCGGACGTGATGTGGAGGCGCCCGTCGGCAAGGCGGCGCATGTGGCCGGGACGGGGCTGCTCGGTGTGGCGTATTTTGAAGAGGAGGTCGGCTTCGTCAAGGCCTTCCCAAGGGTCGGCCGTGATGAAGTGGAAGTCCACGAGGTCGAACTCCGTGCCGTAGAGTCCGTGGCAGGCATTCGTGTGAGAGACGTAGATGATGTTGCGGTCAATGTCCTTGTCCACTACGAACCACGGACCGCCGCCCAGGCCGAGTCCCTTGCGTTGGCCCACGGTGTGGAACCAGTAGCCGGCGTGCTCGCCTACGATGTTGCCCGTTTCGCGTTCCACCACCTTTCCCTTTCGCTCGCCAAGTAGCGTGCGGAGGTAGTCCGTGTAGTTAATCTTCCCGAGGAAACAGATGCCTTGGCTGTCGCGACGGTGGGCGGGAGCCAAGTGTTCGCGTTCGGCAATCTCGCGCACCTCGTGCTTGAGCAGATGGCCAATGGGGAAACAAAGTTTGCGCGCCTGCACGTCGGTCAGCTGCGAAAGGAAGTCCGACTGGTCCTTCACGGGGTCGGGCGCAGGAGCGAGCCACAGTTGTCCGTTCTCGTCGGTGAACGTGCGGGCGTAGTGGCCTGTGGCAATGAAGTCGTAGGCATGGCCCGCCTTTTCTTCAAATGCACCGAACTTGATGAGGCGGTTGCACATGACGTCGGGGTTGGGGGTGAGTCCGCGCTTGATGCGTTCCACCACGTAGGCCGTCACGCGGTCGTGGTATTCCTGCTGGAGGTCCACAATGTTGAGCTGAAGGCCGTAGCGGCGGGCAGTGGCGGTGGAGAGTTCAATGTCCTCTTCGGCGGAGCACGACGTGCCTTCGCCTTGCATGCCAATCTTGATGTAGAAGAGGTCGGGACGTATGCCCTGTTCGCAAAGCATGTGGCAAGCCACGGCGCTGTCCACGCCACCGGAGATGAGAAGGGAGTAGTTCATTGCAGTGTGTAAGTCATGAAAAGGTTGCACCGCTCGTAGGCGGGCGTGTAGTCTGCAACGGCTTTGAATCCGAGTTTGCGGTAGAGGTGGACGGATGCTTCGAGGAGCGTGTTGGCTTCCAGAAACACTTCCTTCGCGCCCACTTCACGCGCCTTGGCCAGTGCCGCCTTTCCCAAAAGCAGTCCGGCTCCGTGGCCTTGTGCCGCCGAGGTGACGGCCATCTTGGCAAGCTCCCATGTGCCGCTCGGCTCGTGTGGGATGAGCGCACAACCGCCTATGGGCGTGCCGTCGGTCGTGCGGGCCACGAAGATGAATCCGCCTTTGGACAGGATGTAAGTCCGCGGGTCGGCGAGCACTTTAAGGTCCTTCGCCTCGAGGTGGAAGTAACGTTCAATCCATTCGCGGTTGAAGCGGGAGAAGGCAGCGAGCAGCGCACATTCTTCCTGCTGGGAGAGCGTGTCGTTTGCAGACGAAGGCAAAGTTACAACATTTGTGGCGATTTTGTGCGTCATGGGCAGAAGTGTAAAGCTGTGTGGTGAAAAAGCGCAGAACCGCAAGGCCACGCAAGGGCCATACGGTTCTGCTTAATAAAGAAGATAGAAAAGAGAGTTCGTCTTAGATTTTGTCGAAAGCCTGGTCCATGTCGGCAATGATGTCGTCGATGTGTTCAATGCCAATGCTCAGACGAATGGTCGAAGGCGTGATGTGCTGCTGCTCCAGCTCTTCGGGCGACATCTGCGAGTGGGTCGTCGTGGCGGGATGGATGGCAAGGCTCTTCACGTCGGCCACGTTGGCGAGGAGAGAGAAAATCTCCAAGGAGTCGATAAACGTCCACGCAGCCTTCTCGCCACCCTTAATTTCGAAGGTGAAGATGCTGCCGCCGCCGTTGGGGAAGTATTTCTCGTAGAGCGCATGGTCGGGGTGGGAGGGGAGAGAGGGATGGTTCACCTTCTCTACCTTCGGATGGTGAGCAAGGTAGTCTACCACTTTAAGTGCGTTCTCCACGTGGCGCTCTACGCGCAGTGAGAGCGTTTCAAGACCCTGAAGGAGAATCCAGGCGTTGAAGGGCGAGATGGCCGCACCAGTGTCGCGCAGAATGACGGCACGGATACGGGTGGCAAAGGCAGCCTTGCCTGCCACGTCGGCAAAGACGGCACCGTGGTACGAAGGGTCGGGCTTGGCAAGGGTGGGGAACTTGTCGGCATTGGCCTTCCAGTCGAAAGTGCCGCCGTCAACAATCACACCGCCAAGGCTGGAGCCGTGGCCGCCGATGAACTTCGTGGCAGAGTGTACCACCACGTCGGCGCCGTGCTCGATGGGACGGATGAGGAAGGGCGTTCCGAACGTGTTGTCCACGATGAAGGGGATGCCGTGGCGGTGTGCCACTGCAGCTACGGCTTCGAGGTCGGTGACGTCGGAGTTGGGGTTGCCGAAGGTTTCGGCGTAGACACATTTTGTGTTGGGCTGGATGGCAGCTTCGAGGGCTTCGAGGTCGTTCACGTTGACAATGGTGTTCGTCACGCCCATCGTGGTCAGTGTGTGGGTGATGAGGTTGAACGAACCACCGTACATGTTGTCGGCTGCTACGACGTGGTCGCCGTTCTGCAAGATGTTCTGCAGTGCGTAGGTCACGGCAGCAGCTCCGCTTGCCACGGCAAGGCCGGCCACACCGCCTTCGAGGGCAGCCACGCGGTCCTCAAACACGCCTTGTGTGGAATTGGTCAGACGGCCGTAGATGTTTCCCGGATCGCGAAGGGCAAAGCGATCCGCAGCGTGCTGTGAGTTGCGGAACACGTACGACGTGGTTTGATAGATGGGCACGGCGCGTGCGTCGGTTGCGGGATCGGGCTGTTCTTGGCCAACATGGAGCTGGAGGGTCTCGAAGTGGAGTTTCTTGTCTGCCATAATATATAAGGAGTTTTTGTGTGATTAATCGGAGGTTGTACGAATCGTTCAGCAACTCATTGCGCAACGGTCCGTTTCTGCTTGCAAAGTTATGAAACTTGGAATTTTCTGCCAAGACATTTGCTTAACTTGGAAAATAACGCTAAGCGAGATGGTGCTCGTAGATTAAACACACTGCGACTGTGGCGATTTGCTGAGGCTTGTAGAATAAGTTTCTTTTTGGACTTATGGAGTCTTTTGTAACTAATGTCCACAATGCTGCAACAAGGCCATGGCATAGAGTGGAAGTATGTGGACGCGTCTGACTGCATTGCCGTCTTCTTTGTCCTCATATTTAAACTCCCCGAAGTTCTCAAGCGAACATCTGATGGCGTGAGTGAGGTGCTTTTCTCTCATGAAGAGCCAAAGGCTTTTCATGCCGCCTTGAGTACCTGACTTGACTTCTATGGGCGTTATTCGCAAATTGACAATGTCGAGGTAGTCAACCTCTGCAACGCTTTTGCCCTTCTTCTCCCAAAAGAACAACTTATGCCGCTGAATGTAGGGCTTGTTGCGCGCTATCTCCAGTCCGGCAACCATCTCGGTCAGTCCTCCCTTGTTGACCAACTCCTGTGGATTGCCCGTCATAATCAGTTCAATGAGTTGTTGCGACAGACTTCCTTCGAGTTGCATCACGGCCAACAATAGTCCGGAGTCGAGGAAGAGAACTTTCATGCTTCTTTCGTCCGCTTCTGCATCTAACGGGATGCCATTGCCCGATGTTGCGACAACGGGGGTGACAATGCCGGCCAGGGTGAGCAAGCGTAGAGCCTCTCTGATTTGCGAACTTTGGTAATCGGTAGAGATTTGTCTGAAAGTGATTTTCTCGCCCACTTGATGGCAAACGCCTCGCATCGTTGTGCGCAGCAAGTCGGGATTGACTCGTTTCTTGTATTTGCTGAAGTCGTCTTCGTACGTAAGCACAATGTCCTCTTGGATGTTTCTGCAGCGGTTGAAATCCTTGGTCTTAGTCCAAGCCAGCACTGCTTCGGGCATACCTCCTACGAGTAGGTATATGCGGAAATACTCTACCAATTTTTCATGAAAGGCAGCATCGAGCGGATGCAAGGCGCTCGCTTCATTGCGCATTGCTGCCAGCCCCTGCTCTCCGTTTGCGCCCAAGAACTCGTCGAACGTCATAGGATACATAAATAAGGAGTGAATTCTTCCCACTCCAAACGTAGGAAGTTCTTGGAGAGTAAATTCAAGCAGAGAACCTGCCGCAATGACGTGAAGTTCGGGATAATCTTCCTTGAAGAAACGCAAAGCCATGATGGCTTCGGGACATTCTTGTATCTCGTCAAGGAACAACAATGTCTTGCCCTCTTCGACGGGCACGTTGATGTAGTTGGCAATCTTCTTGGCAATCAGATGCACGTCAATGTCTCCCTGAAAGAAACTCTTGATAGCTTTGTGGCGCTCAAAGTTGACTTCGGCAAAATGCTTGAATTCCTTCCCCAAATGCCTTACGGCAGATGATTTTCCAACTTGTCTTGCCCCTCGGAGTAAGAGGGGCTTTCGTAGCGGATCTTCCTTCCAGAGAATCAACTGTTGGTCTATGTTTCTCTTGATGTATTCTTGCATGGATGTAAATATCTGAAGTTCAAAGACAAAGGTAAACGAAAATATTGAAATCC
Source organism: Prevotellamassilia timonensis (assembly GCA_963589615.1). GTDB lineage: Bacteria > Bacteroidota > Bacteroidia > Bacteroidales > Bacteroidaceae > Alloprevotella > Alloprevotella timonensis_A. The sequence goes on from CAVALA010000006.1 coordinate 34,005, forward strand.
GAGAAATAATTCGCGCGAAAATATCCAAATCCGAGAAATAATCAGCCCGAAAATACTCAAATTCGAGAAATAATCAGCCTTAACTTGCTCCGTTCTCGTTCGCAAATGGCGGCTTTGGGCAAGTTTTATTCTGGTTGGAACGCTTCACCAGTCGTCCGTCGCGTCGTCCATGTAAGGGTCGTAGTTGTCGCGGTCATAGCCGTGTGTGTGCTCGCCGTAGGTTCCGGAATCGAAGCCACGGTCGAACTCGCCCCGATTCTTCCCCCTGTGGTATCCCGCTTCGTAACCCGCTTCGTAGCCGTCGGCATAGTCTGAAGCTTTCGCTCCGCTGTAGGAAGACGAATCGTCGTAGTGTTTCTTGTAACTTTTGCGGTAGCCGTCCTTGTAGCCGGCATCGTCGCCCTCGGCGTAGCCCTCGCTGTAGGGGGTTGACGAGGTGTGGGAGTTTGCCGAACGCGTTGTTTGGTCCGTCACGTCCGCTTCTTTTTGTTGGTGCACACGCTGCTCCATCTTACGTATGCTGTCGTAATATAAACTGTCTTGTTTTCTCCATTTTCGGTTCCGCTCGGTGAAGAATGCCTCAAGCGAATCACGGCGGGCGCGCTCCTTAGGGTCTATCTCAACGCTAGGCTCGGCCTTTTTGCGGCAAGCGGAAAGTGCAAATGCCGCTGCGAGCATCGAAATCCACACGCCTAAACGCAAAGCGCGTACACAAGAGCGGGTGGGAGATAACCCACGAAACCAATTGGGGCGAAAGTAACGACAGATGTTCATAAGAAGTCTTTTTGATGTGCAAGTAAGACGGAGCGGATATGCTCGTCAAATGCAAAGATAAATGTTCTCAACGAACAATTGGTACTAGAACACCGTTACGTTTTCAAGAAAGTTTTTTACGTTTTGTAAGATTCTGAATGGATAATTTTTTACATTTGCAAACCGAGCAAGCTTAAAACTTTTCATTTTGCTCTTAAAATACTTATAACAGCAGACATTCAAAACAGGCACACCCGCTTATGAAGCATTTTACCCCTTCACTCATCCTTTCTTTCACTCTTGGAGCCTTGGCGCTTCCCGCCGGCGCAAAAGAGTTCAGTTACCTCGAAACATTCGACGACGACACACATTTCACCCAAAGCACGGCGCTTCCCGACGGATGGGCCGCTGTCGACGCGGCCGAACCCATCAAGCGATACAAAGGTTCCTGGACGGGAAACGGTACGCACTCGGGCGACTACGTGCTCGGCACGCTGCAGACCACCACACCCGGTCGCGATGAGTGGGTGTTCTCCAAAATGCTCACGCTGAAAGCCGGCGTGAAATACATCGTGAAGTTTTGGCTCATCATGCCCGGTGGCGTGGCAACTCCGTTCAACAACAACGTGACGGTGAAAGTAGGAACGGCACAAACGGCTGAAGCCTGCACCACGAGCCTCGGCGAAACCGGCAACTCAAAGTTGTCCGCGTGGACCGAGCAAACATATGAATTCACCCCCGAAGCCGACGGCGACTACTGCTTCGGCCTCAATCTTACCACACCGCTCTACCAGTCGGGCGCCATCAGCGTTGACGACTTCGAAGTGAGCGGCAACGAGCCCGACGACGTTCCGGCTCCCGACCCCGACAAAGTGGTCAACGCACTGCCTTACTCCCAATCGTTCGACAACGAGAACAACGACTACGACGGTAAGACGGAATACGTGCCGCACGGATGGCTCTCCACTGGCTCGTATCCCTTCCGCACCGCCAACATTGACGGCGTGAAAGCCAAGGACGGCACTTACTACGTGGTGGCTCCCGAGAGTAGCATAGCCCGCACGGACCGCCTCTACACCTCGTTCTTCCGTCTGAGCAGCGACACAACTTATGTGGCAGAGTTCTGGCTCTACATGCCAGGCGATGGTGACAGCAAGAGCGACTTCTCCTTCACCGTGGGCGAAGAGCAAGACGCCGACTTCCACACCGCACTGCTCACACGCGAAGCTTATGCCGCAGAAGGCTGGCAAAAGGTCACCGTGCGCTACACGCCCGACCACACGGGCTACTACTGCTTCAGCTTTGCGCTTGGCGGCGAAGCCGAAAACGGCGGCGAAGTGGCCATAGACCTCTTCACGCTCACCGCACCGGGACTCATCAGCAAGCCACGCGCCGACTTCGGCTTCAACGGTTACTTCAGCCAGATGAACAGTCACCTCGCCGTGATTGACGGACAGGAGATACAGATGGTGAACCGCACGACCGATGGCGAGAAGTACGAATGGCTCGTGCCTGGCGCCAATCCCGAAAACTCCGACGAGGAGAATCCTACGTTCTCCTTCCCCAACACCGGCACTTACACTATCCGTCTGAAAGCCACCAATGCGAAGGGCGAAAGCACTGCTACGCAAACCATCGATGTGGACGTGGTGGACGAGGACGGCATGCTGCCCCTTGCGGTGTTCAACCCTTCCAGCGAAACGCTCATGGGGCGCGACAACATTCCCTACTACCCCACAGCTGAATATGCCGACTATGCCACGGGCGTAAACCACTACTACACCCACATTGCCGAGCGCTTCAATCTGCCCGAGGGTCACACCTATAAGATTACGGCACTCACCACGTTCCTCTGCTGCTACGGACTTGCCAACCGCGATGCCGAAACGGAAGCCAACAAGGAAATACGCTTTGTGCTCTACGGCGAAAAGGACGGACTTCCCGACCTCTCGCACGTCTATTCCTCTACGAAGACGACCTTCAAAGACTGCCTCGGCACAATGGGTCTTTCCAAAGCTGAAGTACGCACCATCGCGCTTCCCCAACCGCTCACGGCCGACGGCCCGTTCTTCCTGGCCATAGAGTTTGACAGCACCGTGGTGCTCGACGATCCCGACGCCAACCTCAGTCGCACCATCGTGGGCCTCGGAGGCTTCACACACAAGAGCGGCGTAAGTTCGCTCTACGTGCGTCCCACGGCCGTTCCCGAAGGCTGCACCTTCGTCCCCAACGGCAGTTACTGCCCTGTGGACTCCATCAACAGCGAACTGGCAGGTCTTGGCCTGAACCTCACGGCATGGATGAGCGTGGACAAGGCAAGCGACGCCATTGCCTATGCTCCCGACGGTCGCGTAGTCTTCTCTGCTCGTGCGGAAGGACATATGCTCCTCGTGAGCGGAACGACTGAGGGCGAACAGCTCACCCTCACCGATGCTGCTGGCCGCACGGTGGCTTCGGCAAAAGGCTCTGCTCAGCTCAGTCGCCTCTCCACCGCCTCGCTTCCCGCCGGCGTTTATGTAGTCAAGGGAAAGAGCGGCAGCGCAAAGGTCATCGTAAAATAACTCCTTTCCGAAAAATATGAGAATGCCGGCACTGCGGGTGTTCTCATATTTTTCTTTCCCAGTTTATCTTGTTAGAACCTCGTTTTGGGGATTTAGGATATTTTTGCAAACATCACCACCTTAAAACATTTATATATCCCCCACATGAAATTTCCTCTACTCCTTATATCTCTCCTTGCGGGCGCTACAGCAGCGCAGGCTGTGCCGGCTTACCCGAAACCCGTCAGCGTGCGACAACCCGACGGCACCACCGTTGTGGTGCGTGCGTGCGGCGACGAACGCGTGCATTGGACTGAAACGCTCGACGGATATACGCTCCTTCGCGATGCGGAGGGCTTCCTCACCTTTGCCCGCCCCGATGCCACAGGTGCGCTGCAACCCTCAGCACTGCGCTACGACGGCACGAGTCGCACTGCACAACTCAACGGCATCCGTCCGCGGCTGCGTTTTTCGGCCGAGCAGGTCAAGCAGAAGCGCCAGGCATTCCAAACGCTACGCACAGCAAGTGTCACGGCGCCGCTTGGCGAAACGTCGGCCCACACGCTCGCAAACACTTCCGCCACTCCGCCCGAAGGTATGAGCATCGATGCCACCTTCCCCACCAGTGGCAAACGCAAACTCCTCGTGCTCCTCGTCAACTTCTCCGACACGAAGACCACCTACACGGCCAGCAATTTCCACAACATGATGAACGCCAAAGGCTACAACGGCACGGGGTCGTTCCGCGACTACTACCTTGAGCAGTCGCACGGTCAACTCGACATCGACGTCACCGTGACTAACTGGATTCAAGTGCCCCATGCCAAGGCTGTCTACAACACGGACAACGCGCAAAACCTCGTGATGGAAGCTCTTCAGATGGTGGCCGACACGCTCGACCTCAAGCAGTTCGACAACGACGGCGACGGCGTGCTCGACGGGCTCGCCGTGATACACCAAGGCTACGGTCAGGAAATCACGCAGGACACGGGCGACATCTGGTCCCACAGCACCGTCATCTACGGCACGAGCGTGGGAGGCGTGCGTGTGGCACGTTACACCATTGAGCCGGAACTGCTCTCCGGAAGCGCTATGGCCAGTCCTGGCGTCATCTGCCACGAGTTTGGCCACAACCTCGGAGCCCCCGACGTCTACGACACGGACTACAGCGGTTCCGACGGTGAGTTTTGCGGCACGGGAGCATGGGATTTGATGGGTTCCGGCGCATGGAACGGCACGCTCGGCACACATCCCGCCGGCATCAACGCTTGGCAGAAGTGGGTGTGGGGCTGGGTCAAAGCGGTGGAACTGACAGAAGATGCCACCATCGAAGCCCTTGGTGCTGCACAGGACGACGACACCGTCTATAAACTCAGCACGAGCACCGAAGGCGACTATTTCATCATGGAAAACCGCCAGCAGCGCTCGTTCGATGCGGCCTTGCCCGGTCATGGACTGCTCATTTACCACGTCAACGAAAACATCATCAAGGACAAGTTGCAGACCAACGACATCAATGCCACTTATCCGCAAGGACTTTACACGCTCTGTTCCGATGCCGGCGTGGATCCCGACCTGCGTCCCGCTTCGTTCGGCAACGTAAATTCAGCCACAGCACCATTCCCTTCTGAATACGGTCATACGGAATTTACCGACTTCACTCAGCCCTCGTCCCACTCCATTGAAGGACGTTATGCCTACTGCGGACTCCACCACATCGGCGAGAACACCGACGGCACGGTGACCTTCGCTTTCCGTCGCGAAGCCGAGCCCGCAAGTCCCACTGCATTTCAGGCCCAGACGCAGGACGGCAACGTGCACCTCTCATGGAGCGAACCCGCCGCAGACGATTCGCGCAGCATAGACCATTATAATATCTATCGCGACAAAACAACCATTGCCCGCACCAAGGAACTTACGTTCACCGACCTTGCTGCACCCACCGAAGAAACCATCAGCTACGAAGTGGACGCCACCTACACGGACAGCCTCAAGTCGCGCACGCAGAAAGCCCAGGTTCGTGTGCCCGGCAACAAGATTACGGGTCTCACTGCCACAAGGCAAGCTGGCGGCGTGCGTCTTCAGTGGGACATAGCCAAGACGCTCCAGCGCGCCGACGTGTTCAACGACCGTCTGCTCATGTTCGACGACTACACCGACGAGGTGGAAGTGGCCAACCTCTACACCCCTGCCGACCTCCGTACCTACGTGGGCAGCACCATCACCCGTATGGGTTTTGTTCCCCTTCAAGGTCCCTCCACGCTCGCTGCAAAGCTTCGCATCTACGAAGGCGATGCCGACGGCAGCAATCCGCAACTCGTTTCGGAACGCACAGTGAAGGAGTTTGCCGCAGCACAACTCCGCGACATCAAACTCACACAACCCGTCACCATCCGCGAAGGCCACTCCTATTGGCTTGCGTTGAACCTTCAGCCCACCAACGGCTACGTCACGCTCTCTTGCGACAGTAAACAACTAACCCCCGGACGCGGCAACCTCGTTTGGGAAGACGGACGCTTCGTGGAAGTGGAACAAGCACAGGGAAACTTCTACGTCACCGCCACGCTCACCACACCTTCGTCCTCCACTCCCGCCAAACTTGAAACGATGGACTTCACGGACGAAGCCTTCGACGTGGACCTCGACCTCTTCTATCCGCGTGCCTTCTCCGTCTACTGCGACGGCCAGTTGCTCGGACAGACCACTGCGCTCAGCACCGTGGTGAGCGGACTGGAGGAAGGGACGCACCAATTTAGAGTGGCTTGTCGCTATGCCGGCAACAACGAAAGTGCCGCCGTGACCGCCGAAGTGCAAGCGACCGATGCCATCAGCCAGGCCATAACACCCAGCGTAAGCATTTCGTCCTCGCACGGACACATCACCGTGACGGGGGCACAAGGACACATCTACGTAGCAGACGCTAGCGGACGCACCTACGTCTTTGCTTCGGCTGCCACGCTTGCCGACACAGCGTTCGCTCCAGGTGTTTATGTGGTAAAGGCAAACAATGCCTCGCAGAAAGTGATTGTGGAATAAGGGCAAAGTGTCCGACTTGAGTGCTCCAATCTGACGCTCTCAACTTTTTGTTGTATTTTTGCCCGAGAAATAAACGAACTGCGAAAAACTTCTGCGCTATGAGATATCTTGACCCGAAAGCCGACCTCACGTTCAAGAAGATATTTGGTGAGCACAAAGACCTGCTCATTAGTCTGCTTAATGCCTTGCTGCCCCTCGACGACGATGGGCAGATTGAAAGCATTGAATACCTCTCGCCCGAACTAGTACCGGACAACTACGTGGGCAAGAACAGCATTGTGGACGTAAGATGCTGCGACCAAAAAAAACGTCAGTTTATTGTGGAGATGCAAATGCTTTGGACGGAGGCGTTCAAGCAGCGCGTGCTCTTCAATGCTTCGAAAGCGTTCGTTCGACAACTTGACAAGAAACGTAAATACGAAATCCTACAACCCGTTTACTCGCTCAATCTTGTGAACGAAATATTTATGCACAACTATCCCGACGAGTTCATACACAACTATAACATTGTGCATGACGTCCATAGCAACGAACGAATTAACGGATTGCACCTCATTTTTGTAGAATTGCCCAAATTCAAACCCCAATCCATCCGCGATAAAAAGATGACGGTGCTCTGGCTACGCTTTTTGACCGAAATAGACGAACATACCACACAAGTGCCTGCCGAGCTTCTCAACAATCCCGAAACCTTAAAGGCGCTCCAAACGGTGGAAGAGTCGGCTATGTCAAAGAACGAACTCCTTGCCTACGAAGATTTTTGGGACAAACTCGGTGCTGATCGTCTGCTCTTTGTAGACTCCAACCAAAGAAGTCATCAACAAGGCCGCGCTGAAGGAATAGCCGAAGGACGTGCTGAAGGAATAGTAGAAGGACGTGCCGAAGGACGTGCTGAAGGAATAGCCGAAGGACGTGCTGAAGAGCGTGTTGAAGTAGCAAAAAAGCTATTAGCCATGGGAATGCCCATTGAGGACATAGCCAAAGCAACAGGTCTGAAGGCTGACGAAATAGAAAAACTCGGAAGAAAGTAATAGGCAAACGTTTATAACCCAACGAAAAAGAACCAAGGCTGCACGGTACGATGCATTGAGCGTACGATGCAGCCTTGGTTCTTTTCTTTTTCAGCTTAGAATGTAGCGCGTCAAGTCATCTCAACTGAAGCTCTGCAGCAAAGCACTCAGATTGACGGTGAAAAGGCGTACGGCTATGGCCAAAAGGATGATGCCGAAGAATTTTCGAAGAATGTAAATCGTACTCTTAGAGATAATCTTTTCCACCCGTTCCGTTCCGCGCAACACGCAGTAAACGAAAATCATGTTCATCAAAAGACCAATGATAATGTTCACCTGCGCATATTCCGCACGAAGTGAGATGAGCGTGGTGAAAGAACCCGCACCGGCTATCAGCGGAAACACCACAGGCACAAGTGTGGCCGACTTGATGGGACCCTGATTCTTGAAAATCTCCACATCGAGGAGCATTTCCAGTGCCAGGAAGAAGATGACGAGCGAACCTGCCACGGCAAACGACTCAATGTCTACGCTGAAAAGCTGAAGAATCACGTCGCCGGCAAAGAAAAACACAAGAAGAAGCGCCGTAGAAATTATTGTGGCCTTCAAGGCATTGACCGGGCGGCCCTGCTGCTTGAGGGCTATGAATATGGGAGTAGATCCAAGCACGTCGATAACGGCAAAGAGCACGATGAAAGCACTCGCTATCTGCTGTATGCTCAAACGGGAGAAAATGTATTCAAGTGACATTGTTATAATAGGATTTTGGGGAGAATGTTCATTTTGATAAATCGTAAAAAGGAATTCTGAAAAGGTTCGTAACGCTTTCGAAGTTACATTTCGTCATGCAAACCGGCTTTCCCGTTCGATTTCCTTTGCAAAATTACCAAATCTGCCACGATTTACGCCACGTATTCCTTACGTTTCTTTATTTCGTCAGTTCTCTCGCCCACATTTTAACACTGAGAATCGCATAAAACTCACCAACCGTCCAGTTGCTCGCAAATACGCAAATCTCAGCGTCTGGAGAAATACATAAAATCAGTATAATATCCATTTGAGTGAAATATATCACACGCTTCTCGCTCAACCACGGCTCAAGAAGGTCAAAAAGCCCCTTGTTTCAGCAAAAATTCCAAGGCATCCAGGAAAAATTTGCTGCCTTGGAATTTTTTTGGGGAGGCTTGGAGTTTTTACGAGATGCCTTGGAGTTTTCTCGTGAACCATTCAACGCTCAAAAAATGGGTTTCTTTTTTCTATTTCGAGAACCCGGATTGTCTATATTTCGTCACGCTTTTAACATTACTCGCTGAGGCCTTCTCGTGCACTAGTGTATGGCTGTGCAATCTAAATCAGAAAAACAAAAGTTATATGTTTTCAACGTTTCGTTCCGCTTAAACTTAGAACATTCTATAATGTCAATAACATAGCCCATTAAATAAGCCCCACATTGTTGCACCATTCGGAAAAATTACCGAAATTCGCCCCACGGATTGTGCTGCAAGCACTTCCGCCACACCATCAACCGAGAATCTTAACAACAAACCCATAATGAACCACAAGCTACCTTTGCTCCTTACCTCCCTCATGCTGGCAGGAGGAGCACTGCAACTTCGGGCAGACGAAGTCAAACTCACCACCGCACTCGCCAGTGGAGAGAAACTCGCCATTGCCCTCAATGCAGACCTCACCGCCACCCTCAACTGGGGCGACGGTTCGCAGCAAACCATCGAGTCGGACGGTTCGCTCCAAGAAATTGATGTGAAAAGCTCCACGCTCACCATCACCACCACCGACGCCCTCACGAGCCTCTACGTGCAAGGCAACAAACTCTCTGCGCTCGACGTGAGCGGTGCACCCAGTCTGCTCAACCTCTACTGTGCCGACAACCAACTTCAGGAACTCGACCTGACCAAAAACACCACCCTCACCACACTCGACGCCCAGGACAACCAACTAGGCACACTCACGGCGTCGGCCCTCAAGGCGCTCACAGACGTCAATGTGGCAAACAATGGCATGACAAAGCTCACGCTCGCCTCCACAGCGCGCCTCAATAGCCTCGTTTGCTCCGGCAACCAGCTCACCGCCCTGCCCTCCGCCGCCATACTCAGCACAGCCGAAACCGTATGGGCGCAGGACAACAGCGTCACAACGCTGCCCATAGCACAAGCCAAGAACCTCCGTTCCCTTTGTGCCGACAACAACCAGGTGTCCACCGTGAACTTCACCACCACCAACCAGCTCGCCGAAGTGAGCCTCGACAACAACAAGCTCACCACACTCGACATTTCCAAAGGAGCCTCCAAACTCCAATATCTCAGCGCGGCCAACAACCAGCTCACCACCATCACGTGGAACAAGGAATGCAAGCGCACCTGCAAATACGTCTATCTCCCCAACAACGCCCTCTTCCTCAACTCCATGCCCTCCCTCGTGTTCGGCGGACAAGCCGTCAATGTGGACTTGAGCGGACAGAAAGACTACAGCCTGCCCAAGTACGTCTATGAAGTAGGCGAGCAAGTAGACATCTACAGCCTTGTGGCCCAAAACGGTTGGGGCATCTCCACCAATGCCAAAGTGAGCGTAGTCCAGGAAGACGGCACACCCCTCACCGCCGGCACCGACTACACCGTAAGCAGTCACCGCTACACCTTCAAGGACGTCTACAAGCGCCTGGCTTTCAACGTCACCTCCTCAAGCTACAGCGGTTACACCTTCCGCACCGCCGTGTTCAACGTGGGCACCACCGAAGCCATCAACCAAGCCACCGCTTCGCAAGCACTCACCTTCAGCACACGCCACGGACAACTTGCCGTGCATGCCGCACAGCCCGTCCACCTCAGCGTATGCTCCGCAGCCGGCGTAACGGTTGTCAACACGCAGATTGCAGCAGGCGAAAACACCTTCGCGCTTCCTGCCGGCATCTACGTCGTAAACGGACAAAAAGTGCTCGTTCCCTAACCCTTTAGCTTTTCACCCAAAATGAACCATATACTTAAACTTGGAATGTTCGCCGCCTTCGCCGTCGCCTCCCACACGGCAAGCGCACAGAACATCAAAATAGGCAGCACCACGGCAGCTCCCTACATCACGGTATCTGCCGACACCCTCACCGTGGGCTACAACGCCGGATTCGGAACCATCGCCGTAGCTTCCAACGCCGCCGACTACACCGTGACAAAGAAGACCGCCGATGCCGACTGGGTAAGTTTTCGTAAGGAAGCCAACGGCAACCTCACGTTCTTCACCACCTACTACTACGACAACATCAATCCGCGCTACGCACAGTTCACCCTCAGCAGCGCCGACGGCTCCTACTCCCGCACCGTGGTCGTTTGCCAGGCAAAGAACCAGTCTGCCTCCACCATCGGCGGCGACACCCAGCTGACCATCGGCAGCGCCACAGCCTCGTCCTCCCAGAGCGGCGAAGGCATTGAACGCACCTACGACGGCAAGACCAGCACCCTCTGGCACTCGCCCTACAGCGGCGGAAGCTTCCCCTACACACTCACCTACAAACTCAAGGAAGCCGCCCACGTTGACTACCTCATGTACACCCCCCGTGCCGACGGCAACAGCAACGGCAACTTTGGTCAGATAGAGGTAAGCTACGCCCTCAAGTCCGCACCCGCAAGCTTCAAAAAGCTCGCCGACGCCGACTTCGACTACAGCTCCAGCTCCTCCGTGGTAAACTTCGGCGAGAACGGCATCGACGACGTAGCCGCCGTGCGCATCTCCGTCAAGAGCGGCAACAACGGCTTCGCCTCCTGTGCCGAAATGGGCTTCTACCAGCGCGACAACTCCCTCAACGAGCAGATTTCCCAACTCTTCACCTCCAACCTCTGCACCGAACTCAAGGAAGGCATCACCGCCGCAGACATAGCCAAAGTGAAGAGCCCCTACCTGCGCCAGCTCGCCATGACCATCAGCGCCGGCAACTACTCCACGAAGTACCGCGTAGGTTCGTTCGACGCCTACGAAACCGTTTCCACCCTCGCCGGCAAACTCAAGACCAACGGCTACTGCCGCTACGAGAACCCCACCGGCATCTATTTTGCCGAAGGCGACAAAATAGTAGTCTTCGCCGATGGCATCGACAACCAGCACCCCGTGAGCCTCATGATCAAGTGCTTCAGCAATGCCAACGACATTGCCACTGAAGGACAGCCCGAAAGCAGCTACTCGCTCCGCAACGGCGCCAACATCATCACCGCCTCCAATCGCGGTAACGGCTACGTGTCGTACTACACCGACGACTACGCCAACGCACCGACCGTGAAACTCCACTTCGCCATGGCCACTGAAGCCGGATACTTCGACCTCCGCCGCGGCGACACCGATGCCGACTGGGCCAGCATCCTCGCCAACACCAAGAGCGACATCGTCGACGTCGTCACCCAGCGCATGCAGGTGGCCGTGCCCGTAGCCACAGCCAAGAGCGTATGTCCGAAAAACGGCGTGAAGCTCGCCACCATCTACGACGAAGTGATCCGTCGCGAACGCGAAATAATGGGTCTCCCCGTCATGCGTGAAGAACCCCGCAACCACCAGTTCGCACGTCCCGTGAGCAGCGGCATGTTTGCCGACGGCATCGGTGCAGCAGCCTCCTTTGGCAGCTTCAGCGAATGGACCAACCCCAACGATTTCGGCTTCTGGGGCTTCGGTCACGAACTCGGTCACGTCAACCAGGTACGCCCCGACTTCAAGTGGGTAGGCTGCGGCGAAACCACCAACAACATCTACTCCTCTTGGGTTGAACACAAGCTCGGCGCCAAAGACGCCTACGGCAAAGGCTACCACCGTCTCGAAGACGAGAACTCCGGCATTGACGACTACTCCGGCATGCGCGGCGGCCGCTTTGAAACCTATCTCGAAGAAGGCGTGCGCAAAGGCGTAAGCTGGCAGCTCCAGGACGGTCCCGACTACCACGGCACCACTCCCACCACCGTCACCGTGACTGGCCAAGACGAGAACGGCAAGAGCACCGGCTCCGTCACCACCACATGGCGCAACTACGACCACTTCGTGAAAGTTGTGCCCCTCTGGCAGCTCACCCTCTACACCCAGGAAGCCGCACAGGCCACCAACGCCTACGGAAAAGTCATCGAAGGCATACGCCAAGCCAACGACGCCAACATGACCAACGGCAAGTACCAGCTCAAGTTCATGAAGCGCTTCTGCGACTCCACACAGATGAACTTCCTCCCCTTCTTCGAGAAAGCCGGCATGCTCCGTCCCATCAAGGCCCTCATCGAGGACTACTCACGCGAGTGGCTCATCATCACGCAGGACCAGATTGACGAACTCAAGAGCTACGTAGCCTCCAAAAACTACGCCGAAGTGCCCGCAGCCCTCAACTACATCAACGCCTACAACTGGGAAGTGTTCCGCGACAAAGCCGCCCTCACTACCGACGCAACCGTAGGTCAGGGATGCAGCGCCAGCGGTACCCGCGTAAAGGTCGACAACAACGTGTGGAAGAACGCCGTGGGTTACGAGACCTACGACGCCGACGGCAACCTCCTTCGCATCTCCATGTTCGGCCTCGGCGACTCGCAGATGTCCTCGCGCTACACCTACGTCCTCTTCCCCTCCGGCGCCAAGTACATCATGGCCGTAGGCTACGACGGCACCAAGGTGAAGTGCTACGAAAAGTAATCGCGATTACTCCTTATTATATATAATGCGCCCCTTTGCTCCCAAAGAAGGAAAGGGGCGCATTTTCCTTTTCAATCTTAAACCAACAACACCATCATGGACAACTTCATCAACATCGACATCGACGACATAGAAGAATCACTATGCCAATACAACGTATACCTTGAAAACGGCACCGACAGTCTGCTCGTTGCTTCGCTCGACTACCTGAGCGAAGCCAAACAGTTCGCTGCCGAATACACCACCGTCCTCTTCTGCGAATTTCTCGAAGAAATGTCAGACCGCGTGCCCCAATCGTTCCTCGACGGACACGAAGAGAAAGATTTCAGCCTCGCCGTGTACGACTCCTTCGACACAGAAGAAGACAATAAAGGCCGCCTCGTCATCACCTTCGAATGGCAAGACTTCATGGACGACGACGATTTCGAAGACGATCTTCCGTATTGACTCCATTGCACTGCCATGTATCGAGTTTGAAGGTTCTCGTTTCCGTCAAAAAGGTTATCCGCCAAAAACCGTGGTTAGCAATTGCACACCGCGGCTCGTGACACATCGCGCCAAATCACCAAATGTGGTGATTAAGCCACACACGGCGCTTCCGTAACTTTGCACTCGCAAAGCCACAGTGAGAAAGCCTGACGAACGAGGCCCGACACCGCACTTGCACCCATCTATAATACATACAAGACTCGTAAAACCATACAGTAGCAATGAAAATCGAAAAGATTCATGCCCGCGAAATCCTCGACTCACGCGGCAATCCGACAGTAGAAGTTGAAATCACCACCGACTGCGGCATCATGGGCCGTGCCTCCGTACCCTCAGGCGCATCGACCGGCGAAAACGAAGCCCTCGAACTCCGCGACGGCGACAAGAGCCGCTACTGCGGCAAGGGTGTGCTCAAAGCTGTGGAGAACGTCAACAGCGTCATTGCTCCTGCCCTCAAGGGATGGGACGTGCTCGACCAGCGCGGCATCGACTACAAGATGCTCGAACTCGACGGCACCGCCACCAAGTCCAACCTCGGCGCCAACGCCATCCTCGGCGTTTCGCTCGCAGCAGCCCAAACCGCAGCCAAGTGTCTGAACATCCCCCTCTACCGCTACATCGGCGGCGCCAACACCTACACGCTCCCCGTGCCCATGATGAACATCATCAACGGCGGTGCACACTCCGACGCCCCCATCGCCTTCCAGGAATTCATGATTCGTCCCGTAGGCGCCACCTCCGAACGCGAAGCCATTCGCATGGGTGCCGAAGTGTTCCACGCACTTCAGAAGTTACTCAAGAAGCGCGGACTCTCCACCGCCGTAGGCGACGAAGGTGGCTTCGCCCCCAAGCTCAACGGCATTGAAGACGCCCTCGACAGCATTGTACAGGCCACGAAGGACGCAGGCTACCGCCCCGGCGACGACATCCGCATTGCCATGGACTGCGCCGCATCAGAGTTTGCCGTAGTGGAAGACGGAAAGTACTTCTACGACTACTCACAACTCAAGAACGGCATGCCCAAAGACCCCAACGGCAAAAAGCTCAGCGGCGACGAGCAGATCAAGTTCCTCGAAGAACTCATCACGAAATACCCCATCGACTCCATCGAGGACGGACTCGACGAGAACGACTGGGAAGGATGGGTCAAACTCACCGCAGCCATCGGTTCGCGTTGTCAGCTCGTAGGCGACGACCTCTTCGTTACCAACACGCGTTTCCTTCAGAAAGGCATTGAGATGGGTGCCGGCAACGCCATCCTCATCAAGGTAAACCAAATCGGTTCGCTCACCGAAACGCTCGAAGCCATCGAGATGGCACACCGTCACGGCTACAACACCGTAACCTCCCACCGCTCCGGCGAGACAGAAGATACCACCATTGCCGACATTGCCGTAGCCACCAACTCCGGCCAGATTAAGACCGGTTCCATGAGCCGCACCGACCGCATGGCAAAATACAACCAGCTCCTCCGCATCGAAGAACAGCTCGGCAGCGAAGCACGCTACGGCTTCAAGAAGCTCAAGTAAGGTAAGTTCAACCTTAGAACATACGAATCTCTCTTCAGTTCAATCCTTATAGAAAAGGCAGGCAACGCGAGACCGTGCAGGAAGTTCCTTGCGGACAGTCCGCACAGCCACGCCGGCACCTGCCTTTTTCCTTTTTATATTATCTCTTTTGATTCCATACGCTGAAAAACTCTGCTGCCAGCGTGTGCGGCAACAGCACTGGCACACGCAGACAGAAGTTTAGACAAAAGAAACTGAATATTCCATGTATGGCAAAAATTGGTATTGTTTGCCATAACTCGGGCCGCCACTCGCGAGAGCAGCGGCCCGTGGTGTTAAAGGTGGTTCGTGCATTCTTCCGTTCCGTGTCCAAAACAATCTGATATGTGTATATTTTTTGTGGATTGCATATCCAATGCATAACTTTGCATTTATAGTACGAGAAAGGACTTGTAGAGATGAACTCCGGTCCTTTTTACAATCCACAATCACCAAAGCAACAAGCCCACACGGCATACCCCTATGCTCAAATACCTGAAACGAAAAGAAGAAGTGTTCTATGCACTCATCTGGATGATGGTGTTCCTCTTCCCCGTGGTAACTTCCACGTTCCACGCCTCAGACGGCACTAACTCGCCCCACCAAATACCGTGGAACGAGATTCTCCACATATGGTCCTTCATGGCCACCTTCTTCGTTTGTTTCACCATTCACGACTGGTTCATCGCGCCGCTCCTCGTGTTCCGCAACAAGCGCATGCTCTACCTTGCGCTCATCGTCGTAACCCTCGGCATCTTCTACGGTTCAAGTTGCATGCTCGCGCCCCATCGTCATCGTCAGAACGAAATGGAGAAAATGGGCTTCCGCGAAATGGAAGGCCACGAACCCGGCGGCGAGCACGATGTGGAGTTTATGGGCGGCGGTCACAAACCAAACTTCCAACCAGAAGGCGATGGTTGCATTGCATCGGGCAACGGCAATGTTCCTCCTGCCAGCGCAACAACAGGCGTAGAGCAGAACCACGAGAGTTTCAAGGATTCCATCCTCAAGTGGAACCACGGGCCCCACGGCCCCAAGCCGCCATTCCCCCTCTTTCCCAAGAGCGGCGAATTCCTCTCCCTCATTATCATGATTCTCCTTTTCGGTCTTAACGTAGGCGTCAAGTACTTCTTCAAAAGCGACGACGCCAACAAACACATCACCGAACTCGAGCGCAACAACCTGGAGCAGCAGCTGGAATATCTGAAATACCAGATAAACCCGCACTTCTTCATGAACACCCTCAACAACATCCACGCCCTCATCGACATCGACCCCGACCAGGCAAAATACACCGTCCTCGTCCTCTCCAAGATGATGCGCTACTTGCTCTACGACGGCGAACGCCAATACATCCCCATACGCAAAGAAGTCGACTTCATCCGCAACTACGTGGAACTGATGAGCATACGCTACCCTAAACGCGTAGACATTAGTGTCGAAGTGGACGAAGAAATCCCCAATGGAGCCGTTCCTCCGCTACTTTTCATTACCTTTGTGGAAAATGCCTTCAAACACGGTGTCAGCGCCACAAGCAACTCCTACATCCACATTAGCGTAAAGACCAACGAGGCGAAAGACCGCGTCACCCTCATCTGCAACAACAGCAAACACCCCGGAAAGAAAAACGGTACGAGCCGCGAGGGTGGGGTAGGACTGAAAAACGCCATGCGCCGCCTCAAACTCGTCTACGGCGAGAGTTGCAAGCTACGCGTAGAAGAAACCGACAAAGCCTACAACGTCACGCTCGATGTGCCCACACTCAAGGAAAAGCTCCTTGCAGCACAGGTCGACGATAAACCCCAAACGCCACAAAAACAAAAAAAATCAACGAGACATGATAAAAGTACTTGCCATTGACGATGAGCCCCTGGCACTGCAACAGCTCGCGTCGTACATAAAGAAAATACCCTACTTTGAACTCTGCGGCACCATGGCCAGCGCGGCCGAAGCACGCGAAGCCCTCGAGAACGATACCATCGATGCCATATTCATCGACATCAACATGCCCGACCTCAACGGACTCGACTTCGTGCGTTCCCTCCTTGCTCCGCCCATTGTAGTCTTCACCACCGCCTACTCGGAATACGCCCTCGAAGGTTTCAAGGTCAATGCCCTCCACTACCTCCTCAAACCCTTCTCTATGGACGAATTCCGTCAGGCCGCCGAAAAGGTGCGCCGACAAGTGGAACTCATTCGCGGAAGCCATCCCGCCAATGCCAAAGCCGGCAACGCCGACAGTGCTGCCAACGAAAACGTGCCCCAAGCCACCGTCGATGCCGACGCCATCTATCTCAAGACAGATTATAAGGTGGTACGCGTAAACATGCGCGACGTGCGCTACGTAGAGTCCATGGGTTCCTATCTGCGCTTCCATCTCAAAGATCAGACCCGCCCCATCATGGCACTCCTCACCATGAAGAAAATTGAAGAACACCTTTCGCCCAACGACTTCATGCGCATTCACCGCTCCTTCATCGTCAATCTGCACGAAATCCAGGAAGTGAGCCGCAGCCACGTCATTCTCGACGACAACACCTCGCTGCCCGTCGGCGAACTCTACCGCGACACCTTCACGGCCTACATTAATTCCCACTATCTCGGCCGCTGACAATTGATGAAATAATATCTCGGGGCGGCCTAAATACCGCCCCGAATAGCCCTCAAAACAGGCAAAAACCAACTTTTTTCGGGAAAAATGCAAATTTTTCGCCGAAACGTTTGGTGGGAATGCAGAAAGTCCTTACCTTTGCACCCGCTAAGACACCAAGAGAGGTCGTCAAGACAACGCGGAAATAGCTCAGTTGGTAGAGCACAACCTTGCCAAGGTTGGGGTCGCGAGTTCGAGTCTCGTTTTCCGCTCATAAGCACAACAATGACTCAACAACTCTTTCGAGCCCAGGTGGCGGAATGGTAGACGCGCTAGTTTCAGGTACTAGTGTCAGCAATGACGTGCAGGTTCGAGTCCTGTTCTGGGCACACAGAGTTGAAGCTTAACGGAGAGGTGGCGGAATTGGTAGACGCGCTACTTTGAGGGGGTAGTGTCAATTGCGACGTGGGAGTTCGAGTCTCCTCCTCTTCACTAGTCAAGTGTTTCGGGACAAGATTTCTTGAAACTTACTCAAAAGTTTCAGCGAGCAACTGAGCCAAGTATGGTATCGCAAGTTCAAGTCTCGTTTCCTTCTCAAACACAATGGCAGCTTGGCTACAAAAGCTAAGTTGCCATTTTTTATTTAAGTGCACATCTGAAGAAAGAAGATTGGCAAACAAAGCACCTAACACACCACGACATTAATCGTTTTTTTGACATATGAACATCTACGCCCGATACTTCAACCAGGACACCCTTGTCTACAGCTACGAAGAACTCATGGACTTCCTGTCCTCCATCCCCGAAATCCCCGTCAATCAGCGACTGGCAGACGACGTACGCGCCTACATCGAAAGCGACATGCCCTATCCCAGACGCTACAAGATACGTCCGCGCGTATACTTCATCCTCATCAAGACCAACGCGCAGTCAATGGAGGAATTCAAAGCCAACCGCAAGAACACGGAGGAAGACGACGAACACGCCCAAATGCGCCCCGCGCAAAACCCGGCGCCGGTCTCCAAGAAGGATCAGAAAGTAGCACAGCTTGCCAATGGAAGAGACGGATGGTACTATGCCTCCATCACCTTCAAACGCGTAATTCAGATAGCAAGCACCAACAAGTTCCGCTATCAGGACACCACATTCTCAGCCTACATTCATGCCAATTCCGGTAGCGAATGTTACCAGCGCATTGTGGACCACTTGAAGAACCGTCCCGAAATAGACCTCCGAAGCCAATTTCCCTCTGCGAAGGGAGCAAACTTCTCCTTTCAATACGTGGGCGACACAATCCCCACCGAGTAAATAAGGACTTTCTAAATATATCAGTCTTAACTCTAGCGTTTCAGCCTTAAGGCAAAACCTTTACAGCAACCATGTCGTTTCCACGCAAACATATCTGCCAACGCGCATGTACAGCAATTGCCGTTCTCATGTTCTTCTGCATGGGCGCGGCCATGTATGGTGTGGGCGAAAAGTGGCAAAAGCCACGAAAAAAATCCGCCGACAGCGAGCGCATCACGCTTCAGCATGCCGACAACTTACGTTTTGCCGTGAACGAAATGAGCGGAGCACAACGACTTAGCGGTCATGTAGCACTTCTGCATGCAGGCATGGTGATGCACTGCGACTCCGCAGTCCTTTACGAAGATTCGCAGACGTTCGATGCCTTCGGACACGTACACATCGTACAAGGTGACACGCTCTCGCTCACCGGCGAAACTTTACACTACGACGGCGAAACACTCATAGCAGAAATGCGCCGCAACGTAGTGATGAAGCACCGCAACCAAACACTACACACCGACAGCCTTAACTACGATCGCCTCTACAATATGGCGTATTACTACGAAGGAGGAAGTCTACTCGACGGAAACAACAAACTGACGTCCGACTGGGGCGAGTATCACACCGACACAAAAAAAGCCACATTCAACTACAACGTAGAACTCACGAACCCCAAATTCCGTTTGCTTACCGACACACTACACTACGACACGCAGACGAAATGGGCTGAAGTCATAGGAGTTACCAACATCTTTTCGGGCACAGACAAAATTTACACAGAACACGGTTTCTACAACACACAGACCGAACAGGCACGCCTCCTCAAGAAAACCCAAGCTTTCGGAAAAGACCGCGTGATGAAAGGCGACACAGTCAACTACAACAAGCACACCGGAGTGATGGAAGCCTTCAACAACGTGGAATGCCTTGACACGGTCAACAAGAACATACTCACCGGCAACTACGCATTCTACAACGAACTCACGGGAGAAGCCATGGCTACCAATAAAGCACTCATCCGCGACTATTCGCAAGGAGAAGACACGTTGTACGTCCATGCCGACACACTGCGCATGTTCACTTATAACATCCAGACCGACTCCGTATACCGCGTTCTACACGGTTACTTTCATGCCCGGGCCTACAGAAAGGATGTGCAAGCCGTAGCAGACTCTCTCGTGTTCACATCACTCAAAAACACACTGACGCTCTACCGCGACCCCATCGTATGGAGCGACAACAGACAGATTCTAGGTGAGGAAATCACCGTCTTCATGAACGACTCCACGATAGACTCTGCCTACGTAGACCGTCAAGCGCTGATGATTGAACGACTCGATTCAGTGCACTACAACCAAGTTGGCGCCAACCAAATGCGGTCGTACTACACCAATGGCGAAATACGCGAAAACCAAGCCATCGGAAATGTCTGCGTAGTAAACTTTCCCCTAGAGAAAGACAGCACCATCCTTTATCAAAACTACGTTGAAACCGCAAAGGCACGAATGTTCATGGCCGAACGGAAACTGCAGAAAATTTGGGCACCACAATCACACGGCTATTTCTACCCCATCGGTCTAGCTCCAGCCGAGAGAACACGTCTCACAGGATTCGCTTGGTTCGACTACATCCGCCCTATTTCCAATGAAGACGTTTTCATCTACAGAGGCAAGGAAAGAGGAACTGAGCTAAAACCTACAATACGGCGCGAAGCCCCTCTTCAACATTTGTAGTATACATTATATATATACGTACGCGCCGCGCATTCATCCATGTGCGGCGCGCACGTAAACGAGAAAGTTGATTGCAACCATGTCCGACATCATACATCTCCTACCCGACTCCGTAGCTAACCAAATAGCAGCAGGCGAAGTCATCCAACGCCCTGCCTCCATCATTAAAGAGCTTGTAGAAAACTCTCTTGATGCCGGTTCCTCACACATCCAAGTAGTCGTTGAGGATGCCGGAAAAAGCCTCGTGCAAGTCATTGACAACGGAAGCGGCATGAGCGCCACTGATGCGCGCATGGCATTTGAAAGACACGCCACATCAAAAATCCGTCAGGCCACCGACCTCTTTTCGCTCTCCACGATGGGTTTCCGTGGCGAGGCTTTAGCCTCAATCGCAGCTGTAGCACAAGTAGAACTTCGCACGCGGCAAAAAGGTGCAGACCTTGGCACATGCATCAATATAGACGGTTCGAAAGTAACCGGACAACAACCCGTATCGTGCCCCGTCGGTGCCAACTTCGCCGTACGCAACCTATTCTTCAACATCCCCGCAAGAAGAAAGTTCCTAAAGTCCAACCAAACGGAACTTACCAACATACTCACCGAATTTGAACGCATAGCACTCGCCCACCCCGACGTAGCCTTCACGCTTCACTCTGGAAGCAACGTGATGCTCGACCTTGCGGCAGGAAACTTCCGCCAACGCATTGTAGGCATTTTCGGTTCGCGCATCGACAAAAATCTCGTACCCGTAGAAGCCGAAACCACACTAGCCCATATCAACGGATTCGTAGGAATGCCTTCGTCTGCCAAGAAGAAGAATGCACACCAATATCTCTTCGTCAACGGACGATACATGCGACACCCCTACTTTTCAAAAGCCATAATGACGGCTTACGAAAGACTCATTGCCGACGGCAGCCAAGTACCATTCTTCGTCAATTTCGAAGTTGACCCCTCACGTATCGACGTAAACATCCACCCGACCAAAACGGAAATTAAATTTGAAGACGACAGCGCTATCTTCCAGATTCTTCTTGCTGCCGTCCGCGAAGCGCTCGGAAAATATGGTGCCGTTCCTGCAATTGACTTCAACGCTGCGGACACTTTCGAGATGCCGGCTTTTCTCGACAACAAACAGGAAAGTTCAATAACCGCTCCGCAAGTACATATCAACACGTCGTTCAACCCGTTCGAAACAGAAAGTAACAACCACCCAAAACCTACGGACGACAAAAGCCAAGAGGCAGATTCGGCCATTTTCACCTACGAAAGTTCACACTTAGGACGCCCGCGCACAAATCCGGTTGAATGGCAAAACGTATACTCCTCTGCACTCGGAATCACAGAAGCTACGTCAGCCGACAATTCCATCTCCACCGAAAGCACTGAAGAAGGAACTACAATACCCTCCGCCATCAACAGCAATGAAGAAACAGAGCCTACGTCATCACTTTTCGGAGAACTTATAGAATCGCAACAGCCAAAATGGCAACCCGAAAACGACGCCACACTTCAATACAGAGGACAATATATTGTAACGCCGCTCACATCTGGACTTGCCCTCATAGATCAACATCGGGCACACATACGCATACTCTACGAACATTACATTCACCTTTTCAGCATTCACAAATCCCCCTCGCAAAGATTGCTCTTCCCCGAAATGCTGAACCTATCCCCTTCAGAAAGCATTCTGATGGAACAAATAAGCGAACAACTTACCAACATAGGTTTTGACATATCCCCTCTTGGCAATGGAGCCTATTCCATAATGGCAACACCATCTGGAACGGAAGGACTAGCGGCAGTATCCCTCATAAGTTCTATTCTTTCAGATGCACAAGCCGGAGGAGACAGTGCGAAAGATACGGTGAATCACATCATTGCGTTTTCAATGGCGAAAAAAGTGGCTATACCCGTTGGGCAGGCCCTTTCTCAAAAAGAAGCAAACGAACTGCTTGAAAAACTTTTCAACTGCTCCACCCCCAACCTCACGCCCGACGGAAATCCTACAATGGTAATACTTCCACCCGAAAACATCCGCAGTTGGTTCTGATGCTCGAAAGAAATATCCACTCTGATGCCAATTCTAAATCTTGAATTGCGGCAATAAAAAGCAGACAAGAAAAATTTCTCTAACATACATCACACATTATTAATACATACACAATCAAGCATCTCAAAAAAGACACATAAAGTTAGCGAAATCTCTCATCATAGGCCGAAAAAGACGAAATCACTTAGAATCAGCCTATGATTGGGGTATAAAAACGCATTTTTCCACTAAAAAAAGTTGCAAGCAATAGGAACGAATAGTTATCTTTGCATCGAAGTTTGCGCTAAGCAAGCAAATAATGCAGGAGAGTATGAACCACGTTTACTAAGCCTTCGGCATAAAACGCGCCACATTTCCACTGCTTACAAACAGAAAATAACCATATAAATAGTTCAAATCATTTAGTTATGAGAAAGTTAATGATTGCACTCGCCTTTGTAGGTCTCGCATCGACCGCATCGGCTGTAGCTCAGGACGTCCAGGTTCCGAGCAAGAAGTACAGTGTTGCCACAAACTCATTCTGGGCAAACTGGTTCGTAAGTGCAGGCTTCGAAGCCAACGGCGCTTACACTTCTCAGGAAAACTGCTGCAACAAAAACCCCTTCAGCGTAGACCGCGGAACGCTTGGTTTCAACGTAGCAGTAGGTAAGTGGTTCACTCCGGGCATTGGTTTGCGCACCAAGTTCGACGGTCTCTGGCTCAAGCAGGTGAACACTCGCGACAATCACCCCTCCTACAAGATGTTCAACATCCACGAGGACGTAATGTTCAACCTTTCAAACATGTTCTTCGGTTATAACGAAAAGCGCGTTTGGAACTTCATCCCCTACGTAGGTCTTGGCTTCGTTCGCAACATCACTAACGACAACAACGACATCTCCTACAACGTCGGCTTGCTCAACAACTTCCGCGTAAGCAAGCACGTTCAGCTCTTCTTGGATCTCTATGCAACCGCATTTGAAGGTTCAGTTGACGCCGACAATGTTGGAAACTGGACAAAGTATAAGAAGTTCGAGTCACGCCACTGGGACAAGCTCGTTGGAGCTAGCGTAGGTGTTACTTACAACCTCGGCAAGTGCACTTGGGACAAGGTGCCCGACGTAGACGCACTCATGGCCATGAACAAGGAACAGATGGACGCTCTCCAGCAGTCTCTCGACGAACAGCAGGCTGAGAACGCACGTCTCCGCGATATGCTCGCAAACCAGAAGACCGAACCCGTCGTTCAGAACACGAAGGAATATGTCGGTACTGCAGCTAGCGTATTCTTCAACATCAACTCCGACAAGGTGGCTAGCCGCAAGGATCTCGTCAACGTAAAGGAACTTGCTGAATACGCAAAGGCTAACAACTGCAAGCTCGTCGTTTCTGGTTACGCTGACAGCAAGACTGGTAGCGCTGAGTACAACCAGCAGCTCTCTCAGAAGCGTGCTGACGCTGTTGTTAACGAACTCGTCAAGATGGGCGTAAGCCGCGACAACATCGTAACTGAAGCTAAGGGTGGTGTAGACAACCTCTCTCCGTTCTCTTACAACCGTCGTGCAACTGTCAAGGTTCAGTAATGACCGCAACACATTGCCCAAGGTAATGCGCAAAAAACCTTGAGCATTCCAATAAAAGCCTTTGGCGAATATCGCCAAAGGCTTTTTTGTTGCAACGAACTCCCACAAGAAAGAAACTTCGCAACAAATTACTCCACAAAAACCTCAGAAGGAAGCATTTCAAAAATAAATCTGGTTGATACACAATAGGTTTAAAGAAAAAATGCCTATCTTTGCACACAAGTTCTGACGAAACATAGCTCAAGACGTTGTCCGAGCAACATCTCCACTCTGGGCCGGGTGCCCAATCCGCTCCTACAAGTCTGCATGAGCATGACGCAGAATTCAATATTAATCACTTATTATTAACAATTTAAATGGAGAATTTAAAGAACATTGCACCCTTGTCGGATTTTGACTGGAATGCATTTGAGAATGGAACCGTTGAGGCTTCTCAGAGCCGCGACGAACAGGAGAAAGCTTACGACAACACCCTTGGTCGCGTAAACGAAAACGAGGTAGTTGAAGGTACAGTAATCTCTATCAACAAGCGCGAAGTAGTCGTAAACATCGGCTACAAGAGCGACGGTATCATCCCCGTGAATGAATTCCGTTACAATCCCGACCTGAAAGTAGGTGACACCGTAGAAGTGTACATCGAAAACCAGGAAGACAAGCGTGGCCAGCTTGTGCTCTCACACAAGAAGGCTCGTGCAAGCAAGTCTTGGGAACGCGTCAACGCTGCTCTCGAAAGCAAGGAAGTTATCAAGGGCTACATCAAGTGCCGCACAAAGGGTGGTATGATCGTAGACATCTTCGGCATCGAAGCCTTCCTTCCCGGTTCACAAATCGACGTCAAGCCCATCCGCGACTACGACGTATTCGTTGGCAAGACCATGGAATTCCAGGTTGTAAAAATCAACCAGGAATACAAGAACGTTGTCGTTTCTCACAAGGCACTCATCGAAGCCGAACTCGAAGCCCAGAAGCAGGAAATCATCTCCAAGCTTGAAAAGGGTCAGGTACTTGAAGGTACCGTTAAGAATATCACTACTTACGGTGTATTCATCGACCTCGGTGGCGTAGACGGACTTATCCACATCACAGACCTCTCTTGGGGCCGCGTAAACGATCCCCACGAAATCGTACAGCTCGACCAGAAGCTCAATGTCGTTATTCTCGACTTCGACGAAGAGAAGAAGCGCATTGCTCTTGGCCTCAAGCAGTTGACTCCCCATCCTTGGGATGCTCTCGACCCCAACCTCAAGGTAGGCGACAAGATCAAAGGTAAAGTAGTCGTTATGGCTGACTACGGCGCATTCGTTGAGATTGCACCGGGTGTAGAAGGTCTTATCCACGTAAGCGAAATGAGCTGGAGCCAGCATCTCCGCTCTGCTCAGGATTTCCTCAAGGTAGGCGACGAAGTAGAAGCCGTAGTTCTTACACTCGACCGTCAGGACCGCAAGATGTCTCTCGGCATCAAGCAGCTCAAGGACGATCCTTGGAAGGACATCGAAGTTAAATACCCCGTTAACTCTCGCCACCACGCTAAGGTTCGCAACTTCACCAACTTCGGTGTGTTTGTAGAACTCGAAGAAGGTGTAGACGGTCTCATCCACATCTCTGACCTTTCTTGGACAAAGAAGGTTAAGCATCCTTCTGAATTCACTCAGATTGGCGCCGACATTGAAGTCGTTGTCCTCGAAATCGACAAAGACAATCGCCGTCTCTCCCTCGGCCACAAGCAGCTCGAAGAAAACCCCTGGAACGTATTTGAAAACGTATTTACAGAAGGTAGCGTACACGAAGGCACAATTGTTGACCTCATGGATCGCGGTGCTGTAGTACAGCTCGAATATGGCGTAGAAGGTTTCGCTACTCCCAAGCACCTCGTGAAGGAAGACAACACGAAGGCTAAGGAAGGCGAAAAGCTCCCCTTCAAGGTTATTGAGTTCAACAAGGACAGCAAGCGCATCATCCTTTCACACAGCCGCACATGGGAAGATCCCCAGCGCACTGAAGAACGCACCGAGCGTAAGCCCCGCAAGCAGAGCGCACGCAAGGAAGAAGCTGTTCCCCAGATTCAGAACCAGGCAGCCACAACTTCTCTTGGCGAAAACGATGCTCTCGCAGCTCTTAAGGCCAAAATGGAGAAAGGCGAATAAGCCACGTATCCAAAGGTCATTCTACGTTCTATAAGAATGACATAACCTCTATAAAGAGTCGTTCCCTATTTAGGAAACGACTCTTTTTCTTTTGTCGCCATACACTCTTGCAAACCATTTTATATTGCGCCAATCATTCAAATCTTAAGCGTTACATTGTAAACAGGTTTTGCATCTCATAATACCTCAAGTCGCATTTTTCAAACTCCACTTCGCAAAAACAACCAAAAATGTTGGAAGTTTGAAAACGTTTTTTTATTTTTGCCGTATCAACAGAACGGATAAGAGCCGTTCCTATCAACAACAGAATTAATTATAAACATTTTATACCATGTCTAACCAGAAAAGAGTTTACACATTCGGTAACGGTAAGGCCGAGGGCCGAGCCGACATGCGCAACGAGTTGGGCGGAAAAGGCGCCAACCTCGCAGAGATGAATCTTATTGGAGTTCCCGTGCCTCCTGGATTTACAATCACGACTGACGTCTGCAACGAATACTACGAAAAAGGCAAAGACGAAGTCGTCGCTATTCTCAAAGACGATGTAGAAAAAGGTCTTCACCTAGTTGAAGAACTGATGAACAGCAAGTTCGGCGACGTAACCAACCCTCTCCTTCTTTCTGTGCGTTCAGGTGCACGTGCCTCAATGCCAGGAATGATGGACACCATTCTTAACCTCGGCTTAAACGACGAAGTAGTAGAAGGTCTTGCTAGAAAAACAAATAATCCCCGCTTCGCATACGATGCTTATCGCCGCTTTGTCCAAATGTATGGCGACGTCGTTCTCGGCATGAAGCCCGTAAACAAAGAAGACGTAGACCCGTTTGAAGCCATCATCGAAGACGTTAAGGCAAAGAAAGGCGTAAAACTTGACAATGAGCTTGAAGTAGACGACCTCAAGGAACTCGTTATCCGTTTCAAAAAGGCCATCAAGGATCAAACGCATAAAGAATTCCCCACAGACCCAATGGAACAACTTTGGGGTGCTATCTGCGCAGTATTTGACTCGTGGATGAACGAGCGCGCCATCCTTTATAGAAAGATGGAAGGAATACCCGCAGAATGGGGTACTGCGGTTTCCGTCATGGCTATGGTCTTCGGTAATATGGGTAACACTTCCGCTACAGGTGTATGCTTCAGCCGTGATGCGGCTACCGGTGAAGATCTGTTCAACGGCGAATGGCTTGTCAATGCCCAAGGAGAAGACGTTGTAGCCGGCATCCGAACGCCACAGCAAATTACGCTTGAGGGAAGCCGACGTTGGGCAGAGTTGCAAGGCATCAGCGAAGAAGAACGTAAGGCAAAATATCCTTCTATGGAAGAAGCCATGCCTGAAATCTACCATCAACTCGACGGAATCCAAACCAAACTTGAAGAACACTACCATGACATGCAAGACATGGAGTTCACTGTTCAAGAAGGTAAACTTTGGTTCCTTCAGACCCGTAATGGCAAGCGTACAGGTGCTGCAATGGTAAAGATTGCTATGGATCTTCTCCGCCAGGGTATGATTGACGAGAAAACGGCTATCAATCGTTGCGAACCTCAGAAACTGGACGAACTCCTCCACCCCGTTTTCAGCAAAGAAGCATTGGCAAAAGCCAAAGAATTGACACGCGGACTCCCCGCAAGTCCGGGAGCAGCATGCGGACAAATTGTATTCTTCGCTGAAGATGCAGCTAAATGGCACGAGGATGGCCATAAAGTTGTGATGGTACGTATTGAAACATCACCCGAAGACCTTGCTGGAATGGCTGTTGCAGAAGGCATTCTCACCGCTCGCGGTGGTATGACAAGCCATGCTGCAGTAGTTGCTCGCGGCATGGGCAAGTGCTGCGTCAGTGGAGCCGGTGCCATCAATGTTGACTATAAGTCTAGAACTGTAGAAATTGACGGAACAATCCTTCGTGAAGGCGACTACATTTCGCTCAACGGTACAAACGGAAAAGTTTACAAAGGCGAAATTAAGACACAAGCAGCAGAACTTTCCGGTGACTTCGCTGCACTTATGGATCTTTGCGCGAAGTACACCAAGTTGCAGGTTCGCACCAATGCCGATACTCCTCACGATGCAGAAGTTGCACGTAAGTTTGGCGCTGTAGGTATTGGACTTTGCCGTACGGAGCACATGTTCTTTGACAATGAGAAAATCATCGCTATGCGCGAAATGATTTTGGCTGAAGACGAGGAAGGCCGCAAGAAAGCTTTGGCAAAACTTCTTCCCTACCAGAAAGAAGATTTCAAGGGTATTTTCCGCGCAATGGATGGTTATCCTGTTAACGTTCGCCTTCTCGACCCCCCTCTCCACGAATTCGTACCCCACGATGCAAAAGGTCAGGAAGAGATGGCAAAAGCAATGGGTGTAACAGTTGAGTACATCCGTCAGCGCGTAGAAAGCCTTTGCGAACACAATCCGATGCTCGGTCATCGCGGTTGTCGCCTTGGTAACACCTACCCTGAAATTACACAGATGCAGACACGTGCCATCCTTTCAGCAGCTATAGACCTCAAGCGCGAAGGTCTTGATCCCCATCCCGAGATAATGGTCCCCCTCACGGGTATTCTCTACGAATTTGAAGCTCAAGAAAAGGTGATCCGTACGGAAGCTGCAGCACTCTTCGCTGAAGAAGGTATTGAAATTCCGTTTAAGGTCGGTACAATGATTGAGATTCCTCGTGCAGCACTTACTGCCGACAAGATTGCTTCTCGAGCAGAGTATTTCTCCTTCGGTACGAACGACCTAACTCAGATGACTTTCGGTTACTCCCGCGACGATATCGCGTCGTTCCTTCCCGTCTATCTGGAAAAGAAAATCCTAAAGGTAGACCCGTTCCAGGTTCTTGACCAAAACGGCGTTGGCCAACTCATAGACATGGCAGTAGAAAAAGGCCGTTCCGTACGTCCCGATCTCAAATGCGGTATTTGCGGCGAACACGGCGGTGAACCTTCTAGCGTGAAATTCTGCCACTCCGTTGGTTTGAACTACGTCAGCTGTTCTCCGTTCCGCGTGCCCATAGCCCGCCTCGCAGCGGCGCAGGCAGCAGTGGAGGAATAAAAACCTAAGTCTAATAAATCAATAACATTCCAGAGGCAAGGATTTATGATATAACTCCTTGCCTCTGCTTTTTTATAGTGCAAGAATGAACTAGACAGAAAACTGGTTTATGTGTTTAGATGACAAAAACTTTTTCTGTTTACGCAAGTCGGCTAGTTTCGGAGGGTTACATTGCTAGAGATTCGGTATGCTTTTGAAAGGCATCTTTATTTCTGGACATAATTCTTCGCAAAAGAGACAAAAAAAATCCTCCATAGTTCTCAAAGAGTACTACGGAGAATTTATTGTAGTTATGCAAATGCTTTTATTTCAAGCATTTATTTCTTATTAAGAGCGAGGTCTACCTTAACGGCACAAGCTACGGAGCAACCTACCATGGGGTTGTTACCGATGCCGAGGAAGCCCATCATCTCAACGTGTGCGGGCACTGAAGAAGAACCTGCGAACTGAGCATCAGAGTGCATGCGGCCCATGGTGTCGGTCATACCATAAGAGGCGGGACCAGCAGCCATGTTGTCGGGGTGAAGCGTACGGCCCGTACCACCACCGGAAGCTACGCTGAAGTAGGGTTTACCTGCGAGTACGCGCTCTTTCTTGTAGGTACCTGCAACGGGGTGCTGGAAACGAGTGGGGTTGGTAGAGTTACCGGTGATGGAAACGTCTACATCTTCCTTCCACATGATGGCAACGCCTTCACGAACGTCATCGGCACCATAGCAGTTGACTTTAGCACGGGGACCGTCGCTGTAAGCAATGGTCTTAACCACGTTGAGTTCGCCTGTATAGTAGTCGAATTTAGTCTGTACGTAAGTGAAACCGTTGATGCGGCTGATAATCATGGCTGCGTCCTTACCGAGACCATTGAGGATGCAACGGAGGGGTTTGTCAGCGGGACGGCTCTGGTTGGCCATCTGTGCAATCTTGATTGCGCCTTCAGCTGCAGCGAAGCTTTCGTGACCTGCGAGGAAAGCGAAGCACTTGGTTTCGGGAGAAAGGAGGCGGGCAGCGAGCTGACCGTGGCCGATGCCAACCTTACGGTCGTCGGCTACAGAACCGGGGATGCAGAATGCCTGAAGACCTTCACCGATGTACTCGGCAGCTTCTACTGCATCCTTTGCCTTTTCCTTGAGAGCGATTGCGGTACCTACCACGTAGGCCCACTTTGCGTTCTCGAAGCAAATCATCTGTGTGCTTTCGCACTCCTGATAAGGATCAAGGCCGTAAGAATCGCAAATCTGGTTAGCCTCTTCAATGTCTTTGATTCCGTGCTTGTTGAGAGCAGCGAGAATCTGCTTCATACGACGGTCCTGGCTTTCGAATTTTACTTCTCTAATCATTTTTGTGTTCCTCCTTAATCTTTACGTGGGTCAATAGATTTTACTGCGCCCTGTTCTTCAGTGGTGCGACCATAACGGCCGGTAACGCTCTTGAGCGCTTCGTTAGCGTCCATACCTTTCTTTACGGCATCCATGAACTTGCCCATGTGAACAAACTCGTAGCCGCATACCTGGTTGTCTTTGTCGAGGAACATCTTGGTGATGTAGCCTTCAGTGAGTTGGAGGTAGCGAGTACCCTTCACCTTGGTACCATAGAGAGTACCAGCCTGGCTTACGAGACCCTTGCCGAGGTCCTCAAGACCTGCACCAACAACGAGACCGCCTTCTGAGAAAGCGCTCTGCGTACGTCCGTAAACAATCTGAAGGAAGAGTTCGCGCATAGCGGTGTTGATTGCATCGCAGACGAGGTCGGTGTTGAGCGCTTCGAGAATGGTCTTACCGGGAAGGATTTCACTTGCCATGGCAGCGGAGTGAGTCATACCAGAGCAACCGATGGTCTCAACAAGACATTCTTCAATGACGCCTTCTTTCACGTTGAGCGTGAGCTTGCAAGCACCCTGCTGGGGAGCGCACCAACCCACACCGTGAGTAAGACCTGAGATGTCTTTGATTTCTTTTGCTTGAACCCACTTTCCTTCTTCAGGAATGGGGGCGGGACCATGGTTGGGGCCTTTGGCTACACAACACATGTTCTGAACTTCGTGTGAATATTCCATGTCTTGAAAATTGGTATTATTGAGAATACTGAATATTGTTCGAAGGAAAAGAGTGCGACTGAACTTATTCCGCACTTTCTAACTGTTGCAAAGTTACGGCAACTTTTTCATGTCGCAAAATATTGCCCGTTTTTTTGTCCCGAGGCACGACATAAAAAAATGCGAGGGGCCACGAAGAATTCCAACGCAACAAAATTGAATTATCTACGGGCCCAACGCATTGGGCCCGTAGATAATTCATATAAGGAGAGATTACTCTGCCGTCTTTTTCTTATGATCGAAAGCGAAAGCGAAAAGAATGAAGACCGCAAGGGCGTAACCGGCAAAGATAAACCAGCATGCCTGCCAATTTCCTACGAGATAGCCATCTGAAGTCCAATGACAGTAATGATTTACGACTTCGCCTGCAATGAGTGTACCAATGGTGGCACCAAGGCCGTTGGTCATCAGCATGAAGAGTCCTTGTGCAGAGGCTCGCACACTGGTGTCACACTCTTCATTGACGAACAAACCGCCCGACACGTTGAAAAAGTCGAAAGCCACACCATAGACGATACAAGAGAGAATAAAGAGAATTACTCCAGGCATGAGCGGATTGCCAATACCGAAGAATCCAAAACGAAGCACCCAGGCAAACATGGCGATGAGCATGACCACCTTGATTCCATAGCGTTTGAGGAAGAAAGGAATGAGAAGGATGCAAAGGGCTTCTGCCACTTGTGAAATGGAAACGAGAAGCGTGGCATTATTGGCGGCAAATGAGTCGGACATTTCGGGTACGCCCTTAAAACTCGTAATGAACGGCGTGGCATAACCATTGGTCACTTGGAGTGACATTCCCAACAAACCAGAGAACACAAAGAACATTGCCATACGTCTGGTTTTAAACAGCTTAAAAGCATTCAACCCAAGTGTTTCTGCAAGTGATTGACTACCACGTTCTTCATTCTTACACTGTGGTAGAGTGAGGCAATAAAGAAATAGAATAACACTTAATACGCCCGACACGAGGAACTGCATATGGGTATACTGGAACTTGTTTAGGTCTTCGCTAAACGTACAGAAAAAACTGCTACCGTCCCATGTTGCGCAGTTAACGAACCACATAGTGGCAATGAAACCAACCGTCCCGAACACGCGGATGGGCGGAAAATCCTTTACTGTGTCGAGTCCGTTTTCCTTAAGTATAGTGAACGCCACAGTATTAGAAAGTGCGAGTGTAGGCATGTAGAAGGCCACGCTGAGCGTATAGAGTGTCATGAACAAGACCTTATCTGGTTGGGCAGATTGCACTCCGAGCCAGCAGAGACTAACCATGAAAAGTCCGGCCAGAAGATGACAGATGCCGAGGAGACGCTGCGGTTGAACGAAGCGGTCGGCAACTATACCCATGAGCGTCGGCATGAAAATGGAAACGATTCCTTGAATGGCATAGAACCACGATATCTCAGTACCCATGCCAGCGCGACCCAAATAGTTTCCCATTGAGGTCAAATAAGCGCCCCAAACAGCAAATTCAAGGAAGTTCATCACTGTCAGACGCGTTTTCAAAACGTTATGATTCATTGTATAAAGGTTATTGTTTCAGTATAACACCAAAAGGCTTGTTCACTTATTACAAACCTATTGGAGGAGTTTTTCAATAGCTTTCCGCAAAGACTTTTCGTTGACTTTCTCTACAAAGACGTTCCTTACAGTAAGCGAAGCATCGGAAATGTAGACACGCGGTATAGTTTGCGTGGCAAATAGATTATAAACCGTTTTGTCAGACTGTGGAGAATAGGGAATTGTCAGTCTGTTTTCTGTCCAATACGCATCCACAACGTCCGTTTCTTCTGCGCGTCCAATGCACACGAAGTTCACGTCATGGCCGTAAGCTTCGTAAAGAGATTGAATCACGGGAAGTTCACGCTGACAATCGCTGCATGTGGTACGAAAAAGGACAATAACGGAAGGTTTCCCCTCAAGCGACGATGTTGAAAGAGACGCTCCATCGTTCATTTGTATTGTAAACGAAGGGAGCTTATCCCCTTCTTTTATCAACGAATGCTTGTCGTCCACTTCATACGTACCCTCACTTGTGCAAGAAGCGAGAGAGACGTTTAGAAACGAAAATATGCAGAGCGACAACAAGAAGCAGCGCGAAAGGGCTTGCGAAACTTTTATCGACATAAAAAAGAGAATAAGAGGAATCGTGAGCTATTTTCTGAATCACGCCATGCATACGTTTGCACGGCTTTGTTAAGCAAAAGTACAAAGAACTGACTCTTTTTCCGCGTGCAAAACGCGTTTTTTCGGCTTTCGCTAAAAAAATGCGTAAAATCTGTTACAAACAATGCCCTTTGTGCGTTACCTTTACGAAACCCAAGCAAACAAAGCATCCTAACGACTCACCAATCCAACTGCGCGCCAATGCCCCTCACAACACATCCCCCACAAGAAATAGGCGACGGAACATCGCCCCAAGGCGGCTTTCTCGTCCTTGCCTACCGGCGCTTGCAGCAAAGGCTACGACAGCTCTCGCGCTCCATCACCCACAACGATGACGAAGCCGACGATGCGCTCCAGGATGCATTTGAACGCTTATGGCTTAAACGCAGCCACATAGCTTCAGAAGAGGAGGCTGCCGCACTAATGACAACCACTGTGCGCAACCTCAGCATAGACACATTGCGCAGACGTACGACAAACGCCACAGAAACAATCAACGAACAGTGTGCCTACATCCTGTCGGCTGTAGACGATGACTATGACGAAACTGAAGAGCGTTTCTGCCGTGTACAACAGATTGTACATTCAAAACTTTCTCCTTCTCAGCAACAGATTCTTCGTATGCGCGACTACGAAGGACGCGACTACGAAGAAATAGCACAGAAACTCCAACTCTCACCCTCCGCAGTCCGCATGCAACTCTCCAGAGCACGCAAAACGGTGAGAGAAGTTTACTTCTTATCAACTTCAACGACTAAATCATCACAACAATAATGATACGCCATCCGAAAGAATCTGTACCACAGGCCCCTTCAATCCATTCAGATGAAGAAGCGCTCCAACTTGGCGAACGTTACTTTGAAGCGCTCACCACAGAAGAGGAAGAAAAAGCGCTCAAACAATATATCGCGTTTCAAACCGTTGCAGACGACCCACGGTTTAACGAGTTGCGTGCCGTGATGGGATTTGCAGCCAAATACCGCATGAAACATCGAAACGAAGCGACATATGCCAATCGCAAATCAGGCTCGTTCAAGAAGTTTCGTCCGGCTGTACGCTGGAGTGTGGCAGCAGCCATAACCGCCGTGGTGCTTTCTAGTGCGTGGGGCACGATCGCTTATAAACGCCACAACGAATGTGTAGCCTACATCAACGGTCAGCGCACCACCGACACCGAACTCGTCATGCAGGCTATGGAAGCCTCTATGGCAAAGATGCAAACCGGCGATGGGCAAGAAATGGAAGCACAACTCAACGACATGTTCAACACCCTAGAATCGTCCGACATAAAATGAAACGAATCATACAACGACTATGCACGCTGTCAATAGTTCTTGCTGCAACGGCTCCGCTTTCTGCGCAGAATGGTCTACATGTGGCAGGCGCCTTTGGCGGAACGTTCCAAAAGCAGAAAGACGCCACGGAGGTGTTGCTCCGAGGCAACAAGGTAAGCGCATACAACCTCTCGCTTTACCGGAGTTTAGTGATCAGCGCCACAAACAGCAACGTAAACCACATTGAGCGCATGGTAAAAGCCGATGGAAAGTGCGCCGTAGACAAGGAAGTCAACACTTACGGAGGCCGCATTAGCTACGCGCTCTACCAACTCAAACCCGAAAACAACTCGCGGCGCTACATATTCTACCGTAACGAAGCAGCTTCTAGCCGGAAGCCTTCCGCGCCGAAGATAACGCTTATTTACATGGAGGGAAAATCCACCATAGACGAGCTCAAGCGCTCTTTCTCAAAATAATAGAAACAACAAAACACATACACTATGCAATCTCTCTTTCTTCTGAGCATGATGCTCGCCCCACTTTGCCAAAACGACACTATCACACGTGTTGTTCATCCCGACAGCGTAGTCGTAGTAGAAGACAACGGCTCCACCCGTGTACAAATCTATGGAAAAGAGAACGACCCGGCATATGTGTTCAACTATGCCCACTCAATCCCTAGCAACTCTGAAACAAGCATCAGCGAGCACCAGACATCTGCCATCGACTTTACAATTCCCCTTTTGAAGAACCGCGCACTCAAGAACGACAGTTTGATGGACGAAAGCGGATTTTATGCCACAGGTTTTGATGATGTCCACATTGGTGCCTCCATCCTCACAGACAAGAAAGGCAACGTACCCACGAAAGTGGGTTTCAATGCGGGTTTGCAGGTAATCGGTGCGAACTATGTGTTCCGCTCCCGCCGCGACTGCATCGGAATCGGCCTCGGCCTTGAAGTGAATATATTCCGCGGAGGCAAACAGTGGCAATACGTCAAACGCGACGGAGAACTCGAAGCCGTCCCCTACCCCGAAAATAGCCGCGACCACCATTCGCTTTTGAAAAGTTACGCACTGACATTGCCCATCGGCTACACTCACGCGTTCAACAAAAACTTCTCGTTGGGACTCTTCGTTGAACCACAGTACACGTTAGGCAACTGTACGCGTACGCGCTACAGCATAGACGAGAAGCATTATACCGACAAATACTACAACATTGACGGCCATCGGTTCAACATGGCTTATCGCGTAGTTTTAGAGTCGAGAAAGATAGGTGGTCTCTACATCAAATACCAGCCTTTCAACACGTTTAGCTCTTCTTCCCCCACGAACTTCAAGCTCCTCACCATTGGCGTAACCCTTTAAACATCACACATCTTATGACACGCAAAATACTTTTTATTTTCCTTTCTGCGTTTGCAGCCTTGACGTCCAACGCCATAGAAGCCAACGACACCATTCATACTACAGCCACAAAAACCGCTCAATGTTCTTCCACTTCCGACTCAACAGCCATTGACACGCTTGCCTGCAAAAATAGTAGTCTGTTCTGCAATTGGAAACAGAAGAAAAACAAGAAACGCAACTCATTCGACTTTGCCAACGCCTACTTTGGCTTTGTAAAAGCAGTGGGACGCGATGCTGGCAATATGGACCTCAACATGGGAGCAAGTTTCGAAATTGGGTTTGAACCAATCCGCTACTCTTGGCGCTCAAAGAGCCGCAAAACGTTTTTTGCCGTAGGCCTTTCGTTCAACTGGCGCAACTACCGTACAACAGGACGCATGCGTTTCTTCCGTGACAATACGAACACGCTGACGCTTACCCCCTACCCTGCCGCAGCCACCAACACGGAAAGTTCGCGCATCAAAGTGTTCAGCGTAGGCATCCCCTTCACCTACGGATTCAATTTTCCCCACAACTGGCACGCCGACGTGTCCGCCACACTCCTCTTCAACACACACGCTACAGCACAGTCGAACTATAGCATAGCCGACACCGAACAAGGAGTGACGCACCACGTAGAGGAACGCTACAACGACATTCATCAGCGTCCCGTTAGCGTAGACCTCAAAGCGCAAATACACTGGCGTGGCATTGGCCTGTATGTAAAATATTCTCCCTGCGACGTGCTTGACACCTCATTCGGTCCGAAGTTCAGCGCCGTCACAACCGGTATTGTCATCGGCTACTAAGCGTATCGTCATTCCATCTCATAATATCACCCAAGCGAAACGGAACACACTCACATTGCGAGTTGTGCTCCGTTTTTGTGTGTATACTCGGCTGTGTATACTCTAGTACTTGGTAACGTTCCTCGCACAAACGTTCTGCACCGCGCTTGCCGGAATAGTGCGCAAGGACTTCGTCCGCAACTTCGTCATCGGTCTTGAGTTCCGGGTAACGCTCGCGGATTTCGTCCCACAGTTCCTTCTCGCCCTTCATAATGTTCACCACGTTCGCCCATTCCTTGGCATTGTTGGCGCGCAAGGCGGTTGACCAAAGGTGGGTATATTCGTGGACGGGAGTCTCAGCGTTGGCAATACGTGGGTCAATGTAGATTTTGCCACCAACTGTGAATCTGTAGGCTTCACCGTTGGCGGTGCGGAAAAAGCGCACGTGGTCGAAGTCAGCACCGGTTCCGTGGTAGACGCGCTGCTCGCGGATTTGTCCCGAACGTTTTTTGCTCTCATCCAAAACTTTTGCGCCCGGATTGTAGGACATTTCAACACCGTTCAGT